>PEQN01000014.1 GCA_002786225.1 Leptospira sp. | reverse complement strand
CTTTCATAACAATCAAAGAGAATCTACAAAATGGAATAAAAAGAGTAGAACTTGTTAGTTAAAAAGTTAAATATAATTAGTATTGAAGGTAATAAAAAATGCAATTAAATAATATTAGAATCGGAATATTGGAAAATGATGAATATTTTCTGGGAGAGCTAAAAGAAAGACTATCAAGTCTTGGAAATATTTCAGAAATTTTAACATGGAATTCAGCAGAGAATTTCTTTAGGGATGCAAATCACAAAAATATAGATATTCTTTTTCTTGATATTATGCTTCCAGGTATGAATGGTATAGATGTTGTAAATATTCTTTCTGAGAAAAATAAAGAATTAAAAGTTATTATGTTAACAAATATGAATTCTGATGAGATGATATTTAATTCTATTAAAAATGGTGCACTTGGATATTTATTAAAATCTGAATTAGGTCAAATGGATGAGATAATTAAAGTTGTAATTGAAGGTGGAGCAACAATAACTCCAACAATAGCTCTTAGAGTTTTTGCAAATTATCGTAAGCCTAGAAGTACTCACTCTTTCAATTTAACTGATCGTGAGAAACAAATTCTAGAATTATTGGTTAAAGGGAAAACAGTAACATCATTAGCTAAATTTCTGGACTTGAGCGAACACACTGTACATGGCTATGTAAAAACTATATATAAAAAATTACAAGTACACAATAGATCTGAGCTAGCATTAAAAGTGCAAGAATTTTCAATCTTATAATGATCCAAACTTATAAAAGAATAATATGTTTTATCTTTGTTATTCAATCTTTAAATTGCTACTCAAATATTGAATCAATTCCATCTATATCTAAAGATTTAGATTTATCACACACTATGTGGGAAGATCAACTTCCCATCAATCTTTCTTACCCCTGGGAATTTTACTGGTTAGAGTTGTATGAACCAAAAGACTTTGAGCAGGGAATACACAATCATGGAACTATTGTAAAAGAAACATTTCGTCCTTGGACCCAAAGGAAGGGGGATAAAGAAAAATTACCAGCCCAAGGATATGCTACTTATCGGATGATTTTAAAAATTCAGGATAAGAATCAACCAAAAACATATTCCTTATTTTATAATCATCTTTTTACATCTTCAAAGCTTTATGTAAATGGGGAATTGCTAAAAGAGACTGGTAAGATTTCGAAAAACTTGGATGAAATCGTAGCGCTTCGATCTAATTCTGTTGTACAAATCAATACTTCTGAAAACTATTTAGATATTATATTACAAATAGCAAATAATAAATTCTATCATGGAGGTCCTAGGTCAGAATTTCTTATTGGTAGTCCTAAACAGATTCAATTTTACCAATTAAAGACTTTGATGGTAGAGATATTTATTTTTGGTTTAATATTCGGATCATTTGTTTATCATTTATTTTTCTATTTTTTAAATCGGAATCAATCAGCATTTTTATTTTTCGCAATTATCTGTTTTACTTTTCTACTTCGAATTCCTTTACTCAATTCTAAAAGTTATGAATACTTTTTTCAAATATTAAGTTTTGATACTCAAACAGCGATATTGCATTTTATTAATATTTTATCCTTCTTGGCTGGAAATTACTTTCTAAATGCTTTATTCCAAATAAGAAAATTCACTTTTATAAACTATATATTTCGAATTGGTGCTTCCCTCGCATTTTTCATACCTTTAGTAGATGGCAATATTCGCTATTATCTCTATTTATTGTATCTTATAATATTTCTTTTGCTTTTCCTATTTCATTCAATTTTTCTTTTATACATTGATAAGAAAGATAAACAATCTTTTTATTTAATGGGGATAGGTTTATTTAGCTTAGCCATATTTTGCTTTCTTGCAATTACTTTAAATTATTTTGGAATACAAGGTGGGATCTATCTTATCTTTGGATACTTAATTTATGTAATTTTTCAAGCACTTTCTCTAAGTAAATTTTTTACACATGCCACTGAAAATAGGGCTAGTTTAGAATTTAAATTGGCAGAAGAAAATCAAATCGCACTAGCTACGCAAAGATCGGATTTACAAATTATGATGCATGATAATCTAGGAGCAGATTTAACCGACCTTAAAGTATTTTTAGAAAAGCAAGTCAAGAATTCGACATCTCTTGAAACAATTAATTTATTGTCTACTATTCAAGAAAGAGTTTCATCAACTATTAAATCTTTAAGAAATCAATTATTGTATATAGAAGATCTCAATCTTACTTATGAAAACTTCCTTACAGGCTTAAACCTAACTCTATTACGAAGATATTCCGATGCAGGTAGGGAATTTGATTTTAATATCTCCGACCAACTCTCATACTCCTTACAATCAGTTCATCTAAAATCAAACAACCGTGTATACTTTTTAGATCTTTATTATATGCTTTATGAGATTTGCACCAATGATTTAAAGTATGGAATAGGCGAATCTGTTTGGAGATTAGAATTGATTGGAAGTACAATTAGAATATACCAAACAAACGAGTTACAAATAACCTGCGATGATATGGATCTAGTTTTAAAGAGTGTTGGTAATCGTTTAAATAGTTTAAATGGAAGAATAAATTCTCAAATTAAAGACAATTATTTTATTGCAAAAATAATCGTTCCTTACATCTAGTTAATGAAATTATAATATAAGTAAGTCAAGATAATTGATTAAATATTGCTAAATTATAACCTACTTCAGGAGCTCATGAATCGCTGAAATACTTGACATAGAACCTTCTACAACTTTTTTCTCAAGGGCAAGCGCAAGTTCCTTTCTACCTTTAGTCTCATAAAACTTTGTTTGTATGGCTTCCGCAAGAAATTCGCGAAACCAGAATCTGTTCTGCTGCTTGCGATTGTTTTTAAAAAAATTATTTTCAGAAGTAATCCGGGAATACTCTTGGATCTTCTTCCAAATATCTGCTATGCCAAGCTCTTGAATAGCAGAACAAATAAGAACATCAGGTATCCAGCCTGAATTTGTAGGTGGAAAGAGATGAAGGGCAGATTTATACTCGGCTTGAGCCGATGTAGCTTTGGCTAAATTTTCGCCGTCTGCTTTATTGATTGCAATTAGGTCCGCCATTTCCATGATACCCCGCTTGATACCTTGGAGTTCATCACCTGCACCAGCTAACATGAGTAATAAGAAGAAATCAACCATGGAGTGAACCGCTGTTTCAGATTGTCCAACACCGACTGTCTCAATTATGATGGTATCATATCCAGCAGCCTCACATAACAAAATAGTCTCTCTTGTCTTTCTAGCAACTCCACCCAAAGAACCGCCAGCAGGGGAGGGACGGATATAGGCTTGTTCTGCTTTGGAAAGATTTTCCATTCTTGTTTTATCGCCAAGAATGCTACCATGGGTTCTTTGTGAAGTGGGATCAATAGCTAGGACAGATATTCTCTTACCTTGGCTTATAAGATATTCTCCAAAACATTCTATAAAGGTAGACTTACCAACACCAGGTACACCTGTGATTCCTATTCGAATGGAATTCCCAGTAAAGGGGAGTATGGCTTCCAGTATATCTTGAGAAAGTATCTGGTGCTCTGGTTTGTTAGATTCGACCAAAGTAATTGCCTTACTCAATGCCAAACGATCTCCTGAACGAATCCCATCAACATAATCCTTCAAGGAAAAATTTTTCTTTGTACTTTTCTGGAATTGTTCCTTTAAATTCGGATTTAACGATTTTACTGAATCGACTCCCTTCATTACACTTAAGGCAGATTTTTTCATGAGACAGACCTATTCTCTATGATTGAAATTTTGGGAAGTCTACCAAGCTTGAAGAAGAAAAATGCAAAAAAACCTAAATAAAATAGTATCAAAACATTGCTACTATGTCCAGAATCACCCAGCTCAGAGGTAAAGATAAGAATCATAAAAATAATTCCTAACAACAAACAAAAAGCAGCTAAGGTAAGGGCATCCTTGAGAATTTTCTTTAGCCTTGGGCTTGTACTCATAACTGCTATGTTTTGGAATTTGAACTTTCCAAGCCAGTATCCTGAGATAGATCCCAAGAAAATATGTCCTGGAACAGAAAGTACAGCTCGAAAAATCGCTGTTTCATAACCATTCTCTAAAACATAAAAAATATTCTCGCATACAGCAAACATAGCACCAGCACTTGCTCCGTATACCAAGCCATCCGTAAGTTCCTCAAAATTAAAATTTCGAAAAGAAAAAAATCTAGTAACCAACCACTTCCCGAGTTCTTCACTCAATCCTAGAATTAGAATCATGTATAAGAGTTGCAGAAGGAAACTTTCAGAAAAGCCCTTATCAGGAATATATGTCTGAAATATCCCAATGGGAATAAGAAGAGCAGCACCCCAAAAGAATGCTTTCAAGATGAGTGCACTTGGCTCCTTTTTATGTTTATCTAAATTGTAATATATACTAACATAGATTAAGCCAGGAAGAATTGCGATTGCTATAAGAAAGTATTCATTTTGCAGCATATATTCCCCTTGGATTAAAAATCTATAGCCTATGAAAAATTAGTTCCTAGGTCTCAAAGCTAAGAATCACCTAGGAACTAATTCAATCGTCTAGCTTGACCTTCTTGGAGTTAGAAGAATTTCTAGAATTTGTTTGGCGGCAAGAGAGATGACAGTTCCTGGTCCAAATACACCTGCAACACCTGCCTTATATAAGAAGTCGTAGTCTTGGTGGGGGATTACTCCTCCAACAATTACAAGAACATCTTCTGCTCCCAATTTCTTTAATTCTTCAATGACTTGTGGCACTAAGGTTTTGTGACCAGCTGCAAGGGACGAAACTCCTAGAATATGAACATCATTCTCTACGGCTTGTTTGGCGACTTCAGCTGGAGTCTGAAAGAGTGGTCCTATATCAACATCGAAGCCAAGATCTGCGAAACTCGTAGAAATTACTTTGGCACCTCTATCATGACCATCTTGCCCCATCTTAGCAACCATGATTCTTGGTCTACGTCCTTCTAGTTCTGCGAATTCATCGGCAAGTTTCTGTGCATCCTGAAAGGATGTATCATTGGATATTTCAGAAGAATAAACACCTGAGATAGATCGAATCACTGCTTTGTACCTCCCAAAAACTTTCTCCATGGCGTAGGAGATTTCCCCTAGAGTTGCTCTCTTGCGTGCCGCATCCACTGCGAGCTCAAGAAGATTGCCATTCCCAGATTCCGAACATTTTGTTATCGCATCCAGTGCAGAGTCCACCTCGGATTGGTTTCGCTCTGCTTTTAATTTCTTAAGTCTCTCTAATTGTGCATTACGTACGAGTGTATTGTCTATATCAAGGATATCGATAGGATCTTCTTTTTCTAATCTGTATTTATTTACACCAACGATAATATCTTTACCAGAGTCGATTCTAGCTTGTTTCCTTGCGGCAGCTTCCTCTATTCTCATCTTTGGAATACCAGTCTCTATTGCTTTTGCCATTCCACCTAACTTTTCTACTTCTTCAATAAGTGACCAAGCTTTCGTTGCGATTTCATGAGTTAGGCGTTCGACGTAATGAGAACCAGCCCAAGGATCAACCACTTTGTTAATTTTTGTTTCCTCTTGCAGAAAGATCTGAGTATTTCTTGCGATTCGAGCAGAAAAGTCGGTAGGAAGAGCAATTGCCTCATCCAAGGCATTGGTATGCAGAGATTGTGTGTGTCCTAATGCAGCAGCAAGAGCCTCTATACAAGTTCTTCCTACATTGTTGAAAGGATCTTGTTCTGTCAAAGACCAACCAGATGTCTGGCAATGTGTTCGAAGTGCCATGGATTTTGCATTTTTAGGATTGAATTTTTTTACAATTTTCGCCCAGAGAATTCGTGCAGCACGCATCTTGGCTATTTCCATAAAATGGTTCATTCCAATTGCCCAGAAGAATGAAAGTCTTGGAGCAAAAGCATCCACATCCAAACCAGCTTCAATTCCAGTCCTTAGATATTCCAAACCATCGGCAAGAGTATAACCTAACTCTATATCTGCGGTTGCACCTGCTTCTTGCATATGGTATCCTGAGATAGAGATGGAATTGAATTTTGGCATAAAGCGAGAAGTATACGAAAAAATATCAGCTATTATCTTCATGGAATGCTTAGGTGGATAGATATATGTATTGCGCACCATGAATTCCTTAAGGATATCATTTTGGATAGTTCCAGAAAGCTTGGCTATAGGAACACCTTGCTCTTCTCCTGCTACTATGAAGAAGGCAAGAATAGGAATTACTGCACCATTCATAGTCATGGACACGGACATTTGATCCAAGGGAATCTGATCAAAAAGAATCTTCATATCGAGAATAGAATCTATAGCTACACCAGCTTTCCCAACATCACCAACAACTCTCTCATGATCTGAATCATAACCTCTATGCGTTGCTAAATCAAAGGCAACAGATAAACCCTTCTGACCTGCAGCAAGATTTCTTCTATAGAAGGCATTGGATTCTTCAGCAGTTGAAAATCCCGCATACTGACGAATGGTCCAAGGTTGCATCACATACATAGTTGAGTAGGGGCCTCTAAGAAAAGGTGGGAGACCTGCTGCATAGTGTAAATGTTCAAGACCTTTGCTGTCTTCGGCTGAGTAGGATTTCTTAACGGAAATGCCTTCTGGAGTTGCCCAAGTTGTTTCGGAGGAAGGTTTGTTAGCAGAACTTTGAGTTGCAGGAAAGAAATTTTCTGAAAAAGGGATCTCTGAAAAATTAGGTCTCATATAGGATGATGCTGACCAAATTTTCGTATTTGGCAAGCCAAAAACTATTTAAAACAAAGTATCAGATCTTTGTGGGTTTTCCGATTCAATGATTTTTCGAAAGCGAGCAATGCGAAGTCGATTCGCAAAGACATCCCAAAGTCCTATCCAAGAATGAGAGCGAACTTCTATCTGCTTTTGGTTCTTGGGAAAAAATAATTCCACACGATCTGGGAAGCGGAATACTTTTGTAAAGTAGGTAACTCGAATGTATTCACCTGGGATCATCTCATCGAGGTGGATGTTTTCCGAATTTTCAAAATAAGAAATCATTCTTCTATATGCTTCCAAGGAATCATACGAATAAGCGATAGGTTCTATGTGGTGGATATAATTATAATCCCAACTGCCACTGGATACGCAGTTAGGTGAAGGAGGGCAGCCATGCAATTGTCCTTTCTCATCCACTCCATAGAAGGGACTGAGTAGACTCATGCAACAGATTATAAAGATTCCTATTCCTGCTTCCATGGTTTCCTAAATTCTATAATTATAGCAAAAGTCTATTTACAGAACTCCTTTGTAAATTTAATAGAAATAGTTTATTATTTATTGAACAGGGAAAAGATACTTCATACCTAGATTGGTTTGAATTTCAGGAGTCCAAAGCTCATCCAATGTTCGATTGGCTTCCCTTGCGTTCATAGGAATTCGAACCTGTCCTTCAAAGATAAAATTCGAAGAAGTGGAAACACTCACACCAGAGTTCGCATAAATTTGCTTCATGCTAAGAGAAGTTCTATTGGCGTTTTCAGCAGTCTTGAGTAAGCCTGCCTGCAAAGGTTTCTGCCACAGATAAGAATGAGCATATCCAAATCTTTGTAATTCAGAAAGTTCTAAAAAGATTTCAACACGTGTATCAGAATCTTTCAAGCCAATCCACTTGGAGGGAAGGCGGTAAGAGGCACGAATTCTGGAAGTATTCATCTCGAGAACCTTCTGACCAATTTCATTGCTAGCCATTTGCATGGTCATCCCCAGGTTCAAGCCAAAATTTTTCTTACGATATAAAAAGGCGACGGACTTGGGCCCTTGGTAATTCTGATTTCGTAACATTTGGTAAGGTGAAATGGCAAGATCGCTAGTGGTTCCCTCAGAGATGGGAGCTATGTCTTTGTAAGTATATAAGAGAGCAGTCTCCATGGGAAAAGAAAAAGGCACAGATACAGCTTGGAGAAATTCTGGATCATTTCTTGGAATGGAATAAGAGGTCTCCCAGATTTGAGAACTCCAAGGCATTTGAGTCAGTAAGGAGTAAAAAGGAATTTCTTGCGAACCTAGGTAGGACAGGGCAAGAAATTGCATTAGGATAAAGGATATCAGCTTCTTATTCAAAAAAAATACCTACCAGTTCCATTCACGGCATTTTTCTAGGAGAAGCAAGTAAAAAACGTTTGGTTTTGGATTTTAATCTCTGAAACTAGGTAGTTAGGAGCTCATATGGATACAAGGATAGAAAATTTTGGCGAATGCAAACTTCAAAGCCCAGCAGGTTATGATTATTGGACAAAAGATGGTTCCATGGTTGTGATCCAGACTATTTTTGAAACCAAAGAAGCTCTGAGGGAACACATGCAGGATCCTCTTTGCTTTGAGCAAGCCGGTCCGCGTGAGAAAATTTTTTATGACCCAAGCACGGTAACTGCTGGGATAGTTACCTGCGGTGGATTGTGCCCTGGAATAAATGATGTTATACGATCTTTAGTGATGGAGTTACACTACCGTTATAAGGTGACAAGAATTCTTGGATTTCCTTTTGGCTATGAGGGCTTAGTCAAGAAATTGGGGCATAGACCTATAGAATTATTCCCCGATAAGGTTGCTCAAATCATGGACCAAGGTGGTTCTATACTTTCGTCTTCAAGAGGAGACCAATCTGTAACAGATATTGTGGACACCTTAGCTCTCTATGGTGTCAAAATGCTCTTCTGCATAGGAGGTGATGGGACTCTCCGAGGAGCCCAAGCTATCACAGCAGAGATCAAAAGAAGAAAGGAAGAAATTTCCGTAATTGGAATTCCCAAGACAATAGACAATGATATCAATTATGTACAAAAGACTTTTGGATTCTCAACAGCTTTCTCCAAGGCAGTAGAAGCAGTGAACTGTGCCCATGTAGAAGCTAAAGGAGCACCTAACGGAATAGGGCTGGTCAAATTAATGGGACGCCACTCTGGGTTCATAGCTGTGAATGCTGCGCTTGCATCTAAGAATGTAAATTTTGTTCTAATTCCTGAGAAAAATTTTGACCTAGAAGGCAAGGGTGCCTTTTTAGAAGTCCTTAAAGAACGTATTAAAAACCGAGGACATGCAGTTATCATAGTCGCAGAAGGTGCTGGGCAGAAATTTTTTGATGAATCCAATGAAAGAGATCCTTCTGGCAACAAAAAATTGAGCGATATAGGTACCTTTATGAAGGACAAGATCAATTCCTACTTTAAGAAGGAAAATATCAAAGTCAATCTAAAATATATAGATCCAAGCTATATCATACGGTCTGTTCCAGCTAACGAAGATGATTCGGTGTTCTGTGGTTTCCTTGCTCAAAATGCGGTCCATGCCGCTATGTGTGGTAAAACCAACATGGTTGTTGGAATTTGGAACAATGTTTTTACACATATTCCCATCCAAGTTGCCATCTCGGAACGTAAAGTTCTTCGACCAGAGAAAAGTACACTTTGGCGTGCCTTAGTTGCCTCTACAGGACAGCCTAACGAAATGACTGCACAGTAGTTGACCTCTTACTTTGTAGCCTGGAATCAAAATTCTCATCCACCGTAGCAGTAGGGATTGTGTTTCTCAATAGTACTCTTTTAGCTAAAGATGCCTATCTACAGAAGATTTTGAATGTTTTTTCAAATAATTGGGAATAGTAATTGGAAAAATGGGGTAGTCGTATAACTGTAGGATTCAATCCTACGGCTTTGAGAATGAATTTCATTTAACAAAAACCTCAAATTGTGGTGAATATGCAGTTGCTCTGCAAATATTTACAAGAGAATATCTAAAGAAGGATTCAGTCCTCCACAAGAAAAGGCGCCCAAATGCTACTATCCTAATACCTATAAACCCCCAACAAGACCAGTAAGATATGCTGGGATGTTTGTTGCGAAAGACATTTCTTTTTCAGTAAATGGATGGAGGAATGTAATTGATAACGAATGTAAGGCGAGTCTTTGGTGGGAACTATTCGCTTCACCGTACTTTTTGTCCCCTACAATAGGATGTTTTTGTTCAGCAAAATGCACGCGGATCTGATTTTTACGTCCAGTCAAGAGATCTACTTCGAGTAGGGAATAGTGTTTACTTTCTTTTTTTACCTCATAAGAAGTGTGAGATAGCTTACCAAGTTTTGCATCCTGAGTGGAATAGACTTTCTGGTTGTTATTCTCAACTAAGTAGCTTGTTATCGTGCCCGACTTAGATTCCCAAATACCATGGGTAACAGCAATATATTTTTTCTTAGTGGAATGCCAGTTCTCTTGTAAGTGGTTTTTGGCCGCTTCTGTTTTAGCAAAAAGCAGAAGTCCAGAAGTATCCCTATCCAGTCTATGAACGATAAAGACTCTATTCTTGGAACGTACGCTTCCTTTCTTAACATAATCTGTCAGTGCCGCATAAGCTGTCTTAGATTTCTCCGACTCAGTAGCAATAGTTAAAAGACCTGAAGGCTTATCAACTACAAGGATATCGCGGTCTTCATATATGATGCTCAAACCCTTAGGTAGAAAGCGAGTGTTAGGTTTGGATGACATTTTGTTTCTAAAGTATACCTGAATGATCCAAGAGGTTTATGTTTTGGTTAAGAATTTTGTAACAACTTTCTCAAATTCTTCCTGTTCTTCTAAATGAACAAAATGTCCACATTGGTTGAATAAAACTTCCTTAATACAAGGAAATTCTTTGGCAAGATGATCCGATGAAAAAGAAGGAACAATAGGATCCACAAGACTACGTACTAATAGAGTAGGTGAGCTATAATCCTTCATCAGTGGTCTGAGATCGGTTCTGTCTATCATTTCTAACATCAAATGCATATTTCTGCCTGAGAGTTGTTTAAAGTAAGGGAAGTAATTCTCCAAATAGGAATGCATGCCGACTAGGTTTTTAAATTTTTTGGTATTTTGTACACCTCTTAGAAATCCCTGTTCTAGAAACTTAACGGATGTTTGTGTAGCCGTAAATCCAAGTTCGAAGATAAATCCAACCCTGAATCTATGCATAAGTACAGCTGTTTTAAACAAGCCCACAACTGGGCCATAGACAACAGGAGCGATTGCTATTGTTTTTGAGATTCTATTTGGATGAAGAGCAGTGATTCCTAAAACCGCCAAACCGCCAGTAGAGTGTCCAACGAGGATGGGCTTTTTTTTGCCTGAGACATGGAGGACGGCGGCTGACTGTGCTTCCAAGAAAGCTTCAAAATCCAATTGTCCCAAAGATGGATCAATGGTCGCTGGAAAGTGACCTAACAAATCCAAAATGATGACATCGGAATGCTTGAGGAAATAACTAAGGTTGCGGTTCCAATAACCAGGTGCCGAAGTCCAACCTCCGATTAAGATGATGAGCGGACCCGTCTTTTTACCTTTATGTTTTGTGTAGGTAAAAGTAAAATCCTTATATGCAAATTCATATCTTTCAGGCTCTAATTCCAATTCTTTAAAATTTTCTGCCATAAATTTCTTTTCTACCTTTAATCCACTATCTTTCTTGGGAAATGCGGAAGTATTTTAGTAACCGTTTCATAATTGATTGTATGTGCCCATTGTGACAGATCGTCCGCAGAAATTTTTTCATTCATAGAATCTCCTATAATCACAACTTCATCTCCAAGTTTAACATCTTTTATATGAGTGATATCTATCATAGTCATATTCATACAGACTCTTCCAAGTATTTTAGCTCTTTCGCCTAATACCAACATATATCCATTATTGGATAATTTTCTATCTAGACCTTCATAATAGCCCATAGGAACAACTCCTACTTTAGTAGGTGAAGTTGTTTTGTAAGTAGATCCATATCCTATAAATGAACCTGTTGGTAATTCTTGGATATGTTGTAGTTGTGACTTCCAGCTTAGAACAGGTTTGAGGTCTACTTCTGGACGTTTGAGTATATTCATGGAAAGTTTGGTCTCAATACTTGGCCAGAGTCCATAGAGTGAGATTCCTACTCTCACCATATCCATTCTTGCTTCATCGAATAAGAGAGCCGAGGCAGATGCCGCGCAGTGGCGTATTAAGTTTACATAACCATAAGATTCTAATTTACTAAGATACTCATTGAATTTTGCAAGTTGCATTTTTGAATAAGAATGCTCTGTAAAATCTTCTGTAGACGCAAAATGTGTTGCAACTCCATCTAAGGGAAGTTTACCTTTGGCAGCATTAGAAACAATTTCCTCCCATTTCATGCCAGATGTTCCAAGTCTACCCATCCCTGTATCTATTTTTAGATGAATTCTCGGTCTCGTAGTTTGCTTGGAAAGAAATTGCCATTCCTCAAAGCGAGATATCATGATCCAGAAATTCTCATCTTGAATTTCATAGGATCGCTCGGAGAGCTTGGGGATATCCCCCATGATTAAAATAGGAATGCTTGGATGAATTGCACGTATGATATGCGCTTCTTCTAGACTGTTGACTCCAAAAAGATTTACCTTGGATTCCAAGCAGAGTTTAGTAATTTCACTGAGCCCATGTCCATAAGCATTGGATTTAACGACTGCACAGAATAGGGTATTAGGATTAGATTGGTTGATTAGCTTTCGAAATACATTGATATTATGATCTATGTTCTTTCTCGAAAGCTCTACATTGGCTGAGAGCATATGCGATAAGAGACAGATTAAAAAATTCTTCTCTGCTGACAAGATGTTTCTTTTTAAAGAAAACAGATTGAAGGAAAGCAGATTCTTTTGAAACCTTGATCCAATGAAACTAGAATGGAAACAAATCAATGAGATCTATCCAGTAAACAAGCAAAGAATCTGGTTGAACAATTGTGGAACAACAACCATTGGAAATTTACAAAGAGACTTGCTTGCAGACTATTTAGAGGATTATTCCCGCAATGGAGTTTTTACTGAAAAATATTCCTATCCTATAATTAAAAATGAAATCCTTTCCATCTTGGCAAAATTAATTGGAACGGAAACGAGAAACCTTGCTTTAATTCATAATACCTTCGAAGGCATGAGTTTTATTTCTATGGGGCTGTCGCTTACTAGCAAAGATACAATTGTTCTCTTGGAAAATGAATACCCTAGCAATTACTATCCTTGGGAATTCTGGAAGAAGGAAGGCATCAAGATTGATTTTATTCCCATGCAAGATAGCCCAGAGGCTTATCTCAATGCAATTCAGGAAACTATCTCCAAGTTGAAACCTACAATACTGAGTTTGTCTCCTGTACATTGGTGTACAGGTCTTAGTCTGCCAATGAAAGAAATTTCTGGTATTTGCAAGCAGTACAATGTGAAACTTATTCTGGATGGTGCTCAGGCTGTGGGTCATGTCCCGGTAGAGACAGAAACCTGGGGAGTCTATGCCATGGCTTTTTCTGCTTGGAAATGGTTACTTGGCCCACTTGGACTAGGTGTACTCTATGTTTCGGATCAGGCACTAGATGAATTAAAATTAGTATTCAAAGGAACCCAATCTGTAGTTGGTGATTCAGAATACCTGCCTTATAAATCAGAAATTAAAGCTAGTGCAGACCGGTATGAATACTCTACTTCCGGTTATGTGGATTGGATTTATTTTCTTGGATCTCTTAGAATGTTAAGTGGAATTGGCTTCGATGAAGTGAGATCTCGTATTTATGAATTGACTAGATATTTAAAAGAAAAAGTAAACAAGAAGGCTTACACGACTACCCATGATAATCTACCTGAAATGAAATCAGGGATTCTTTCTATTAATCCAAAAGATGGTCAGAATACATCCGAGCTTGCCTTCTTACTAAAATCAAAAGGCATCATCTTTGCAGAAAGAATGAACCGAGTGAGAGTGAGTCCTCATATTTTTCTCTTAGAAGATCAGTTAGATATTTTTGCGGGATATCTACCTTGAGATTTGAATAGGATGTTCTAGCTAACGAGAATAATCATTTTTTTATGAATAGAGTCACATTATGTTATTAGAATCTTATTTTGTTATCAGAACTGTCTCATGCTAGCTAAGAATTTTCCTTGGATAGTGCTAGGTGCTAGTATACTCTCTTGGTTTTTCCCAGACTTGTTTACTTGGTTTAACAGCCATCTAATTACTCTCGCCTTAGGTGGAATTATGATTGGGATGGGCTTGCATCTCCATTTAGAAGATTTTGCTATCATACAGAAATCCCCTTGGCATGTATTTTTGGGAGTTTTTCTTCAATTTAGCACCATGCCATTGACAGGTGCATGGATAGCGTACACAATGAACTTAGATCCTGTTTTTTATTCTGGTCTAGTCTTAGTTGCCTCTTGTCCAGGTGGAACTGCATCCAACGTAGTTGTTTATCTTGCAAGAGCAAACTTAGCCTTGTCTGTAGTTCTCACCTCACTTTCCACTTTTCTTGCAATCATCCTCACTCCTATGCTTACTTCATTTTACTTAGGACAAATTGTAAAGGTAAACACCAAAGGAATGATCCTATCAACGATTCAAGTGATTCTAATCCCTGTTCTCTTAGGAGTCATTCTCAATCGTTTTCTCCCCAAATTTGCCAAGTTTGGTAGAAAATATTCTAGCGGGCTGAGTGTGATCTTGATTGCTATGATAGTTGCTTCTATCATAGGAGCAAGTAAGACTCAGATTCAAATAGCAGGTATTAGACTATTATTTGCCTGTATCTTTCTCCATAGTCTAGGCTTTTTCTTTGGTTATGTGATTACGAGGTATATCAATGGCAAAGACCCCATACTTGCCAAAACAATTTCGATTGAAGTAGGGATGCAGAATTCAGGTTTAGGAGTTGTCCTTGCAAGACAAAATTTCCCACAGCCCGAAACGTCAATTCCAAGTGCCATATCGAGTTTGACTCACTCATTGATAGGAAGTTTTTTGGTCTGGGTCTGGAGGCATAAGTCTTAATTTGCCATTGACGATAAGTGTCCCAATAAAATAATGACTTAAACTATGAGAGAGATCATTAAATTAGGTTGTACAGGTTGTGAAAATCCTGGAAAAAGCGCATATTTTCAAACTAAGAATAAGAAAACCAAATCTGAAAAATTAGTTACAAAGAAATACTGTAAATTTTGCAAGAAGCACAACGATCATAAAGAGACGAAAGTCTAATAATTATCATGCCAACGAAAGCCGCCCTAGATAAGAAGACCATGGAAGAGCTCAAATCCGCTCTTGTTGAGAAGAGACTGAATCTACTTCAGAAACTCAATCAATGGGAAGATAATAGCTCTCCTTCTGGACTGAAAGAAATGGGTGATATAGCTGACATTGCATCACAATTAAATGACGAAGCCTTGAGTTCTGTTCTGACGGAAGTTGAAATTGACACACTAAGACAAATAGAATTTGCCTTAGAAAAGATCGAAAATGGAAGTTATGGAATCTGCGAAGGAACTAAGAAGAAGATTCCTATTGCTAGACTCAAAGCTATACCTTGGACAAGATACACTGTAGAATATGCAGAGCAGCTTTCCAAAAACAGACCACGTTCACACAGGTCTGATTCCTTGACCCACTTTCCTGTTCCTATGGACATGGATAATTTAGACTAGATTTTTTCCCCCTTAAGCCAATACTGGGAGAGTGATTTCCCATTCTATTCTATCCTTATCCCTTTTTATAATATCTCTTTTTCTCTACCGCTATAGTTTTCCTTATCCTTTAGTTGAATATCTTTCTGTATTTTTTCCATTATTTCTCCTAGGCTTTCTTCCCAATTTTTTATACCGAAGGTGGGGTAGAATCTTTACTATTTGTTTTGGAGTACTTTTCGTACGCTTCGGTGCCTTAACAGGCGCTCTAACAACCATCCCTGAATGGACGAGTCTTCATCCACTATTGTGGGGAGCAATACTTGGAATCTTAAGTAGAGAACATTTTTTGATTTTCATGGGAAGAGGGAAGCAAACGGCAGATATTTCTGACAAGGATCCTATAAGAAGGCGGTTAGCCTTGAATCCCAGTCCTGGTCAGAAACTGCCATATTGGATGGAGCCTGATATTTGGATGGTTTTCTTTCTATCTATTCTTGTCATAGAAAGAACGCTTCAATATTTTCCTTGGAGCTTTGAGACAGGAATCAACTTTGCGGATGGTTTCTTTATAAAAGGACTGTCTTACAGGGAAGCCTTTGGATTGACTTGGATGTATTGGGACAATATAGTCCCCGTTATATGGTATATCTTTACGGAAGAACGTTGTTCCAGCGATTTAGATAATCCCAATAAACATTGGATCATAGGTCTTACTATCGGTTATTTGATCCAAGCAGTTATCATTTTGGAACAAACATTCCTAAATCCTAATTTACTAATGATGGCAACAGGTGAGTCTCTCAAAGTTGGGAGGGTTGCTGGGCTTTGGCGAGATTCAGGTTCCGCATCCTGGATTATTCCTACTCTTGGTTTGTATCTTGCTTGGAAGGTATGGGAGAGGCGCGGGATATGGAGAGAATCTAGTCGAAGAATGTTAAGTATATTCATATTACTTATTACTGGGATCTTAGGTCTGAAATTAGGAAAGACATTTTGGTTGGCTTATGGAGCTGGCTTATTTGGATTTTTAATCTATTTCGTTCTTCGTAAAATTCTACATCCTAATGATTGGATTCAGGGTGCATTTCGTACTTTTGTTTTTGTGCTTATCTTGAGTTTTGGATTTTCCCTACTTTGGTTTGGTGAAAATCAGAAGTTAGTTCCTGCTCTATCTCATGCTAGTTCTCTTCTCAAGAAAACAATTTCTGGTGAAAAATTGGATGATTTAGATTATAGGAGCAAATTAATGAATGCATCTATGGATCTTTGGAAGGATTCAAAATTTTTCGGAAATGGCTTTGGTTCTATGATAGTTCACCTGAAAGATTTGAAGTCGCCCATACAAGAACGTCCTAGGAATAATTTCGTTGATACGCCTGCTAATTTTTATTTAGGTTGGTTAGGCGAAACTGGAATCTTAGGTTGCTTACTTCTAGCTATGTATGTTTTTCTTAAGACGTATATAGCCCAAAATGCAAAATATCTATTGCTCCTAGTGATCCCATTTATGACAGGTTATCAAATCACTCATGCAGATGGGGCATTTGTAGTCTTCTTTCTACTCTCCGGAACTCGAATCATTGAAAATTCTAGATCTAAATTGTTGAGCAAAGTAGATCTCATGAAAATAATTTGGATGGTATTTGCGATCGGAATTTCTCTGCATTACTTAGTCTTCGCTATTTTTAGGCACACCTAGGTATTCATCTGTCTTTGAATTGATTGTTTTGGCAATTTCGAACACATTATCTGCAAGTTTTGTTATACCAATTTGCAATTTAGAAATTTCTTTGATTTGCTCTCTAACTCGTTCAGATTGTTCGTTAATGGATTCCAAAGTATTATTAACAAATACAATTTCACCGTACACTTCACCTGAGGAATCTTTCACCATGGAAGCAGATTTATCTAATTTTTCGGCTTTTTCTATAACAACTCCGCCTCTGTTTTTTAATTCAGAGATTGTTTGCACAACTTCTGCTATGGTCCCAGATATGATATGAATTTCGGAAGATATAAATTGAAAAGCCTCTCCACTTTCCTCACTCACCTTACTTGCGAATTGATAGTCTTCAATATTGCCCTTCATGAGTTTATTGATTTCTTTTGCTTTTTGAGATGTTAAGATCGCAAGCTTTTTCATTTCATCAGCGATCACTGCAAAACCTTTGCCTTCAGAATCAGAATGACTAGCTTCAATGGCTGCATTAATGGCAAGTAGATTTGTTTCTTTCGTGATGTTATTGATAAAGTCGATTAGTTTAAGCATGTCATCAGCTTTTTCGCTTACGGACTTGATCAAAGTATTTGTTCTTTGTACTTTCTCGCCACCCGTTCGACTCATTTGTACGAGATTCTTCATATTTTCGTTTCTAGAATCAATTTCAAAGATAACAGTATTTACAACATCAAACATGAATCGAATTTCTTCAGATGTCTTTCCGACATCATCCATCAAGGAAACTTCTTGGTTCGCGAGTTGGGTTACAATTTGAAAGATTCTTCCCATATCATCATTGGTAGAATGAATCTTTTGATCTAGCTCCTCAATCTCTGATGATATCATTTCAATTTGTTTGAGAACAAGCTTGGTTGAGTCTAGGATTTCATCTATAAAGCCATAAAGATCCAAACCATTGCCCATGAGCATCAATATTGGATCCGGTCGATTATTCAAGGGAATGGCAATAATTTTCAAATATTTATTGCAAATAAGAATCAGTACAATTAGAATTAAACCTAAGAAGATAGATACATACAGGAAAATATTTTTGGGAAGATTGGAAATCTTACCTGATGATTCAAGTATAAGGAAAATTATTGACAGAAAGAGGATGAATAAGCTGACCCAATTTATAGTAATGATTTTTTTATGAATTTCGGAAGCTTTTTGAGAATTTTTCATATTATATTATTGTCTATATATATATCGACTAGCGTATACACTAATTTGAATGTAAAAAAACCTTGGAGAAAAAATGGTCTTTACTAAAGAAGAGATTTTAGGAAATTTCCCATTCGCAGAAAGATTAAAGCTAGAGAAAGCTAAATCTCAAAATTCAATCATTTATTGGATCAATGAGTTAGTTGCTTCTAATTTTTCAGGAACTGATGATATACCATCTTTAATTGCTTATACAAAAAATGTTACCGAGCAGTTAGAGGCTCTTTATGAAGAGAAGGAAAATAGTTCAAATGACTCAGGAGCTTCTATTTTAGAGCAATTAGAGGGGCTTTATAGCGAAAAAGACGAATTGTACGCTCAATTTCCAGGAGTTCATTCCAACCAAGACTTGGTTGATATGATACGTGACATGGAAGCACAGCTTAGTGATTTATACAAAGAAAAAGAGAAAGTTTAGGAGATAAAATGAATACTTTTGTAGATAATGCAATTTTAAATAAATTAGGGAATTTGACTCGTATAGAAGCTGATAATGCGGCTTTCGGAATTATTAAATTAGAGGCCGATGGCAAAATTTTACTGTACAATAAGTACGAATCGATTCTTGCTGGGGTCCCCATAGAGAAGGCAGAAGGGAAAAACTTTTTTACAGATATTGCAGTTTGTACGAATAACAGAATTTTCTTCGGTAGATTCAAAGAAGGTATTGCCCAAGGAAACTTGGATCTCGTTTTCAATTACGTATTTACGTACAAAATGAAACCAACCAATGTTGTGATTCATCTGTATTATGATAAGATTTCTAAAACAAACTGGGTTTTTGTTAAGTTTCGTTAAATGAGAAGTATTCACTAAGTAAAGTGGCTATGCCTTCTACGGAAGCAAAGTAGCCACTTTTGCCTATATCCTCTGTAATTTCGATACCAAACTCATCTTCCAAAAACAAGACTAGCTTTTGGTAGCCTAAAGAATCCAGACCATAATCGAAGTGAAGATGCTTCTCCACATCGTAGGTTTCGAGATTTGTTTTCAAGGCTTTTTCAACACAGGTAAAGATTCTAGTATGTATGGAATTCATTTTTAGCTTTTTGGTAATCCTTTTTTCCATTAGGGAGTTTTGGTATTTCATGAACTAAGTATATTTTACTTGGTTGAAAATGGCTGGGAAGGCTTGAAAGTTTTGCTTGAATTGATTTCAATTCTTTGGTTTTATTTGGATCTGAGATCAATAAACCAATCTTAAATTCTCCTTCGATAGACTTAAAATCAGAAATGAGTATTTCTCCTTCTTGCAATAGGGAGGAAATTTCTTGCTCTAAAGCATCCAAGTGAACTCTTTTTCCATTTACTTTTATGATTCTATCCTTCCTACCTCGGTAGTAGAAAAATCCACCTTCCATTTCACCTATATCTCTGGTTGCATAAAAGCCATCTTCACCAAGCAGCTCCTTGGTGATAAAAGGGCTTTTAGTATATAATTCCTGTTCTACTAATTTTGGTTCTACACCTGGAAAAAATTGGATTCCATCTTGAAAAGATGGAGTTCTAAATCCCATGCCACCTGTCTCTGTGGATCCATAAATTTCAATAAGCCTAGTATTCCAATTTTGTTCCAAACTGAAAGCAAGCTCTGTTTGAATCCTCGAACCTGAGCTAACAATAACTTCCAGATTCTTAGGATTAATTTCA
Organism: Leptospira sp.; assembly: GCA_002786225.1. Lineage (GTDB taxonomy): Bacteria > Spirochaetota > Leptospiria > Leptospirales > Leptospiraceae. Next base: position 45,913 of record PEQN01000014.1, on the reverse strand, counting down.
GAACTTACACTATAAAGAGATTGAAGGATGGAAGGAACAGAAACTAGAAGATTCGCTGATGAATGCAACAACTCTTTTCTAAGTTGGGAGAGAGAACTTGTATCTATAACATTTACGTCCAATTCCATTGGGAGAGCATAACTCCATAGAAATCCGTAGATATGACAAAGTGGAATTGAATTTAGGACAGAGTGTATCTTAAATTTTTTGACGAAAGAAATTAATACATCTAATTCTGCTAATATTTCCTTTTCGGACTTAATGATAATTTTGGCATCCCCAGTACTTCCTGAAGTTGCGAAACCACATTGGAATCTTCCTATCTCTGAAAGCTTTCTAGGATTGTAATTCTTATCTTCCTTATTAAGATTAAGTTTAGAGAGATCTTTCAATTCGATTTGAAACTTATTCTGCCAATAAGCTAGGGCAGTTGGATCAACCAAAATAGGAGTCTCACTTTTTATTATAGATTGTTGAAAATAATTTTCTCGAAAAAACTTTAGGTCTGCAGAATAAAATGCAAATTTATCAGAATTAGAGTGAGGCTCGAATTTTGAATTTCCCAATTTCTTTTTGTAAATCTCCAGATATATTATTCATTAATGTCGATACATTCGCTAATTCCTCAGAGGATGCTGATATAGTCATAGTCCCGTCGGAAAGATCAGTCATCATTATATTCATTTGATCTGTTGAAAGCTTTTGTTCTTGGGTGGCAGTTTCAATTTCAGAAGCAAGTTTTGCAATCTCATCAAGGTTAGCTGAAATATTATTGGAATGAGCCGATTGTTCACTCATTTTTCGAGATAGAATATTAGTCGATTGATCTATAATTTTTATCGTATCTATAATTTTAACTAAAACTTTAACTGACTGATTCACATTTTTAATTCCATTCTCTACAGACTTTTCAGTAGTATTGATGAGTCTTTGGATTTCAGATACACTTGCCACAGTTCTATCAGCAAGTTTAGAGATTTCTTCAGCAACGACTGCAAAGCCTCTTCCTGCATCACCAGCTCTTGCAGCTTCTATGGATGCGTTTAAGGCTAATAAATTGGTTTGGTCTGATATGTCCGAAATGATATCAGCTATTCCGGAAATTTCTTCTGATACAACTCGAATTTCTTCCATAGCGTCTGTAGTAGCAGCGATACTTTTCTGTCCTTCTTCCGCAGCTCTTGAAGATTCTTCTGCTCTCTCACCTAACTTATGCAAACTTTCATTGATCTCTTGGATAGCAATCGAAAAGCTTCTTGCATTCTTATCTATATTTGTAATTCCTTTTGTTTCTTTAGAAATAGCATTCGTTACATTTTCGAAAGAAGCAGATAACTCTTCCAAGGAAGCACTTGACTCTTCAGCTCCTGCTGCCTGTGTTTGCGAAGTTTCGGCTAGATTATTCGCAGAAAGTTCTAGCTCCATAGAAGATGTATTTATTTGAGTAGTTAAGTTTTGGATTTTAGACATTATATTTTCAAGCTTGTCCATAAAATTATTCACCCAAAAAGAGGCCATAGCAATCTCATCCTTGCCATGAACTGGAAGTCTTATGGTCAAATCTCCTTCCCCTTCTGCAAGGTCACGTATTCTCTTTTCTATTTGTTGAATAGGTGCAGATATTGTCCTGACTAAGTAAAGAATAAACATCAGTGAAAAAACTAAGATAATACCCGCTATGCTTGCTTGAATGATGGTGCGTTGTCTTAATAAGGAAATCCTATCTTCTAGGGACGCATATAAGGATGGTATAAGCATATCATAAAAGGCATACTGGTGATTCCGAGAATCAGTCGATAGCTTCAACCAATCTTCACGAGTAACAAGCATTTTATCAGATTCAAAAGATTTTGTTAAAATATTTTCAATGTTAAGACTATCTTGCAGAAAGCTGTCGAATACTGGCTTGAGTAAGGGTTCAAGATTAGGATTTTCTCTTAAGACAAGATTGAATTGACTGATCATATCTTCCTTTAAGGAAATCAATTTTGATTTGAGAATTATCATTTCCAGTTTCTGTAAAGGTTGGATTTTATTCTCTAAGATAGCAATTTCCGCTTCTAAGGATATTTGGTTGTGTAAGGAGATGAATGCGGGAAATTTTTCTAAGGCAAGAGCCATCATATAATATGATTTTATATCTGGATCAAGAATGAGATTAGAATTATTTCCATTTTCAACAATCAAATTTTGAGTTGAAGTCAAGAACTCTGAATAGGCGGTCTTAATACTATTGCTTTCGCTTTCGCTACTTTCTTTAAAATTAAGCCACTTCAGTTTCATATCTTGGAATTCTGAATTTAGCCTAAGTGTATCTTGCTTTTCAACTGTAAGAACTTCTAAGCGGGATATAGTTTTATCTATTCGTCTGATTCTATCTGAATCCTTGAGGAAACTTTCTTCTAAAGGTAACTTGGATTCTTGGAATCTAAGGGATTTATTTAAATAATTAACATCACGAGTAACCAGCGTTATCTGGTGCAAGTATGTTGTCCCATCTTTTTCAGCTTCAGCAATACTAATGTCTTCGGATTTTTCAACATAGATAAGATAAATTAAGAAAAATGTAGGAATAAAAGTAGGGACAATTGCTAAAATTAACTTTTGCCAGATTTTGAGTTTAGAGAGAAAGGTATTCATTTTTTTAGAACTCGTTCTATATTTAGTTTCGGCATTTGGAATGCGTTTTTTAATCTTTGACGAAAAAGAGCAAAATTCCAAAACACAATTAATTTCCATGGGATCTTAGTAAATTTCACTAATGCTCCTGAATTACCATCTTCGCCAACAGATTGATCAATCCAATAAATTTCTCCAGGAATATTTGCAATTGATGTACCTGAAATCCAGAATTCCATAATCACTTCGGATTGGAATTTTTCTGGATTTAAGAGTGGAACATAAAAACCTTTTCTAGACAAATAAAAGACAACAGTCATTTCATGATGTTCCTTGGATCTTATGTCTAAGGAAACAAAGATTGGAATTCTCAGTACTCTAGTTCTAAAATACTCTGCATTCAAGGTTCCAGAAAAGCTAAGAATAAATGAAAGAAAAATTGGATAGAATACGAATATACTCATATATTCGGGAAATTGGATCCCTTGGAAGGTCTTAAGTATCATTTCTGGCGAAGCATAAAAATAGGTTCCAAAAATAGATCCCAAAAATAAAAAAAATAATGAAATAATTAATTTCCAAATCGTTGGTTTTTTAAGAATTGAAACATGCTTTAGGTGTATTTTTTCTTGGTCAAGATCCATCCAATCTAAATATTGTTTGAATCTAAATATGCTTTCGTAATCATCCCATTTTAACCCAAGTATGTCCATTACTTCTCTAGGAAGGGTATTTTTTGATACCATTATCTTATATTCTAAAATTGCAAAACCTAGGACTAAGATCACAGGCAATAAGTATAAATAATCCAATGACTTAAAAACACTGAAATTATAAAAAGCGTGAATTACATAAGTAAATAAAAATCCGGTGAATAAATCGAATACAGGGATATTTCGAGGATTTGAATTTTCATATGTCAGAATGAATGATCCTAGAATTCCTCCTGAAATCATATGAAGAGGCAAGGCAGTGGTTGATCTAACCATCATAGGCCAGAGTTCAAGATTCAATGCATAGAAGGCAGATTCAATAAGGCCGAAAAACAAACCGAATAGTATCCCATAAAAGATTCCTTCAGCAAGACTGTGTTGAATCTGATTGGTTCTAAAGAAGATAAAAAGAAATGCGCATTTAGCAAGTTCTTCAGGTAAGGCGGAGAGAAGGAAGGCTTGAATGACAGATGAATCACTGTAGTCAGCTGGGGTTATTGTGTGCAAACTAATTTCTAAAACAATGGATAGACCTACTGATGATAAGGAATAAAAAAAGGCTACCAAGGCTGGCCTAGCATCTAGTGAGTTTATAAAAATTTTTTTATAGAATTGATAAAAGGAAAATGCCACCAGGAGACCTGGTAGCATTTTGAAGATAGTCATTTTTTCTAGTTAGAAAGATGACCATTATTTCTGCGAGTCAAAAAATATCCAATCGAAAGTCCTGATATTAGAAGTAGCATGGCTACAAGCAGCCAATTTTCTTCCGCAGCTTTTGCGAGGTATCCTGCTAGATTTGAATCATCAGGAAGAGGGAATACTTTGGAAGAATCAGACACATTATAGAACCAAGTTTTGTTTAGACTTCCCTTGCTTGTTGCCCAAGTATTGAAGTCTGCATATCCTGTTTTGGACCCATTTCTGATATCATTTCCTTCTAGAGGCCATTTCCATTTTCCTGGCACTATGATAGCCCAAGGGAAACCTGTGGCATCAAGGAAAGAATCCTTACCATTCGCATCAAAATACTTTCCAGGCAAGTGGATAAACTTCTTAGTATTAACAACATATATGTAGATGTCATACGGAGAATTCCCCAATTCAGCTCTTGATACTGGTTCATTGAAGGTGATTTCAAATGAAACTGTATAACCAAATTTTAAATTGTTCGCATGAGCTGCATTATTATTTGGTGTGCTTAGAGTTGTATTGCTTTCTGGTAATAATTCGAATCCTTTGCTTAAGTCTGCTGAGGAAAGGTTCAATGTTTCTTCACCTTTGTTCTGCAAGGTCTTCCCTTTATCATCGTAGATAACCTTTGTTACAGTAGCACCTGTCCCAGCATTCAATTTAAGATTTAAGGTATGTCTATAACCCGCACCACGAGCAACATGTTGGTAGGAACCTCTGAGCTTTACGATTTTACCTTGAGCGTTTAAATCTTCTTCTGTATTGAAGAACAACACATAATCATTAAGGTCAGCGTCACCAGCATTTGGGAAGAGATCTTCAAATGCTATAGTGTTCACTCCGGCCTTAGGAAAACGAGTCATGGTAGCTCTTGTTGGATCATCAGGATAGTCATCACTAGAATTCTCTATTCCGTCACCATCATTGTCTGCAAAAAATTGACTAGGATTGTGAGAACCAGATACTACTACATCTCTGTCTATTGCTAGCACATCGCCTTGTTGACCTGTTGTAGGATTAGTGGCTGTTGTTGGAATTGTGGTTGTAACTATTTCATTTCCTAGATTGATATTTGCTACAACACTAGTGACACCATTGCTTACGATAATTGATCCAGAGGCTGTACCTGTATTATCCGTTGTTTGTTGAAAAAGTATATCAGGATTTGTTTCATCTGAAGGGTCTAGTATTGTAACAATTGCACCAGCAACCGGTCCATTGTCATCATTTACTTGAATCGAGATGGGCACAGTATTGTTGGTCTGAAAGACGAAATCAGAATTTCCAATCACATCTTGGTTGTTCGTTGTTACAGTGGTTGGTTGGAAAGCAGGCGCTGTTGATTCAGAAGATTCACTGTTAGTTGAATTTTCATTTGACTCTGTTGCTTCTACTTGAGCTACAGGCAGATGGATCACTGAAGTGTTCTCATCTATCTGTTCTACTTTGCTTCCGTCTGGTGCATTCGTTGCAGTTGAAGCGGCTGCAGAATCTGTACTTCCAGAACCTAATAGACCGAATAGAAGCCAGAGACCATCTTTCTTTTTATTTGAGCAATTCATCGAAAGGAAAATTGCTAAGGATAGTATCATTACTTGTTTCATCCAATTTACTCCTATTTATATTTAATTAAACGGCATATTTGGGAAAAAATCAACAGGCTAGGAAATAAATTCTATCCAATCACCATTTTTAATTTCTTGAATACTCACAGGTGGCTTAGTTCCTTTAATATATATATAAAATGAATGTTTATGATCCCAAATCCTCTGGTATTCAAGACTTTCTATATCCTCGTAGAAGTCCAATTCAGTCAATAATTGACTAGAGATCTCAAATATGTCACCAATAATGGAATCCAGAGGATCAAGACTTGGCTCTACAATAGGAAAATCCCCACAAGAGTACATTTTGTAATGAGAAATTCGAATTCCATGTTCAATTAGAACTGAATTTTGCATTTTCGAATAAGCTGACCCATTTTGGCGTAGAGTTCCATAAACAAAAATTTGTTTATTTTCTTGCATAATGGAGAACAGCATTTCCGAATACAAAATTTTTGTAATATACTTCCCGAAATCCTTCTTCTTCTAGAATCAATTTGAGTTCTTTTTGTCCAGGATAATGCAATGAAGATACTGGAAGATAGTCGAACATTTCGTTCTTCCCACCCCAAATAAGATATCCGATTAAAGGGACGATCTTAAAGAAATAAATTTTTGCAAAAAAACTGATGATAGGTGATTCAACCTTACCAACGTCTAAATTCAAGAAGATTCCATTTTGCTTGAGTACTCTTTTTACTTCTTTAAGACAGAGTCTAAGATCTTTTACATTCCTAAGACCAAAACTAATTGTTACTGCATCCAGACTAGAAGAAGCGAAGGTTTTTAATTCCATAGCATCACCTACATCTGTTATAGCTTTGGGGAATGATGTCAATCGCGATCTTGCAACTGCTAGCATAGAGGGCGAAAAGTCCAGAGCATAGAGTTTTTGCATAGAAGGAAGAGCTGCGATACGCACTGCTACATCACCCGTTCCACAGCAAAGATCCAAAACTTCTTTGGGAGATTCCTTCTGTAGAATTTTTACTAAGGAATTTTTCCAAGATCTGTGCAAGAAAAATGAATTTAAGTCATTGAATAAATCATATTTGGAAGCAATCTTCTCAAAATTTTCTTTAACGAAGCTAGGTTTCTTATCCTTATCGGGCATAGAGAATGAAGTCATATTTTATCCTTTCCTTTAAGGGATTTTTTTAAGCTTTTCTAGGGAAGACAATTTCATATTCTAGTTTCAAAAGATGGAATTTCCCAGTATACTTAGTAACTCTGGTTGGATCGCAGTCCCGCTAATTTTTATATCCATTATTAATTTAGGACTTTTTCTCTACACTTTCGTTTTTCTTTTTTACCTAAGAAAGTCAATGCAATCACCCCAAGATTTCGCTCTGGATTTTTTATTCTCCGAAGACAAAAAGGATTCTAAGTATTCCATAGAATCCTTGGGACAAATTGATCTGGCTCAGAGAGAGTATTTCTTGGACAGATGGGAAACCTTCACAGCCCCTACCTTAAGGAATGCTTCTTGGATAAGTAATTTAGCTGCCCAAGCAACCTTGTTAGGCTTACTGGGAACTGTTCTTGGAATCCAAGAATCATTCACAGCTATGCAAGAGATGGGTAAGACAACCTTGGATATTTTTGCAGGTGGAGTAAGTCGTGCCTTATCTACAACCATACTTGGACTAAGTATAGCCATTCCTTCCTACGTAATGAATCAATATTTAAAATCAGAACTTTTTCAAGTAACTATACTTTTTCAAGATAAACTTATGAAACTATCGGAAGGGAATGTGCTTGGAACATCGAAGCCAAATGCGTAGAAAAATATTTTCAGATCAACTGCTTCAATCAGACTTAGATCTAACGAGCTTGTTGGATGTTATTTTTATTCTTTTGATCTTTACCATGTTAGCTGTTCAATTAGAGACGATCCGTACCATAGATCTTGATTTGGTGGAGGCAGAATCCCAAGCTGGATCAAGCATTCACTTAGAATCCAATACAATTAGAATTCTTGAAGATGGAAGTATAGGATTCCAAGATAAAGAAATCAACCTAAGTGAATTAAAGCTAGAATTAGTAAAGAAAGAATGGCAGAATTTAGAATGGAATATCATTGTAGAGAAGAAGGTCGAATTCCAGAATTTTGTTGAAATACTATCTCTTGTTAGACAGACTAATCCCAAAACTATAGATCTCGGAGTTAAAGAAAAATGAATACAAGAGGTCCTGTCTTAGAACAAATTGGCCCACTTAAGGTATTACGTGTGAAAGGTGATCCTCAGGCACCAACAATAGTGCTCTTCCATGGTTATGGTGCTAGTGCGTACGATTTGTATCCACTACACCAATACATTTTCCCTGAACGTAAATTAAATTGGATATTTCCAGATGGACATTTAGAAATTCCCCTTGGCCCAGGTTATATTGGTAAAGCTTGGTTTCCTATTGATATGGAAGCCTTGCAAAGAGCTATGGCTTCGGGAACATTTAGGGATTTTGCAGAAATAACTCCACCTGGCTTAGATAGTGCACGCAATAAGGCTCAAGAAATGATAGAGAAGCTAGGAATACCCTTTCAAGAATTAATCTTAGGTGGATTTAGCCAAGGAGCCATGCTTACTACTGATCTTAGTCTTAGGTCGGAGACTAGACCAAAAGGTTTGATTGTATTATCAGGAACTTTATTGAATAAAGATATTTGGAAGGAACTTGCTTCTAAGAAAAGCATGCTGACCTTTTTTCAATCTCATGGAAAGCAAGATATGGTTCTAGGATTTAAACCAGCCAAAGATTTAAATAAGCTTTTTCATGATGCAGGTATGGTCGGTGAGTTTGTAGAATTTTATGGAGGTCATGAGATTCCAATGGAAGTTATTGAAGGTGTAAATCGTTATTTAAAGACTTTAGTTTAAGCTTAGGGTTGAGAACTCAGTATGAAGAATTGGAAACAGGGATTTTTATACAAAGTTTTCCTCTATAGAATTAAATAAGGGAAGAAACATCTATTGTATAACCATTAGGATCTTTGAGAAGCATTCTTCTTTGTCCATAAAAAGTATTTTCGGGTTCTTGGATTATTTCATATTTATTTTTCTTAGAGACTTCAAAAACATCATCGACATTGTCCACAACCAAGGTTATATAAGAAGCTGTTCCTTGTATTCTCGAATCTTTTGGAACGATCTCACTATTTACATGGATGAGTCCTAGCTCTAGTTTTGATTCTTTTGATATAAGATGAATGAACCAATCACTTTCATAATCAATGACAAAGTCAAAGAGTTTCGTATAAAATTCGGAGCTTTCAGATAGTCTCTCTGAACAGATATTCGTTAACATTCTATTTATTTTCATTTAATTTTTCCTTTAGAGATTTTTTTCATATTTAAAAAAGGGAAACATTTTGTCACGGACAAACAACGCTTGAATCTAAGGGATAACGGTATTTCGAAGAGAGGTAGCATTCCACAATGTTTTGCTCTGCTGTAGAGAGCACTCTTCTGAACCAAATTAATTCACCAATCCCACCTTCGTAGAAATCAGTCCACTGGATTGATTTACCGATCCGAAGGTTGGTAGTTCTGTCTATAGCAGTCTGTGTAACGTTAGTGTTTCCAAAAACACTTCCGTTGCGTTTAAAAGTTACATTCGAACCAGCAGTTCCGTTGCTCACAATCCCATACAATAACTGTGTAAAACCATCGTGATAGGATGGAACTGTTTGAATATCGCCAACGCCTGACTTAGAGAATCCAAATATTCCACCAGTATATAGAAAAATATCGCTTCCATTCGCTCCCGGTCCCATACTGAGAATGTTATTATTCGATATTATCGTTGCCGGTTTAGTCGCTATTGCAAAAAAGGAAAACGCATCCCCCCCAATATTAGTAGCTGCGGAACCTTTTTCAAAAAAATTAGTCCCAGTGAATCCATTGATTGTAGGTCTGCCATTCAAACCTGTTCCATTATATACCATAGTATTGTTCGCAATAACATCATTGGATGAGCCGCTATGATCCCACCAAGGATTACCTGTTAGTGGAAGAGCGGTCCAATGATCCGCTTGCAAAAATAGTGATAGGTCGGACGCAAAACTCGGACTATACGATAAGTTGGAGACTTGATATGGGTGAGGGCCTGAAAGTGCTCTGATCTCGGCTTGAGATAGAACTCTATTGTAAATTAAAAGCTCATCAATATCACCCGAGGCTGCATTTGTGTTGCAATTTGAAGTGCCAACAACATTAGGTCTAGCACCTATGCAAAAATAGGAGGAAGCTAGAGAATTTTCAATAGAATAAGGGATTGAATAATTTCTACCGAGGAACTGACCATTCACATAGACTTTGGTAGATGAACCGTCGTAGAGTTGGCATACATGGTTCCAAGTATTATTAGGATATCGAAAACCACTAGTGTCTTGGAATGTACCTGTGCCTCCATTGAAGATCTGAGTGTTGTCAGTTGAAAAGTTGAAAGCATTCGTTGTGTCATTAGAGGAAAAGTCTCCAAAGCTTACAATAGATTGGATTCCAAGGATGAGTGTCTTTCTAAACCAAAAACAAGCAGTATGAGGTTCGGAGCCTCCTGGAGTTTGGCGGCTAAGGTTGGTAGTTTGTCTGAAGTAATTTGTTGGTGTAAGTGCTCTAGCAGATGTAGGAAATCCATAGCGATCCATTGCTGTGGCTGGATTTCCGAACCTAGTCACTCTATTTTTATAGATGCTAGAATCTATTGCGTTAAGGGCAGCTGCTGTTTGGTTCATAGGATAAGCACCTGCTATCCCGTCGGGGATTTGGATGGCAAGCCTAGCTGCCATTTCGGGCGATAAAGCTATTTTATAAACTCTAACATCTGCTATTCGTCCTGTCCAATTGTATAAATTATTTATCCAGCCTCCTATGTTTATTTTACCTAAACTATTATTCCAGTTAGCCGGAGTTGTTGTTTGAGTTCCAACTCTTCCATTAATCATCGGCGTATAAATTGTACCACTAGAACCATATGCTACGCAGTAGTGAAACCAAGTATTAGGAGCAACTGGGAAGTTGTTAGAAAAAATATTATCAGCATCATTTCTAGAATAGGAAAAGTAGCTTGTGCCTCCATTATTATAGATTCCAAGTCCCAAAGTACTGCCTGCAGTTGCCGTTCCATCCCCATAGGAAATTGCTGTAAATCCCTGTCCTACAGAGGGAAGTACGGATGTGTATATCCAGGCACATATAGTCAGATCGCTATTTCCTGTTGGAAAACCAGTCGAATCTGCTTGCAACTTGGTACTTCCATCAAAAACCAAAGAAGTATTAGGTGAAGCTTTTTGATCAGAACCTCGAGCAAGAATTCCGCTAAATGTTGAGAGTGGTTTAGAGAGACTCACAGAGTCATTTAGGCTAGAGTCTTGGGCATACTTAGCTAGTAGATTGGTTTCTATCATCCGTATCGTGTTATTAAAAGTATCAGAAAGTATGATTCTTTGGTTAGCAAGATCAACCATTAGGCTTGCTCCACAGTTATCTGCATCAGGACAAATTGCAGCCAATGCATAAGTAGATCCGTCAGAGTTTCCAAAGTTATTAGTGCCATTATTCCAATAGGTTTCCACTTTATTACCAGCGCTAAGCGATATACGAATGATTCTGGCAGAATTAAAGTTAGCTAAGGGGCTAACGGACATTAGATATAAATGCTTCCCATCTGTTGTGATTCCTGAGGTCTTTCCAATTTTTGCATTTGATCCATTGGAAGAATCTCTAAGATCTTGCGTAACAAAATTGGAAGAACCGGCAATAGTAGTCACATTTGCTGTCGCAACTTCGATTCGACGAACCAAGTTATCCCCACCTATTTCAGCTACATAAAGGAAACTTCCATCAGATGTAATACTTCCGGGTAAGTTGAATCTGGCTACGTTCCCTATACCATCCGTATTTCCGCTACTTCCATTCTGTCCTGCAAATGTAGATAAAAGATTGGTTTTGCTTTCAAACTTTCGAATGGAGTGGTTGAGTTGATCAGTGATATAGATTGCAGTACCTAGAACGATACATGAAGTTGGATTAAAGAAGCGTGCTAAGGTTCCGACTCCATCTACAGATCCTGAGCTTCCTAGGCTATCTCCTGCTAAAAGAGTTACATTTTGTGAGGCAATATTGATTTTTCGAAGCCTTCTTCCATTTAATTCAACTACATAAATATTTTGGCTATCTGTACAAATTCCTGTTGGCGTAGAAAATTGTGCTGCAATCCCAACTCCATCAGCAAAACCAGAAGTTCCAGACCCAGCAAGAGTGCTTACTGTATAAGGGGAGACTAAACTCATGCTCCGAATGCGATGATTTTGTGAATCCGCGATGTATAGGTTGTTTCCAATTTGCAGTACGCTACTCGGTCGAGAGAATTGAGCTGCTAGTCCGTTTCCATCATTGAAGCCAGCTGTTACCTGACCTGCGATTGTTGTAATGGAGGGTAGTTCATCCATAGATCCAAAATTGTCCGGTGAGGAAGAACCAGGGTTGAAAACCTGACCATATTGTATCTTGCCAGGCACACATGTGATTCGAATAGTTTGAAAATCGCTAGGCGTTGAAGTTATGGTGCCTATTGATTTAGTTGGGTCCTCAAAGATGCATGAAGATAGATTAGATTGATTCCCTATACTAACAGAGTATGAGTTGCCAAGTTCAAACACAGAATTAAAGGCCCAATTTCCATTGGCGGTAATAGATATGCTTTCAAGATTTCCATTGAGATTGAGTACTAAAGTTCCACCTGAGAATCCAGAAATAGTCCCTGCTACACTTAGATTAGAGATCTGGTTGCTATTTGAATTTGAAATAAGATTGCGTAGTAAATTATTGAGTGTTAGAAGCTCTAAGGTTGCTCGCTCTAGAGTAGGGAAACAAGAATTTAAAAAAAGAACAATAGCAAATAAAGATAGAATTCTACAAATCTTTAGAACCTTCATGATTTTATAAAATTAATCTATAAGATAATGAATGCAACTCTTTTAAGAGTTAAATTTTTTAAAAATGAGACATGTATTAACAGATTACTGTATATTATGATTACATTTGAAAAATGGGTCTAAAAAAATTTAATTGCCACCTAAGCTTTACACATGTTTAAGTTTACTAGTATATTCTTATTGTTCTTTGTCCCAAACTTAATTGCTGAAACCCCGAATTCAGAGATTATCATGGCACCTGAAGATGGAATCCAAAATATTGGAAACCAAGTTTATTTATTAGAAGATAAAGAAGGCAATCTAACAATTGAAGATATACAAAAACTTGAATATCAAAATCTTTTTATTAGGTCAAAAAAGGAAATTCCCAATTTCATATTTTCAAAAAGTAAAGTATGGGTAAAATTAACAGTTATTAATTCTAACAAAGAAGAATTATTTTTAGAGTTGTCGAATTTAGGAATTTGGTATATAGATTTTTACAAACCAGACCTTTCATGTAAACCTATTTTAATAACTAAGACAGGGATGATGCGTCCAATTGAGAATAGGGAGTTAGATAATAACTTTTTTTTATTTGAACTTTTATCTACAAATTTTTTTACACTCAATTCTGTTGTCTTCGGTACCTCTATTGAAGTTCTCCTTTTTTCTTTTGCTTTGGCTGATCGAATCAACTTGATGAGAATGGAGAAGGATGAAAGTCAATCTGCTCTTTTAGCTCAAATTCTAGAAAACGAAAGACTTGTTAAAGATCAAAACCAAAACTTAGAACATAAAATTGCGGAAAGAACCAAAGAACTAAACAATACCTTCCTTCCAAGCAAATATTCAAAATTTTCGGGGAAAAGACAATTTTGAAGATGATATAACTCTTTTGGCTATTGATATGAAATCATAGATTTTCTATTTTCTTATCTAAATGCTTAAGTCTTAATATTTGGAATTGTTTTTTTAGTAAACAAGCTTCCCAATATTCCCACTGCAAAAGTCATAGGTATTCCTCCAAAAGCCCAGTACAAAGTGTAACTTCCTTCTTCTCCCCAATATAAGAAACAAAATATGCCCCAGAAGAATCCGATGAAAACACTCGCATAGACACCAAATTTGGTGATACCTTTCCAATAGAATCCACCCAATAAAGCAAAACTCAATGCGGCTACTGGAATATTTGCGAGAATCAATTTATTTAAAATATCATCTACGACTACTATCCCCAAGACATAAGCTAGTATTGCCCAAATGCTTGTTAGTAGAACAGATCTGCCAAGTTTAGTTTCATTTTGTCCAAGAAAATCTCCAACAACCATGGTTGTCATAGCAGACCAAACACCAGCAAGTGTTGTGGAACCTGCCATTAGAAAAACTCCATAAGCAAAACCTCTCCAACCATGGGGGAAGGCTACATCTATCAACTGAGGGATCGCAATTTGCGCATTGATATTTTCTGGTGAACTTAAGGAATAAAATCCAGTAGCTAAGACAGGAAAACCATAGAGTAGAAAAACTAGAATAGACGAAATACAAACAGCTCTAAAAGCCACTGTAGAACTCTCCGCCGAGAAAATTTTCTGGGAATACCAAGGTGCAGAAATATAGGTAAACATAGTTAAGACCACCAAACTTCCAATAAATGAAAGAGGCAGTGCCTTAGATGCTTCTTGCACGGGAAAATGCTCTACCAAGGCTAGTGTATTTCTACCACTATAATCCCAAGAAAAATACAACAAGGCAGGAATGAGAGCGAGAACTGCAAGAAATCCAAAGATATCTGTGCGAATGATGGAGACTAAGCCACCTCGAATTGTAAAAAGTAAGACCAAGGAAACAATTACAAAGCCTATCATCCATTCAGATGTTTGAGGAAAAATGGGCTGAAAAATTAAAATCATGGATTTCACATAGGTTGCTGTAAATCCTATCATTGCTAAAAGTAAGAAGAGGGATGCGGTCTTTCCTAAACCCTTTCCATACTTTTCCGTGAAGAAACCAGCAGTTGATAGACCATTGTATTCTTTCCATTTCTTAGCAACTGTCAGTGCATAAAATCCAATCCCAAATAAAAATACTGATGGTAAAAGCAAGCCCCAAGCTCCCACAAATAAGCCTACTGAGGAAAATCCAAGCAAGGTTGAGGTATTAAACTCTGTCATGACTAGGGTCGCAACAAGGGGGAAGAGTTTGGTAGAGCGATTGGCTAGAAGGTAACTTGTTTCTGATTGAACATTTGCCGTTTTGTACCAACCAAGGCAAAGAAGTATAAACAAGAAAAAGAAAAATACAATTAAGTCAAGATTCATTCGAAAGTATCATGTGTCCCTTTGTAAATTTGAATAAAACGAGGAATGTAGGTAACCAAAATACTCACTTCTACGAAAGAAGAAACAAGAATTAATAAGGTTAAAAGAGCATTGAAAAAGGGGAATGCAAGCTGTGTCCAAAAGGGGAGAAGAGGCAAAGCAAGTAAAGCTAAAATGATGAAATTCAAGGCAGTCCCCCATTTTGGGATGAGCTTTGGCTTAACTTTGAATGCAATTTTTTTCCAAAAGAGCAGAATAGGGACGCTGAGTAACTGAGCAATATCCCTAGTTAGAATTAGAATGTAGTAGTAAGCAGGAACCATTTCTTGGAGGAAGAAGTAGCTAAAGAGGGCAAGGACAACGAGCTTATCACAAATAGGATCTAAGATAGCTCCTATAAAGGATGTTTGGTTGAGCTTACGTGCTAGAAAGCCATCAAAGAAATCGGAAATAAACACCCAAACTAAAAAGAAACTCGCATAGAGTATTTGATTATTGCTTAGGTAATAAATTGATGGGAGCAAGAAGAACACTCTGGATAGAGTAATAATATTTGGAATTAAAAATATTTCTTTCCCATTCATGGTTTCCTTTTTAGTCTAGGTCTAAAAATTGAAAAGTAGATTTCGAGAATTACGAATATTTTGCACCAATAAAGAATACTAGGAGTATTTTGTGTCTTATAAGAAAATTTTTTTACTTATTTTATTTATCAGTTTCATAATTCTCGCAAGAGTTTATCATTTAGACGAATACCTCACCTTGGAGAAGTTGAAAGAATACAAGGATATACTTCTGCAATCCTACCAGGACAATGTTCTTTTATTTTCTTTGGGTTATGTTGCTGTCTACATACTTTCTGTTGCTATCAATATTCCTGGGGCAGCTATCCTCACACTAGCTGGAGGAGCCTTGTTTGGATTGTGGTATGGTCTGCTTTTGGTTTCCTTAGCAAGTACTTGTGGTGCTACGGTGAGCTTTCTGATTTCTCGGTATTTATTAAGAGATGGGCTACGTTCCAAATTTTCTGAGACATTCAAGTCACTGGATGCTGGTATTCATAAAAATGGAGCCTTTTATTTATTATCTCTGCGATTGGTTCCACTCTTTCCGTTCTTTTTAATCAATATGCTAATGGGACTCACTTCTATTCGTTTGCTGGTATATATTTTTGTTAGTTGGATAGGAATGTTGCCAGGGACATTTGTATTTGTAAATGCTGGAACTCAAATTGCTAGCCTAACATCAATTCGTGGAATTCTATCCGCTAATATCCTAATTGCATTAATCCTACTCGGAATATTTCCTCTCCTTGCAAAATTTTGTCTCTCTATCTACCAAAATTCCAAGATTTATAGCAAATTCACCAAACCAAAAAAATACGATTATAATTTTATTGCGATAGGAGCTGGTGCAGCAGGCTTAGTCAGTTCCTTGATAGGTGCAACTGTAAGAGCTAAGGTAGCACTGATTGAAAGAGAAAAAATGGGAGGGGATTGCTTGAATACAGGCTGTGTTCCTTCTAAAGCAATTCTTGCTACTGCTAAGAAAGTTCACCTAGCTGAGAATTTTAAGAAGTTTGGACTCTTGAAGGCAGATGTGAAAGTTTCTTTTCCTGAAGTAATGAAGAGAGTGCGAAGTGTAATCAAAACTATAGAACCAAATGACTCCATAGAGCGATATACTAAACTTGGTGTAGATTGTATCCAAGGTGAAGCCAAGGTTCTTTCTCCTTTTGAAGTGCAGGTTGGTGGCAAGACTTATACAACTCGCAATATCATATTAGCGACTGGAGCAGAGCCTATAGTTCCGGGTATTCCTGGGCTCAAACAAGCACCGCATTACACTTCTGAGACGATTTGGAGTATCAAATCTTTACCAAAGAAGTTGCTCGTGCTTGGAGGCGGACCAATTGGATCTGAATTAGCCCAAGCCTATTGTAGATTGGGTTCCAAAGTATCTTTGGTGGAAATGGGCGAGTATCTTCTTCCTAAGGAAGATGAGGATGTATCAAAACTTATTAAGAAGCGCTTCCAAGAAGAAGGTATGTCTGTTCTAACTGAGCATAAGGCAGTTTCTTTTTTTAAAAAAGCTAATAAGAATTATGTGGAATTACAAAAAACAGATGGTAAGGTTGTGAACATTGAATTTGATGTATGCTTATTAGCCTTAGGACGAAGAGCTAGAATCAAAGGCTTCGGTTTAGAAGAATTAGGAATTGAGATGAATCCTAATGGAACAGTTGCAACTGATGAATATCTTCAGACATCAATTCCGAATATACTTGCGTGTGGAGATGTAGCAGGCCCTTATCAATTTACACACACAGCCTCACATACTGCTTGGTATGCTTCCGTTAATGCTTTGTTTGGTGGATTTAAGAAATTTAAAAAAGATTTTTCTGTAGTTCCATGGGCAACTTATACTGATCCCGAGGTTGCACATGTTGGGCTTTCAGAAAAAGATGCTAAAGAAGCAGGGATTGATGTTGAGGTAACGAAGTTTGAATTGAAAGAATTGGACAGAGCTGTTGCTGAGAGTGAAGAAACTGGATTTATAAAAGTCCTCACTCCACCTGGTAAGGATAAGATACTAGGTGCAACAGTCGTAGGCTCTCATGCAGGTGAACTTCTTATGGAATTTGTCTTAGGGATGAAACATGGTCTTGGCTTAAATAAAATCATGGGCACTATTCATCCTTATCCATCTTGGGCGGAAGCTACTAAATTTGCTGCGGGAAATTGGAAGAAAAAGCATAAACCTGAAAAGGTATTGGATCTATTAGAAAAATTTCATACTTGGAAGCGTGGATAATTTTTCCAAATGAAAAAAAGGTTCAACTTAATAAGGGCTATTTTGTTTCTAAAGTTAAGCTTACGAAATACAATAGAATTAAAATTTGAAAAAGTGTTATTCTGATGAAACCAATGTAGTAATTCTACGAAAGAAAGAGTAGATTAATGAATAGGAAACAAGATAAATAGGAAGATAAGAGCTATGAATATAAACCAAGAAAATTTAAAAACTGAAAACAGCACACAACCTAACCAAGACAAACAATCAATGAAATTCAAAGTTTCGAATTTAAAATATCTATTCGTTTTAGGACAGTTCTTAGTTTCAAGCATATCATTTTCTCTGTCTGCGCAAGGCTTTGATCATTCACATTCTGAATTTGATTTAATTTTAAAAAAGTACGTTGTGAACGGTTTTGTCAAATACAAGGATCTATCGAAAGACCGAGTTGCTTTGACTCAGTACTTAAAATCTCTTTCCTCTCTTACTGCTAATGAGTATAAAGATTTTAACAATGCTCAGAAAATGGCTTTTCTTATCAATGCATACAATGCATTTACAATTGAATTAATCTTAAACAATTATCCTATAAAGAGTATAGGCGATATCGGAGGACCTATTCGATTGGTGAATCTTGCTCGTGGGGCACCGTGGAAGAATTATAAATTCTCGCTTCTGGGAGCAGATAGAACTTTGGATTGGATAGAGCATAGTAAGCTACGAATAGATTTTAATGATCCTAGAATTCATTTTGCTATCAATTGTGCAAGTATAGGTTGTCCAGCTCTTCGTAAAGAAAGTTATAAAGCTAAGAATTTGGATGCTCAATTGCAAGATTCCATGCTATCCTTTCTAAATGATAAGTCAAAGAACTCGTATAACAAAGAAAAGGGGATTTTAACCTTATCAAAAATTTTCGATTGGTTCAAATCGGATTTTGAGAAAAAATCTGGGACTGTAATACAATTTGTACAAATAGGATTCCAAGATACAATTCCAAGCGATGTGGATATTGAATACTCATCCTATGATTGGAATTTGAATGAAACGAAATAGGAATAAGGTCTCTCTATTATGTCTAAGAAAATAGAATTAAAAACCGCAAAGAATGACAGCAATCCGCAGTCTTATTTAAGCAAGATTGCAGATCAGAAATTAAAGGAAGATTGCTATACACTCTATAAACTTTTTGAACAAGCAACTGGTCTGCCAGCAAAAATGTGGGGAGATTCCATTATAGGCTTTGGAGAATATACCTATTTCCGCTCCAACGGAGATGAGGGACAATTTATGGCATCTGGGTTTAGCGCTCGTAAGTCGGGTCCCACAATTTATATTCTGCCTGGTTCTAATGACTACTCTAAGGAACTCGAAAAACTTGGACCTCATAAGCTAGGAAAATCCTGCCTCTACCTTAAATCTCTTGAAGGAATTGATTTCAAAGTTCTTTCGAAACTAATTCAAAAAGGTATGAAGGATCTCAAGAAAAAATACAAAACAAATTATTGATTTATAGTTTCTCTGAGATCTAGTGTTTATTGATCAATGCTTATCACATAAACTCTTTTATTGAAACTATTGATTACAGTCCTTTCACAAAAGTAGCGATCGCTAAAACTGCAAAACCTGCCATTACTAAATATCCTGCATAAGCTGAAGCAACTGGGATAGCAACAAAGCTTGCAATAATTCCAACAACTCCTAATACCACTGCGATCAACCAAGTCATTTTTTTTGGTGCGTTTAATTTCATTCTTTTTCTCCTAAGTTTTGAAAAATTGACTGCTTATTTAGAATTCAGTCAATTTCTTCCTAAGATTAAGAATCTCTAAATCGTAGGCAATCGTTTTTTGTAATAGTTCAAATGCTCGATTTCAAGACTTGGTCAAGAATCAAGAACAAATTAACAACTTTCTTCTTTGAGGAGTCAAAACTCAGATTGGAAAAAGAAGAACGAACATATAAGGGTGATTATACTATAAAATACAAAATAAATTTTCCCGAGTCTTTTCCAGTTGAAACGGTTATTGAGTTGGAATTTTTCTATGAGAAATGTTTCATGGATTTCCTCCTGAGTGACATCTTCTCTATATCCTCTGTTTCGTAGGAAGGGAAGAAGAATGCGTTCTTTGTGTATCTTTATCAATTCAATTCTCTGAGCTTTTTCTTCGCTACTGTTTGGAAGAACTAATTCTAAAATTAAATTAGGGACAGAGAAGTATGGGATAAGTAAAGTTGATGAAAGATTAGTAAATAAACCCCAATACATCAAAATTGCCATACTGGGATCACCGAGATAGCCATTGGAGAAGAGAAGAATTAAAAATCCAAACCCAGCTCCTAGACTACTAATCCAAGAGAGTCTAGTGAGCCACATTCTCATTTTCTGTTCACTCTGAAATGCAAGAAACAGTTTTGATTGGTAAGAATTAAGTGGTACCGTTTGCAAGGAAGGATTCATTGTAATATTTTAGTGCATCCTGATTTTTAATGCAATCTTCTTTCCATCTTTGCAATCCCAAATTAAAAATCTATATGAAATTATAAATTTTAAAGGATCAAATTTATAAATCGGATTCACAAATTATAACTGGGTGAGGATTCAATTCTTAAAAACAATCTAGATTCTCCTTCTTCTAATTCGGGTGACTTGTGAATGATTCCATAGCCCATGTTCCCAGGAAAGCGTTCCCCTTTTAATATGGCAACAGAGGTTTGTTTTGCTTGATGGATTAAATTTAAATCTCTTACAACTTCTTCATTTCTTCCGCAACCCAAATGCCTACGATCTGAATTCTCTTCTTCTATCCATTGAGTTCCTTTTCCCTTGTATGTGCAAATGAGTCTTAGGTGATTAAAATCAACATGAAAGAGTGGGCATTGTGTTTGGTGGATGAGTGCCAAGTGAATTTTTGGATTTGGATTTCTGGATAATTGTTGCATAAATCCATACAATAATTGTATATCTTGGAAAAATTCTTGATAGCCCGGGTGAGAACTGTAGGGAAGGGAAGCCAAAAGTTCTCTTAAGGAGCCATTTAATTCATCTTTTTTTGACTGAGAGGTAAAAGTTTTTTGGACTAAAATATCTATGTAAGACTTCATCTCATGGGATATCTCTCTATTCCAAATACTCAAATTACAATGAGGATTATTTATGGCGTTTAGACCATCTATTGTATCCGATATTTCTTGGATTCGCACAGCTTCTTTCGTTATCATTAACGCAACGATGTTGCATATGCAATTCTATGTCAATAAAATACTCTCTCTTGAAAAAGTAGAAAGCGATAGCTAAGTAAAAATACAAGATCCTAGAGTTAAGATTTTTCTCTTTATGAAGGTTTAAATCCTAACAATTTTATAAGGATACATGTACTAATTGAAAAAGAATTCGTATTTTTTCCTTGAAGGAAAAGTTTCCAGGTAGATAAAGGAAAGATAAATCGTTAAATTCGATTCTCCAGGAGATAAAATGGCATTTGATATTGAAATGATCCAAGCCCGTTATAAGAAAATGGGTGAAGCAATTGGTGCAGCGCGTAAAGCTGTTGGTAAACCTCTTACCTTAACTGAAAAAATTCTCTATTCCCACCTTTGGGACGGCAATGCTAAGTCCGCATTTACAAGAGGCAAAGATTACGTGGATTTTGAACCAGACCGAGTTGCTATGCAAGATGCCACCGCGCAAATGGCACTTCTACAATTTATGCAAGCAGGTCGTCCTAAGGTTGCAGTTCCTTCAACTGTCCACTGTGACCATTTAATCACTGCTCAAGTAGGATCTAAGGATGACCTTAATAAGGCGAACCAAGAGAATAAAGAAGTTTATGATTTTCTATCTTCAGTTTCCAATAAATATGGAATCGGATTTTGGAAACCAGGCGCAGGAATCATCCACCAAGTTGTTCTAGAAAATTATGCCTTCCCTGGTGGAATGATGATAGGAACTGATTCGCATACTGTAAACGCTGGCGGACTTGGAATGGTCGCAATTGGTGTTGGTGGAGCAGATGCATGCGATGTTATGGCTGGTCTTCCTTGGGAATTAAAGTTTCCTAAGTTAATCGGTATTAAGCTCACTGGCAAATTGAATGGTTGGACATCTGCAAAAGATGTAATCCTCAAAGTTGCTGGTATTCTTACTGTAAAAGGTGGGACAGGTTGCATAGTTGAATACTTCGGTCCAGGTGCCGAAGCCCTTTCTTGTACTGGAAAAGGTACAATATGTAACATGGGTGCTGAGATTGGAGCTACAACTTCGACTTTTGCTTATGATGCTTCTATGGAAAGATATTTAAGAGCAACCAATCGTGCTGATGTTGCTGATGCTGCGAATTCCTACAAAGAGCACCTAACAGCAGACCCAGAAGTATATGCAGATCCTGCAAAATACTTTGACCAAGTAATCGAAATCAATCTTGATGAATTAGAACCTTATTTAAATGGTCCATTTACTCCGGATTTGGCTACACCAATTTCTCAAATGAAAGAAATTGCTGCTAAAAATGGTTGGCCAACTAAGATAGAGGCTGGACTCATAGGCTCCTGTACAAACTCATCTTATGAGGACATTTCAAGAGCTGCTTCTCTTGCAGAACAGGCTTCCTCTAAGAACCTAAAGCCTAAGGCTGAATTTTCCATTACACCTGGATCAGAGCAAGTACGTTTCACGATAGAGAGAGATGGTTTTATAAAGACTTTCGATAAGATTGGTGCCAAAGTATTTGCAAATGCTTGCGGACCATGTATAGGAATGTGGGCTAGAGTAGGCGCTGAAAAGAAAGAAAAGAACACTATTGTTCATTCCTTCAATCGTAACTTCCAAGCAAGACAAGACGGGAATCCGAATACCTATGCCTTCGTGGGTAGCCCTGAACTTGTAACAGCTCTTGCTATAGCAGGGGATTTGACTTTCAACCCTTTGAAAGATAAATTAAAGAATGAGAAAGGCGAAGATGTTATGTTAGACGCTCCAACTGGCGAAGAACTTCCTGCTAAGGGGTTTGCTGTTGAGGATGCTGGCTACCAAGCACCTGCTGTTGATGGTTCTAAGGTTCAAATCAATGTTGACCCTAAATCAGATCGCTTGCAATTACTGGATCCTTTTACTGCCTGGGATGGTAAAGATATAACAGGCCTTAAGTTGCTTATCAAAGCTAAAGGCAAATGTACAACGGATCATATTTCTATGGCAGGTCCTTGGTTGAAATACCGTGGTCATTTAGATAATATTTCCAACAACTTATTGATAGGGGCGACGAATTCTTTCAATGGTAAAATCAATGAAGTAAAGAACCAACTCACAGGGGTTTATGGAGCGGTTCCAGCAACTCAAAGGGATTATAAGGCTAAGGGAATAGGCTCTATTGTTGTAGGAGATGAGAATTATGGCGAAGGATCTTCTAGAGAGCATGCGGCAATGGAGCCAAGATTTTTGGGAGTTCGTGCGGTTCTTGTAAAATCTTTTGCTAGAATTCATGAGACCAATTTGAAGAAGCAGGGAATGCTTGGTCTTACATTTGCGAACCCAGCGGATTATGATAAAATTCAAGAAGATGATACAATTGATATCACAGGTCTTACGAGCTTTACAGAAGGTAAGCCACTGACTCTTGTATTGAATCATAAAGATGGTTCTAAGGAAGAAATTTCAGTGAACCATACTTACAATGCACAGCAAATTGAGTGGTTCAAAGCTGGATCAGCTTTAAACATTGTTAAGAAGCAACACGGAGTTTAATTAACTTCGTCTTTTTTCAAAGAATAGAGGCCATGGGAGAGTTTTTAGACCTGTCCCATGGCTTATCAAAACTCAACTTCAAGAACCATTACCCTTTTTCTTATGCCATTACTTCAATATATTCTAAATCTTAAACTCTATCATGCATCCTAAAGCAAACAAAGGTCTAGTTATGAATGAGAAGTATTGGGACACACTGTATGGTGAGACCTATGATATTGATGGAGTCTTCAATGCTAGGAAACATGCGAGCTATGTAAAAGCCTTACTATCATTGATGGAGGCTAAGGTACAAAGTCTAGGTGATTTTGGATTTGGGAAAGCAGCTTTGCTCAGAGAGTTTGTTAAAGCTCTAAAGCCTGCTAGAGTCATAGCAGTAGAACCATCACCAGAGAGAGTTGAAGAACTGAGGACTAAGCCATGGATACAAAATGTTCATATCCAGATCCACAACTCCACTTTGCAGGATTTTAATCCGCCTTACTTAAAGTATGCGCCTTTGGATTTAATCATTTGCAATTCTGTATTTCAATATATGGAAGATGGGGATATCAAAAAAGTTACTGAAAAATTATCCAAATCGACTAGGTTTCTTTATTTTACAGTTCCAACTAAAAAAGATTATGAACGCATGAAAAAGCAAATAGCTTTTTCCGATCCGTATGCTTTTGTAAGAAGCACTCAGTTTTATAGACGTATACTCTCAAAGCATTTCAATTTTGTAGCCTATAATCTCTTGGAAAGCAAATACCAAAACCCTCCTATCTTTGAGGAAGAGCTATTTAAATTTTAAAATATGTTCTATAATATATTTTTCTTATATTCTTTGAATTATTCTTTTTAAAGGAATGATTCGTTTGGAAATAATTATAATTCCTCTAAAAGTTTTGTTGTCTGCTTAAGCAAATCTTTGGCTGCATCCATCTCATCCTTATTCAAAGAAGATTTATATTTTATTGCTTCTGTTAAGTCAGTGATAGCGGCAGAGTAGGATGTCTCTTTGTATTCTTTTTTATGAGTAACTTTAAGATTCATATCTGAACCTTTATAACCAGTTTCTCCGCCTGCTTCTTTTACAATATAAGAAGCTCTTTCAACTAGAGCCTTAGCCATAAGTCCCTCGCCATCTGTTGATCTCCAAAAATGTAAGGCACCATCCAAATATCGAATTTTATTTCGATAGATATCGGTTGTTTGAGATTTATCATAACAAGTCTTAAATGAATTACAATTGGTTGGTATGGTAATCTTTCTTTCAGCTGCTGTGCAATAGATCCAGGGAGTTACGATTAGAATGAGGATGAATTTTTTGGACATAGAGATAATTAGAGAAATTTTAAGATATTGAGCAAGTCATTTTCTTTGAAGTAAGGTAAGAAAATGAAAATCTTTTTATACAAGACTGGATAATTTGAGAAGCCTAAGAAAACTTGGATAAAAGAATCAACTTGCTATCCTAAGATTTAGAAAGGAAAAATTATGAATCATAACTACTGGAAAAACAAAACTGTTCTCATTACTGGAGCTTCCAGTGGAATTGGGGAAGCAATCTTTCATCGTTTAAATGGACTTGCAGAAACTATCGTAATTCTTTCTCGCAATCCAAAAGTTAAATCTCAAAATAATTCAGAAAAGAATTCTCAAATCATTACTATATCTTGTGATATTTCTAAACCAGATCAAGTGGAAAAAGCTATAAAATCGATTTTTAAATCTAAGATCTCAACCTTGGATGTTCTTTTTAATAATGCAGGGATAACAGCTCATGGACGTTTTGACACGACTCAAATGGATGTGTTCCGAAAAACTTTTGAAACAAACTTCTTTGGTCCAATTCGTCTTGTCCAAGGCTTGGTGCCTTTGTTGCTTAAGGCTCAAGGAACCGTAGTTAGTACTTCAACAGTTTCAGCCTTATATGGTGTGCCTGGAAGGGCTGCTTATTCTTCTTCCAAGTCAGCCCTTCACGCGGCTATGGAATCCTTTCGCATTGAGATGAGTGAGCATAAGGTTCGATCTATTTTGGTTTGTCCACCTTATACTAGAACTAATTTGCGACAATCAGGTCTAGATGCGCATGGTTCTAACTTAAAAGAAGAACAAGCCTCAGGGAAAATTAAAACTGCAGATGAAGTTGCTTTGAGTATACTGGAAGCAGTTGAAAATCCTAAATCCAAATTAGTAACCATAGATAAATCTGGCTTTGCAATGAAATTGCTACGATTGGTCTCACCCTCAACATTAGAAAAAATTATGTTCAAAAAGCTTTACAAAGACTTTCATTGATAATTTGAATGTTTATATAAAGTAGCTCAAAGTTTTTGAGAAAGCTATAGATTTATTTAGTTTTTGCTGAAACAGTAGAAGTAAATTGGGCAGTATTTGTTGTGCCCAAAAATTTCGGACCATAGTTTCCCTCTCTGCCAGAATATGTTCTATCTAAGCGCGGTCTTTCATAGGTATAATGCTGTTCGATATTAATTTTGAAAGGTGCGTTTCTTGGGCTTTCACCAAATTGTTTGAGTTGAAGGTATTTTAATTCTTTTCTTGGATGAGATCCTATTCTTCCATTGAATACAAGAAAATCAGCAATTTGGTTATCAACTGTATGTTGGTTATCAGGATCTTCCACTGACTTCTTGTTTACCCAACCAGGTTCTTCCCAAGCAACTAATTTTGCAATCGATCGAAACACAGAATTAGAAAGATCAAGCGTCTTAGTATTCTCTAGTCCACTGCCTATACGAACCGACTTTAGGTCTTCCTTGGAAAGACTTGCTGGAAGTATAATCTTACTTTCCTTACCTGCTTCCGGAAAAATATCTCTTGGATCGGCAAGGGAATTAAAAAGAGCATTCCCAGCTTCAAGTAGTACTTCATAACCACCATAAGCAGAAATAGGATTTCCTCCATCGGAACCATTTCCAGAAGCAATATAAAGCAGTGGATGGTGGTTGATAGAATTAATATTCTTCCACTCTGTATCAAGTGTTATGTGGTCATGACCGGTCGTTAAAATTCTTAGAGGATTGCCTTTTGCGTCACAAAGTACAGCATAGGACTCTAAATCCCCTTGGTGAAAATTGCCCATAGGACTTGGACCGTGGTTATTGTCAAACCATAGCCAATAGGAGATTACATACTTCCCGTCACTCGCTTCATACCAATAATTGGAGTTGTCTCTAAAACCAGGTAAGGCTTCTTCTTGGGTTCCTGAAAGAATTGTATTCGCATAACGAACATGAAAGTATACATGAGTAGGATCTTTGTCAGCTAAATAGTTTGGCAGGTTCTCTGGTTTCTCCAGAGCATAATAAGGCATCTCTATTGATTCATATTTAGTAAGTGGCAATCCAGATTTAGTTAAGCTTGCCTGGGTCTTTGCTAAAGTTTTGTGATTTCGATACTTTTCTAGATTCGTTGGGATTTCTTTTTTATCTGATTTGAGAATAAGAATTGGAGAGAAACGACTAGCAAGTTCAAATTGTTTTTTATCAGGAATGGGATTTTCTTGTGATTTAAAATTAAAATCATTTCGAAAAGTTACTATCTCACCACTTGTATATCCAAACCAAAAAGGATTGTGTCCAGGAGAATACATCCCTCGACTTTCTTCTAGTCCAAGTAGTTCAATGTAAGTATGAGTCCAATTCTCTGGAACATCTAAATCTAGTTTGTATTCGAATGAATTGAATTCTTGGATTTTCTCAACATAACTTTTCATACATTCTGGATAGTCCTTCATTGCTATGCGATCGAATTGAGTATCTACTAGTTCAGGGCAGGAGTAAGCTCTAGCTTGCAATTTAAATGGGGGCTTGATTACAAGATTTGGATTCTTCTGAATCAGTCCTCTAAATTCTAAGCGAATATCAGTCTTTGGAAGAACTAGTACTTTGTTACCGCTTTCTTCTGAGGGAAGGGAACAATGAGTTGATAATGCTATACCTATAAAGATTAGAGATGTAATTGTATGGAAAGTATGAATGATTTGATCTTTCTCCATTGGCACTCTACCAAAATCCTGAAAAGATTAGGATAGGCAAGTGTTTTACTGAATTCTAAACCATCTTTAAGGTATTTAACGAATAAAGACGGTTAGGTTTGAGAAAATTTATTGATTGAATCTCTCACAAGACTTTGGTTGATTTTCTTCTTCCATAAGCTGTTCACAAGTGAGAGCATTCATATCCTTCACACATTTTTTCATAGCTTCAAGGTCTTCCTTGCTAAAACTTTGGCTTGGCTCGGTCGGATCAGGACTCCCATTCTTATTGCTCACGCAAGATTCTATTGGTGGGATCATAGATAGAACCATTTTCTTCTGATCGGGAGGAAGCTTCTCTGCCGATTTTTTCATACAATCAGAGGTTTTGCCACAGATTTTCTTAGCAAGTTCTTGCCACTCTTTGGCCTCCTTGCTACTGGGAAGGGCAAGTAAAGGGGACATAGTAATTAGTAGAATCAATAAAAATTTCAAATGGATACTCCTATTTGTGTTAATAGAATACAATTTGTTAAGATAAGGATTCTGCAAAATCTTTTTTTCCTACTAGAATCTATAGGTTTTCAAAATCCTTAAGCAAGGCAGAGGTTATTTTTAGTTAAATAAGATTGAAATTTCATGACAGAAAGTCGGATAATTAGAATTCAGTAAGAATATGGCAACTAAGAAAACGGCCCTGGTACTATCTGGTGGTGGAGCACGTGGTGCCTACCAAGCTGGCGTCCTAAAATACTTGGAGGAAATCCAGTTTATACCTGATTACATAGCCGGAACCTCTGTGGGAGCCATCAACACAGTGGCTATAGCCTCTGGAATGAACTCGAGTAAGCTCATCCAACTTTGGCAGAATATTGAAAGAGACAAAGTTTTTCAATACTCCATTTGGAGAATGATTTGGAGATTTTTAACTAGAACATTCACACCTATTGTTGATATTTCGCCTCTGAAAGAACTTTTGGAAGAGAACATAAACTTGGATTCTTGCAAATCATCTAAACAGAAAATTTTTATTTCTGCTGTTGATATCCTAAGTGCTGAGTTGAAATACTTCTCTAATTCTCAAATAACACTGGCTCATATCCTTGCTTCCAGTGCCATTCCCCTTGTTTTTCCATGGCAGTATTTAAATGGAATTCCTTATTGGGACGGGGGTTTGATGGCAAATACTCCCATACAGCCTGTAATTGAAGCAGGAGCTAGAGATATTGTTGTAGTTCTGCTCTCACCTGTTGGTGCAGATATGGATTTGGAGACTCCTAGATCCAACCGTGATGCTATCGAAAGAGTCTTTGAGCTAAGTCTTGTAGGTTCTTACCAAATGATTCATAGATTTCTACAAATGGAAAGAGAGAAGATTCAGAAAATGTCTCCTATAGAGGGTTTTCTTTATAGTTTTGGGCATGAAACCTCAAGTATTCGAATTCGCACTGTGGCTCCCACTCGAAATCTAGGTCTCGGTTCCATAATGAATTTCTCTAAAAAACAATCCAACCAATTGATTCTCCAAGGATACGAAGACGCCAAGAGCCAATTAAAATAATTTCTACTTGGAAAAGGGCTTTCCAACTTTTCTTATTCCAAAAATATATCCTTTAAATAGAGAAAGGACGTGTAGAATGAATCAAAAATTTCTAATAGTTGCGGTATTGTCGATTGTTGTAGGTTTTGCAAATTGCGGTGGCGGATCTGTGTATACAGGTGAGCAGTGTGAGACTACATTAAATGGTCTTTTTGAAAAGATCGTTGCAGCTGCAAGTGATGAAGACAAAGCAAAATTTGCACCTATGAAAGCAACTCTCATGGGTAAATTGAAGAAAGATTGTATGGAAGGTAAATTTGATCTAGAATGCCTAGACAAGGCAAACAATATTGCTTCTATCCAAACCTGCTTAAAATAATTTAAGAATCTTAATAAACCTGTTTGATCTGTAATTCCTGGCTCCTGCCTAAAGAATTACAGGTCGATTTGGAATCTCATTTTTATCTCCAGTCGTCTTAGGAAAATATTTCTTTAAAATCTTAGTGATTTCAAAAATTCCTAATTTAACACCTTCCTCAAATTTCCCTTCTCGAAAATTTCCTTCCATGGCTCTGCAGATTGCTTCCCAATCTCCAGGCTTGGTCAATGCATTGATTCCTCTATCTACCAGAATTTCAATGTCATGGTCTGCAAGCAGTAAGTAGAGAAGAACACCTGAATTCTTTTCCGTATCCCAAACTCTTAGTTGGCTGAATACATCGATGGATCTTTCACGAGCGGAATATCCTCTCAGGGCAACAAGTGGTGAGATTGCAGATTCTAATGCAAAAACCAACTCGGCATCATGCTCCTTTTCTGATTCTGTGATTGCTTGTGTAATTCTTTCTAAACTTTCCTTAGAGAAACTGCTATGGATAGTTCGAAACCTATAGAAAAAATGTCTAAAAAACCTTCTCCAACTCATATCGAGAATCCTAGGTAATGGGAATAAGATAGCAAGAAAAAAAAGATTCCAGCATGAATTTCATTCTTCGAAGTCAGTAGAATGATCTCTGCCTTCGTTTACAGGAATAAATCCATCCCTTTCAGAAAAGCAACCATGTATTCGCATAGGTCTATCTTCCGAATCAAAGATGATATTCTGGGCATATTGTTTTCCGTTTTTCAGACAACGAAGGCAGATAAATTTTCGAATCGCCCAATCACATTCTTCTGGACGAAAAGCAGGTAAAACCCGAAGTAGATTTTGTTTCTTTTCTCTCCTCTCTTCGCTTGGAATTTCTTGAAAGAAGGAAAAATACCCTAAAATTAATAGGGGAACTATAAGAAACCGTAAATTATTCATACATGATTCGGAAATAAATGATTGATTGAAGCATTTCGTTTGTCATATAATTTTAAAGGAACAACTATGAAACAACTACGTATGATCGATCTTTTTTTCTTATTGTTATTTTCGGTAGTTTTTTTGTTTTCCTCGCGTCTAGAAGCTCAATTTACATGCACGAGTTCCGTTTGCAATTTTTTCCCGGGTGGGATTACCAAAGAATTAAACGGTACCTTAACTCAGATAGAATCTGTTTACCTTCAAGAAGTTTTGAAAAACAATACAGAGACTACTTTTTTAAACCAAATCGTAAGTAATAGTGTCGGAGTTGGTGATGTCAAAAGATTTCAAATTGGATTTGGATTAGGAGTTGCTGGAACCAAAAAAGACGATGTGGTGATTCAATCCGACAAAATAAAACTGCCAAATTTCCCTAATGGTGGGGTTTCTCTGAACCCATCAGTGAATCTTGATTTTAATCTTGGATGGATACTTGGTTTTGACCAGGATTCTTTTCTAAGACGTTTTACTATTTACCTTCATGGAATGGATGTTAAAGTATCTGAAGCTGATGCAAAAGGGCTTCAATCTGCTCAAGAGAATCTTCGTTTTCAAGGAAACATCAAATCAGCAGGCGGTATGATCCGCTTCCAAGCGGTTGAAGCAGTTTCCTTTTTGAATTCAATTTTTGTTTGGACGGGATTCAATTTGGGAGGTGGCTACCATTATTCCAAACAAGATTATACTATCCAGTACCAGAATGAGCAAGCACAGAAACTTGAATTGCAAAATGTACAAGGGAAATGGGGTGGGGATACTACATTCTTTTACGCTACAGAAACTAAAACATACAATGCAGACCTTAGAACAGGGATCACTGTATTCTGGATTGCAACCTTGTATACGGGTGGAGGTTATACCTGGAATAATGGACAAAGTTCCATTCAATTGCAAAGGTCAGGTCCCTTCGTGATCCAAGCGAATGGATTGCAAGAAGTAAACATTCCTAGAGAATACCAACAGTTTTTCAACCAAGATAAATCCATACAGCAAGCGGGAACTCTTTCTTTGAATGCTTCTGCGACTGGACACTCAAAAAGAAGCATAGCCTATGCTATCGGTGGCTTAGAATTGGATTTTTTCTTATTAAAAGCCACTTTGGAGGCAATCTATGGGGATAAAGAAATCTATGGTGGTAGTTTTGCCTTAAAATTTTCTTTTTAAACCAAGGATTGACAATCCAAGTACGGATTCCGATACTATATGTATGAGCATGTTGGATTCAACTCGAATTACTTATAGCAGATTTCTCCGAGAATATATTCTAAAAACAGAAGTTTTAAATTACACTGTTTTAGTACCATTAAGCGTTTTACTCTCTTTCTATTTTTCCAATGCCAATGCATCTCAAATTAAAACCGGACTTTTGATTACTATTGTCTATGTCTTGATCACTATAGTATGGGTGACTATCTATTTATCGATTCATCTTAGGCCAATTAAAAAGTATTTTCTTTTATTAGAGAGCAAGTCTGAGATTTCGGAAGATGATTATGATAAGGCACTTGATAAATTCAATCATTTAGGAATCAAACAAAGTTTAAATGGATTTTACCGATGGGCATTGCCATCTGTATTTTCTTATTTCTCAACAATTTATGTTACAAATGGTACTACCACCCAAGGGCTTATTAATTCTGGAACCTATTTAATTACAGGATTATTAAGTATTCTCATAATCTATTTTTCTTCTAATGCTGTATTTTCAAAATATCGCAGTTTAGGTGTATTGCCCAAGAGTCAAATATCGAAAGTCAGTTTTCTATCGAAAATACAAGTTATCATAGTGGGCTTTGCGGGAATTGGATTCTTAAGTATAGGAATTATTATTTCTTTGATGTCCTACACTTTTGCAGTTCAATCCACTTTGAAAATTTATTCTGAACAAATGCGGAATATGAATATTTCTAATCTCCAAGGGATCTCCGAGTTTTATGAGAGCAAACTCTCCATATACAATGAATTTGCAAATGATCAAATTCTAGTTAAAGCCTTAGAGCAAAGAAAACGAGATGAAATAAATTCTATTTTTTATCGTATAGCTCTCAACGAATCACAGTTTTTTCTTGAGAATATTTTCGTAATAACACTTTCAGATTCTAGAGTGTTTGCTAGTTATAAGAATGATAAAGAAGGTAAAATAATCGGAAGCAAATTAGATGCCTATCCTTCTATCAATGAGTTGATCAATTCTAAATCTTTTGAAACAAAACCCTCCAAAGTATTTGTTTCTATATTTGGTAATCCTGTACAAGCGGTCCTTAGGCCAATAGTGAATGATAAATCCAAAATTCTCGGATACCTCGTTGGTGTTTACCGAA
The DNA here is from genome assembly GCA_002786225.1 of Leptospira sp. GTDB lineage: Bacteria > Spirochaetota > Leptospiria > Leptospirales > Leptospiraceae. Next base: position 13,317 of record PEQN01000014.1, on the reverse strand, counting down.
TTGCTGATTATTTTGATTCATATTCAAGCCGAGCAAGTTTTGGTAAGAATGGGTTCCTTGCTCTAATTGACCAAGACAATAAGGTGATTAGTAAGATATCAAATTCTAATTTTACGAATAGCAATTGGTATTCTCTATCTAATGAATCCGTTGATAGTATAGGAAAATTCAAAATTGGAAATCACTTTTATATCAAACAAGAACTAAGACTAGAGAATCAATTTGTATCTATAGTCGCTGTTTTGGACTACGCTTCTATAGAAGCTCCTTCCTTAGAGTCGACTTTGCGAATTATCTATGTGATCATTACTTTGATAGTGCTCTTTATTTTTGCTTTTGCTTATAGTGTAGGTCAAAAAATTTCTCCTCTTAAATCTGCCTCTCGTAGATTGAATGAAATGGCAGAGGGTGATTTAAAGAATCAATTACTGGTTCTCAATGATGATGAAATAGGAGTACTTAGCAGTAGTTTAAATTCATTGATTCAAAAATTTAAGGACATCCTTCAGTCCAACCAAGAAGTTTCAGATGATCTTGCCTCATCCTCAGAAGAAATGACAGCAGCCTTAACTTCTTTATCTGGCAATGCTCAAACACAAGCAGCAAGTGCTGAAGAAATTTCTGCTTCGATTGAAGAAGTAAGTGCTGGAGTAGATCATGTGAATACCCAAGCAGAGAATCAAAGTGGGAAAGTAATTATTCTTAGGGATAAAATGGAAGAAATGAATCATATAATTTCCGACATGGGTATCAAAGTTCGAGATGCATCTGCTAAAGTTGGAAGTATCGTTGATGAAGGGCAAAAAGGAGAAGTATCTCTTGTTAAGATGAAGGAATCAATCAATAAAATAAGTGAATCCTCACAAGAGATTACTTCTGTTGTTGAAATTATTACTTCTATATCCGAGCAGATTAACTTGCTTGCATTGAACGCTGCAATTGAAGCTGCACGTGCAGGTAATTATGGGAAAGGATTCGCTGTAGTGGCTGATGAGATAGGTAAGTTAGCTGATAAGACAGCGGAAAGTATCAAAGAAATAGATGATCTTATCAAAATTAATGAAAAAGAAATAGACCAGGGAACCATCATCATTTCCAACACTGCTCAACTCATTCAATCAATTATTAAAGGCGTTAATACATTTTCAGACTTGACTAAAACGATTAATCATCAAATGGATTCCCAATCCAAGATCAATCAACTTGTCAATCAAGAAGTAGATGGACTGAACCAAATTACTGCTGCAATTAAATTGGCAATGGAAGAACAAAAAAATGCAATCGGAGAAGTTTCTCAAGCAATCTATAATATCAATGATTTGACCCAGTCTACGGCATCTGGATTAGAAGAGATGACAGCCAACTCTAATGGAGTTTCTCAAACGGCAGAAAGCTTAAAAAATAAAATTAGGTATTTCCAAGTTTAATTTAGTTTATAAGTAGATACAAATCCTTATGCAAATTTTCATTCGTTGTTATTGAAGTTTTGGGTTATTTTTATGTCTATCTTTATCTCGATTTGAATTTTTATTGAGTGTAGATTCCAAGACTTCAGTTAGAGAAACACCTGTTTGATTAGCCAAACAAATAAGTACGAAGAGTATATCTCCAAATTCTTTCTTGAAATCGTCCGGATTCTCTCCATTTTTGTATGATTGATCTCCAAACGTACGAGAAAAATGCCTAGATAATTCTCCTACTTCTTCCATTAGAATAGCAAGATTTGTTAACTCCGAAAAATATCTAACTCCAATGTTTCGAATGTAATCATCAACTTTATCCTGTGCTTCTTGAATAGTCATAGTAATGTTTAAAGTTTTATAATTTATTTGCTTTGATTCTTTGGAAAAGAATATCACCTAGGGTATTTGAGAAAATTTCTTTGCCTTGTTGGTTGAGATGAATTAAATCAAAGCAATACTTTCCATTATCAGGTCCATCCAAAAGTCTTTCTAAATTTATAATATCAGCTTTTTCTTGATTGAATACATTTTTCATTACATTGTTTAATTCTCTCTGCCACAAAGGCTGACGACTTTCTCTACCAAAATCGGAGATGATTTCAGAATAAGGAGCAAAAACATGGATTACTTTAATTTTATCTTTAGGAACAAGCTCATACATTTTTGTTAAGCGGCGAAAGTATCGTTTCGTACTTTCTGTTTCACCATTTTCCAAACTAGTAACTAAAGATAAAGCACATGTATCGTATAGCATCTTTTTATGGCGTTTGTCAGAACCGAGAGGTATAGGTTCATTATTGGCTGGATTAACTTTTTTCATACACTCATCTAAATTAGAGATCTTGTAGGAATCTATAGATTCTGTGTGATCATTATCATAATCCCAAGGGTGTGTATTTGGGTTACGGATATCTCTTCCTATGAATTTAATTCTTTCTTGAGGCTCTGAAAGGAAATCTTTAATATCTCTTCTATAGGCAATTGATTTGAATGCAAGATACATATAATCCTGCCACCCAGTCTGGTATTCAAAATCACTTATAGTTTGCATTGCATTGAAATTATTTATTTCAGAAAGCATAGCAAGTGTTGGAAGAATCAATTCATTTCTATCAACCCAAGGCATACCAGGTTCCATAACATGGATGATTATTTTTACATTTGGATAAAGAGCTAGATTTTCTTTAAGTACTTGGTACTGCACAACCAATTCAGAACCAGGTATAGCTAAGGATTGAACTTTATAACCGAGTGATTCTAATTTTTCATTGAGTATGCGGACGGATAGTCCTTCAAATGCAACTGAAGTACCTAATATTAAAATATCAGGGTTTAGTTTCTCCTTATTTTCTTTGGCATGGGATGTGATTCTATAAACATTAGCTGCATAAGAGTTTTTCTTAAGTAAGGGTTTATATGCTCCTAATTGAAGGCAGAGTTCGAAACCCAAGAGGACAAGTAATACTACTAATAATCTTTTATCTAGAATGAATTGAATATATTCTTTCATTGGTTTCTTTTTAAAAAGCAAAATATAGAAAATTTTGACTTTCAGTTACTCCAAAGATTAGAATGAGGAAAATATTAACTAAAATAAAAATCGGATAGATCCATTTATTGGGATGAGAAACTACCCAATCTGTTTTTCTTTTAGAAAAATAAGAACTTGCTGCAAAACATAAAATTAAAACAATCGCATAATTATAATTAGAGAATGATTCGATACTTGTTTTGGAGGAGCCAAGAAATAACATCGATAGAATAATTTCCTTAGCCTTAGTGAGAGTCTCTGCGCGAAACATAGCAAAGCCAAAACAAAGAAAGAACATAGTTATGATTCGAGATAGTATTTCATAGGGCTTGCCAAACTTTTGGTTAAATTTAGCTGGGAATCCTAGTTTGGAATATTCTCTGTGAATTGTCAGCATAATACCTTGCCATAATCCCCAAGCAACATAATGGTATGCAGCTCCATGCCACAAACCTGCAAAAAGCCAGGTTATATATAAATTTCTATAAGTAATCCATTCACTTATCCTTGAACCACCCAAAGGAATATAAATATAATCACGTATCCAAGTAGAAAAGGAAATATGCCATTTGCTCCAATGCTCACTTATATTTTTAACCGTCATTGGAAAGTTAAAGTTTGCATCGAATTGGAATCCAAAAAGTCTTGCAACACCTATTGCTATGTCTGTATAACCTGCAAAATCGAAGTAGATTTGCCATCCAAAAGCTAGCACTCCCACCCAAATTTCTAATGGGTTCATAGTCGCATAATTGGCGAATGTTTTATCAACTACTATCCCTAGATTGTCAGCAAATACAATCTTACGAGTAAAGCCAATAATAATTAAACAGAGAGCAATCTGTATATTTTCTGTCAGTACAGGAAGTCTTTTATCTAAATCTCTGAAAAAAGTTTCAGCACGAACTATAGGTCCAGCAACTAACTGTGGAAAGAAGGCAACATATACTGCGAAATCCAATAACGATTTCCTGGCTTCTATTTTACGATTAAAGACATCGATAGAATAGCTCATAGACTGAAAAGTATAAAAAGAAATTCCCACAGGAAGAATGATATCAACATTAGGAAAACTAGAATCAGGATTAATGAACAGATCATTAACTAATCCTATTAGGAAGTTAGTGTATTTAAAATAAGCTAGTATACCTAGATTGGTGATTAAAGAAGCAGTTAGAAGAATTTTTCTTTTGTTTTGACTAATTTTATCTAAGTTCATCCACCTAGCAGCAAAGTAGTCGATTAATGTGCTTATTAGAAGAATCAAGATATATAGATTGATTTTGTATTCACAAAAAGATTTATCTATCCAGAATTCTATCCATGAGATGGATCGATAAGCATCGCATGATATAGTTGCAGGATGCCAACCCATATAGAAAATATAACTAGCTACTAAGAGCATCAACTTTTGGATTTTGCTTTTTAGTAAGTTTCCTAAAATTAAAGTTACAACAAAAAAGATTAAGAATTCAGTTGAGTTAAATAGCATATTTAGTTGTTATAAATTTTTTCTTTAGCAATTCTTTCTACCTTATCTTTAAATCCTTCAAGATAGCCGTATTGGACGCCCTTAGAACGAGGTAGGGTAGAGTACGTAAAATTAAAACTGAATAAAAACAAGGCTATAACCGAGTATAAAACGGTCGCACTTGCTCGAAAAGTATTTGAAAATATTGGAATTTCAAGAGATCTTAGAACATAGAAACTTAAAAGCCAAAGTCCTATAGTAACTCCCACCCAAAATTCAAAGAAATACCCCTCCCACCAGCTATAAAATAGTATGGATGGAATGAGCCAAAAGGAAAGGATGATCATCTCTTTGGGAAATTTGCGTATCATTGTTCTCAGATTCAAAATTCCCATAGCTAGAATTAAAAGCCAGAAAAAAAGATTCCCATTATAGGCTGCATTTTTCACACTTAGAGGACTGAAGAGGTCAACTCGGAATTTAGAATTGACTCCTTGGAAATTCAAGAAAGAATCACCTATTCCTCTATAGAAGTAGTAAAAGTAATTTTTTTCAGTCCCACTCATCCCCCATCTTTCTTGGGCAGCATATAAAAACATCCAATACGAAAAATGCTTCTCTCCAAAGGAATGAAGGTCACGTTCAAGAATAATAAATCCTACAAATAGGTAGCTTGCGACAATGAAGATACCAACTAGCAGGCAGTATATGAATGCAGCATAAAGTCTTTTAGCTAAAGGAAATTCTTTCTCATCCCATTTCTCAGTTATCAAGATGGAAATGATAGCCATTGGAAACAGAATTGCATTGGATTGATGAAAATACAGAGTCATCAATTGCAATAATCCTATACTAAATAATCTCTTCTTATTTACATAGGTATTTGCTATATATACAAAACTAAAAAACAAAAGGCAAACCAAACAAGAATGTATCATAGGTGTATCGTTGTGATTGCTATAAAACCAAAACCCTTGGGAGAAAAATACACAAGCACCTAAAGCTATTGATTGCAAAAGCGATCCATAAAATCTATAGACTATATAGATGAAGCTATAAATAAATGCACAAGAAAAGAGAAGTATGCGAATTCGAAGAGCAAACATGAGATCAAAATTATGAAAGAGAGATTGCCATATTTTCCAAAAAAGGAAACCTGAAGACTCAAATCCTAAATGGTGTGGGTTAAAAAAAACAGAATACAAGCGATTTCTTTGTATGTTCAAGGCATACACTGAGGAATCCCAATCGAAAAATCTGGACAAAAATCTTACATTAAATAAAAAAAGGAAAAATACCAATATAAGTAGGCTAACTATAATTAGCGCATTGATTGATCTAAGCTTATTATTTTTCTTGGAATTGCTTTTTGATAATTTCTGCATTCTTTTTGGGGGAGAAAAAGCCAGAAGTGTATTCTTTCTCTTTGTAACTAAAAGTAATTCTATTTAAAGAAAGTACGTCGAGAAAGAATCCTCTATTCCATTGCCAATTCTTTGCAACCTTAGATTTCGGGAGTTTAATTATTTTCCAATGCAACCCTTGTTTACGGGCAATATATAAACTATCGTCCGTTAGTATCCATCTTAAACCCAAATTGGATTGTAAAAAATTAGATAGATCATAAAGAACAGCCAAACTTAAGTAAGCATAAATCGCCAGAGCAGGAAATCGATAGAAATCCTTGTTATCTAGGAAAGGGAGCTTTAGTACTTTTGGGATCTCAAGAAGATGAACAAACCATTCAAGAAATTCCGAAATATAGAATACATATCGTACACAATAGATTAAAATTCCGAAAATAAGAAATGCTATCAAAATGCCAGGAAACTTATTAAATTTCAATTCTTTTGCAAACTGGGTTCCTGTGTTTCTTTGATAGAACTTTTTTCTCTTCTTCTCTAAAAACATTTTGTATTTGTCAATTACTTGGCGCATTGCTCAATCTCTCTTGCTATTTTTTCTGCGGTACCTTTCCAAGTCCATTCCTTTGAATGCCAAGTTCTAGAAAGATTTTTTTTCTTTTGAAATGCAATTAGCGCATTTAGCCATGCATCTGAATCTAAGGCAGGAACCAAAATGTCTTCCTTGCGATTTAGTATTTCCGAAAAAACTGGTATATCGGATGCTATGCAGACTTTTCTCTCTCTCATTGCTTCCAGGAGAGGTAGACCAAATCCTTCATGAGTCGAAGGAAAAATGAACCCAGAACAAGCTTTGTAAAGTGTTGCTAGGACTGTTTCCGAAGGATTTTCTATAAAGTAGACAGATTTGGATTCCCATTCGCCTAACTTTAGTTTAGTGTATAGATCTTGGGCTTCTTCTCCCCATCCAGCTCGACCAGCAATAATAAAGGAATATGGATATTTAGGGTTTGACTCTTTTAGTTTAAGATAGGCATTTAAAACAGATTTTAAGTTTTTACGTGGTTCTAGAGTTCCTAAGGTAAATAGAAACTTGCCCCAAGCCTTGCCTTCTTTAGGCAATTCTCCTTTGCTTGCAATACTATCAACTCCAGGATAAACGACTACTAGTTTATCTTGTGTAATTGGTTTGAAAGCTAGGATTTCGTTCATGGTGTTCTTAGACAAACAAAGAACTCTATCAGCATTTATAAGTGTAGAATGTACGAATAATTTATGCTGATAATAATTCCACTTAGCCATTGTTAATGGTGCTGAAATCACATTTAAATCATGGAAATTAACAATCTGAGGGCAGAATTTACCAAACTTCGGAAGAAGTTGCAAGCTTCCCCAGAGTAAATTTGCTTTGTATTTTTTTGCAAGATAAGGGAAGCGAGTGTGCAACCAAATTGGACCAGGGATTTTTGAATTTAGCTCTATAGATCGAATCCCGCTGGAATTTAAAATATAAGTGAACATGGGATGCAATTCTTTGTGGCTATAAAGTTGAATTTCAAATCTATCATCCCAAGAGCTAAGATGCTCCAAAACCTTGATCAAATATCTACTATTTCCGGTCATTCCGTACGCAAGTGGTCTTGCATCTAAGCCAACCTTGATCTTACGATTCAAATGTAATCTCTTATTCATAATTTAATTTTCTTCTTGGTAGAAAACTAGTAGTAAAAAATACAAAATCCCAGCATAAAGCAGAACAGAAAACATCATTAACATGGATTCAAATCCTTCACCTACAAAATTTCGGTTAGGAAGAACTAATAGTAAGCTAGCAATCCAGAAAATAATTTTATTCCATTTAGACATGCCACCTTCGAAATACTCTATACAAAGGTAAATTACTGGAAAGAGAAAAAAGCAAAAGGTATGTACCCAAGAAATTCCACTGAAGATAACACTCAATACAAAGAGAGCTGATATCACTCTTGCATCACTTGCATATTTTCCAAGAATTCTTGCCTTATAAAGAAGGTGCAAAAGTAATAATCCAAAAACTACAAATATCCCATTAAAAATACGAATAACGCTTTCGGGATTCATTTTAATCCAAGGCATTTTATAATTGGCTTGGTTGATTGGATCTGCAAATTCAATGAAATATTTTGCAAGTGTTGCTATCATACTCTGGTTATTCTTCCAAGCACGAAATACAGGAGTTTTCATAACTGATTGAAGAATCATTTCATTCCAATTTAACCAATTTTTTAAATTGTAATCCCAATAGAAAACACCTGGAAGGAGAAACCAAAATCCAAGGAATAAGAAAGTATATAAAAGTGCAGAATATCTTCTCTTCCAAAAAAAATAGACCAAGAATATAGCAGGCGTTAATTTTATAATAATAGCAAGGGAAAGGAAGAAGCCACTCAAGTAATTTCTCTTCGTGGAAAGGCTGAGCATAACCAAAAGCATTAAAAAGAATCCTACTTGGTTGTTATTGACATGATTTTCAAGAAAGCGAAAGTTCAAAACCAAAGCAAGTAAGCAAGCTACAATCAGTGTGTTTTGATTGGTGAATGGCTTAAAGTATTGGATCATTAAATAAAATGCAAAAACTAATGAGATAAAGTTAAGTATGGAGAAAACCAAAGATGCGGTGGGATAAGCAAAAATGGAAATAGGGATCAATAAAAAAGCGAATGTTGGAGGGTAAATATAACTCCCAGTCTGATTCATTAATTTATCAAGTAGAGGAGCCATCTCTGGTTTAAAGATGTCTTCTAAGGATTTAATCTTTCCTTGGGCTTTGGCTATGTCTTCGTAAGCATAAATATCTTCCCCAGCCATAAACATTTGGGATGCTGAATAGTAGTCTTGGAAGTCTGTAGAATTTGTATACCGGCTGATACCATTCCAAGCAAGAAACAGGAACAAAAATCCGATACAGATTTTAGATAGGTACATAGGAACCACTCGACAATATACCCCCACTCTTTCAAGCTTTCCTTGTGATCAATTTACAGGATTTTGACTTTCATCTAGATGAATCAAGAATTGCTCGCTACCCCACTGAGAAAAGAGATGAATCTAAGCTCATGGTTGTAGATCGCAAATCTGGTAGAATTACGATTGAACCTTTTTTCAAGAATATTATAGCACATCTTTATCCTAGTGATAGAATTTTTTATAACGAAACACGAGTATCCAAAAGAAGGGTATTTTTAAATTTTACTATCCATAGAAAAAAAGATGAATCCCAATTCCGTAAACATGAAGCACTTTTTATAGAAAGTCCTGACAACAAGACTTGGGTCTGTTTACTGAAAAATGCTAAAAAATTAAAAGTAGGTGATTTCCTTACATCTCCCTCACAATCCGTCGTTTTTCAGGTGATAGAAAAAAGAGAAAAAGATTGTATTCTTTCACCTAATGTAGTTATAGGCGAAGAATTTTTTGAAAGAGAAGGGAATCTACCTATACCTCCCTATATGAAACGAGAAGCTAATAATTTAGATGAGTCAAGATACCAATCTATTTTTGCAAAGACATCTGGTTCAGTTGCAGCTCCTACAGCCTCACTTCATATCTCCGAAGAATTAAAACAAAATCTTGAAAGCATGGGTATTCAATTTTCGCCCATTACCTTGGACATAGGTTACGGAACCTTTCAACCGATTTCTCAGGATGATGTTATTAAGAAAAAATTGCATAGCGAGAAAGTATCCATTCCCCAATCAACCATAGATTCTTGGAAAAAGGCTAGCACTGAGGGTTCAAGAAGAATCTGTTTAGGAACTACGACCTTAAGAGCCTTGGAAAGTATGAAGAGATTCGTTGATCCCCATTCTCAATCAGGCTGGAAAGGTGAAACTGATATTTTTATCACACCAAATGACACAATCGACACAATTGATGGACTTATAACAAACTTTCATTTGCCAAAGAGTAGTTTACTATTACTTGTCTCTGCATTTGCGAATAAGGAGCTAATTTTAGAAGCATACCAAAAAGCTATTGAAAATGAATTTCGATTTTATTCCTACGGTGATGCTATGATTATTGTTTGATTTCTCGTCTTATATTAATAAATTAGCTCTACAGGCTCAGTATTAGCCGATAATTTTCTTGCATTGATGAAATTCGCAGGTATTTTCAATCTCCAATCTTCCATCTTAGTTTCTCTCTTATCGGGGGTAGGATTGCTTGCGGTGATTGCTATAGCACCAGTTCAAGATGATTCCGTAATGAAAGGGAATTTTCAAGAAGATCCGGATCCTGGTTTTTATAATGAAATTAAGAAGAGGGAATCTCGGGAAACTAATCAATTTAAGCAAGCTAAAGAATCTTCACAGGTTTTTCAGCTTCGCATAACACCTAAGGATCTTGAATCATACACCAGGCTATTGAATCAGTCTGAAATGAATTGGTCATATTCTGGTAGAAGTTCAAATCAAATTTTAAACATTTCTAACTTCAAATCAAATCGATATTTTGTTGGTAGCAATGACCCTCGTACTAAGATGTTTCAGTACAATAATGGTGATGTTAAATTGAATCTTAGTATGGACTCTTCTACTGATAATTTTTCATTCAATAGACCAATATACAACACGGACTTTCGATTTAATGATATTCGATCTAATAATAGCAATCAGATTAGAAACATGGAGCTTGGATTTGCTATCAATCGATCTTTGTCTGCTGTTGTTACTACATCCTCTAGAGATGTTTTCGATGATAGACAAAGAGATGCAGAGGCCAAAAATTATGCACTTGCAGGGATCAATCTTTCTGCTGGCAATTCTATATCGACTCGACTAGTGGCTGGAGATACCAGCTTTCAAATCAATCGCAACCAAAATCAATTGAATTCATTTAGATCTTCTAATGGGAATAATTTTGTAGATGTTGGAATTTCTGAAAAGGATAGAATTAGCCAAAGAACATTTGAATGGCAAACTAATTTCAGACCTTCGAAGTCTGTGATGGTACAGACGGCAGTTTTTAATAATGCAAGTAATGCGAATTCTATTTCTAACTCATCTAATGGTACAACTCTAGATAGCGGAAGAATGTCCGTATTCTTTGGAAAGAAAAATGTAATTTTAAATGTTAAGTATGATTATAAATTAAATTCAACAGATCTAAGATCTGTTATGAGTCAATGGGAACCAAAGCAAGATGCGGCATCATTAGGTTTTATTGTATTCCTTGATCCAGCACAGAAATACTCACTTTACTTAGGTGGCAATCAATACAATATTGCGAACCAAAATGGACTTATTCGAAACAATACATCAGATGCTAAGACACCTCCCTCATTTACCGCCTCCATACGAGGTAAGACCAATGATGGGTCTAAATCCAATTTCTTCTTGAATTTCCAGAACCAGCCACCTGGTATGATGGGAGTTGGTTATCTAAATTCAAGTGTAGCCCCTCTCAATCCAGCTACTAACTCAAAATCATTTTATGAATATGCAACCACCTTGGGCATGGAAGTCAATTTCTAGCATGAAACTTTTATTTTATAGATTAACGATTGCCTGTATTTTCATCTTAGTATCAAATTGCTTCTTCGATGATGAAGAAAGACGGATTTCGAAACCTCCTGCTCCAACACCAATTCAAATTCTTGCAAATTCATTGAGTGAGGGCGGATTTCAATTAAAAGATAAAAAAATCATTGTCCTTACTTTCTATGATAAAGATAAAAACATCATTAAGCCTAGATTAGGTGAACTCATTTCTGAAAAACTAACTACAGAGCTTGTTAAGAAAGGGAATTTCAAAGTATTAGATAGAGGCATTTATGGCAAAATCTTAAGCTCAAAAGGTCTTAGCTTAAGTGGGGATATGGATATTGCTACTATCTCAAAAGTCGCTGAGGCTCTTGAGCTAGATGGAATTATCACAGGAATTATGTATAAGTATGGCGATGGGATTTTTGTGAATGCTCGTCTTCTTGAAATCAAATCAGGATTAATTCTAAAAGCAGAAGAAGTTTTCGTTGCAGTTGACTGATGGAAATTTGGAAACCTGTTAAAAATCTTCCCTATAAAATGTGCTTCGGCTGCGGCGGAGCAAATGAAGTTGGATTGAAAATGGAATTTGAATCAAATGGAAAACAAGTTAGATCGTTTACTCATATTCCTCAGCACCTAGCAGGCTGGTCCAATCTTGCTCACGGAGGGGTTCTAGCTACCATTCTAGATGAAACTATGGCTTGGGCAGCAATCTATTTAGAAAGATCTTATATCTTAACTAAGAAGATGTCTGTTGAATTTTTGAAACCTGTGTTCGTTGGAGATAAACTGGAAACACGAGGTCATATTATTCAAAAGATATCAAATAAAGAAGTGAGTGTCTATGCAGAAATAAAAAACGAGCAGGGAACCATAGTTGCAAAATCGGATGGTATCATCGCTCTTTTTACTCCAGAATCTATTCGTAAATTTGGGTTTCTCGAAGAAGACTATCTGGTGGATTTCGAGAGAGTGGTACTAAATCAGTGAATGTCAGTTAGTTCAATAATTCTTTTGGCTGCTTCTTCTTTTTTCATCTCACCTAAGTACAGTCGGTAGTTAGCAACTTCCTTGTAGTGGGGAATACGGAATTTAAGAATGTCTTTGTAATTTTTCCTAGTATTCAAAGTCGGGCGAGTTTTATCTGAACTTACTTTTTCTACTAAATGATCAATGTCGTTATCAAGAAAAATGATCATAGCAATTTCTCTTAAAATACTGACCTTCCTTTCACTCAGAATCTCTTCTCCATTTTCATCTACATCGAAAAGGATTCCTCCACCACAGTCCAAGATGATACCTTGAGCAGTTGAAAGTTTTTGAAGAATGGAAAATTCTAAATCTCGGAAAGGTCGCCAATCTCCCTTGTGTTTAAGCACAAAATCAGAGATGGAAATTCCTCCTGTTTCATAGACTGCTAAAGAATCAGTAGAAAGTACAGGTAACTCAGTTATCTTTGAGATGCGTTTAGAAATTTTTGATTTTCCAACTCCCCTGGGACCTATAAGAGCAATGTTTTTCATTGGTTGATGAGTTCAGCAATATGGGCTTCTAATTCAGGCAACTTCGTAAAATACAACTCTATGTCCTTTTCGCTTACACCTGTCTTATCTAAGGCGAACTTGGAAAGTGGAATACTAATCCCACCTATGTCTATACCAATTCCTGAAATTACTGCTAAGGTATTTGCAATATGTACTAATGAAACAAGTACAGGATCTATCTTTGCATCTTCTGGATTACTGTAATGAGCAACAACATCCACTAGCTCTTCTGGAAAATTCCAATTCTTTAAAATAATTTCACTAATCTCCATGTGGGTGTAGCCCAGGTATTTTCTTTCAATAAGATAAAAAGGTTCTTCTGTTTCTTGGATTTCGTTTTTGATTTTAAAAAGGATGCCTTGAAAGAACTGAGAAAGCACGATTTTCCCAGTATTGCATAACAATCCAGATGTAAAGAC
>PEQN01000013.1 GCA_002786225.1 Leptospira sp. | reverse complement strand
CATTAACAATCATCTATTGAACCAGAATCTTTTGAATATGTGTATCTTGGTTTTCATAGGATTTGTAGCTAATACTATGATTAATTATTGGCGATTTGAAGATTATAGATCTAACCAAAGACTTGCCAAGACATTGGCAAACCTTAAGTTGATTAATTCAAAAATCCAAAAATTGAGCAACTTGGATACACTCACAAACTTGTATAATAGAAGATATTTATTGGATTCATTTAATGAAAGGATATTGAATTCTCAAAAAGAAGATTATACTTTTGGTTTAATTATTTTAGATTTAGATTATTTAAAAAAAATCAATGATCGTTACGGTCATATTCAAGGTGATAGATCCATTCTTAAATTCTCAGAAATCTTACTGAATAAACTTCGCACGGGCGATATAGCTGCAAGAATCGGAGGTGATGAGTTTTGTATACTAACAAATAAAATTCAAGTTGAAGAATTATTAGAATTTGCAGAGCAGATTCGTAAGGATTTAGAAAAAGCCATTATTCCTATCTACAATGATTCTAAAAAATACAACCAAGTTACGGCTAGTGTAGGAATTATTCTAACTCATGGAAGAAAAAATCAATCTTTTGATGAACTATACCATTCAATAGATGAAGCCCTGTACCAAGCAAAAATGGAAGGTCGTAACAAAGTCATCTTAGTAAAAAGTTAGAATTTTTTATAACTTTTTACTCGAAAAAAAAGAAAATAGAATCTTTATCTATTAGTAATCAAACAACCATTTCAACATATTACTAAAACTAAGCCAAAGTTTGTTCTACTGGTTCTGCATAATTATAAAAAAGATCCCTCTTTTTTGCTTGAAAACCAGCTCCTGTCAAAAATTTAATAGCTTCTTTTTCTGTTTTTAATCCAAAAGATCTAAGAACATTTTCTTCAATAACTATAGAGGAAATATCGTCTGCACCCGAATACAAGGCAAGTTCACCAACTCCTTTGCCTAATACCATAACAGATGTTTCTATATGTGGAATATTGTCTAAAAAGATTCTGCAAATTCCTAAAACTTTTAAGTATTCATGTGTTGGAACATGTCGTATAAAAAATTTCTTAGTCTGAGGCTGAAAAGTCCATGGAATAAATGATAAGAATCCTCCTGTTCGGTCTTGTAAATTCCTAACTACATTTAAATGCTCAATTACTTCCTCTTTCGTTTCTTCCGAACCAATTACAATATTTGCAGAACCTGGAAGCCCTACTTCATGGCAAGTTTCCATGGCTCTAACCCATTCATCCACTGAAGCTTTTTTGGGAGAAATGATATTCCTCATTCTTTCTGTTAACACCTCAGCACCTGCACCTGGAACAGAATCTAAGCCGGCTTCTTTAAGTTCAATGAGAACTTCTTTAAGAGGCTTAGCCGTAATCTTTTCAAGGTTAATTATTTCAACTGGGGAAAAGGCACGAATGTGCATTTTAGGAAATTTATTGCGAATGGATCTCAGTATCTCTAGATAATAGGTGTAAGGTAATTCAGGATTTACACCACCTTGGAGAAAAATTTGATCAGCGCCCATTTGAACAGAGTAATCCATTTTTTCTAAAATTTCTTTCTCGGTAAGGTTATAGCCTTTCCCACTTCCAATCTCATCCATAAAGGAACAGAAACTGCATTCAACATTGCAGTAATTTGTATAATTAACTACCCTAAAGCCTGTATAACTAGCATATTCATGGCTAAGAACTTTATCTCTTAAGTGGCGAGCTACAGACATAACCTTTAAATAGTCAGCTTCTTTGTAAAGTTGCAAGGCCTCACCGGGGGTAATTCGTTTACCTTCGGAAGCTGAGATGAGAATTCTATCTGTTGGAGACTTGGGATTGTAGGAAAATAGTTCTTGGGACATAGATGAATCTTCTTTTTTCTTTCCTTAATTAGACTAGAAATATTTTAATCGACAACGCTTATTCCTGAATTAGCCTGGTATACATAAAATACCAAATTAGAAGGCAATCATTCTGATGGAAGTTTCCAGAATTCTTTTTCACACTATTTTTATCATACTGTTCGCAGTAGCCAATGTAGTTTTCGTACGAGCTGTTATCTACCGCTTGAATCTAGTATTCAGGGCAAGACCAGCAAAGTTTAACGAAGATGCGCGTAAAAGTCTCAACATCGGTTTCCGATTAAAAAGTTTCTTTGAGAATGTCATTCTCCAAAAGAAGAACTTTAAAGAACCCGTCCGTGGGATTATGCACTCTTTTATTTTTTACGGATTCATCACTTATCTAATTCATACAAGTAGCCAAATGGTTGCTGGTATTGTGGGCTGGACTATGGATGATCCTTATAAATTTACCTTAATTGGTTCTTTGGTTTCACCTACTTTGGAACATATTTACACCAATATTTTAAATATAGTTTCTATATTCGTTTTGGTTGGACTTGGATTTTTTGCCTATAGACGTTGGATTCAGAAAGCGAAAGGTTTAGATGTTCATTCACCTGCATCTGCCATTGTAATAGCTATGATTTCAACCCTAATGATTACTACTCTTCTTGGTGAAGGTGCAAAATCTGTAGCAAGCAATTACTACAATGCTGAGGCGGATTTCATTGCTTCTGGAATTGGAAAATTTTGGAGCTTGCTTAGTGTTGATTTTGATCGAGCTGATACCGCATTTATCGTAATGTGGTGGGGTCATATCCTTACCGTCTTTGCATTCATGCTTTATGTTCCAACTTCCAAGCATGGTCATTTGATTTTTGCTCCAGTGAACTATTTTTTTGCAACCGATACACCGAAGGGTGCACTTTCTAAATTAAATCTAGAAGATGAGAACGATGTTTGGGGATCAAACCGTGTTGAGGATTTTCCATGGCCAAATCTACTAGATGGACTTTCTTGCATAGAATGTGGAAGATGCCAGGTTCAGTGTCCCGCAAATCGTACAGACAAGGTTTTGAATCCGAAAGCTATCATAGTGGATTTGAAACATGCACTTATGGACAAAATGGCTGAGGTTGACAGGGTTTCTGCTGGCAAAACTAAAGAAGAGGCAGCTGAAGCAGTAGCCGCCTTAGATACAAGCGTCATTAACAACTATGAAGGACTTTCTGAAGAAGCACTCTGGGGTTGTACAACTTGTTACGCCTGTGTGGAAGCTTGTCCAGTTGGTAACAACCAAGTAAACGCTATTATTGAAATGAGAAGACATTTGGTTCAAGTTGAATCCAAAATGAGTCCTGAATTGCAAGGTGCATTTACAAAAATGGAAAACAATTCTAACCCATGGGGGGTTGGAGCACACACCAGAGCAGATTGGGCAGAAGGTCTTGGAGTAAAAACCATGGCTGAAGATTCCAATGTTGATCTTCTGTATTGGGTAGGTTGTGCTGGTGCTTTTGATGAAAGAAACAAATCTATAACTAAGTCTTTTGTGAACATATTGCAAAAAGCAGAAGTAAATTTTGGAATTCTGGGAACGGAAGAAGGTTGTTCTGGGGATTCTGCAAGACGCGGTGGAAATGAATACCTCTACCAGACTTTAGCACAACAAAATGTTGATACAATGAATGGTTACAATGTGAAGAAAATTGTAACAGCTTGTCCACATTGCTACAATACTATCAAAAACGAGTATCCTCAATTTGGTGGAAATTTCGAAGTTTACCACCACTCAGAGTATATCAACATGCTTGCCAAAGAGAAGAAGATTGATGTAAAAGTTGCTGATGATGCAAATTCAGGTAAATTTACATACCATGACTCTTGTTACCTTGGAAGATACAATGACAACTATGAAAATCCGAGAGACTTAGTTAAGAAGGTTTCTGGTGGTAAATTAGTTGAAGCGGTTGATAATAAGACTAAGGGTTTATGTTGTGGTGCTGGCGGTGCTCAGATGTGGATGGAAGAGCAAAACAACAATCGTGTTAATATCAAACGAACTAAGCAATTGGTTGATACAGGGGCAACTACCATAGCTACAGCCTGTCCATTCTGTATCACAATGATTACTGATGGTGTCAAGGCAGAAGAAAAGACAGATATGGTAAAAGTAAAAGATATTGCTGAATTAGTAGCTGAGAACCTAGCCTAAGAATAAACAACTTCTTAATAGATAGAATCTTATAGAATGAGGATAGAGATTGTTTGAATCTCTATCCTTTTTTATTTGGAAGCTATAGCTAAAGATAATTTTTGATTTTTTCGAAAATCTGTGCTGTCTTCTTTTATCTTATCTATAAGGTATTTTTGAATGGAACTAGCATAGAAGAGTGCAATACTTCCATTGAAATTCTCAGCTCCAAGTGCAGTTAATGATAGACATTCATAATTTTCTATAGGATGATTGTTCGAAGAAATATTGGTAAGCTCAATTCCGTTATTTGTAAGTCTATATTCCATTAAACCTTTTGAAAGAGCATAGGAAATGGATTGAGAATAAGCTTTCTGTAATGTGGAACCAAATTTATCAATGAAGCATTGCAAATTTACTTCCCCAAAGTAAAAACTCACAGCAACCATTTTTGCCATCATTTGGCACTGTGGTAAATGATATAGATCTTGTATGGGTAAAATATTTTTAGATATTTTATCAAAATAAGGAGCCAGGTTTTTTCCTATAGACCCACTGTTATAGGAGATTGAAGTATCAGTATAAGTTTGTGCTCCCAATCCTAAGCCAAGGTAGGGTTTTCCTTGTATAACTCTTCTGGTTAGATACTGACTTGTTCCTGTATCATTCTCAATTCTAGAGTAAGTATTTTTACCTGGATTCGCAATATATCCAGAGCAGTGTAAGAATTCTTTGGCTATCTGAGCCATCTGCTTTACTAGGTTTAATTCTACTTTGCTCGCTTGATCAGATATTCTTGTTAGTTTATATCTCATTCTATAAAGAGTAATATAATCTGGATTTAAACTTATTGCAAATTGTAAAGTTGCTTCCCAGCTTTGAAGAGATTGATTTGCAAACCCATACATTAAATCAACATTGAATTTTTTAAAACCAGAGCTACGAATGGTCTCAGCTGCTTTCTTTATATTCGAAATTCCATTGGAGTCTCTTCCAAGCTCACGCAGTAAATCTGGTTGGGTAACTTGAATTCCCATGCTGATTCTACGTATTCCCATTTGGTAGTAATCATTTATTTTATCAGATTCTAAACTTGCAATTTTTGGAGTTGTCTCTATACTTATTTCGATAGAGGAATCCATATGAAAATTATTTCGAACCACATTCAAATGCTCTTCCATGAGTTTCGAAGGAATAAAGGATGGAGTTCCTCCACCAATATCAAAACCCAGTATTTTCTTTTTTCCTAGAAGTTTTGAATATAGGACTACTTCTTTATTCAAAGCTTCCATGTATTCATTTACTAGATCAGATTCTTTTTTGTTGACTACTGTATATTCACAAAAGTAACATCTTGTTTCACAAAATGGTATATGAGTGTATAAATTGATACTTTCCAGATTTTGAAAGCTTTTCTCTACATTTACAGTATGATGGGTATTTAAGATTCTATAATCCTTCCAGGTTAATTCATGAGCCATAGGATAGGCTGTATTGGAAATATGATGATTTCTTTCGCCTGCTTGGAAGATCTCTTCTGGATCATAGATTTCTCTATCAGCTGCATTTGCTTTGGCCCATTCTGTCATTCTTTTGAACCGAAAAGGGTGAAAAGTTCGAAGCCACCTAAGATGTTCTTAGAGTGGATTCCAAAAGATTTAAGAATTCTTAAAGCTAAATGACCTCTTCTTCCTGATTTACTCAATAAGACACAATGTGGTTTATGAGACTTCCTCCATTCTTCAAGAAGTAATTTCCATTCTAAGCGAAGATTTTCGAGTGGTAGATGATATATTTCAAGTGTGGATTTAAATTTTTCTAAACCAATATTCACAATAAAATAAGATTCAGGTTCTGCATAAATCTTACGAGGGTGGATCCAAGAAGTATATCTATCTTGTTTGAAATTTGCTATAGTTGCAATGGAATTCATAGGATCGCGAGCAGTGCCAAAGGCTGGTGAATAAGCAAAATCCATTTGGGATAGTTCTTTAAGCTCAACTCCTTTCAAGATAGCTATTGAAATAGAATCTAATCTTGATTTTATTTCTTTTCCATATGCTTCCATTCCTAATATTTTATTGTTTCTTTTATTATAATACAATACACAATAAAAGGGTTCTGAATTGGGCATATAAGGCTCTATGTTAGATGACTTCAAGAAAGCCATTCCGATATTTTTCTTACCTAGTTTTTTAATTATTTCATCTTGAGAATGACCTACTCTACCAACTTCTCCAGTTGGTAGTCGTACAATCATAGATGAAGTAAATTCTCCAATTTGAAATTTATTTCCAACTGCATTTGCTCCAGCTACTTGGGCTGTTTTATCGGCAACTGCTGCTTGTGGTATCCATTCCTCTCCCCAAATACTTGGAACTGAGACGCAAATGGAACAGGCAAAAATATGTTTATCAGAAGTTCTACAATATTTATCAATAGGTACAGTTCCATCTTTATTGATTTTTATTCCACTTTCTTTTAATAACTCTGTCCTTGGTTTGACACCAATTGCAGAAACTAAGAAGTCGGTCTCGATCTTTGTTCCATCAACAGTAACAGATATTAATTGATCATTTTCTGTGTTGAATTCTAAATTCTTGAATCCAACTTTTATTTTAATTTTTTCTTTTAATTTTGATTCGGCTATTTTGGAAATTTCTTCTCCGAACTTAGGTAGAATTTGTGAACTTTTTTCTAATAAAGTAACTTCTGCACCTCCTCGAACTAAGCCATCTACAGCCTCCAGACCCATAGAGCCTGCTCCTAAGACTAGGAATCGTTTTTTATTTTGGTCAAGAGTAGCTTTGATTGCCGCCAAATCATCCAAAGTTCTAAAAAACCTAAAGTTCTTTACATTGGGAAGACCAGGAGGATGTAAAGATGCTGCACCTGTAGCAAATATTAAATTATCATATTCTAAAATAGACTTATTAGAATCTTTTATGATTACTAGCTGCTTCTTTTTTCTATCTATGGAAAGAACTTCCGTCTTAGTTAAAACTTTAATATTATATACTTTTTCAAAGAAATCTTCTCTTTCTTTATTTAAATCTTCTAAAGAAGCTACTTCATTGCTTAAATGAAAAGATAGCCCAGCAAGTGAATAACTAACTCTGGTGTTTCTTTCTAATAAAATAATTTCAGCATTTTCATCCATTTCTCGTGCTCTGGAAGCTGCCGTTGGACCAGCTAGAGCAGCACCAATAACAATTATCTTTTTCTGCTTCATGATTCATTCCCTTATACTTAGGTAAACTTAGGAAACTATAGAATGATCCATACTTGGAAAGAAATTTTTAAATTTAATTTGAGAAAAGAAGGAAGAAAATCAAATTTTTGAAGTAAATTAGGATTATTAAGGAAAAAATAAGGACAAAACTCATAAAATCTGAATCTGTCTAATGATAAAATGAAAGAAAAGAGAACCTGCTCCCCCTGCTGGGCTCGAACCAGCGACCCAATGATTAACAGTCATTTGCTCTACCGACTGAGCTAAAGGGGATTATCAGGTTAGGGACATGTTCTTAGAGGTCATTGCAGTGGCAAGAAAAAAACTCAAAGTTACTATTGATTTTTTTGGATAGAATTTTTAAAAATTTTAACATCCTCGGGCAAATTTTTGAATGCCCTTGAATTGGATTCTATCTAGTGTGACATAATCATCTTTTGCAGATTGGAGAGGGCAAATCCTATGAAATTAAATCGTCATTTTACACTAAATAAAAAAGAGCTTTATCCTGACATCAAGTGGTCTAAAAGAAATTCAAAAATTGCAAATCCTGACGGTTCTGTAGTTTTTGAAGCAAAAGACGTTGCTGTTCCTGATTTCTGGTCTCAGGTTGCGACAGATATTCTTGCTCAAAAATACTTCCGTCGCAAAGGAATTCCAAAATATCTCAGAAAAGTTGATGAAAAAGGGATTCCAGAATGGCTACAAAAATCCGAGCCTGATACTGAAAGATTAGAATCTCTAGCACCAGAAGATAGATTCACAGGGGAATCAGATTCTCGACAAGTATTTCATCGCTTAGCTGGCTGTTGGACCTATTGGGGTTATAAATATGGATACTTCACCGATGAAGAATCTGCTAAAGTCTTCTATGAAGAAGTGATCTTCATGCTTGCTTCCCAAATGGCTGCTCCAAACTCCCCACAATGGTTTAATACAGGTTTGAATTGGGCCTATGGCATTGATGGGAAATCCCAAGGTCATTTTTATATGGATCCTAAATCTGGGAAGATGACTAAATCAGCTTCTTCTTATGAGCACCCTCAACCACATGCCTGCTTTATCCAGGGTGTGGATGATGACCTTGTAAATGAAGGTGGAATCATGGATCTTTGGGTTAGAGAGGCTCGTTTATTCAAATATGGTTCAGGAACGGGAACAAACTTCTCCAACCTAAGAGGATCGAATGAACCCTTATCAGGTGGTGGCAAAAGCTCTGGTTTGATGAGTTTTCTTAAAATTGGAGATAGAGCCGCTGGAGCAATTAAGTCGGGTGGAACCACTCGTCGTGCTGCTAAGATGGTTTGTTTAGATTTAGATCATCCAGACATCGAAGAGTTTATTGATTGGAAGGTTGAAGAAGAAAAAAAAGTAGCCTCTTTGGTAACTGGATCAATTATCAATAATAGATTATTGAACGCGGTGATGCTTGCCTGCCACCAAGATGAAAAAGGTAATGCTCTGAACACTGATGATCGTTTCAATCCACATACAAATATCTACCTTAAGAAAGTAATCAAAGAAGCAAAAAAATCTTTTGTACCTGACAATTATATCAAAAGAGTCATAGACTTAGCAAAACAAGGGTTTAAAGAAATCGTCTTTGATGAATTAACAACAGATTGGCAGTCCGAAGCTTACAATACAGTTTCAGGACAGAATAGCAATAACTCAGTTCGAGTATCCAATGAATTTATGGCTGCAGTGGATAAAGATGAAAATTGGAATTTATACAATAGAACTGAAAAAGAAAAAGCATCTAAGGAAAATAGAGAACCAAAAGCATCTAAGATTCTGAGAGCAAGAGATCTTTGGGAAAAGATTTCTTATTCTGCATGGGCATCTGCAGATCCAGGAACTCAGTACCATACCACAATTAATGAATGGCATACTTGTCCAGAAGATGGTGCTATCAATGCTTCCAATCCTTGTTCTGAATATATGTTCCTAGATAATACAGCATGCAACCTTGCCTCGGCTAATTTACAAAAGTTTATCAATTGGGAAGATTCTAGCTTTAAAGTAGAAGACTTTCGTTACCTATGTAAGATTTGGACTTTGATTTTGGAAATCTCTGTAACTATGGCACAATTTCCGTCGAAAGAAATTGCTGAGCTTTCTTATAGGTTTAGAACTTTAGGCTTGGGATATGCTAATTTAGGTTCTTTGTTAATGGTTATGGGCATTCCTTATGATTCTAAAGAAGCAATTGCAATAACAGGAGCAATTACAGCAATTATGCATATGACAGCTTATGCAACTTCTGCGGAAATTGCAAAAGAATTAGGTGCTTTTGATGGTTACAAAAAGAACAAAGAGCACATGCTGCGTGTTATTCGGAATCATAGGAGAGCTGCATACAATGCTCCTAAAGAAGAATACGAATCACTTACTATAACTCCAATTGGAATTGATCCAGCGTATTGCCCATCCTATCTTTTAAAATCTGCCCAAGAAGATTCTGACCGTGCATTGGAACTTGGGAAAGAATATGGTTACAGAAATGCCCAAGTAACAGTTATTGCTCCTACTGGAACTATCGGTCTTGTAATGGATTGTGATACAACAGGAATAGAGCCTGATTTTGCATTAGTAAAATTTAAGAAATTAGCAGGTGGTGGTTACTTTAAGATCATCAATCAATCAGTACCTTTTGCACTGAAAAAATTAGGTTATTCATCCAGTGAAATAGAGTCTATTGTTAACTATTGCAAAGGACATTCAACCTTCCGTGGTGCACCGGGAATTAATACCCAAGCGTTAAAATCAAAAGGTTTTACAGATGAGATCCTTGAGAAATTAGAAAAAGATCTTCCTTTTGCCTTTGATATTCAATTCGCTTTCAACAAATACAGTTTAGGTGAAGATTTCTTAAAAGTTAATCTTGGAATTCAGCCAGAAACTTACAATCAAATGGGATTCAATCTCTTGGAACATTTGGGTTTCACTAAAGATGAAATCAACCAAGCCAATGATTATGTTTGTGGAACTATGACAGTTGAAAATGCCCCCTTCCTCAAAGAAAAAGATTTGCCTGTTTTTGATTGTGCGAACAAGTGCGGGAAATATGGAAAAAGATTTCTCTCCTACCAAGCACACATAGGTGTGATGGCAGGTGCACAACCTTTCATAAGTGGTGCGATTTCCAAAACTATAAACCTTCCTGAAGATGCTACCGTAGTTGATATCAAAGATGCGTACTACATGTCTTGGAAGATGATGATCAAGGCAAATGCTCTTTATCGTGATGGATCAAAACTTTCCCAACCATTGAATTCTGTTTATGAACTATTAAATTTTGATGATGAAGATGAAGCAAATATTCCTTTGAATACTGCTTCAGCCTCAACTCATACCAAAGAAGTAGCAGAGAAGATAGTATATAAATATGTTTCTCAAAGACGTAGACTACCCAATAGAAGAGCTGGATATACCCAGAAAGCTATGGTAGGTGGTCATAAGGTTTATCTTCGAACAGGGGAATACGAGGATGGACAAATTGGAGAAATCTTTATTGATATGCACAAAGAAGGTGCTGCCTTCCGAAGCTTAATGAATGCTTTTGCTATTTCAGTATCCTTAGGACTTCAACATGGAGTTCCTTTAGAAGAATTTGTAGAAGCTTTTACTTTCTTTAAATTTGAGCCTAATGGTATGGTATCTGGCAACCCACACATTAAGATGAGTACTTCTGTAATTGATTATCTTTTCCGTGAGTTGGCAGTTACTTATCTAGGAAGGTATGATTTGGCTCAGGTAAGCCCTGAAGATTTGCGTGCGGATGAAGTTGGTAGAAAATCAAATACAGTACTTTCTGATGACCCGAAAGCTGAAGAATTTCCAGCAAAGCCTACCCTCTCAAATAGTTATGAATCGAGCATAGTCCATCATACAGATGTAAAACCAATTTCTTTATCAGGTGCCTTGGGTGCTAAAGAGGAGAGATCGGAATCTGGAATTGCAACCGCTACAGCAACCGTAACCAAAATTCGAGCAGCATCTGATACAATGAAGATAATCCAAGAAGCCAGAACTAAGGGCTACACTGGAGATACTTGCACCGAATGCGGTTCTTTTGAAATGGTAAGGAATGGTTCCTGCTTGAAGTGTAATTCTTGTGGGGCGACTACTGGTTGTAGCTAACTAGATCTTCGAAAGATTGCTTATAACAAAACTAAGTCCCAATTTGTAATTTATTCTCCTTTGGAAATGGGAGAATAGATTACTAGCTACGAAGATAAACAAAAGCCTAATATAGAATACTGTCCAATCTCAATTTAAATTATATTTATGTAATTTAAAATTATGGACTTTTTGTAGATTCTGAATCTTTAATAATTGGATCTGTGTTTGGATTGGATGAATTTTGTTCAAGCGAAGGATTGCTGTTTAGGTTAGAACCCTGTGTTAGTGCATCCAAATTAAATTCAGGATTTTTAATCGTACCTTTGATAGGTATACAAGATTTACCATTTTCTTGAGGTAAAATTGCTAACATTCCCGCTAGATCTGGTCTTTCATTTGCAAATTTCTCTTGGGATGTCGCACAAATTTTCAAATCTAAGGCACTCATAGAAACTATATCCGAGAGCCGAATAGTTCCAGAAAAGTTAAACTTAAACCAAGAAGTATCAAAACTTCCTCGTTCTATAAGTATTTTACCTGAACGAAATTTCAAAATAAAGCTACCTTTAATTATTTGAATATCTTTGGCTTCTCCAACTAATGGGATATCAGGAAGACTTATAATCTTTCCAGAACGAATCATAATATTCATGTCACCTGTTGTTTTGGAGATTCTTTCTTCAAAACCAGAAAGTCTTCCTGCTAAATTTAAGTTTTTAAAAAGTATAGAAGTCTGCCCTGAGTCAATGGAAAAACTACTAAATGAAACTTCACCATCAACTTTATTCTGTATTAAATCTAACATTTTTAAATCGATAAGAGTTTCTTCTGATTTAAGGATTGTTTCGTTGGTGGGAGAAAAAACAAAGGAATCAATTCTTTTCTGTCCTAGGATAGGAAATTTAATGTCCTTAAACTCAAAACTTATATTACGAGATTTTGTAAAATCTATAATCGAAGATTTGATTACTTCTTCCAAAGGAAAAAGTAGGATTACAAATAATACAAAAAATCCTATGCCTATTCCAACCAAGGTTAAAATTTTTTGGGTCGTGAGAGGTATTTCTTCTTCATCTGTAAAATCATTCTCTAGCTCATCATTTAAATCATCATTCGTAGATTGATTTTCTTCCAGATAAAGTTCTTTTGATGATTGCTCGTTCATGTCCCGCCTTTACCTATACGTTTAAAAGATGAAATTTTTAAATTCACATCATAGACTTCTTTGTCTTGGAATGGTTTTCGAAAATCAAGGTAGTCAACTTTTGCATTGATTTGTTTATTCTTTTCTATATCGTAAATTAGTTTGATAATATCATTAAGAATTACCGAACGAAAGCTGACATCAATGGTGATCTGATTGTAATCTTTTCGTATTGTATTGGTTGAGTCTTTTTGGGTTGAAACTTTTTCTTTTAGATTATAACGAACCATAATCTGATCTAGTTTAGAATACATTTGGCTGACGTCTTCATCTTGTCCGCCAGTTTTTAAACCCTTGTAGTATTCATAATCTACAATAACTCTATCTAATTGAGTGGATTGGGAAATAGTTTCATTCACTTGTTCAGATAAACTGCTACGTAAATCAAAAGCCTTTTGAATCAAAAGATAAAATCCCAAACATAGGATAACTAACAATCCTGCAAAAACAAAAACACGCTCTCTTTCATTCAATTGACTGAACATATCATTCCGAGTCGGGACTCGCTACCTCTAATCGAATTTTAAATGCAATCTTGTATTTTGCCACACCAGTAAGAAGTCTCTTATTTAAAATTTTAATATTTTTAAATTTAGATGATTTCTCAAATGCTTGTTCTACTGTTCCAATCTCACTAAATTCATTCACTCTACCAAAGATTTGAACTTCATTCCCATCAAAGGTAAATTGATCTAAGATAAAGGGAAAAGTTTCTTTATCAGGATAAATCTCTGTGATTTCAACTAAGGTATCTAATACACTTTCTTTATTCAAAAATAGACGAAAAATCTCAGTCTTTTTCTGTTCTGCTTTTAATTTGGATATTGCTGATGGCAGTACATTTTCAGGATCTGGAGCTTCTTCGCCGAAACCTTTTTTATATTTTTCTGCAAGGATTGCTTGGTTTTGAGAGATTTTTCTTTTATCAATTATAATACCAAATATAAATACTGTTAGTAGAATAAACAAAGATATACCAGAAATAATTAAATGAGGTAGGAAGTTAGAGAGTTTAAAACTATTTTTATTTAGTCTTTTAGCGAAGGCTGTATCTAGGAAATCAATCTTATCACTGGATTTTAACCTATAATGATAACCAGTAGCTAAGGCTAAGGTATAGGAACCATCTGTGACTTCTATAAAATCATAATTTTTTACAGGAATATCTAGTGCGATAGTAAGTTTTTCCTCTATTCCTTTGAATTTTGACCCACCACCTGAAATATAAATTTCTGAAGGTCTCTCTGTATCTAGTAATGCGAAGATGGACTTTTCAATTTCCTGAGCGAGATACTGTAAATAATCGGATGCTTTAGATTGAATAGATTTCCAATTAGAATTTGAAATTTTATATTTTTTTCTATAGAAGTCTAAGGGCTCAGGATATTCTTCTAAATCAAATACATAATTAGAAAGGAGTGTTAAAAATTCTTCAGCATCTTCTTCTTCTAAATTTAACTCATCTGAAAGAATCTCGATAAGGTGTTTGGTTCCATAGTGAAAGCTTCTTGTGTGGTACAGTTTGTTGTTATGAACAGCATTAAAAATACAAATTTGGTATCCTATGTGTATTTGTCCCAAGTAACTTATGTTCTTATCATGGCTTCTTGGAAACAAGGAAGCAAGAACAACTGCATCTACTGATAGACAATCTATTCTTGCATCTCCCCTTGAAAAAGGACTCATCACTCTTTCAATTTCTTTATGTTGTACATTGAAAGTAACAACATAGGAGTTCTCTATATCAATCTTTGAGAGTATCCCAAGAACTTCCATAGATTCCGTTGGGAAGGGTAATTTATTCTCTACCTCAAAAGGAATGATCTCTCTTACAGCTTTCTCAGATGTCAAAGGAATCATAAGATCTCTTATAAATAATCTATCAACTGAAATGTTAACTAAAAACTTGGATTCTTCTGGAAAAAAACTTTGAATGAAACGAATGATATTGTATTCATATTCATCCCCTTCTTCATCTTTCAAATGGATTTTGGGTAAGGTCTCAAATCTTATAGGTGTGATGGTTCCTAAAACATTTTTAAACAAAACACCCTTTATATATCTTGACCCATAGTCAATTGCTAAGTATTGATCATATAACATTCTAATCTTCCGTATAATATAACATTGTATTGTTGGGTAGGTCGAATATTCCTACAACTCTTCGAATGATTTTGTCTTTTATGATTCCAACACCAACAATTTTATAAACTTCACCTTTGGTTTTGATTCTACCTCCTGATACATCTGTTCCTTCTCCGGCTAATTCTTTGTATAAGGTTAGATTGCCCATAGATTTTGTTTGAAATTCAGGTTCGTTCTCTAGATCTTTCAGTTCTTTGATATAGCCATTTTTTTTAATCTTTAATTTTAAAATTTTCATGGCAGCAGGTTTTGTCATAAAATCAGATAAGGACATCAAAACATGGTATGGTGCTGAATTAATATTAATCCTATCATCGTAAGAATCTCCAAATGGTAGGTAAGCTGTGATATTATTTGATAACACGAAATCTTTGTCTGAGATTAATGATCTTTCTTCTTCTGTTTGGAAGTCTGAGGAAAAATTCTTATCATAGTCTTTGGGCTTTAGTGATTCATAAACCATTTTTCGATCATAGCCTTTGATTCCAACCAGTTCGGATAAGGAATATAGAGGTGCATTTTTGATTTTTCTAGGGGGGTTTAATTTTGAATAGTAGTAAACTTCTGCCCCACCCCCCATTTCCTGGGAATTTGTATCTACCCAATCAATCACAGGAAAAATCAATTCTCTTTTCATTCCAAATTGTGTGTAGAGTCTGCTGACTATTTCCACCATCCTATCATTGGGTTGGTCGTCATAAATTTTTGCCAAAGAATTTATATTGATTTTTCCATCCTCTGGTAACATGGAATAGTAAATTACGCCTCCTCCAAGTGGAAGTGGTGGTGGATCAAAAGCAATTCCTGATTGGTAGAGAACCTCTTCTGGAATTTTCTTTAAAGCTCCTAGTGCTCCTAGAAAACCTGCCTTCGCAAGAGAGTGAGCTTTGAAGCCATCCGCTTCTTGAGAGGATATTTTATATTCTATAATTGCATCTGCAAAGAACTTATTGGAAATAAAAAACGCCGAAGAGCCTACAGCTATCACCAAAAGGATAACCATAGAACCTTTTCTAGTTTTTTTATTTAAAAAGGATCCCTGGATGTGCGAGACTTTCATATTTTAAAAATTCATTCCCTACTAAAGCTATGATTTCAATACGTATTAATCTTGGTATTTTTTTATTTGATTTGGAATTCCATTCATCCAACCATTTATCCCCTCTTTCAGAATATTTTAATTGAAAACTTTTTACATTATCTATCAAAACATGTTCAGTTCCACCTGTAAGTGGAAAATTATCAACCATATCATCTTCTCTTCGGATCAATGAGTATAATTCTGATTTGCTCTCCATTCTTTTGAGATAAAATGAAACTTCGCGAACAGATGGCTCATTTAGTTCTTCGGAGTTTGGATTAGAGCTAGCAAAAGAAACCTTATCTCTTCTTATTCCTGAGGCTCCTTCACTTTTACCAACAAACAATAATCGTTTTTGGTTCTCAAAAAAGTATGTTCTTGTAAAACTCAAACGAAGATTTTCAATTGATTGAATCAGAGCTGTTCTTGTGACTCCACCTGGTGGATCTGCTTCTCTAGCTATTTTTAAAGAAAAAAAGTAAGATGCAAAAACTTCAATAAATAACATAGATACTAACATAACAACTATGGAGATTTCAATTAAAGTCAAACCTTTTCTGAATTTGCGGCCGTTTAGTGATTTAAGTTTCATCAGTATTTCGTAGGCCTATAAGTTTCAACTATGTAGGAATGTTCCTTTCCATCTAATGGAAATTTGATGGAAATTTTTACATGAAAAACTTTTATCAAACCACCTGTTTGGGATCCTTGGGCTTGTCCACGGTTCTTTAATATCTTATTTAAATTAGCATCCTTATCACCTAATAAATCTTGGGGAGCTTTATTTTTAAGTTTTTCTGCGTCTCCACCTTGGGAGAGCTTTAGAAGGTCTAGTTCTTCTTCTTTAATTTCCGTTTCATAGCTATAGCCAATAAAACCAGGGATTTCACCCTTACTGGTATTTGTTTCCATAGTAGATGAAGAATCAACCTGAGCCATTTTGATTTTGGCTAAATGTGTTGCATTGGAGATTTTGATAGAGTCATTTTTTAAACGGATGCCATCAGCAATATTTCGGTATGTTTCAACCATGATCCAAGCACCTAGACCAAGTGCCAGAGCCACTTCGAGTAAGGTAAATCCTTGAGAAATATATTTTCTAGAAATTTTCATTAGTATTTATTTAAACTATTCTGAGAATTATCATCTTCCCTTAGATCAATTCCATAATCTACTTTTTGTAAGTCTTTACTTGAAGTTCGAATATTTTCACCATTTTCAATCCTTACTTTCCCACCATACCGATAGATTTGAATCGATTTCTTTATATCTCCAATCTCTCCAACTAAAAGTGTGAAGTCAGAAGAGGTGCCATCGTGAGTATAAGGAATCTTTAAAGTATTTTCAGAAATTTTCTTCCCAGAAAAATCGACAGCAGTATAAATTTTATTATTGAATGGAAGCTTCTTGATTCCGCTAATTTTTTCTTCTCGGATGCCCTCTTCATCTCTTTCAACTCTTGTTAGATAGTATTCTTGCTTATCAAAATCTAAATTAAAAAAGACTGTTTTGTTATTTAACAAAGCATTGTTGTAACCAAATTTTAAAACGGATTGAATAGTAAGCGCAGTATCCTGAGATGTAGGTGCAAAAAAATTTTTGAGACTTACGGCAGTAATTGAGAATAAAAAACCAATCACCGCCGTAACTATGATCATTTCGATCATAGTTATCCCTCTCCTGATAGAAGATGGAGATTTAATTCTCAATTTACTTCTTAAATGCTGTTGGGTATTCCTCATCATTTAAAATATTGAAATCAGCATTTTTACCATCTCCACCTTCTTTTTTATCTTTTCCAAGACTATAGATAGCGACTTCTCCATTATCAAATTTAAGTTGATAAGGTGTACCCCAAGGATCTTCGATGCCTTTTTTATTCTTAATTATTGCAACATAATCTTCTGGAATGTTATCACCATTTGTAGGTTTCTCTACTAAGGCTTTCAATCCTTGTTCTTCGGTAGGGTATGTTCCATATTTATTTGCATATCTTTCTAAGTGCATCTGAAGTTCTTGTGCATCTTTTTTTAGTTGTAAAGATGCTGTATCATCTTTTAATTCACCAGGATTGATATTAATTGCTACGATTGCAATAATCGCACCTAATATCATCACTACAACAGCGATCTCAATCAATGTCATACCAGATCTAATTTTTCTTTTTATATTTATTTTCATCCGTATCCTCTTTTCTTAAAAATTTTGTTTAATATTCTGAGTCAATGTATACATAGGTGTCATAATTGCTGCCATAATAGTAAATATCAATCCACCCATAACTATAATCATAATAGGTTCTAAACTTTGAGTCATTGATTTAATAGTATTCTCAACTTCACCTTCATAAATTTCGGACAATTTGTCCATCATCTGTGGAACTTTATCGGAAACCTCTCCAGCTGCAACCATACCAATTACCATTTGAGGTAAAACCTGGGAGTTTTGAAAAGATTCACTTAATTTGCCACCTTCTTTAACTTTCTCAATTGCAAAATCAATTTCAGCTAAAAATATTTTATTATCAACAATCTTTCCAACAATTTGCAATGAAGTAATCAAAGGCACTCTATTTAAAAGCAATACAGATAAACTGCGTGCAAAACTTGAAATCATAACCTTTTTGGTTAGACCTCCAATAATTGGCATTCTTAGAACAAAAGCTTCCCAGTTTTTCCTTCCAACTGGTGTATTTTTGTATCGAATAAAAACATAAAGACCTCCAAAAATTGTAATTAGCATAACCCACCAATAGTTAGTTAAAGCATAAGAAAGGCCGATTACAATTCTTGTGATTAAAGGAAGCTCTGCATCAAACTGATCAAACAATTCTTGGATTTGTGGGATTACAACAGTTAATAAAAATATTGCAACAATTACAGAAAGAGAACCCATTATAAAAGGATAGACCATAGCTACTTGAACCTTGGATTTTAGTTCATTTGATTTTTCTTCAAGTTCAGCAAGTCGATTCAAGGTCATTTCATAATCACCTGTTTGTTCTCCTACTGAGATCAAAGAAGGATATTGCTCTGGAAAAACTTGAGGGTGCTTTTTCATTGATTCGGAAAGAGCAAGACCCTCGGTAATATCTGCCTTCATTTGAATTACTACTTTTTTAAGGTAAATGTTTTCTGTTTGATCAATAATACTTGATAGTGATTTATCTAAGGGTATTCCAGCACCCAGTAAAGTTCCTAATTGTTTGGAGAATATTCCAACATCTTTGCGAGGGATTCTATAAAAAAGTTTAGATAAAAGTGGAAATAGTTCCCTTTCTTGCTTTTCTCTATCTTCTTGTATATTCTTTACATAAAGACCTTTTGCCTTAAGTTTAGATCTAGCACCTTGGATGTTGTTGGCATCTTCAATACCCTTAATTTCTTTTCCTTTTTTGTTGAATGCGGTGTATGTAAATAATGGCATCTAAGTTACTCGCAATACTTCTTCTGGAGTTGTAACTCCATCGATCACTTTTCGCTTACCATACTCTTTCAATACAGAAAGACCGGTAGCTTTGGCAACTTCTAGAATTTTATTTGAATCAGATCCATCTAAAACTACTTTTTTTACTTCAGAATTCATAACTAATAGTTCATAAATCCCAGTTCTACCTTTGTAGCCTGTATTCATACAAGATGAACATCCTTTTCCTTTGTACAAGACTCCACCTTTCAAATCTTTAGTTTTGATTCCTAATGAATCTAGCTCTTTTTGAGTAGGTTTGTAACTGATTTTACAATCTTTACAAATGACTCTTACGAGGCGTTGTGCCATAAAACCAAGAACTGTAGAAGTAATCAGATAAGGTTCAATACCCATATCAACTAATCGAGTAACGGCTGAGGCTGCATCATTGGTATGTAAGGTTGAAAATACAAGGTGACCTGTAAGCGAAGCTTGGATAGCAATACGAGCTGTTTCTTGGTCTCGAATTTCCCCTACCATAACCACATCAGGGTCTTGTCGAAGTATGGCTCTGAGACCAGTTGCGAATGTTAATCCAATTTTCTCTTGCATTTGCATCTGTGAAATTCCATCAATCTGGTATTCAACAGGATCTTCGCAGGTAATAATGTTTCTTTCTTCAGTATTTAATTCACTTAAAGCAGAATATAAGGTTGTAGATTTACCAGAACCAGTTGGTCCAGTAACTAAAATGATACCATGAGGTTTGTAGATCAGTTCACGAATCATTTTTTGAAAATCTTCATACAAGCCCATAGTACCGAGAGAATACTTTTGATCGGTTTTGTTTAAGACCCTCATTACAACTCTTTCCCCGTATTGGCAAGGGATAAAAGAAACCCTAATGTCAACATCCTTACCTGCAAGTTTTAATTTAATCCGCCCATCTTGAGGAAGTCTATTTTCGGCAATATTTAGATTCGACATAATTTTGATTCTAGTTGAAATACCTGATAAGAATGATTTAGGCGGTGTTAAGACCTTATGCAAAATACCATCAACACGGTATCTTACTACTAGGGACTTCTCATATGGTTCTATGTGAATATCGGAGGCTCGTTCAGATACCGCTTGTGAAAGTATCACATTCACCATTTTTATGATAGGCGCTTCATTCGATAAATCAAGATTGTCGGTTTCTAAATCTAAAATATCACTAAAGTCTCCATCCATCTCATCCATGAGTTCTTTGGTTTCAGAAGTAGTTGTATCATAATGCGCATGAATAATTCGCATTATCTCAGGTTCAGGAACTAAAATAAATTCTACTTTGTAACCTTTTAAGAAAAACCGGATATCATCCATGGGATGTAAATCCGTAGGATCGCATAAGGCGATCTTTACTGTCTTTTTCTTTAAATCAAAAGGAACAAGTCTGCTTTTTTGAATTAATTTATTCGGTACTAGGCGAAATACATCATGAAAATCAGAAAATTCAATTTTTTCTTGGAAAGTTAGATTATGGAGTTTGGCAAGTGACTTGAGAATATCTATTTCACCAGCCAATCCCTTTTTTTGAAGTATATGAGTAAGTGGGATATTTGATTTAGATTGGGTTTTAAGTGCTTCTAAAAGATCTTGCTCTGTTAGAATTCCATCCTCAATTAAAATATCACCAAGAGTCTTCTTCATCGTAATCTTTTCTCACGCTCTTTCTCTTCTCTTTCTTGTTCTATTTTCTTCTGAATAGTAATTCTGTCAGAATTTGTTCTATCATTCAAAATATGCGGTGTTAAGAAAACCATTAGATTCGTTTTCTTTAATTGATTCGTGGTTCTTCTGAATAGATTTCCAATCAAGGGTATCTCTCCAAGGATAGGAATTCTGGAAACTTTCTTCTGTTTGTCATTAGAGATTAAACCTCCAATAACAATTGTTTGGATATTATCTACAACTATTGTAGTTTTGATATCACGCTTATTAAAAGTAGGGTTTCCGCCGGTTGCTTCGCTAGAAATTCCAGCAACGTTTTTTATTTCTTGGTAGAGATCTAAGGTAATTTTATTATTTTTATTTATGTGGGGAGTAAATTTTAGTTTAATACCTGTAGGTCTATATTCAAAGTTAGCAACGGTAACCGCGTTATCACCGCCTAGTCCAGCGTTCCTATTTTGGGTTCTAACAGGAACATCTTGACCCACATTGATTTCAGCTTCCTGGTTATCTAGTGTTAGGACTTGGGGTGCAGATAGCACATTAAAGTTTTCATTTGTTGAATTAGCATTCAAAATACCTACAATTTGTTGACTACCTCTATTCAGAAAACCAAGAGAAAATCCAGAAAGTGTGTTTACATTTGTTGGTCGTCCATTTGCATCCAAAACTCCACCTTGAGCAGCAAGACCTGTGTTAAATTGTGCATAGGCTAGTTCACGATATCTCCAATCGATACCAAAATCATTTAGGTCAGTAGATGTTAATTCAACGATAAGTACTTCCAATAAGACTTGTTTTCTAGCTTGGTCTAGAACCTTAATGATTTTTTGAATTTCTTGCCATTCTCTTTTGGTAGAAGTGATGATAATTGAATTTGATTCCTTGTGTGCAACAGCTTTGATCTTTTCGATTTTACCTGGTATCTTTTGCTTCGCCTGGTTATTCTGCGGTGGAGAAATAGGTTTTCCATCAGCACCTATCGAAGCAGCCGCATTAGGATCAGGAGTAGACTCATCTAACTCTGGTAAATCTAATTTCACAAGAATGGCTGCTAGTTTTTCAGCTTCATTGTATTCCAAGGTATAAATATGAATATCACCAGCAGAACTAATTGCTCCTGGACCTGAAGTAGGTATCGGATTATCTAGATTATTAACTAATTTCAATAATTTATTAATATCAGCAGAAGAACCAGAGAGGACTATAGTGTTTGAATTTCTAGTTATTATAACATCAGTATCTTGCGAAGTTACCCTCTTTAAAATTGGTTCCAAATCGGCACCAGACATATAATCAAGGGGAACGATTTGAGTGATAATTTTATTATCACTTACTTCTGATTCAGAAATTAAATCTTTACCAACACGAACAGTTTGTGTCTTGGCAAGTGCATCTTTAATTTTAACTACTTTAATGATGTTGTCTTCTTCAATAACTCCATAGCCTTGGGCTTCAAGAACTGACTTCATGAAATTGTAGGCTTCTTCACTTGGGATTCTCTTTTGAGAAATGATAGTTATCTTTTTTCCTTTTACGCTGTCATCGATTAAAATATTCTTCTTAATGATAGCACTCATTCCTAAGAGAAAGTCTTTAAGTTCAGTATCTCTCCAATCCGCAGTAAAACTAGTTCCTTTCTTAATTGTAGAAGAATCATTCACAGGAAGTTTTTTGGGCTTACGAATAGACTGCTTAGTTTCTTCTTTTGCAGTATCTGATTTATTTTCTTCTAAATTTTCAGATTCTTGTGAGAATATTTCAAAACAAAAAAGTATTAAAAGTAGACTGATGATTCTTTTAGGTTCTATATGTTTAAGCAAGGCATTTGATTTCATTTTCATTCTCTTTAATTTCTGATTAAAAATTCGTATGTGAGAATCTTTCCACTTCTCTCAAGATCAATAGTGATTTTAGTTGCAGATTTTACAGAACCCCAAATTTCTAACATCTTTTCTGTATCATTTAAAGGCATTCCATTTACTCTCTTTATGATGTCTCCACCCCTAGCACCCAAAGAGTAAAAAATATGCGATCTCGCCACTTGGTACAATTTGTAGCCTTCAATCTTGCCGTCTACCAAATGGGGACCAAATCTCGCATCTTTATAGATTACATTTGGGTCTTTTAATTTTCGATTCACATCCTCTCGGGATAAGATCTTTTGAATCGTTTGTGAGGAATTCAGGGCTGTGGTAGTTTCTGTTGGTAATTTATCTTTAATTCTTTCTTTAGCCTTAGCTATCGTTTCACCTATCCAAACTTTCAGGCGAAATTTAGCTTTTTGAAGAATTACAAAATGCTGTTCTATTGAGCGAACCTTGAATCCCCCGATTTCTTCTCCAATCGCATATTCTTCTGTAGTGCCTGATTTTTCTCGAATTGTAACCCTTGCATAACTACTATCCCCACTAAGTGTCCCTGTTACAACCATAAGATCCACATCTGGATCTTCCGCTGCTTCCATAGGAAGGCTGTTCTCACCAGTTATAGTTCTTTCCTGACCAGGTTCAAAGAAAATCCCACGAATTAAATTGCCAGAAACGACTTCTTCATAGATACTCAAGGATTTAATTACCTCTGCCCTCGCCTGCCTTGACTTTAGTCCTGATTGTGTTGAACTGGGAGAAGTATTTAAAAAAACAATTAAAATCATACGTACTAAATAGGCAAGTGCGTAGGTTAATAGTAAAACTACAGGAATGAGAGTAATGAATTTATTATTTTGTAATCGGGATAGATAAAGATTCATAAGAGAAAAAACAACTTGCTTCTACAGTTACTATCCAACAAGGAAAGCTATTGACAAGTAGAATTCTAAAGACCAGCCACCTCAGAGCTAGTAAGCTTTGTTATCACTTTTTCGTAAGAATTTAACGCTGTTTGAGGATTTATAAGTTTTCCATTTTTAAAAACTTCAAAATGCAAATGTGCTCCAGTTGCTGTTCCCGTTCTTCCTACCGCAGCTATCACTCTTCCCATTTTTACCTTTTCGCCCACTTCTACAACTATCTTTGCACAATGAGCATAAACAGTTTTGTAGCCATTGGAATGGAGAAGGATCACAGTATTTCCATAACCACCATTGTTACCCGTGAAAACGACTTCCCCATCCGAAGACGCAACTACTGGAGTACCTACTTTTGCAGCCATATCAAGTCCAGAATGAAAATTACGGCTGTATTTATTAAATGGGTCAGATCTTCTTCCAAATCTTGAAGTAATACGGCTATCGGGGACAGGATTGATGAATATTCTCTGGGTAACTACCTTTTTGACACTTGCATTTCCAGTCACAACTGGTATCTCAAGAACTTCTCCTGATCGAATTAAGTCAGTTTTCAGACCGTTTATTTTTTTAATTCTATGAATGTCCGATTTATATTGCTTAGAAATTGCAAGTAAAGTATCTTTCGGCTTTACAGTATGACTTTTTATGATCTCCCCTTTTTCTCTAACAATTTTAGATGAAACAAGAGTAGAGAAATTTAAATATTTTGGAAGTTCTTCCATAGTATTTTCTTCCTCTGAATCCAAATTGGGAACGAATTTACCGGATTTAAAGAGATGAGAGATAGAATTGTCACTGGAACGAAAGAAATTAGATGATTCTAGGGGTGCAAATTGGTTCAATTCTTCATTGTATTTTTCGAAAGGATTGGCAAAAACAATACCAGGAAAAACGGATATCAACATGAGTAAAATGAGTTGTTTCACAGTATTCCTATCGACAACCTTATTCGAAGAACTTGAATTATACTTTTTCTAATATTCATATATATTTAAAACAACAGTGTAGAATTTGAAATGGAGTGTCCCAAATAAAATCACTTTCGTTTAGGTTTTTTTGAAGGATCATATATGTCAAATTTTTCTGCAATAATTGACTCAATTTCGTCGAAATTTAATTCTCTCTTCTCATAATCATCATTAATCTTATATATCGCCATCCTTCCAATTGCGTATTCTCGTGATTCATTGGCAGGAATGCATTTTACTTTTAACAAGGATGGAGTCGATTCTATATAAAGTTTTACAAAAGTCCCCTTCTTGAGGATCTCATTGTTGGCTGATTTTATTTCTTCTTTTAAGATATAGATTCTGTCGGATATGGAATCATTAAACTCTTTCGATTTTTCTTTTGGTACAAGTCGTGTTGAGCAGCTTATTAAAAGACATAAGTAAAGACAACACAGTATTCTGATGTACAGAGTTTTCATTTCCTTAGAAAAGATTCATTTCAATTATTAGGCAAGGTTTTTTTTCTAGATGACTCTTTTTTTGAAATTAATTTCTTCTAATCCAATTTTTCAGACATAGGTTTGAGAGGACTTATGAAAGGAAAATATGCACTGGTTCATACAATTGCAAATATTGCGAATAAAATCCTACCTATACGAGTAGAGGTGTATTTACGCAGAGGAATTCCTGGATTTCAAGTTGTTGGTCTCCCAAGTAGAAATATTCGAGAATCCAAAGATAGAATTCGCGCAGCAATAGAATCCTCAGGGTATGAATACCCTTTTCAAAATATTACAATTAACTTAAGTCCATCTAGTAAGAAGAAGGATGGATCCCAATTTGATTTAACAATAGCAGTAGGTATTCTTATAGCTTCCCAACAATTAGATCTATCAGAATATGAAAATCTTTTTTTAATAGGTGAGCTAGCTTTAAATGGAGATATTTTACCTGTATCTAATATTTCTGAACTTATCACATTTCAATTGCCAACTGAATCTACCTTACTGATCCCCAAAATTAATTATCATGAAATGAAAGCCTTGGGCAAGTCTTCTAACTTAATTGGAATAGATAAACTTTCTGAGATAAATAATAAAAAGGAAATTGAAGATAATTCTAAATCAAAAATATATTTTATTGAAAGCGAGTTTCCAACTGAAAATAATTTTTCAACAATCAATAACTCTATAAAAAATGATACACTTTATCTCTATGATGGACAAAGGCTCGCGTTTGAAGCGATGGTTTACGCATTGATGGGACACCATCATATCCTTATAACAGGAATACCTGGTTCTGGCAAAACAATGATGGCTGAAATAGCTAACATAATACAAAGTAAACCAAATCCCTTCGAATGGAATGAAATTTATAACATACACCAACAATTCCAAGCAATGAATCCTAACTTCCCATACAGGCCTTATCGAATCCCTCATCATTCTATTACAGCGAATGGACTTTTGGGAGGTGGATCAAAACTTCAATTAGGCGAAATTTCATTAGCTCATAAAGGTATTTTAGTTTTGGATGAATTTGGCGAAATTAAATCATCTATATTGCAGAACCTCAGAGAGCCCATGGAAAGTGGAATTATTAAATTACATAGGAATTCTCAATGGGCTGAGTTCCCTTCTCGCTTTCAACTAATTGCACTTTCCAATCTTTGCCCTTGTGGAAATTTTAATTCAGGAAAAAGTCAATGTATTTGTAAAAAGGATCAGATTAGAACTTATCTATCTAAAATTTCTGGGCCGATATTAGAGAGATTTGATATTATTGCAGAACTCCATAAATCTCTTGTTATTAATTCAAATAATATAGTTTCAGAAATGAAAATTTCTTTGTCCAATATCCAAGAAAAAATTCAAAATGTTCGGCTAATTCAATGGGAAAGATTTAAAGATAAAAAAATACATTCAAATTCTGAAATACCCTCAAGTCAAATATTTGAATATTTAAATTGGGATAATGCAGATATTGATAAATACAATAAACAATTTAAGTATTTGGAATTTAGTTTTAGGGAAAAGCTAAAGGTTCTTAGATTAGCTAGGACTATTGCAGATTCAAAGATAAAGGAAAAAGTTACTGAAGACGATTTAATTATAGCTATAGGCTTGCGAGAAGGAAGTAAAACAATTAAGTTTCTCGCAGCCTAATTCAAATATCATTATTTACTAATAAAATGTAATAATTCTACAGCAATTTTATCAATTGCAAAATCCATATAATTTGGATCTAAAATTCTCTTTTTATAGGATTCCGATTTTTTAATAATTTTAGAGGATTGACCTGATTTTCTGAGCATGACTGGATCTGGTCCAAATCCTGTAGATTCAGCTAAGTTACCTTGGATGGATAATTTCTTCATTGTTTTACTTCCTTGTAAATGCATTGACTCTTCCGTGAGTCACATTTTAACAAATCGGCCTCTTAGCTTATGAACTTAAAAAAACTAATTTGTAAGATGAGAATAAAAATTAACTTTACTTTTTTCATCAACTGCTATGAGACAAAATGATACATCGAAAGAACCAAATCGTGTATTATTCATAATATAAGATTGAATTACAGTTTGCATTTTAAAAAGTTTATGTTTAGTCATTGTTAGAAAAGGATGAAAATCTTCCTCTAATTGTTTTCTGTATTTTACTTCGATTGCGAATATGACTTCGTCTTTACATGCAATTATGTCTATTTCTCCTATCTTTATGCGGTAATTTCTTTCCAGTATTGTGTAATTATTATCAATGAGATAATCTACTGCTTGATCTTCCCCGAATTTTCCCTTAGGAATATTCAAGATTTTAACCTAAATTGCTAGTTTAGCTTCTATTGGTTTTGTAATATAAAGTTGTAGGTCAGTACCGAGATTAGAGAATTGGAGGGTTTTTACCTTTTGTCCGTTAGACTCCTTTATGATTCTCACGGATGGTCTAATCGGTTTATCTTTATTGACATCTAACACCATAGCTGTTCGTCCATCTGATAATTCAACATAAGAACCAAGTGGATACATGGATTGTATATTCAAAAATAATCTAACCATCTTTAGATCAAATTTAGTTACCAACTCGCCTATCATTTTCTTGATAGCTTCATGGGGAAGAAAGGCTGGTCTTTGGGGACGCTTTGATATAAGAGATGAATAATTATCTGCAATAGCATAAATTCTTGCAAACTCCTCTATGGAATTTCCGCTTATCTTTTGTGGATAGCCCGTACCATCAAAGTTTTCATGGTGTTGCAAGCTTACAACCGCTAGACTATTTTTTAATTTGATTCTTTGAGTTAAAACTTGATAGCCGACAAGAGTATGCTTGAATATTATTTTTTTTTCGTTATCATCCAAGATGCCTGTTTTTTCGGAAATATTATTAGGAACTAATAGCATTCCAACATCTGCTACTAGAGATGCTAGTGCTAGATCAATTAACTTTGGTCTAGAATAGTCCATATTCATCCCAATTACTACTGCAAAAAAGGTAGAATTCACAACTTGGTGGTAGAGGTAATTATTATTTTGGTTGTAAGAGTTTAAATAAACAGAAATCTGTGAGTTCCCTTTTACATAATCGCATATTTTTTCAGCAACATCTCTAAATTCTCGAATTTCTATAGATTTACCATCTGCAATAATTTTGTAAGACTTTTGAACAATATCAAGAGCATGTCCGTAGATTGAATCAAATTCAAACCTATTATGAATGATTTTATCATATATTACTTTAAGTCTAAGAGCATCCTCGGTTTGATCTAAAAATGGTAACTTATCGTCAGAAAATTTATTTACCTTTTCTTCAGTTTCTTCAATAATTTTTGTACCATCAGAAAATACTTCTTTAATACCAAATTTTGTTAATCGATCTAGATCGGCTTCTGAGATGGGAGAGTTCGAGCTTATAAAAACTGTATCTGGATCCAAGTATACAGGTTTAGTATACTTATCACCTTTTTTGAGACTTGATACGTCAATTTTTTTCATTTTTGAATCACTCGCCCTTGCCCTTTTTTTCTTGTTCCCAGATATAACGAAATACTACGGATACGGCCTTATATAAATTATCGGGAATTTCCACCCCCAAACCTAATCTAGATAGTGATTCTGCCAAGCTTTTATCTTGTATTATGTGAACATCTTTTCTCTCGGCAATTTTTAAGATCTGTTCAGCTAGTATGCCCTCTCCTTTTGCAACCAAACGAGGTGCTAGATCCGAATCTGGGAGGAATCTAAGCGCTATTGCCTTCTTCATGCTAGCCAACCTTGGGTTTCCTTAGAAAAGCTTCTGCTTGTATATTCTGCCATTATGGACTCAGGTAAAATTCCTTCTTCTTGAAAGTATTTTTTTAAAATTTCAATTTGAGCTAAGAATATTTCATAAAAGTCAGCTGATTCAAATTGGGAAAGTAAATTCCAGCTAATACCATCTTTAGAAAAACAGAATAAGAATCGTGATTTGTTATAAGAAGGAGAATCGTATTCTAATAAAAAAATCTTTTGGTTCTCCTCTGAGCCAAAGTAAGCCTCCGCTTTGGCTTGGTCCCAAGCCCAGTTGTACATTTCTACATTCTTAGACCAAGGAAAGAAAGAAAAAAGTTGATTTAACATCTTTAAGACCTTTTCCTCTGGAAATTCGCTTGGTTCTTGGTTTGTAAGGATTTTTTCTATAGATTCCTGAATTCCTTTTTCATGAAGGTCTCGGGTAAAAATTTTCGATTCTATGCTCCGACTTGTTTTTTTTGAATCCGAAGAAAGGAACTGGAATTTAGAAGTCCTTTTTAAGATTGCCCACTGAGATTCTTTGGTATCCTGTTTTTCTAGTAAAATAGTTTCATTTGCATATAGCTTGGTCGTAATTTTGGCTTCTAAAAATTTGGAATGAATGCGGAGTTTTGCTGTCTCACCAGGTAGATAATTTTTGGAAATCTCGGCAAGAATTCTATTTTCTTTGGGAAATTGATTTTCTAATTTCAACTTAAATTCTAGAGTTTGAAATTTGGAAGTTTTATGTATTGCTTGAGACTTCATAAAATTATATTTTTACAATAGCTTCTTCGATGAATCTTGGATAGTCCTTTTTCTCGAATGGATAGAGTATGCATTTGTGTTCCATAACCCATATGTTTCTCAAAACCATAACCCTTTATCTTTTTACTGTACGCTTGCATGATTGCATCTCTTGCTACTTTTGCAAGTATAGAAGCTGCTGCCACTGAAATGATCATTGAATCTGCCTTGGGTATGGAAATGTATTCGGGAAATTTCTTCCAATAGAGGGATTGGTTTAAATTGTAATTTCCATCTAGAATAAAAAAGGAATCCTGGGCGCTAAGCTTGGAAATAGCTTTACCTAATCCATAAAATATTGCCTGGTTGATATTAAAGCAATCAATGTATTTTGAACTAACAGATTGAATGCACCAGAGTTGGGCTAATTCTTTGATTTTAGGAAATAAATCCAATCTCTTCTTATGGGAAATTTTTTTTGAATCGCCTAGCCCTTGTAAAACTTTCCCTTCTTTAATTTGGAATAAGGTTTCTTTAGAAAAAGAAACAATCGCTATAGTAACTGGTCCCGCTAAAGGACCACGTCCAGCTTCGTCAAAGCCAAAGACATTTGAAAAATGAAAAAACTCCAGTTCTTTAAGGGAAAAGGAGTTCATCATCAAAAATGAAGATTTTAAGAGGAAAGACTAAGCGGTTGCTTCTTCCGCAGGCTTTTCAGCTGCTGCTTTAGCTTTGGCTACATTTTCTTTCACTTTATCATCATAAAGCTTTCT
Source organism: Leptospira sp. (assembly GCA_002786225.1). Taxonomy (GTDB): domain Bacteria; phylum Spirochaetota; class Leptospiria; order Leptospirales; family Leptospiraceae. The sequence continues at coordinate 40,071 of PEQN01000013.1, read as the reverse complement.
TTCCTTGGCTACAACTGCTTGGCCACCTTTCTTTTCTTTGATTCTAGCTTCTTTACCAAATTTATCTCTGAGATAGAAAAGTTTAGCTCGTCTAACTTTACCTTTACGAACAAGTTCAATTCTCGAAATTCTTGGTGAATGAACTGGAAAGATTCTCTCCACACCAACATCATAAGAAATTCTTCTTACTGTAAAAGTTTTAGAAAAACCTTTGTTGCTGATAGAAATTACAACGCCTTCATAAGCCTGGATTCTTTCTTTTCCAGATTCAATAATTTTGTAGTAGACTTTAACAGTGTCTCCAATCTCAAAATTGATCTCGTTTTTCGGTTCACTCTCAAGTGCTTTTGTAATTGCTTGGTTCATATTCTTCCTATCCAGTTAATTCAATAATTACTTTTTCTTACGATTGGCTTCTCGCCACAAATCTATCTCTTTGTGATTGCCATCAGTTAAAACATCCGGTACCTTCCAACCCATGAATTCTCTTGGTTTGGTATACTGAGGGTATTCTAACACATCAGATTCGTTATGGGATTCTTCTAAAAGACTCGAAATCTTTCCTAAATAACCCGGAATCAATCGAGATATACAGTCAGCAATACAAATTGCAGCAATATCACCCGATGAAATTACATAATTTCCAAGAGCCACTTCCCTGTCAACTAAGTGTTCACTGACCCTTCCATCTATTCCTTCGTAATAACCAGAAAGAAAGGTAATCGGTTCCTTGAAATGTGCAAATTCATTCGCAAGTTCTTGGTTCCAAGTCTCACCACTTGCGGAAAGCATAATGACCTTACCTTTATTTTCACCCAAGGATTCTAAGGCTCTATAGATTGGTCCAACCTGGAGAAGCATACCAGGCCCACCACCATAAATAGTATCGTCTACCCTATTATGCTTATTTCCCGCAAAATCTCTTAACTGGATTGTATGAATTTCTATAATTTTTTTATCTAATGCCTTACCAGGAACACCTGTTTTGAAAAATGCCTCTATTCTTTCTGGAAAAAGGGTTATAAAATTAAATCTCAATCCAACTCTCCCAGTCTTTGACAACTAAGAACTTTTTAGATAAATTCACTTCTCCCACCCATGCATTTAAGAATGGAATTAAGATTTTTCTTTCTAAGTTTGAGCATACTAATATAAAATGTGCTGGAGTTTCTGTAATTTCGCTTACTGTAAAACCTGTAGTTTGCAATTTTTCATCTAGTACATCTAAATTTTCTAATTGATAGATGTAAAATTCATCTTTTGCTAAAGGTTCCGTAGGTAATAAAGATGAGTTGATTTGAATTTCAGCAGAACGCCAATCATCCCAAAATTCAGGAACTAGGACAGATTCAACACGAATTAAGATGTAATTTGGTTTAACCTCAAAATGAGAGATGGTTAACTTTTTCGTTACCTGATTCTTGCTTATCTGTATGCCTAAGGGTGACTTAAGATAATTCCAAGAAGCACCAAAATTTTTGACCTTAGCCCAACCATGGATTCCATGGGAAGAGGCTATGGTACCTATTGTAATAAGTTTACTATCTGAAGAAGGACTAATCGAGGATTTCGAGTTGGGTATTTTTACCCTGTTTAATTGAGGCAGCTTGGAGTATGATACGAAGTGCTTTTGCAATTCTTCCATTCTTGCCTATTACCTTTCCAATATCCTTTTGAGCAACAGTAAGTTCAAGGATATTGGTTTCATTCCCTTCCACTTCGCGGATCTGAATTTCTTCAGGTTCGTCTACCAATGAAGTTGTGATATAACGAATCAAAGGTTCCATAAGGATATTAGCCTGCGAGGTTTCCAAGGATTCCCTGGGATTTTAATATGAATTTAACAGTTTCAGTAGGTTGAGCACCTTTCTTTAACCAATCTTTAGCTTTGTTCTCATCAATGGTAGATTGGTGGCTTCCACCTAGAGTTGGGTGATAGTGACCAATCAAATCAATAAATCTTCCATCACGTGGTGAACGAGAATCTGCCGCTACAATTCTATAATGTGGGTCGTTCTTTGATCCTGTTCTTTGTAGTCTTAATTTTACCAATGGATTTCCCTATAAGTCCTTTTTTTTACCATAAAATCAAAAATCTCATCTCTGTCAAGAATTCAGTTGGTTTATTATCGATTAAGCAGAAACAGATCTAACTAAATCTTTGAGCTTTTTTCCATTTTCCGATGGATTGCCCACTTTAAACAATCCCGCACCTACAACACAAATATCTGCTCCTGCTTCGGAAATGGATCTTATATTTGTTTCGTTTACTCCCCCATCTACTTCAATCGAGATATCAAATCCAGAGCTTAGGTCCTTGGCTTCTTTGATTTTATCTAATCCACCTTGGATGAACTTTTGTCCATAGAAGCCTGGGTCAACCGTCATGATTAGAATTAAATCTATGTAGGGAAGAAGGTATTTTAAGGAAGAAACAGGAGTCATAGGATTTATACTTACTCCCACTTTTGTATTTGCCTTCCGGATTTCATCTGACAATCGAACTCCAAAATTGGTAGTTTCTTGGTGGAAGGTTATATAACTTGGCTTAAATTCTAAATACTTGCGGAAATGGTCTTCTGGTTTAGAAACCATTAAATGAACGTCTAAAGGAATTTTTGTTAATTGGGAAACTTCTTGAGTGACTGCTTCACCGAAAGAGATCTGAGGAACATAATTTCCATCCATTACATCCATGTGTATATAATCGATACTAGACGATTGAAATTCGGGCAATATATTGCTAAGTGAAGTGATTTTTGTTGCGAGTATGGAGGCTGAAATTTTCATTAATTTGGAATGGAGACCTTAAATTTAATTTTTTTTGCTAAATCGTTATCAGTTGTTTGAATTTTGGCAAGTACATCACCTTTTCTATAAAATGCAAAATTCATTATTTGACCTTCTTTCCAAGGTTGGGATATCATTAGATCTAAAGTTTTAGTTTCTGTTTCGTAATCTTCTAGAAAGATGTTATAAATTCCATCATCTCCAACTTCCCATTCAACAAATTCATATCCCCCTTGAAGAGCATTTCCTTTAGGAGCACGGTTTACGATTAAGTTAGCAATATTAGAATCCTTTTGTATGGATTGAACCAAACCTGATTCAGATCTTAATTTCGTCTCAGCAAAACTTTGGATTCGCCAAGGAAATTTTTGGCGATTTAATGCTTGGATCACGAAAGGAGCTGGTTGATTGAGGAAAGATTGGTCTGATTTTTCTTTTTGGGTTTTAGGTTCAGTAACGAGTAAATAAATTTTTTCACCAGAGTTCGTAATCTTGCCAGCTTCTGGGATTTGATCAATAACAGAATCACTTGCCTCCTCATTGCTAGCTTCAATATAAGTTATTCCACCTATAGAAATTGGTACATAAATTTCATTTGATAAAACTTTTCCCAATATTTCTTTAGCGCGAGTTAGACTCTGTCCCACTAAGTTTGGAATCTCTACTCTATCATATCCTTGGTTTACAGTTAAATATACATGGGAACCGGCTTCTATACTTTTGCCTGGCGAAACAGACTGTGAAATTATTTCGCCTTCATTTTTTTCAGGGATACGAATTTCTTCAAGATTTACTTTTAGACGAAGCCTGAGTAGTTCATTGTGTACGTTTGTATAATTCTTTCCGACAAGATTTGGCATTGTCGTTTCATGTGGATTTTTTGTTCGAACAAGAATAACTAAGAATGCACCTAAGAAAAATACTACCAAGCCAAGGGTAATGAAAAGTATATATCCACGTAGTTCAAGTATCTTCAATTGAATTTCTCACTTTCTAACGGTTTATTTCCGTTGATAAAATCTATTATTGACATTGGTTTTTTGCCCTCGGGCTGAACCTTTGTGATACCTATCATTTTTTTATCCCCACAGATTACGAAAAGTGATTTTTTATTCGGCAACAAGAGCATTCCAGGTTTTTCATTACCTTTGAAATTATAGATATCATCTGTGGGAATATAGGATTCCAAAATTAAAATTCGTTTTTCCTTGAAATGAGTGTATGCGTAGGGATTTGGATTTAAGGCGCGAATTTTGTTGTGATTTTCAAATGCTGATTTATTCCAGTCTAGGATACGATCTTCGGGCTTAATTTTTTTACAAAAGGATGCAAGGGAATGTTCCTGTACTTCAGATGCAAATCCTTGGGAAGAATTATCTAATAATGCAAATAAGGCTAATTTTCCTTCTTGGGTTATTCTATCTAAAACTTGTCCTGTAGTATCATTGATGCCTAAAGGAAATTCTTTTTTTAGAATGATATTTCCTGAATCTACTTCCTTGGCTAAAAATTGTATAGTCAATCCGCCTATAGAATCCCCATTTAGAAGAGAAGTTTGAACTGGGGAAGCTCCTCTGTATTTTGGCAATAAGCTGCCATGTATATTGATGCTTCCAAGCTTAGGATTTTTATAAATTTCCTCAGGGATAATCGAACCATATGCATAAACCAGATGAAGATCACAATCTATAGCATTTAATTCTGTTTGTAAGACGGGATCTTTTAAACTTAGTGGTTGAAAAACTGGAATCTTGTGACTTATAGCAAACTCTTTGATTTCGCTTGGCACTGGTTCTCGACTTCGTCCTTTTGGTTTATCTGGATTGGTAACTAAAAATACAACTTCGTGCTTAGAAGCAACAAGTTCTTTCAGTAAGTCTAGCGCATGTTTTGGGGTTCCGAAATATCCAATTTTCATAATTAATTATACCTACTAAAAAATAATTGATATGCAAACTATTTTCATTTCATGAAAATTTAAATCAAATCCAAGGGATCAAAATCAATCTCCAAGTATACTTTGGAATTTGCCTTCCATTTGCTTTGGATCGCTTTCACAAGTTCACGTGTTTTTTCATGAGAGGAAGATTTTATTAGAATATGATTGCGAAAATATTTGTCCATTTTATAAAAAGGGCAAGGAGAAGGTCCAAGAATAGTTAAACTCGGTTCCATATTATTTCGAATAATATCTGCGATTAATTGAATCTCTTTGTTGGATACATCCTCATCTACCGATCGAATTACAAGCCTAAGCAATCGTACAAAGGGAGGCAGGTTCATCTCTCTTCTGAATTGGATTTCATCTTGGTAAAATCCGTCATAGTCTTGCTTCACAGCTTTTAATAAAACTGGGTGCTTAGGATCATGAGCTTCGATCAAAACTAGCCCTTTCTTGCTACTTCTTCCTGCTCGTCCAGCAACTTGTGTTAACAAGGAAAAGACTCTCTCATTGGCACGAAAATCAGGAATGCCCAATCCTTGGTTTGCATTTATCACTCCAACCAAAGTTACATTAGGTACATCAAGACCTTTGGCTATCATTTGGGTTCCTGTTAGAATATCCAATTCTCCATTGTACAAACGTGTAAGTATCCCATTTAAAATACTATGATTTTTGGATGTATCTTGGTCTAGGCGCTCAATTTTTGAGTCAGGTATTGCTGTTAGTAAATATTCTTCTAACTTTTGAGTTCCAGATCCAATGAGTTCTAACTTTTTATGTTGGTTCTTTAACTTATCAAAACTTTCTTTATACCCACAGATATGGCACTGCACAATTCCATTTTTATGATAACAAAGATTAGAAGAACAATTGGGACAACCTAGAACTTTATTTTCATCTGATGAATAAACAAAGGGAGCATACCCTCTTCTGTTTAAAAGTAAAATAGTTTGTTCTTTTTTAGATGCTTGTTGCTTTATAGCCTGCAATAATTCAAATCCAACAGCCCCTTCGGATTCTTTTTTATGAATTAATTTTACTATGGGCAAATTAGAAGATGTCACAGCTCGATTTTTTAATTCATAAAACTTAATTTTATTAGCCTTAGCTAAATAAAATGTTTCGATTGAAGGTGTGGCTGATCCTAAAACCAACATGCCTTGAGATTTTGTAATTCGATAGTGAGCGATTTGCTTTGTGTGATACCTAGGACTTGAATTTTCTTTATAGGAAGAATCGTGTTCTTCATCAATTATCACCAAACCAAGGTTTGATACGGGTGCAAAAATAGCAGATCTTGTTCCTACTGCAATTCTTTTTTCACCCTTTAACAGTCCTTGGTAAGCTCGAAATCTTTGGGATGTTTTTAAGGCGGAGTGAAGTAAGGCTAAATCTTTAGGAAAGATTGTTTCTAATTTTTTTAGTATGTGATAAGTTAGGGTAATTTCTGGAACAAGGAAAATTATGGATCGGTTAGTTTTCTGAAGAATCTCTCTCATTAAATGGATATAAACTTCCGTCTTTCCTGATCCAGTGATTCCATAAATTAAATGAGTAGATGCTGCTTTTCCATAATCAGCCATAATATTTGTATAAGCATAATCTTGTTCTGAATTTAATGATTTAAAACTTGCATCAACCTCAACTATAGGTTCTTCTTCTCGAATTAATCTACGCCCTTGGGGTATCATTCTAAATAATGATTCTCCGAGACCAGCTAAATAAGTTGACTGCATCCAAAGAGCGAGATCCCATTGCTCTTCATTGATAATAGGTGAAGAATCAACTAATTTTAATATGGGTTTAATTTTGAAATTGGGTTCATTATTATGAATTAAACTGATGATTCCTGTTAATTTTTTATTTCTAACATCTACTTCAACCCTAGATCCACGTTTAGCATGTGAAAATTTATCTGGCAAAAGATAAGTAAGAGTTTCATTGTCCATAGGTAGATCAACAACAACATCAGCATACGAAATCACTAAATATCTCCAGCAAGGTTAATCAATTTCTTTATATGATCCTTCATTTCAGAAGATATCTTTAAGTATTCCTCTTCGGATTTACTTTTTGCAAAAGATAGTGCTTCTGGTGAACGTGTAATTAAAAAAGGGATTTTCATTTGATTTGCAAAATTCCAACTCATCACCTTGCCCTGATTAGCTCTACAAAACTCTTGATCCCAACGTAAAATCGCTGATGAACCTAAAACTAAAATAGCTTTGATATCTTCTTTTATTACTGTTTCTAAAATTTGTGAATCGCACTCTATACTACGCTTTTGCCATTGCCCTGAATTGCTATTTTGGTTGAAATGACATCCTGGATATTCTTGGTAAAAAAATTCTTCATAATTTTCATGTATACTTTCTTGCATGAGTTCACTAAATAAAGATTCAATTTCTTGTGTTCTAAAAATAATTTTATTCGATCTTTTAGCAAAAGAGGCAGATTTGATACCTGAGTTGCCTGAATAATGCAAAATTAATAATTTCTTTCTACCTCGTTGAAGAAAGGAACGAATCCCTCTTTCGCGGTCAACACATCTCTTACAGGAAAAATTTCTTGTTAAATATTGATCAACTGCAACTATTTCACCTTCGGAACTGAGGATGGTTTTCTCAGGTAATTGAAAATGTTCTTTGGATATGGCTTTAAATACCAAAGGGATTTCATCGGGGAAAGGTTCAGATTTAAAATGATGTATAGGAAAATTTTCATTCTGCAAAAGAAAATGACTATCCCTCAATATAGACTCAAGTTGATTTAATCGAGATTTATATTCTGTTGATTTCATATTATTCAGAAAAACTTTCAATTGGAATATTTAAATTTTTTATCTTACGATACAAATGTGTTCTTTCAATTCCTAAAACTTTACTCGCTTTAGTTACATTACCTTCACAGTTTTGTAAAGTTTTAAATATATATTGCCTTTCAAATTCATCCTTTGCTGATTTTAAATCACCTTTTGCTACCATCTCATTTGCTTTCTTAAAGCCTACCAATGACTCTATAACATCTTGGCTGGTTATATTATCATTTGGAACCATGATAGAAAGTCTTTCAATGACATTTTTTAACTCGCGAATATTTCCAGGCCAAAAATGATTCACTAAATTTGTGATTGCATCATTTTCTAATTTCTTAGGTTGAAGGTTATTTTCGGAAATGGATTTTTTTAAATAATGCTCTACGAGAATTGGAATATCCTGTTTTCTTTCTCGTAGCGGAGGCAAATTAATTGGAATTACATTTAATCTATAATACAAATCTTCTCTGAATTTGCCTTCCTTTATTGCATCTTCTACTGGAATATTCGTAGCGGCAATAACTCTAACATCTACTGAAATTGTTTCTGATCCACCTACTCTTTCAAATCTTTGTTCTTGAAGTACTCGTAGAACTTTAGCTTGAGTAGCCAAAGACATATCACATATTTCATCCAAGAAAAGTGTACCATTATTTGCTAATTCGAATCTTCCAATCTTTCTATCTATAGCACCTGTAAAAGCACCTTTTTCATGACCAAATAATTCTGATTCTATAAGTTCTTCAGGTATAGCTGCACAATTTAATTCAATAAAATTTTGTTGTTTACGTTTAGAATTTTTGAATATAGCTCTAGCAACTAATTCTTTACCAGTTCCATTTTCACCGTAAATAAAAACTCGTGCATTGGTTGATGCAGCTTGCGAAATGGCAAATTTTACTTTCTTTATTCCAAGAGATTCTCCTAAAATTTCATCAAATTCCAATGTAAATCCAGGAATTTCAGTAGAATCTTTTTTCTGAACAGCCAAATCGATAGTAGATAATACTTTTTCTATAGAAAGTGGTTTCTCAAGAAAATCTACTGCACCTTTTTTAGTAGCATTAACTGCAAGTTCAATAGTTGCATGTCCCGATATCATTAAAACAGGAATTGTTGGATAAATTTTTCTGCACTCATCCAATAGTTGCAATCCGTCTTCTTTCCCTATCCAAACATCTAACATGATTAAATCTGGGCGATCTTTAAGCAAAGATTTTAAGAGTGTTTTGCCTGATGCAAACTCTTCAACCGAGTGATCTTCATCTTCGAGAATTGCTTTAAGAGATTTCCTTATATCCTTCTCATCATCACAAATAAAAATTTTCATTATATAGCCTCCGAAAGACTTAAAGGAAGTTGAATAATAAATTTACAGCCACCTAATTTTGAATCTTCTACAAGGATATGTCCATGGTGGTCGATAATAGTTTTCTGAACTATAGCAAGTCCAATTCCTGATCCATGTTTTTCTTTAGTAGAATAGTAAGGCTCAAAAACTTTTTTCTTCAACTCATTCGTTAATCCAGGACCTGAATCTTCTATTATGATGGATACAATTCTTTTCATAACTTTACGATCTAACTTAGATGAAACTATTATTTTTTGATTAGTAAGATCATCCTTTGATTCTTCTATAGCTTCAACAGCATTCTTAATTAAATTATTGACTACACCAAGAAATAGTCTTCTATCTAAAAATACTTCTGGGAGAGAGGGAGCAAATATTGATTGAATTTTTATATCTGTTGATTCTTGAAACAATCTGATTGATTCTTCAAGAATAGGATTTAATTCTTGGTTAATTAAAGTAGGAACAGGCATCCTTGCGAATTCAGAAAATTCCTTTACTAAGTGCTCTAGAACTCTTACTTGGTTGATAATAGTTTCTGTAGAATCTAAAATAACCTCCTTTAACTTTTCTGGATTTGTATTCGCAATGTATTTCTTTCGAATTCTTTCAGTAGAAAGTAGAATAGGAGTTAGGGGATTTTTTATTTCGTGAGCCATTCTTTGAGCAACTTCTTTCCACGCGGCTACACGTTGTATATGCATCAATTCATCATTTTTTGATTTTAAATCTTTTACCATTTGATTGAAAGAAGCAATTAGAATACCCATTTCCCCTTCTTCTTTAAGATTTAAATTTACATTTTGATCACCCGATGAAACTTTCTGAGTAGCATTAGCTAAAGTTATTATTGGGTTCGAAATGTTTCTTGCAAATATAAAAGAAAAAAATACTGAGAAAGCGAACATAAAAACTGAAAAAATTCCTATTGCTAATCTAGCACTTGAAGGAATTTTTTCTTTCCAGAGATTAAGTGCCTCATATGAATTTCGGATAGATACAATATTATAAACATGTTGGGTATTATTTATATGAAGCTTTTTTCCAATAAGAACATAACCTCTTGGCTTCCAATTTAATTTATATAATACTATAATTTTATCATTTTTATATAGAGTATAATTAGGAATTTCAGAATATTCGTTTTTTGTAAAATTTTTAGATTGAATTTTTTCTTTTAATGCTATAGTTTCTAAAATAGCCTTTCCATTATTATCAAATAAACCAATATAATAATTAGTATAATCCATAATTTTCAATTCAAAAGCCTTTTCTAAAAATTCTTCCTCTTTAAAAATTCTGTTATTCATCCATTCTTGAAGAATTATAACTTTTTGTTCTAATTCAATCCTATCTTCAAATTCATCTTTCTTAATGATTTCCATACTTGAATTTAGAGCATTTGTAATATCGATTCTATACAATGTTTCAATCATCTTCCCAGTTAAATTAGAAGAAAGGATAAATATTGGTATCGAAGGCAATAAGGCAACAAAAAGGAAAGCAAGTGTTAAACGATATCGTATTGAGCTTCGAATTTTACCTGTTTCTTTATTTCTCTTATTTCTATAAATATACGAGACGATAACAGAAAGTATGAAAAAAGGAAGAATGAAAATTATATATGTATCAAGTTTGTTTATTATTTCTAATTCATCTCTTCCTGAAAAATAAAAAAACTCTGCAAAAAATATTCCAATGATTATGCTGAATGAAAAAACAAAAAAATCTCTTACGTAGTATCTGATTTCATCGTTTTTTATAAGTTTAATTCTTTGCATAGTTACGCTGCAAAGTTAGATTCAATTATTTCTTTTAGTTTTTCAATTGCCTCTTCTTCTTTATCCCCATCTGCAATGATTGTAAATTCTGCTCCAGGTCCTAAGGCTAACATCATGAGTCCAAGTATAGATTTTCCATTTACAGTAACTTCATCTCGTACAACTGAAATTTCACATGGAAATAGAGATGCTGCTTTTACAAAAACAGATGCAGGTCGTGCATGAAGACCATTACTATCAGAATTAATTTTTGCCAGGTGTTGTTTCAATTTGACTCTGTTTAATATATTGAGTTAATTTCTTATTAAATTCTTGTGCTGAATTCTTTCCCATTTTTTTTAATCTTTGGTTCATAGCAGCAGTTTCAACAATAATCGGTATATTTCTTCCTGGTTTTACAGGCAATTCTATATAAGGAATTTGAAGTCCCAGAATTTCCTCTGTAAGGTTATCGATTCCAGTTCTATCAAATTCTAAGGTATCATCCCAGTCTTTTAAATTGATGATTAACTCAATAATTTTATGATCTCTTACGGAGCCTACACCGAAAATATCCTTGATGTTGATAATGCCCATTCCCCGAATTTCCATATGGTGCCTGAGTAAATCAGAACAAGAACCTATCAAATAACTCTCTGAAAGTCTTCTTATTTCAACCATATCATCTGCAACGAGTCTATGTCCTCTTTCAATTAATTCAAGAGCGGTTTCACTTTTACCAACTCCACTTTTTCCAGTAAGTAATATACCAATTCCATACACTTCTATTAAGACACCGTGACGAACTGTTCTCGGCGCTAAGGCTCTGTCTAAAATTTGAGAGATCAAAGTAATAAATTTGTGGGTAGATAATTTTGAAATAAATAAAGGAATGTCTTTTTTGTTACATATTTCAATAAATATTTTAGATGGAGGATTGCCATGGGTGAAAACAATACAATTCAAATGATAACTAAAAAATATTTCAGATATTTTATTTAGTTTATCTTCATCTAATGAATTCAAATAAGCCCACTCACCTTTACCAAATACTTGAATTCTATCATGTGCAAAAAAATCAAAAAAACCAGTAAGAGATAAACCTGGTCGATTGATTTCTGAATTTGAGATTCTATTTCCTAATCCTTTATCTCCCGCTATAGCTTCTAACTCTAGGTCATCGTGCTCCTTCATGATATTTTCAACTGTAATTCCTGGAACTGGCATATTTATCCTTTGAAATGACTGATTCGTTTTCTTTGGTTAGAAGGAAGAATTCTAAGAATTTTTCTATATTTAGCAACTGTCCTTCGGGCTATTTCTATTCCATTTTTTTCCATTTCGTCAACAATATCTTGGTCAGATAATGGATTCAATTCATCCTCCTTTTTAACCATTTCAAGTATCATATCATGGATTTTTTTGGAAGAAGCTTTACCGCCTTCAGTAGATTTGACACCAGATGAAAAGAACCATTTTAGTTCATATATCCCCCATTTGGTTTGGATATATTTATTTGTAGTAATTCTAGAAACAGTGGATTCGGATAGATTTGTTTTTTCTGAAATATCTTTTAGAGTTAAAGGTTCAGTATGAGAAACTCCATGAATAAAAAAGTCATTCTGTGCTTCAATAATTGCTTTAACTGTTTTAAATAAAGTTTGTTTCCTTTGATTTACACTTCTGATAAGCCAATTCGCTGAATTCAGTTTATTAGATATAAATTCTTTGTCTTCATTAGAACTTTTAGATGATAAGTATGTTTTGTATTCTTTGTTGATAATTAATTTCGGTAACCATTCATCATTAATAAATATTGAAAACTCTTCGCCCTCTTGTTCAATAATAACATCTGGTATTATATAATCTGTTTTTCGAGCTTGGTAAAGTGTGGCTGGAAAAGGTTCTAATTTTTTAATAAACTTTGCATTTTCGCTTACTTCTTCTTCGGTGAGCTTCAATGCTTTCCCAATTTTTTTATATTCAAATTTTTCTAAATCAGCTAGGTGTTCTTTGATTAATTCATGTAAAATAGAATTACCAGGGTAGAGAATTTTTGATTGAATATATAATGTTTCTTGAACATTTAAAGCTCCTATCCCTATAGGATCGCATTCTTGGATAAGATTTCTAACTTTATTGATCGATTTCATTTGAAGCTTCATCTCTTTAGCAACAACTTCGAGATCAGCAGAAATAAAACCTTTATCATCAATAAGGGAAATTAATACTTCCGCTGTATAATATTCTGATTCAGTAATATCTAGTAAACGTAACTGAGCAAGTAAATGCTCACTTAAGGATGTTGGAACGGTAGAAGATTCTATATATTTTTGATTTCTATCAGATGCTTCTGAGTCATAATATTTAGGATTTTCTAAACTATAATTATCTCCCCAATTGCTTTCGGTATCTTTAAGAAGATTATTTTTTTCTATAGATCTTACTTCTGTCATTGAATAAAGTTCAGGAGTTTTTATTTTTTCTTCTGAATTAGTATCTTCTAATAAAGGATTTTCAAGTAATTCTGATTGTATTTTGTCAGAGAGTTCTAAGGTAGAAAGTGCAAGTAGTTCAATCGATTGGCGTAGGTCTTGCGTCATAACCAACTTTTGAGATTGTCTTTGAACTAATTGTGTACCTAGATTCATAGATTTATATTTAAAGAGAGAAATCCTCTCCTAAGTAAATTCTCCTAGTTTCTGGATCATTTATCAATTCATCTGCGGTTCCAGATATTAATATCTTACCACTGTACATAATGTATGCTCTATCGGTAATTTTTAAAGTTTCTCTCACGTTGTGGTCGGTAATTAGAATTCCTAAACCTTTATCTTTAAGACTTTTAATAACATTTTGAATGTCTTTGACGGCAATAGGATCTACCCCAGCAAAAGGCTCATCTAATAAAATAAAATCAGGTTTGGTAACCAAAGCACGTGCGATCTCACAACGCCTCCTTTCTCCACCAGAAAGAGTATAGCCTTTTTGGTTAGCCACTCTCATGATTTGCAATTCTAATAGTAATTCATCTCTACGGGATTGGATTTCTTCTCTAGGAAGCTTCATAGTTTCAAGAATGGCTTCTAAGTTTTCAGCAACAGTGAGCTTACGAAAAATGGATGCTTCCTGAGCTAAGTAACCAACTCCCATTCTTGCTCGAACATGCATGGGAGATTTGGTAAGATCTTGGTCATCAATAAAAACAGTACCTTCGTCTGGAGTCACAAAGCCAACTGACATATAGAAGGATGTGGTCTTACCAGCTCCATTTGGCCCAAGCAATCCAACTATTTCACCTTTTTGGATATGGAAGCTTACTCCATCGACAACTCTTTTTCTGTTATAGATTTTGACCAAATTTTCCATACGAAAAGTTTTTTGATTGGCAGGCACAACAACAGATTGTTTAGTTTCAACACTTTTTTTCTTAGATTTAGTCATTCTGCGCCTTTCAGGTTCATACCTTCAGACAATAGCACACGATCTTCCTGTGGATATATAATAATTTTACCAGAATGGAGAATTTTTTTATCTCTTTCGAGGCTTGGGTTGCCTTCTAGCACGATTTTTTCTTCATTTTCAAAATACGTTGCGTATTCCCCTTTGGCAGTTGAAGTCTGACTTACAATTTTGACATTACCTCTAGTAACTATTTCTTTCTTATCGATAAATCGTTCTATTATTACGGAGGTAATAGTAGATTCTACTTTTTGATTATTTTTATCTAGAAGTTCAATTTTAGGATTGTCTTTTATATAACTATATTCCTTTACTTTAAAATGTTCAAGGTAATTTCCAGATAGTATAACATGATTTAAGATATCAAACATTTTAATATCTTTTTCAGCTTGGATAATATCGCCGCTACTTCCTAAGCTTTTTAAAATTTCTGCTGAAAATTCTAAATCTTTCCTGTAAATTTTTGCATTCCCATAAAGACCAGTTGATTTAGGTTCTTTTGAATTTTGGTGAATCATTTTGTCTGCTTGGAAAATTGTTTCAAGAATAATGGGAGTTTTTTCTTGCTCTTTTGTAGTAGCTTGGTTATTTTTTTTATCCTTTTTTGCTGAAATAAGAGAATTAGAGTTTTCTGACTCCTCTGATGTTTGAATAAGAAAAGTACTATCATTCAATGAAACTTCTCCTGATTCTGTGTCATAAATTAATTTCTCAGCTGATAAAAATCTCTTCCTTGAAAAGATAAAAGGTCTATTTGATATCTCTAACTTCTTAGTATTATCATTATAATTTGCATCTTCTCCAATAACTGTAAGATCATTATTTTGAATATAAACTTTGCCTTCTAGCACAGTGCGACCTTCATTAAGATAGCGAGTGATACGATCAGCAGATATTTTAGTTTTTTGTTTATCCTTGGCTGTATAAAAAAGTCTTGGTCTGCCCTCTAATAAAATTTTTTCTGTAACTTTATCATAGCTTCCCTTATTTGCATAAAAGTAAGAATTATTTTCTTCATCTTCAACTTCTACTCGTCCTTTTAATTCAGCACGAATTGCATCTTCACCAACTATTTCTATCTCACTAGAAGAAAGTTTAATTTTATTATGATAAATCCAAGCACCACCACCTAAAATAAAAACAGTCATTGGAAATCCATTGTAAGTTTTTTCCATTTGAGTAAGACTCGCCCCACCCCAACGTGTAGGTATTTTATTTTTATTATTAGATTTATTTGGAATGTAATTAGAATTAGGTGCTTCGAAAATATTGTCCGGACCTATAAGAATTGGAGGTTGGATGCCTGAGAACAAAGGAAAAGAAATTATTAGCATGAAAAATAGAATTTTTTTTAATTTCAAATTTTATTCCTTCTTAAATGGATTTTCTCCACCACGAGTAATAGCAGATGGCTTAATAACTGTAAATTCATTTAATGCTTTTTTGGCTCTTAGTCCTTTACCTGCTATTGTAGTGCCACTACTATAAATAAGTACCTCATCATCTGTAGTTAATTCTTCTTTATCGATACTATATGTTAATGATTCTGTTTTAAGTGATTTTTGATCGGGTGTAATTAAGAATATATCACCTTCTAAGGTAAGAATTTTAGTAGTATTATTTACTTCTCCTCTTTTACCTGTAAGCTTGCTTGATACTTTATCATTTTCAAATTGAGTAAAATTTAAGTTATAAAATATAGTCCTGTCTTCTTTTGGAAAAATAAAAGATTCTTCCGCTTTAAGTATCCATTCCTTCTTACCGTCTATTTGATAGCTAGTTCGCACAAAGTTTCTTAAAGAAATTTGCGATCCTGATTCTCTTTCTGAATCTATCCTAAGTGTATTATTTTTCTTACATTGTATTAAAATTGTTCCTAACAAAAGAAATACAAAGATAGAAATATTATATTTCATAATCATCTTTAACTTAATAAGAAGATTTTATTAATTTATCAATAGCTAATAACTGTGTGAGAAGTTGTTTTATTGATTTCAATGGAAATTGTGTGGTTGCATCAGACAAAGCCTTATCTGGATCAGGATGAACTTCCATAAATAAACCTTCTACGCCTGCCGCAACTGCTCCCCGAGTCATATGTGGAATGAATTCTCTAACACCTCCCGTTATATTTCCAGCTCCTCCTGGAAGTTGAGCAGAATGAGTTGCATCAAAAATTACTGGAATTCCTAAATTATGCAAAATTGGAATTCCTCTTATATCAAAAACTAAATTATTATAACCGAAACTTGTTCCTCGTTCTGTTATAATATATTTCTCTGATCCAGATTCTTGGATCTTCGATTTGATATGCCTACAATCTTCTGGTGCAAGAAATTGACCTTTTTTCACATTAACCCATCTCCCAGTTTCAGCTGCTTGGGCAATAAGATCTGTTTGACGACATAAAAACGCAGGAATCTGGTAAATATCTATTACATCTTTTAATGGAGCGATATGGGAAGTTTCATGAATATCCGTGAGGACAGGAAGATTGTATTTTTTCTTAATAAATTCTAGATTCTTCACACCTTCTTGGATTCCTGGTCCTCTGTAGGATTTAACAGACGAACGATTGGCTTTGTCGAAGGAACTTTTAAAGATATACGTAATTCCTAGTTCGGTGGTGATATCTTTCATCTCTCCACAAACTCTATCTAGTAAATCTTGTGATTCCATAACACATGGACCTGCGATAAGAAAGAACGGATTGGATCCACCCATCTTCTTTCCTGATAAAAATTCTCTTTCTTCTACTTTATCAATCATCATTCTTCTCCTTTCTTAACGAGTTTCAAACTTTCTCTAACAAGACCGACAAATAAAGGATGCGGTTCTGTTGGTTTTGAATGAAACTCTGGATGAAATTGAACACCAATAAACCAAGGATGGCTAGGAACTTCAACAATTTCCACCAAATTCTGATCAGGTGAAAAACCAGTAAGCTTCATCCCCTTCTTTTCAAATTCGGCTTTAAACCTTAGTGTAAATTCAAATCTATGCCTATGTCTTTCAGATATTTTCTCAGATTTATATTCCTTAAAAGCTAAAGAATCTTTTTGGATTCGACAAGGATAAGCTCCTAATCTCATAGTTCCACCCATCTGTTCTATTTCCATTTGTTCTTCTATCATAGAGATTACTGGATGAATTGTTTTAGGATTGAATTCTGTAGAGTTTGCGGTTTTGAATCCTAATTCATTTCTTGCAAATTCAATAACAGCACATTGCATACCTAAACAAATTCCAAGAAATGGTATCTTTTTGGTTCTTGCATATTGGATAGCGGCAACCTTACCTTCTATTCCCCTTTCCCCAAACCCACCTGGAACTAATATACCGTGAACGCCCTTTAAAGCATCTTTAATATTCGAATTTTCTAAATCTTCCGGGTTGATTTTTAATACATCAACAAAAACATCATTAGCAATTCCACCATGAGACAATGCTTCATAAACTGAGCGGTAGGCATCCTGAAGGGAAATATATTTACCTATCAAAGCAATTTTTACTTTCTTTTTGGAATTTCGCACAGTCTTAACTATACTATCCCATTTAGCAAAGTTTAATTTTTTGAGTTCCATACCCAAAGTTTTTAGGACTACTTCATCCAATTTTTCTTCTCTATACATTTGTGGTATTTCATATATAGAGTAAGTTATATCAGTAGCGGAAATGACATTCTCTTCTTTTACATTACAAAATAAGGAAATTTTATTTTTCATTTCTTGAGAAAGTGGCTTTTGGATTCTGCAAATTAAAATATCTGGCTGGATACCCAAGGCCAATAATTCTTTAACAGAATGTTGGGTAGGCTTTGTTTTTGCCTCACCTGCTGCGGTGATTGTAGGGACAAGAGTTAGGTGTATGAACATCACTTGGCTTGAGCCATGCTCATATCTCATTTGTCGAATAGCTTCTAAGAATGGAACTGATTCAATATCACCTACCGTTCCACCAATTTCTACAATTACGAAATCAGTTTCATTTTCACGAGAAAGAGTATAAATTCTATTTCGTATTTCATTTGTTATATGAGGAACAACTTGTACAGTTCTTCCTAGATAATCTCCTTTACGTTCCCTTTCAATTACGGAATGATAAATTTGGCCAGTTGATACAGAATTTTTACGTGAGAGTTTAGAGTGAGTAAATCTTTCATAATAGCCTAAATCTAAATCAGTTTCAGCTCCATCTTCGGTTACATAAACTTCGCCATGCTGGTAAGGACTCATAGTTCCAGGATCCACATTAATATAGGGATCCATTTTTTGTAAAGATACCGAATATCCACGAGATTCAAGCAAGGTTCCTAGGGCTGCAACGGTAACACCTTTCCCTAAGGAAGAAGAAACTCCACCAGTTATAAAAATAAATTTAGTTTTCTGCATACCTTTGCTATTATTTACTTCCCACTGCTTTCTTCCAGTTTTTTTAAAATCCCAGTTGTAGATTTACCTGCTGTAAATGGCAAAATTTTGACTTCGCCCCCCCAAGATTGAATGGTTTTTGTTTCAGGAAGTGATTCTGCCTCATAATCGCCACCTTTAGTATGAATCTGAGGTTGGATGAGTTTTAGTAGCTCTATGGGTGTGCTCTCTGAAAAAATTGTTATATAGGAAATAGATTCCAAAGCAGCAAGAACATAGGCACGATCTTCCTCCGAGTTGATAGGTCTTGTTGGACCCTTCAGTAATTGAACGGAGTTATCTGAATTCAATCCTAACCAAAGTACATCTCCTAATTTTCTTGCTTGGTTTAAATATTGAACATGACCTCTATGCAAAATATCAAAGCATCCATTTGTAAAAACTATCTTCTTACCTTCCAAGGATTTTTTGATAAGATTTATTTTAGAATAAGGAATAATTTTATTTTCTAAGGAATTCATTTTATTGCCTATAGCCAAACATTGAGTTCATTTAATTTTTCTTCAATCTCATCTACTGTTGCGCTTGCAGCACCCAATTTACCTACAACAACTCCTGCAGCAGCATTAGCTACAAGTGAAGCCTCTACCTGATTTAAACCTGCTGCATGGTAAGCTGTATATACAGCAATCACTGTATCACCTGCACCCGTTACATCAAACACCTCTCTAGCAACTGTTGGAATATGATGAATGCTTGCATCTTCTGATAAAAAAACCGACATACCTTTTTCACCACGAGTAATCATGAGTGCATTTGGTTGGATTTTATTTATAATAATCTTACAAGCATCTAAAATATCTTCATCGGTTTCTAAAACTTTACCAATCGCCTTTCCAGCCTCGTGATGGTTTGGAGTTAAAATACTTACATTTTTATAATTAAAAAAATGGCTTACTTGGGGATCAACAGTCACTATTTTCTTTTTTTCTTTACAGTATTTAGTAACTCTATCTATAAAGCTTGGCGAAAGAATTCCCTTGTCATAATCAGAGAGTATCACTGCATCACATTGTTCTATCTTTTGTTCAAGTTGTTGAAAAAGAGTATCTTCCTCATCTGAATCTATGAAGATGATTTCTTCTCTATCAATTCTACAAACCTGTTGATGCCCTGCTAAAACACGTGTTTTTACAATTGTTGGAATATCCTTAGATTTCATGAGTAAAAGATCCGAAGGTTTTATATTTTCTTCAATGAGAAGTTTTTCTAATTTTTCTCCAGCAGCATCATTCCCAATTCGACCCATAGCTACCATTTGAGTGTTGAGAGTGTGCAAATTTTTAATAACATTCCCTGCACCCCCCAGTTTTGTTTCTTCCTTTCTTACCCATACAACTGGAACAGGAGCTTCCGGTGATATTCTATGAACCTGACCAATTAAATACTCATCTAAGATATAATCTCCAATCACACAAATTTTTAGTTTTGATAGGGTCTGGCTTGCGTTCATAAACCTTTGTTTGCTAATTCTTTCCATCTTTGTAAAGTATTCAAAACTTCTTTACAAAATAAAGCAAGAAATCGAAAGATAGATAGTGCCTCCAAGTTCTATTCCTATTTTTCCTTTACCAGAAGTCATTCTTTATCCTGGAACATTTTTACCTCTTCATGTATTTGAACCTAGGTATAGATCTATGATAGAGTATTGTTCAGAGTCAGAGAATGAGATTGCAATTGCACCTATCATTCCTAATCTCAAAAAAGAGGAAGGCATTGGACAGTTTGCTATTGAAGAGATTTTTGGTTGGGGAAAGATTATAAATAAGGACTATTTACCCGATGGAAGATCCAATATCATCATTGAGGGCAAGGGTTTACTGGAACTTAAAGGATATATTTCCACAGAACCATTTCTAATTGGTAAAGTAGAAGAATACAAAACTCTACCTTCTCCCTTAAATGATTCAAATTTTCAAAACCAAATATTAAACCTGATTCATCTGACAAAAAGGATACTGCTTTCCGATGGGGCACCTGAAGAACTTCTTGTGAAAATCAATCAGCTATCCAGACATCCCTATCCAGTAGATTTTATAACGAGTATTCTTCATTTTGAATTTCTTCAGAAACAAGCAATTTTAATCGAAAAGGATCCTTTTCAAAAATCAGAATTGCTTCTTTCTATTTTAGAAAAAATTAATTTGCAAGAGTAAGCCAAAAATAGTAAAATTCTGGCAGATTAAAACTCTCTTTATCTTGGATAAAAAGACCTTTTTTATCATTATCTTTCATCTTTGGAATATAATAAAAAGATTGTCTTGGAGTTCTGAGAAACACTTTTCCCATTTTTGTATCTAGAATTGAATCTAAAATTTTAGGAAAAAGACATTGGTCTGATTCTAAAAAACCAAAACCAACAATCTGATCATCCTCTTGCCATTCCCATTTTTCTGCTATTGGAAGGTCCTTCATGGGTATAGAATATTCGAATTTCGATTGAGCAACCAATCTAGGGAAAAGTTGATCCCACTCTTTGGGCAAACAGGAGAAATCCCATTTTTTCTTAGATAAGGATTTTCTAAATTCCATATTCGGGTTCTGTAATGAAAAAGCTGAGCCATATAATCTTTTGGTACAAAGTGCTCTAAGCGTTAAAAAGGAAAAAGATAAAAGTTCAGCTTTGGTAAATTGACTTACATCCCAAGTTTCATCTTTTTCCAATTCAGAAAGATACATAGTATCCAATCCATAAGGATCACGGTGGGGGAAAGGTTTATTGATCTTGAGTAAAGATGGATTTGTATCTTCCATAACTTGATTATCGGAATGAAAGGTTTTTAGCACAAAAAAAAAGTCCGAGGTCTTATGACCTTGGACTTACTTATCTAAAAAGAGTTAGAACTAAAAATGTGTTTGTTTAGTCGTTGTACACTTCTTTAATCTTCTTAATGTATTTTTCTGTAATTACATGTCTCTTCATTTTATGTAGATTTGTTAATTCATCACCTACTTCAAATTGTTTTGTAATTAAGAAAAATGGGGTAACTTGTTCGAAGGATTTGAATCCAGTCTTGGTGCTATTGAGAGTCTTGATTTCTTTTTTATATAAATCCAGAACTTTTGAATTGGCAATCAAGGCTTCTTTATCAGAAGAATCAATCCCGTTTTCCTTACACCAAGCAGTCAAATGCTCAAAATCAGGAATGATGATGGCTCCAAGGTTTTTTTGATCCTGTCCTATCACCATACACTGATTAATAAATGGAGACTCCGTAAGCTTATTCTCAATAGGAACTGGTTCTACGTTTTCTCCTCCAAGAAGTACGACTGTATCCTTAGCTCGACCTGTCAATGTAAGAGTGTATTTGTAATTGATCATTCCAATATCACCCGTATCCATCCAGTTGTCTTTAAGAGCCTTGTTGGTTGCTTCTGGATTCATAAAATAACCCTTCATGACTTGAGGTCCTCGAACATGAATCACTCCCTTCTTGCCTATGGAACCTGCAAGAATCTTCTGGTTAGAATCAATGTGAGTTAGAATATTTCCATGGTCATCTCGGATTTGGATTTCAGTCTCAGGAGTGAGCACACCAACTGAACCTTGGATCAATTTCTTGAAAGTTCTTACACAAACAACAGGGCTAGTCTCAGTCATTCCATATCCTTCTAGAACGTTGATGCCAATATCATTAAAGAAGGCATCTACGTGCTTTTGAAGAGCACCACCACCTGAAACAGAGGCAATCAATTGCCCACCAGTTGCTTCACGGATCTTAGAAAGCACCAATTTGTCTAAGGTAAAATTATTTAGAAATAAACCAAGTACACCAGGTACGAATCCTAGCCAACTTAAGTTTCCTAATGCCTCAGTGAAAAAAATTGCAAAGCCTGCAATGGAAACAAGAAATGGACCAGTTAAGAAAAGCATTAATAAGGAAGCAAAACCTTTGAAAAGGGAAACAAAAATGTTTCTTCCTGTGTAATCCACTTCATTGCCTTTGATAAAACGCTTTGCTGCTTGGTAATTTTTAGAGAACCAATAAGCCAAATTGAAAAGTCCACGTCTGAGAGCTGGAGTTTGCTTTGGATCATTGATACGAGTATAAATTCCAGAATAAATATTTTCCCATAATCTTGGAGCAGAAGCCATGAAAGTTGGTTTCACCTTTTTCATGTCATCTCTTAGATCTCTAACATTGGTGTAATAAGTGGATGCACCAGCAGAGATAGCTAGGTATTCAAAAACCCTTTCAAATACGTGCCATACTGGAAGTATAGAAAGCATTCTTTCCGTGCTTCGAATTTCTATCATCTTACCTAAAATTTGTGTACACTGGTGCATCATATTGGAGTGCATCAGCATAACGCCTTTAGGTGAGCCGGTAGTTCCAGAAGTATAAATCATAGTAAAAAGATCATCAGGTTTGATACCTGCAATTCGTTCTTCCGCCTTTCTGGAACCAGAGGAACGAAGCTTATTCCCTTGCTCGATTAAGTCGTACATTTTGAGGGTATCTTTAGCTTGTGACTTAGGATCCATCATGATAATAGTTTTCACTTGACCGAGTTGTGATTTATTTTTATTGAATTTCTCTAGCATTTTATCATTTTCAATAAAAACAACCTTAGACTCGGAATGATTTAAAATATAAACGATTTCAGAATCAGTAACATCGGTTCCTCGAGGAACATCTGCAGCACCAGCGAGTATGACACCGTAATCTGCAATAATCCACTCGATTCGATTGTCAGCAAGTATGGCTACTCTCTCTCTCGCATCTATACCTAAATCGATCAAGGCTTCCGCTAGAGCGATTCCTGTATCATAAAGTTCCTTATAGGTAGTTGCTTGAAACTCTTTCTTTTCATTTTTCGTGCAGAATGCAGGTGAATTTGCAAACTTCTCAGCTGTAACTTTAAATAACTCTGCCAAATTTGAAGGCATAAACGATCTCCCTTAATGACTCTATTGATAATTCTTAGGCTAACCACGAATGTTTAAAATAACTCAAAAAGATCAAGTGAATTCTATAATTTCGTAAAAGATATTCTAAGAAGCTAAGGATCTTTTGGAAAGTATATTCAAAAAAAAGAATCCTTAGAGTATTTCCTATTTGAATCAATCAATCCTGAGAGACAACTGGTTTTTTAGGAAAAAATCAATCTATGGTTTTCCAAGTCTCCAAACGAGCTTTTAGTCCTGGAAAATCCGATGGTTGAATTCCCACTTGTTTATAAATTAAGTTGCCTTTTTTGGAAAAAACTAAAAAGCTTGGTAGTCCTTCCAATTGAAAAATATCAATAAAGACATGGTGGGTGTCAAGCAGGCTGGTATAACTCATTTTCCATGACTTTGCCTTTGCTTCAATTTCTTCTGGGCTTTTATCCGTATCAGTATTTATACCTAAAAAAACAATATCACTACCTGCTGAGGTATGAAGTTTTTCTATAACAGGCACTGATTTTTCGCAAGGAGTGCACCAGGTTGCCCAAACATCGATTACCAAGATTTTTCCATCAAAATCCTGAAAAGAGATTTCTTCCCCATTCCAATCCAAAAGACTTAATTTAGGTAGTTTATAGACCGCAGAATCCTCATTTGAAATCTTGCAATTAACAGAAAAAAACAAAATTTGAAAAACAAGAAAGAAATAGATTTTTTTCATCACAGGTTCCAATGAGAGTTTATAATTTTTTTTCTACAAAAATAGAATTGCATTCCTATCTTAGACAGCCTCGCAAAGGGAAAGAAATATATTCAAGCACTCATACTAGCCAACCCTTTCTCAGAGAATTCCCTATTCATGTATTCATGCACTATGATCAACACACAGAAAAGCTGATTTTAAAAGCCGATATTTATCGAAACAAAGAGGTTGAATTTTTACTCGCGAGTTTTCATGAATCGAATGAATTTATTTCGGAAGATCTTGTTGAGTGGGAAAACCAAGATTATAAAATTTCCTTACAAGCAATTTCAAGTTTCGAAGCATATATTGTTTGGGAAAATAAAAAAGAATCAAGCAACCAGATAATTTTTTCAGGAAAGATTAAACCTTTAAATAGATATGAACTATTTCTTTTAAAGTGGAAGAATTAAATTCTTTTCTCCGAAATCGTATTTTGAAAAACATTGAATGTTTCTTCTGCACTTGCCTTCCAAGTAAACTTTTTAATACTACCTTTGAAAGTTGATTTGTTCAAGATGTGAAATAAAGATCTTTCCGCCCAAGCTAGTTCATCAAAGGATGTAGAGACTGGAATATAATCTATTCCTTTCTTACCAATTTCTTCAAATGTTGGAATCGGGGAGACAATTGCCATTTTTTTGTGGTATAAAGATTCTAAGAGTGGTATTCCAAAACCTTCATAATGGGAAGCCATCCAAAAAAGACTAGAATTTTTATAAAGATGGTGGAGTTCAGAATCATTTAAATTTTCTAATATAATAATATCTTTGTATTTTTCAGAATCAAACATTAATTCTTTGAAGAAATCTTCAGTCTCCCATCCCTTCTTACCTGCAATTACCCATTTTAAGTTTTTGATATTACTTTTTTTATTTAATTCTCTTAGGCAGCGGAAAACTCTCAATAAAAAAGAATAATTCTTTCTAGGTTCTATTGTTGAAACGGAAAGTATAAAATTTTTCCCTAAAGATTGAATCCTTTCGGTAGATTTAATTTTTAATAGCTTTTCAATCTCCATGCCATCTATTCCAGGATATGCGACACTAGCTTGATCCCTAGGATAATTGAATTTTGCTATCATATCATCTTGTGTGTTTTGAGAAATTGAAAGAATATGAGAAGAACGCCTAACGGAATAAGATTGAAAAAGATGCTGTTGCAAGCGAGCAATTGGTCTCATGGTATTCGGATAAAGATACAGAACTAAATCGCAATAGGTAAGAACTGCTGGCAAATTTTGGGGTAAAAAAGGTGGCAAGACCTGCTGAGAACCCCAAAATAAATCTAAAGGAAACTTCCTTAAAAAAAATGGTAACTGAATATTGTAATACAATCCTCCTTTTTTACTTAGAAATCCATCTCCTTGCATCCAGTGAATATTTTCGGATTCTAAAAGTTTAGAATGGGATGCATGAATTGGTTTATGTGAAAAAAGAAAGAACTCCAAATTTTGGGATTTTGGAAAAGCTAGGAGTGTTTCATGAAGCAACCTACCCACTCCACTCATAGGAGTGGATAATGGTCTTGCATCCATACCAATTTTCATCAACTCCAATCCTTTAGATTTGTTTGCAAAATTGGTTTGTATTTTAAAAGGAAGGATTCTACTAGTTGAGGATATCCAGCAATAAAACCAATGGATTTTGTACTTTCCTTATTAAATCTGTGTGCTTGTAAATTTTCTAGATCAAGATAAGTCATTCCTAATCCATGTAATATAGCCACACCAGCACAAATGTCCCATTCATTTTTGGGTTTTAAAGAAAGAATCAAGTGACAATCATTTCTTGCAAGTAATCCAAGTTTGTATGCTATGGAACCTATTCCTTGTATTTTTATATTTTCGTCATTTTCAAGAAATCGGAACAAACCATCTTTCCATTCATTCTTAGAAACATAGATGAAAAGTTTAGTATCACCTATTTCAGAATGATGCATTTTTGGAAGAGATGTATCTAGATTTTCTTTCACAATTGATTCAACATAAGCAGAAGGATCCTGTTCAGAAACTAATTTGTCTGTAAAGAAGGGAATATTTTCTCCACCGAAAAATAATTCATTGGATATAGGATTGTAAAGAATACCAAATTTAGTTAGTCCATTTTCAACATAGCCAAGGCTAACTGCAAATTCTGGATTTTTTTCAACAAAATCTCTTGTTCCATCCAAGGGATCTAAGATCCAAATATTTTTATAATTAGATCTTCGTTCCCATGTAGGTATATCTTCTTCAGAGAGTAGAAGATCTTCAGGAAAGTTTTTAGAGATTGCGTCTAGGATAGTATAATGAGCTTCCATATCCGCAAGAGTAACAGGATCATTCTCTGCTTTCATTTTTACCTTAAAATCAGTTTGGTAAATTGCAGCAATTTTCTTGCCAGCTTCTAAGACAGAAATGATCCCTACTTTTAATTTCTCGTTCAAATGAAATTTATTTTTTATTTGTGTCAGGTAGACTAGCAGTTTCTTCTTTATGTGCTCCACTTTGATCAAAGCTTGGAGGTTTTACATAGAGAATTTCTTCAATTGCAGTTTGTAAATATACTTCTGGATCCACAGTGAAACTATAATAGATATAATATGTTTTATATTTTACATAGAATTTGTTTGTGCTTTTTGGTCTTTCATAATTGATATCTGAAATCTTTAATTCTTTTAATTCTTTGGCAGGAGCTTTAATCTTTCTACTTAAAGTGGATTTAACAGAATCCAAAAGATTTTTTTCCAAATTCTTTTTTCTTTGTTCAGGTGAAAGCTTTTTATTCGATAGGTAATCTTCTACTTCGAGAAATTCTTGAACCAGACCCTCCACTTCTTCTGAGAAAACGGGTTGTATTGTAAGGGTTACGAAAGCTAGCATCATACATACTTTTAGTTTCATTTTGTTTATTACCTTAATTAATTTAATATTTCCAAGGGTGTATATGCAATTAAGAATTTTTTATCTAGATTTCCAAATTTTACTTCGACCTTCTCATTTTCCCCATTTCCAGAAACCTTAGTGATAATACCCACACCATAAACTTTATGACGGATTTTTAGGCCTGGTTGAAGAGATCCATTCTTAGTATTTACATCTACTTTACTATCATCGGATGTAAATCGCTTGGGAATAGGTGCATGTGAGGGTTTTCTTACTCCATACTGTTTTTTTTCACCCATTTCTTCGAAAAACTGTTCTGGGATTTCATCGAAAAATCTGGAACGAATTCTAGGCTCAACATTTCCAAACTTTCTAGTAAACCTACAAAAGCTAATAACAAGTTTTCTCTTAGCTCTTGTAATTGCAACATAGGCTAATCTTCTTTCCTCTTCTGCGCCAGTATCAGAGTCCATACTTAAAGAATGAGGAAAGGTTCCTTCTTCCATTCCAGAGAGGAATACTGTATCAAATTCTAAACCTTTGGAATTATGAACCGTCATTAGAACCACATAATCTTCTAGATTTGCAGTATCCTCTTCTGATGTTAATAAGGATATCTGGTTTAAGAATTCTTCTAGACTTGGGTCTTCTGCATTCGTTTCATAGTCTTTAACAGAGTTAACAAATTCATTTAGGTTTTCCAGTCGAGAAATGGACTCTTCAGTTCCCTCATTTTCCATTTCTTCTCTCATTCCCGATCTTTCGATTAATTCATAGGCTATTTCGGATGGGCTTTTTTTCTTTTCATGTTTATCTTGTAAATCAGAGAGCATTTTTTTTAACTCTTGAACTTTTACAATAGCACCCTTTTTCATTCCTGGTATAGTTCTATCAATTACTTCAAAAAGAGAGATCCCTTCCTCTAAGGAAATTCGATTCATCTTTTCTATTGTCGTCTCACCTATACCTCTGCTAGGTGTATTAATAATACGCATTAGAGAGGTTGAATCCAAGGGGTTGACTATAGTATTTAAATATGCAATTATATCTTTGATTTCTTTTCTATCAAAGAAACGAAAGCCGCCAAAAATTTTATAAGGAATTGAATATCTTCGAAGTGCTTCTTCAAAGTACCTTGATTGAGCATTGGTTCTATAAAAGATTGCATGATCAGAAAACTTTTTATTTTCTTGTTTTGATTTTATGATTTGTTTAATAATGGATTCTGCTTCTTCTGCTTCATTCTCATAGGAAAATAAGCCGATTTTATTACCATCGGGATTGTTCGTAAAAATAGTTTTGTCTGAACGATTCGTATTGTTTGCAATTAATGTAGAAGCTGCCCCTAGAATCGTTGGTGTTGAACGATAGTTTTCTTCTAGTTTAACAATGAATGAATTTGGATAGTCCTTATGGAAGGAAAGAATATTTGAAATATCTGCGCCCCTCCAAGAGTAGATAGATTGATCATCATCCCCTACTACACAAAGATTTCCGCTCTCACCTGCCAAATATTTAACTAATTCGTATTGTG
Organism: Leptospira sp.; assembly: GCA_002786225.1. Lineage (GTDB taxonomy): Bacteria > Spirochaetota > Leptospiria > Leptospirales > Leptospiraceae. The sequence goes on along the minus strand of PEQN01000013.1, from coordinate 11,485 downwards.
CTTTATTCGTATCTTGGTATTCATCAACCATAAGATATTTAAATTTAGTATTATATTGATGTAGGATTTTTTTATTATTTTTAAAAAGCTCCACAGTTCTGAAAATAAGATCACCGAAATCTAGTGCTTGCCGCTGTTCTTTTCTTTTTTCATATTCCGAAAAGACTGCATCCACTTTTTCAGAGAAAAAATCTTTTTCATAATGATCTAAGTATTTTATATGTGAGACCATAGCATCTTTTGATCTAGATATTGCATGAACTATAGAAGATGGTTTTAGTTGTTTGATATCCATCTTTAGATCTTTCATAACTTCTTTAATTAAAGATTCTTGTAAGCTTGTATCATAAATTGTAAAACCAGATAGAAACCCAAGGTGCTTGGCTTCTCTTCTTAAGATCATTAAGCACAAAGAGTGAAAGGTTTTAATCACTACTCGTGAACCTATACCTCCAGGTAAAAGATGATTGACTCTCTCTCTCATCTCTTCAGCTGCTTTATTTGTAAATGTAACAGCGCAAATAGATTCCGGAAAATTCTCTAAATTATCAATTAGATGTGCAATACGGTGAGTTATAACGCGGGTTTTACCAGATCCAGCACCAGCAAAAATAAGAACAGGACCTTCAGTTTGTAGAATAGCTTTTTTTTGTTCCTCATTCAGTCCTATAGTAAAATCCAATTTAGAACCTCAAGTCTCCTATACCGAATACAAATTGAAATGCCTTGTCATCCTCATAAAAAGAAAAAGGTCTCTGGGATACTCCCGTATAACGAATTTTTTGTGCAAAATACAATCTTAAAGGAAGGACGGGGATTTGAACTCTTAATCCAAAACCCCAAGAATATCGAAAATTATCAAAAGCTAGATTTTCTCCAGAGAGAACTAAACGTCCAGGATTATTTACATCTAATCTTGATTGGGGCAGTCTTCTTCCGCTGAGTGAGTCATAGTTTTCTAAAAGATAGGTTTCTACAGGATTTCTAGTTCTAGCTTCAAAAACACTTTGATCGTAGGCTTTGAAAAAATCTTTTCTTTCTCCAATAGCTCTGTTGATTTCTTCAAACATAGAACCACCGTCAAAGAAAACAACTAACCAAAGCAATGAAGGTTCTATAGGAAATCTTAACTCCGAAGTAAATAAAACCCTACTATTGGAACCATCTTTCCATTCGTCAGGATAGTATTTATCATCAAAGAACCAACCTCGTAAGGATTCATAGCCTCCCAGAAAAAGTCTGTCCTGGACTTGGATAAAAGGTATTTTTTCTCTATCTTGGTTTCTATATTTTGGAGTTCGCTCAAAAGTAAATACAGATGAGGTTCGAAATTGTTGAACGACTCTCCATCTACGCAAAGCATTCGATCGAATTAAGCCAAAAAATGTATAATCAAACCAAGTATGATAGTATTCGAATAGTGGACTATATTGGTCAAAATGACTCTGTCCACCTAAGTATTGTCCAACATTATCAACTGAGAATTGACCCAGGAAACCTTGGGTGGTATTGAATATATTATCTCTATTATCATAAGATAAACCATTGGTTAGCTGAGATCTAAATTGCCATCCTAAATTAACTTCTGCAAGAACCTGATCAGAAACCAAGGAGGATGGACGAGATGAGGTAAAAAAACTAGGACTATATCTATGAAAATGGGTCCAATTGATTAAAAATCTATGACCTAAACCAACACTCACACCAATTCCAGAACGGTCATAGGTAGCTCTTTCTTTAATAGCCTGGTTATTATTTTCTGTAATGGAGGCGGCACCAACATTCAAGGTTCTACTTGAATAGAACATACTTAAAGTTAATGACCAAGGTTTATCATAAATCCAAGGTTCTGTCCAGGAAAGTTGGAAAAACCTCCTGATTGGTCCAAATTCTAAACGTCCATTCACTTGCTGTCCATTACCGTTTAAATTATTTTCACCTAATTGAGTAAAAATGGAAAAACCCGTAATGGTTCCATAACCACCACCCATAGAGACAGTTCCAGTTGGTTGTTCTAAGACTTCAATGATTAGATTCATTTTGGTCTCATCAGATCCAGGTCGCATGTTAAAGTTAACTTCTTTAAAGTATCCTAGGTTAAAAATTCTTTCTCTTGATCTATTAACTAGTGTTGAATTAAAAAGATCACCTGGTTTAAATAGTAATTCTCTTCGAATAACCCTATCTAGTGTTTTCTTATTTCCCTTTATAATAACATTTTCTATGTATGCTAGGTTGTTCTCCCGTATAGAAAAATCAACATGGACAAATTTTTTGCCTCGGAGAGAAGGATCCTTTTCATACAACTCTCTAAGTTTTTGGATATTCAATTCTTTGAATTCTTGCTTACATTCTTCTATATTAGATTTTGATTTAGTATCACAATTTTCATAGGACTTTAAATTGGAATCCGTAAGTTCCACGTATCTTCTTCTTGGCACGACTTGAGCAAATAAATATCCTTTAGTTGAATAGGATTCGTTAACAAAACCCCTATCTCGAAAGAATTTTGTTTCATCAAAAACTTCACCAATATCACCTTCTGTAAATTCAAAGTTTTCTAAAAAATATTGCGTTGCAAATACAGGTTTTAATTCTTCTTTAGGAGTTCCTGGTGGATTGTTTTCTTTATTTAAATACAAAGGATTGTTGTCAGGACCTAAGGATAAATCATGACTCATTCCATATCCATTAAAGAAATATCTTTCACCTTCTACTATCTTATAATTAACAATAATTACTCTTTTATCCTTCTTTAGAATACTCTCCCATCTAATTTCCCAATTAGTTCCATCCAAAGAAAGCTCTGCATCTATGTAACCTTTTGATTTTAAAAGTCCGACAATTTTATTTTTATCAGTCTCGAAGGATGATTCTTTAAAGGTTCCGCTTTCTAAAAATCCTGATTCTTTGAGTTCCAACACGTTCAAAATCTCATAAGTATCTATTTCCTTATTACCAAAAATATTTATTTTGGAAACAGGAATATCCTCACCCTCATCGATTATGAACTTTACAACAACAGTATTCGTATCTTCATCTATTTCGCTTATGTCCACTTTAACATAAGCCATAAAAAATCCTTCATCTCTGTATTTTTTAAGAATTAATTCTTTAGATGTTGCGACTTTCTTGGGATTTATAATTTCATTTTCTTTAACAGGAATTTTCTCGCGAAGATCGGAAGGAAAGACTTCATCAGCACCAATAAATTCTATCTCTTTGACTCGTGGTCTTTCTTTCAAAATAAAGAATATTTTCACACCCTCACCGTCTAGTTCGGCTTGAGCATCAATGAAAAAGAAGTTACCAGATGCAAACAAAGTCTTCAAATCTTCATTTAACATTTTTTCTGTAAGAGTAGCACCTTTGCGCATCTCAATCATTTCTAAAATATCTTCGGAAGTTGTATTTTTATTTCCCTCGAAAACGATATCAGTAATTTTTTTATTTATAAATTTCGAACGATCTGAAAACAAATCGTTGGTGTTTAATATATAGATTAAACAAAGAAAGAGTCCTATAGATAATAACTTATATGATGTTTTCATTCTCAATAGCTTGAGAATCCTCAGTTACTAGAAGTTCCCTTAACCATTGCTAAGTTGAACCGGCTTACACCTGCAGAATTCACAGAATCAATTACTTTTACAACTGTTTGGTAACTCGCACCACCATCTCCACGGATAATTACTTTATTTTTCTTTGGATCTCTGTCTTTTTCAGGTCCAAGAAATGCGTTGATTCTATCGGTTAATTTTTCAAGAGGAACAGACTCTGTATCTTTATCTAGGTAGATTTTCCCTTGTTTATCAACAGTAATAATTAACTCGTCTTGATTTTTTTCTTTGGCAACACTGGAAGATCTAGGTAATTCAACTTTTAGGGAAGTATTCTTCTCGAGTGTTGCATTCATCAAGAAATAAATTACGATAAATGAAATAACATCAATTAAAGGAGCAAGCTCAATTTTATCATGAGTTCCCGATGATTTTCTAAACTTCATCATTTATTTTTTATCAACTAAGTAAATCAAAAATTGATTAGAAAGATTTTCTATTTCAGTAATTCTATCTTCTTTTACTCTTACCAAATAATTATAAAAAACATAAGCTGGTATTGCAACCGCCAAGCCCATAGCAGTAGTAATTAATGCCTCGGAAATACCAACTTCAGCACCCTTAGTCCCAGCTCCTTCAGCAAAAGAACGAATGATTCCAAGAACAGTTCCAAGAACTCCCAGAAGTGGGGAGACAGTTGCTATTGTACCAAGAGCTGCTAAAAATTTCTCCATCATTCGAATTTGACGATAACCTTCCGTTTGCATATCTTCTTCAATGTATAGAGACTTTCTTCTTTTTCCTTCAATTCCCACTTGCAAAACCATAGATGCAGGACTTTGGCTTTTCTTTTGTAATAAATCTTTAGCCTCATCCCACTTCTGTTCACGAATCAATTCTTTCGATTTGGCATAATCATCAGGTTCTATGGGTTTTAATTTCCAATAGTAAACCATTCTTTCGATGACAATAGTAAGCATTACGATAGAGACCATGACAATTACAACTGGAATTGTCTCAGGTGGAATGGAAGATATAAGAGAGTCGGATTTAGCTAAAAAAAACATACCTAGTTTGTACGGTTTCAAATAGAACATCTATTGCCAAACAAAATTTAGCAAAAAAAATGCCCACAGTCTTTAAACTAAGGGCAGAATTCAAATACAGAGAGCGAATCAGCTTGCTTTTCTCTTCAAGAGAACCTTAGCATGTTCCACAGCAGCTTGGGTAACTTCTTTGCCAGAAATCATTTTTGCAAGTTCTAATGGCTTGTTTCTATTGCTTACTTGGTGTACTTTGGAAAATGTCCTTCCTTCACGGATTTCCTTTTCTACTTTCCAATGCGTTTCAGCAACTGCGGCTATTGGCTGTGAATGTGTAATTACAAGAATTTGAGAATCCTTACTGAGCTTTTCTAATCGATCTGCCATGGAAACAGCACCATCGCCACTGACCCCAGTATCAATCTCATCAAACACTAAAAGTTTATGAGAAGAGTGAGCCTTACCCATCACACTTCGAATGGCTAGCATGATTCGTGAAATCTCTCCACCAGAAGCAACCTTACGTAAAGGTCTAGGCTTTTCTCCTGCATTTGCTGAAAAGTAAAATTCAGCTTGGTCTAATCCAGAAGACAAGAGAACGTAATTCTTTTCACCTTCTCTGAGTTCACCTTGGGGATCTTCTTCCCATCGTAAAACGATCTGAATTCTAGAACCTTTCATTCCTAGTATCTCAAGCTCTTTCTGGATTTCTTCTTCAAACTGAGAAAGACCAAGTCGCCTAGCCTTTGAAAGGTCCATTGCAAGTTTTTTAATTCTAGCTAGAGATTCTGAATATTCAACCCTAATAGTATGAATTGTTTCTTCTGTTTTTTCAATAGATTCCAATTCCTTTTTCCAGGATGGAATTTGATCCATTACTTCTTCAACAGAAAGATTGTATTTTTTCTTTATTCGGAGAAGCTCTTTGATTCGATGCTGAACTCCATCTAGCCTATCAGGTGAGAAAAAAACTTCTTCTTCCTCTTCGCGAACAGCTGCCTTAATTGATTTCAATTGTTCATAAACATCTTTCAATTCATTATAAATTGAACCAAATTCGGAATGAATACCTGCTATTTTTTCGGAAGCCTGCAAAACTGAGGGAAAACACTGCAGAATTGATTCTTCCGATTCATACAATAAATTTGAAATTGTTTTGAAATTTTCGAAAAGCTTTTCTCCATGGCTCAAGAGATTCTCTTCTTTCTCCAATTCTTCCAATTCTCCTTCTTTAGGTTTTAGTTGTTCTAACTCCTGAAGTTGGAATTTAAGTTGTTCAGCTCGAACTTTACGAATCTCATCCCTAGTCTCTAAATCCGCTAACTTCTTTTTACAGGATTTAAAAAAAGCAAAAGCTGCCTTCATTTCTTCTCGTAAATGATCTAATCCTGAATGTCTATCAAGAAATTCAAGCTGATTGGTTTTATCCAAGAGATAAAGTTGCTCATTTTGGTTATGGATATCGCATAAGGTGGAACCAAATTCTCTAAGCAGAGTTAAGGAAGCTAAGGATTCGCCGATAAAAATTCGAGATTTTCCATCCTTTGAAACTTCTTTACTAATTGAGATCTCATTTCCAAAGTATTGGATTCCTTTTTCCGTAAGCCAATCCTTTGCATTTTGGTTCTTGGTAAGAATAAATTTGGCTTGTAGAATATATCTATCTTTCCCTTGTCGAATGTTGCTAGTGGAGCATCTACCTCCAACTAAGGAGGAAATCGCATCGAGGATCAAGGATTTCCCTGAGCCTGACTCCCCTATTAAAACGGATAAACCCTCATTAAAATTCAAATCCAATTCGTCAAAAAGTGCAAAATCCTTAACATACAATGATTGAATCATAAAAATACTCCTTTGATTGCTATACATATGATTATGCAATATAATAAATAGTCAACATAAATATAGTATATTTTTATATAAATGATAAAATATTTTAATTTTTTTGGATAGAATTTCCAGCTTTGAGAAATAGTTTAGTCCTATTATGGCTCATCAACATTCTTTAGGTAAATACTATCTGGTTGAAGGAATCCCTATTTTTCACAATTTAAGTGAAGCGGAAATTGATACTGTTGCTGAGAAAATTCAAATTTTAGAATATAAAAAAGGGGAACTCATTTATACTGAGGGAAAATCTGATTCGTATTTTTTTGCAATTACCCAAGGTTTGATAGAAGTTTTCAGGAAAAATTCTAATGATAAAATTGAAATTGTAGAGATCTTAAGAAAAGGTGATTATTTCGGAATTATTTCATTACTTACGAACCAAGCTCATTCTACTAGTGCGCGCTGCTTAGAAGATACGAGAATCTTAAGAATGAATCCTGATGACTTTAGATCCCTCATTCAGGATGTTCCAAGTCTAGGTCATTATTTCAGTAAACTCCTTTCTTTGTCCTTAAAAGGTTCAGATTCTAAAGGAAAAGATGACATTAGAAACACAACCTATGCCTACTGGGGAATTGAAAATCGCTCGAATCAATTTCTTCTTCCTTTAATGAAATATACTGAAGATGTCTCACAAAAGCAGCCCATTTTACTAAAATTTCAAAGAAACAAAGCTGAGCATTCCTCTCAATCTTATCTAAAAATTTACAATACAATTTCCAAACCTAGAATTCGTGAAATCTTAGAGAGCTTTATTACAAAATTTGAATATGTATTTATTGATCTTACAGATACTTTACCAGAAGTTCGCAGAACGCTTTTAGAATTCATAGATTGTATTTATTTAGAAGATAGTATTTTATCAGAACAAGATCAATTGAGGATCAAGACTGATTTTCCTAATTTACAGATAGAAAAAGTAGACATAGAGGATTCCTCTTTGCGTAGTCTTGCTAGAAAAATATCAGGTAAGCGAGTGGGCATAGCACTTGGTGGAGGAGCTGCTCTAGGTCTTTCCCAGATTGGGATTTTAAAAGTCTGCCAAGAAGAAAATTTAGAATTTGATATGATTTCTGGAACAAGTATAGGTGCTGTTGTTGGTGCTTATTGGGCAGCAGGTTTTCCCTGGGAAGTTCTCTTGGAAGTGATAACAGAGTTTGATTCCTTTTTTAAATTTTTTAAGTTCATGGACTTTTCATTTCAAAAAGGCTTGTTCTCAGGGAAGAACATTCGTTCCCTTTTGGAAAAGCATTTAAAGGGATTGACTTTTGCTGATTTGAAGATTCCTTTAAAACTAATAGCCTGTGATATACTAACGAGAACCGAGGTTGAACTATCTGAAGGAAATTTAGTTGATGCAATTATGGCATCCGTTGCGATTCCTGGAGTTTTCTCTCCTATTCATCTTCCCGATGGACGAGTGTTAGTAGATGGAGGAATCGTAAATCCCTTACCTGTTTCAAGCCTCTCCAAAGAAGGAATTACTCGAATAGTTGCTGTGAACTCTATGCCTTCATCAAGGATCACAGTCAAAGCAAATGATAAAAATCCATCAATAATGGATATCATTGTAAATAGTTTGTATTCACTTCAATATCGAATTGGAAAATATTCTGCCCAAGATGCAGATGTCTATATTAATCCTGTAATGGAAAATTCTTCTTGGTATGAATTCTATAGAGGGAAGGAATTTATGGAATTCGGAGAAAAGAAAACTAAAGAAGTGCTTTCTGAAATAAAAGAACTGTTTGATTGAGAAATTTTTTTTACTTATTCTCTATCTGGAGAAAGAATTACAAAATTCTTTATTTCTCTATTAAGATCAGATGAAAAACCATCATGTTGTATTGTTTCGGCGAAAGCGATTGCTGCTGCAACAATCATTCCTGTAGTTATTCCCACAGGAAGACCTTCCTTTTCCATTAAATCAGATTGATAATGAACTGCAACTTCCTTGTTAATGGAAATGAATTCATCAACAACGCTAGGATCAAAAATTTCGGGCAAATGAACTTTTTTCTTTTGAACAAAATGTTCATGAAACAAAGAATTCTCAAAACCACTAAGCAAAATTTTCGTACTTCTTGATTCTTTCATAGATCTCAAATAACGACCAACTCCAGTTACACTTGCTCCTGTTCCACCTCCCGTAATAAGATAATCGACTCTCCCATTTAAGTCTCTATAGATTTCAGGTCCAGTAGTAGTAAAATGTTGGTTAGGATTCGCCATATTTCTAGTTTCATCAGGATACCAAAAAGAAGTATCACTTAATTTTTGTTTTATATACTGAAGAGGATCTATTTCTGTATATTCTAATTCTGCTCCATAATGCTTGAGTTTATAAGTATCAGAAGCAGAAATAGTTTTAGGTAATACAGAAATTACCTTATAGCCAAGTGTTCTTCCAGCCCATGAAATGGAAACTGAGGAAGAACCTGTCCCTGTTATGAGAATTTTTGAGCCTGTTTTCAGTTTTCCTCTTCTTTCCGCATCTCGAATCATACCTAGGGAGGATCTATCCCTAAGACTTCCAGTTGGATTTTGGAATTCAGCTTTTAGATAAAATTGTATACCTTGAATGTGGGAACCTATCTTGTTCAATCGAATGAGAGGAGTATTACCAACTAAATCTAAAATCGAATCCTTGATAGGAGTTGCAACATTCAGCTCTTTGCCGAACACCCCTTGGATATCATTCAAGGCAGTTAAGATGCCATTTCCAAACTCATCAATTGTTTTTGAAATGCCATCAAACATAATTTATTTCACAGTTAATAATTCAACTTCAAAGTGCAATATGGAATTTGCAGGAATAGGACCTACATTTCTAGCACCATAACCGAGACTTGGCGGAATTACTAATTTTCGAATTCCTCCTTCTCTCATCTTAAGGACACCCTTATCCCAGCCTTGAATTACTTGGCCTTCACCAAGAACAAAAGTAAAAGGTGTTCCTCTATCTCTAGAAGAATCAAACTTTGTTCCATTTTCTAGCTTACCAACATAATGAACAGTAACTTGAGTCCCTTTTAATGCTTCTTTTCCTTTACCGATTTTAATGTCTTTTATTCCCAAACTTTGGGCATACAAACCTACGCTCGCGAGGGCGATTGCAATGAAAAATACAATTTTAAGCTTTTTATTAATATTTTTTCTTTGGAAAAAATTAATTTCACAAGTAGATTCATTCATAATTTCTATGTCCTTTTTCGTAATATGCACTAAGTATTTAGACTGATTCAATTCGATTGGTAGAGCCATGGTTCTCTGGATTTTTGTAATTTTTCAAAATCAGAAATACTTGTTTCAAATCGTAAGGTAAGTCCGATATCATCCCAACCATTTAGTAGATTTTCTTTTCGAACGGGATCAACATCAAAAGAATATTCCTTCCCCCTAGATGAAAAAACTTTTTGAGAGGGTAGATCAACTGTAATTTTGGAACCCGGTGTTTTGATTATTTCTTCAAATAGTTCATCTATTTCAGAAGATTTTAATACGACTGGTAACATTCCATTTTTGAAACAATTATTATAGAAAATATCAGCATAACTAGGAGCAAGAATAGTTTTAAATCCAAAATCTTCTAGTGCCCAAGGAGCATGTTCTCTAGAGGATCCACAACCAAAATTATCCCGAGTAACAAGGACAGATGCGCCTTTGTAGCGTTCCTGGTTTAGCTCAAATTCAGGGTTCGGTTTCGTTCCTGCGTCGTCAAGAAATCTCCAATCATGAAAAAGATGGATTCCAAAACCAGTTCGTTCAATTTTTCTAAGAAATTGTTTGGGAATGATAGCATCCGTATCTATATTTGCTCGGTCAATTGTTACGGCAAGACCTTCGTGTTTTACAAATGGTTTCATCTTAGTTCCACTTCCTTATATCAACAAATTTACCTTCAATTGCAGCAGCAGCAGCCATGGATGGACTCACTAAATGAGTGCGTCCTCCTTTACCCTGTCTTCCTTCAAAATTTCTATTGCTCGTGGATGCACAACGATCACCAGGATCTAGAAAATCATCATTCATAGCAAGACACATAGAACACCCTGGATTACGCCACTGAAAACCAGCATTTATGAATATCTTATCCAATCCTTCTTGTTCTGCTTGTCTCTTGACTCTTCCTGAGCCTGGGACTACGATTGCTTCTACCTTGGGAGAGACCTTCTTTCCTATAATAGTTTTTGCTGCTAGACGCAAGTCTTCAATTCTTGAATTGGTACAAGATCCTATGAAGACCTTGTTCACTTCTATATCAGAAATCTTGGTTCCACCTTTGAGACCCATGTAGGACAATGCATTTTCAAAAGATTTCTTTGTCATTGAGTCAGTTTCTTTCGAAGGATCGGGAACATATCCAGTAACTTGAGTTACTTGACCAGGAGAAGTTCCCCATGTTACCATAGGAGCAATATCTTCAGCTTTAAGAATGATAGTTTTGTCGTATTTCGCTCCTGGATCCGAAACATAAGATTTCCATTTTGCAACAGCTGCATCCCAATCTTTTTCTTTGGGGGCAAAATCCTTCCCTTTTAAATATTCAAAAGTAATTTCATCCGGTGATATTAAGCCAGCTCTTGCACCTGCTTCTATGGACATATTACAAATTGTCATACGAGATTCCATAGAAAGAGAATGAATTCCATCGCCTGTATATTCAATTACATAGCCAGTTGCACCATCGGTTCCTATCTTGCCGATAATCGCAAGAACGATATCCTTAGAGGTTACCAAATCTGAGATCTTACCTTCTATACGTATTTCCATATTTTTGGGTTTCTTTTGAACCAAAGTTTGTGTTGCTAAGACATGTTCCACTTCGGAGGTTCCTATTCCAAAAGCAAGGGCACCAAAGGCTCCATGAGTCGATGTATGTGAGTCTCCACATACCAAGGTCATTCCTGGTTGAGTTACGCCCAGTTCAGGAGCAATTACGTGTATGATTCCTTGGTCAGGGTGCTTGATATCATAGAGACGAATTCCATT
>PEQN01000012.1 GCA_002786225.1 Leptospira sp. | reverse complement strand
AGAAAAAGAGGCAATCATGATCTTTCTTGCCTTCGCATTAAGGCAATTATAATAGTTCTAAAAAATTGCACATCGCACAAAAATCACATATTTAACATTTTTTAGGCTATAAATGTTTTTTATTTGACATGAATTTATTCTATCAATTATTCTAGTCATTCTGGGAGATTTGTCCTCATGCGATCTCTTAAATTTCAAATAAAGAATATATCTCTTAAGGAGTTAAATGGATGTTTAAAAAGATCTCTCGAATCTTTTTAGGACTTTCTCTAGTTGTTGCAACTGGACTGTCCGCTCAATCAACGGGTCCTCGCTCGTACCTCATGTTTGGTGTGGGAACACAATTCGACCTTGGTGGTCTTGGTGGAACCATTACAAAAGACGGTTTAAATGGAACTAGACCTCAGTTGAATTCACAAGGTCAGCCATCCGGTGCTGGTGTTCAAAAAGCAATTTATGCTGAAAATACTTTAGTTGCTCTTAATCAAACTACAAATGGTTTGGTAGGCGTTAAAGCAAATGGAGCTATGGTTGGTTTGAACTTGAATATTGGTTACGAAAAAGAAGGAATCTTCGGAAACGAGAACCTTTTCTGGAGAGTCAATGCGAACTATACACGTAAGGTATCTGGTGGATATACTGAGTCTACTTTTGCTGGCTACAAATGGTTGGAGCAAGAATGGGATTATAGAGCGGTAACTATACCTACTTATATTGGTATTAAACTGATGAATGAGAAGAAAACAACTGGTCTTTACTTAGGAGCAGGGGTTCATTATTTCAAAGGTGGATGGTCTATTGCTGGTACAGTAGATGGTGATGCTTTGAAGAATGGTTTTCCTGGTCTTGCTGGCCAAGGCGGAGCTTTTCTTTCTGATGCCCCATCTCCAGGGATATTCAAAGAAAATGCAAAATTTGACGTTAGTGGATTCGGTTTAAACTGGTTGGTTGGAGCTCAGACTCAGGTTACTGATTCTGGACATTTATTCTTTGAATTAGAAACCATCCTTTCTGCTAAGATGGGTGAGACAGGCGTTAAGTCTGCTGGTGGAGCGGCTGCTCTTTCTCCTTATCCTGCATACCCAATCGTTATTGGTGGTCAGACTTACAGAGTCGGCTACAAGATCGAACTTTAATCTAGGAGGTTCATAAAAGATGAAATTAAAATCAATACTTAAAAATACCATCGCTATAGGAGCCATCGTTTCTATAGCAGTGAATTGTAAACCTGACAAAGTTGAAGAAAATGCATTGTTGGGGATTCTTGTATCTCGAACAATTTCCAATCTAGCGAGTGGAAATTGTGCAATTAGTGTCAATGGTGCTGGAATCGCATACGGAGCTTTGCTGCAAATAGCTATATCATTCGATGTAGGTGGTAACCCTTTGAATGCAGTAGGTGTAACAGGTACTACTTGGTTAGCTCATTATAACAGTGTAAATTCTTTATCCTTGACTTTTGCTGAATTGCGAACCCAACCGTATAACAAAAAGTTTGATACATTTTACACTGATAAAGATACTTGGAATGATTCTGCACGAGCAGCTTACATTCATAATGTTAGGAATAATGCAACTGTAAACGGAGCTCTAGCAGGTAATTTTAATTCAATTGGTGCAGCTGTATTAGCTTGTGCAAGGGTTCCTCGGACACAATGTTCACTCGTAGGAACTACTACTTCTTCTCGTGCTGTAGATGTTGCAAGTCAAATAAGTACTTACAATTCTATACAAAACAACGATAGCTGTAAAAAAACGGATCAAATTAACAATGCTTTGTTACTTAACCTATTTAGAGGAGATGATACAGGGACTACTCATGTTTTAGCTGGTGGAACACATGTGAATCCAACTACTAATAACGCGACAGCATCTGTAACTACGACTACATCAATCCTTGCTGAAAGAGCATATCCTAAGTTTGGTAGTTTGGTATCTTTAGGATTTGGTTCTCTTATGCCATTAAGAGAGAAAGTTCAAAGGGAATATGCAATTACTGCTACAGAATATGTAGCTGGTTCAAATATTGGATATAGAAGTGTTGAATCTTGTGAAGCAATTGGTCTACCTGGAAAAGGTATAGTTTCTACAGGTACAACTCCTATTTCTACTACCGTGGAAATTTCCTATGCACTCTCTGCAAATGGTATAGCTGCGGCTGCTTATAATACAGCAGCAGGTAACCCATCTGCTGCATACCAAGCTACTGCTGCTGGAGAGGATGCAAAGATTTGCAACAACTCATACCGTGCATTGAGTCCAATCTCTGCCGCAATAGGTGGAGGAAGATTACCTGCATCTAGTGGTGGTGCTGGTGATGGGGGACAAAGTGTTTTACTAACCACTTGTGTTTATGGTGCGAATGTGGCGACTCGAAATACTTTTCGAACCACCTATAACGCTACAGCTTTAAATGGAATAACTGATTGTCCTGCTACGGCTGTTGCTGGTGCTACAATCTTTAAAGATGCTGGATTAGATGCTTTATCTAATTTTCCAAATAATTAACTAAGATTTAAACATCTTTTGTTATTAAAGGTAGTGGGCTATCTCACTGCCTATTTGGATAAGAGCCCGTTCTGAGAAATCAGAGCGGGTTTTTTTATTTTAGCCACCTCCTTAAGGAGGTGGCAGAGCTTAAAATCAATCTCCTATTTTGTGGAATTTCGATTTTTGGAAAGATTTTATACAGACTTAGGATTATGTTCGGTCCTCACATTCAAATCATTTCCATAAGAATTTACCTATTTTTACGATGCCTTCTTGAGTTCTCTTGAAAGCCTTCTGTTGAAAATCTCAATTTCAAGTTCAGAAATAATTCCTTCATTACACGAATGGTGTTGGTATTGATATCGGATATATTGGTAAACATATTTTATCTCAGAAGGTTGGATGACTTTTGCATAGTATCCTTTCTGCCAGAAAATTCCACGTTGCAATCGAAAGGCAGAGTAACCTTTGAAATGATTCAAGACTCGTGCAAGTGACATTGTCGTTGGTATAGCGACAAGAATATGCATATGATCTTTGTATCCGTTCATTATGAATATTCTAAGGCTTAGTTCGCGCTCTTTTTCCCGAATGAAATTACGAATTTTTATCTTCGTTATTACATCGAGATTTCGTGATCTATGTTTAGTTGAAAAAACTATATGGAAGACATTATCAAAGATTGTATGTGACCCGATTTTTCGATGACTCATTTTATGAATTTGGAATAGTTTCATTATTTTCTCCTTTGCCACCCCCTTAAGGAGGTGGCTTTAGAGAGAATTTCCCCAAAACTGATTCCAGAGAACAAAAAATCTTCAATATAATTATGCCTTATAAGAAACTTGAAAACACCTACAGAAATTCTATAAACTAAATCCAATAATTAATTAGGAGTAATAGCGGCTAACTAGAAAATCTGACTTTTCCAATTTATGATAACAAAAAAGTTATTAAGTTACTAAAAACTATAGTATAACAAATAAGAGTAGATTGTCTTACCATTTCAATTTGACGTATTGGAATCAATACCTTTATGATAATTAAAGATTATTAAATCTAAAAGATGAGGAGAAAATTATGAAAAGAATGATTTTGTTAATAATATATTTCGTGGTGGTAAGTTTTTCAATTTTTTGTGGTTCAAATAAGATTCATGAAGAAGTAAAGTATGTTCATACCCATGGACAACCCTCGAAAGGGAAAATCTTAATGGTTGCAAGTAGTCCAGCAATTTCAAAACAAACAGGTTGGCCGATTGGTTTTTGGGCGGCTGAACTCACTCATCCTTTGTATGTTTTCCAAGAAGCAGGCTACGAGGTGGAACTTGCTTCAACGGAAGGCGGAGCTATTAAGATGGATTCTTACTCTGATCCAAGGGATTCAAGTGGATACTCAGCCCATGACGTAATTTCCTTAGGTTATATGCAACAAAAGGCATTTAGAGATATGCTTGCTAATACTAAGAGGTTTACAGATTTGAAAGCAGATGACTATGAAGCAATCTTTCTTGTTGGTGGACAGGGACCTATGTATACTTATAAAGGCAATGAAGCTTTGCAAAAGTTATTTGTTAGCTTCTACGAAGCAGGTAAACCAAGCGCTGCCGTCTGCCATTCAACAACTCTTCTGTTAGAAGCAAAAAGATCCAATGGTGACTTATTAGTCAAAGGAAAGACATGGACTGGATTTGCAAATTCAGAAGAAGAATTCGCCGATCAAGCAGTTGGTATGAAAATCCAACCTTATCGAATCCAGGAGGAAGCTTCTCATTTGAAAGATACTACTTTTAAAGTTGCGGATGCTTTTTCATCTTATGCAATTCAGGATGGAAATCTCATTACAGGTCAGCAACAAAATTCAGGAATGGCGGCTGCAGAAATGTTAGTTGCTTCCTTACAAAAGAAAGCAACTAATAAATAAAAGTTTTCTTATTCATTTGAAGGAAACAAGCCTCTGAATTAAAAAAGTATTTTTGGAAAAATTAAATAGGTCCAGGGGATTCAATTTCAACCGGTACGGGTTCAACGGATCCTTTGGGTGGATTTGTACCTGGCTCCATATCCTTAATCGGTCTTTTATCTTCACCTTTATTTTCCTCTATCCCTAGCTTCGGCTCTACACCTTGTAAGCGGTTTCCTTGATTCAGTGAATTGGATTGAGTTTGTTTGAGGGAATCTTGGATAAAGCGAATAGTTCCTTCATCATAGGCTGGATTTAGATAAGAAACAGAATCATTTCGCCAACGATTGATAGCCGGTCTTTCACTTATGATAGATTTCATAAAGAGATCAGCTTCACGCTTGTATTTGCTAAATTCTTTACGAATGATTTTAGATTGAATTACAAAATAAGAATTAGATTTGCGTGCAAAAACAAATCGGTTCGAAATAAGTTCTCCATCTTCTTTGTAATGGATTAAGACAAAATGAGCCGAATCAAAACCGTTGTATCCCTCTTCCAGTATCCTTTCTTGCATAATCTGCATATCAGGATGTCTTCGAAGTAAGAGATCGACATTTTCTTCTATGAATCGATCCAAATCCCAGTTTACTTCTCTTGTTTGGGTATCGAGCCTAAGAACTGCGGAATTATTTTTCTCTAACTGGACTATCAAATTATAAGGAGTTCTTTCTATTTTTTTGATCCAAGCTCTAGGGTATTGGAATTGTATGCCCAAGGAATCTTCAATCCATATGCCATAGCTCAATCCTTGGCTATGATCAGCGTAAGAATGCCCGGGAGCTAGACATAGGCATAGAAGAGTAAGAAAAACTATTTTTCTCATATTGTTTCCTATAATGATTATCGACGATCGAAACAGGAAAATTGATTTTTGTCTCTGACGATTTTTTTATTAAGACACCAGATGAAGATAAAATACATGATTTATTGTCTTCTTTTTTCTCTATTTTGATATGAAAAGGAGAGTTAACCTTCCAAAGTATAGACCTCCCATGTTATCTTCAATAGTATTACCAATAGCAAGAGGAAAGAGTTTCCAGAAAAAACACTCAATTAGTCTTAATTAATTTTTAATTCTCTTGAACTAAAAGCATTCTAGTTCTACCTTGAACAAAAAGTTTTAATATAGATATAAAGTTACATAAATTTTTGAAAGTTTTAATAATTAGATCGTAAAAAAAATTCTTAGTAAATCCAAATCAAAACCTAGACCGAGGAAATATTTTTGACCCCCGCTCAACTTAAAAAATTTATACCATCTACCTTAGTTGATTTTATTAATAAAATCAATTTCCCTAATTATAGTGTACATATCTCAATCAAATGTATTATATTCTTTCTATGGTCCTTGCTTGCACTATTTTTCTTATATAGCCACGAGTTGTGGAGAGATGAAGTTGATTTCTGGCTTATGGTACGTGATTTACCGTTCCTAGAATGGAGGGAATATTTACGCTATAGCGGTCATCCTGGATTATTTTTCTTAATCCTCTACCCAGTTACCAAAATCGGACTTTCAATTGTTTCTATGCAGGTAATAAATTTTGTTCTAACTTATATAGGTATGATGTTATTGTTTTTTAGATCTAAACTACCAGATGTGATTTTAATTCCACTTTTGTTTGGAACTTTTTTTATCTATCGTTATCCCGCTTTTGCCAGAAATTATTCCATAGGCTTATTGCTATTATTTCTCTTTATATCATTGCATTCATCGAATAGCCTCTGGAAACGCATAATTGGATATATTGCTTTATGTTTAGTTGTACATACACATTTATTATTTTCTTTAAGTGGAATAGCTTGGGGATTTTTTTTACTTTTTGAGATAAAGAATGCGAATCATTCCTCAATGAGAAAAGAAAAAATTATAGCGGCATTATTACTTATATTATCTGGAATATTTTTAGTTTACCAAGTTTACCCACCTGAAAGCCCATCATGGTATGGTAGAGGTCTATTTAAAGACAATCCATTGGCTTGGAAAATTAGCCTACCCTATACATTCTTCCCTGGTTTTGGTAATGGAGCAATATTATATAAATTATCATGGTTATTTATTTTGGTTTGGGGTGTAATCTTTTACACTAACAAACCAATATTCATAACTTATACAATAGGAGTCTCTCTTTACCTGATCTTTTTTCGTTTCATATATGTTGCTCATGCCAACCATCTTTCCGTATTTTTTGTATTTTACATTAGTTGTCTTTGGGTATTTATAAAAACTTATAAAGAATATTCTAAATTATTTAACTTTGGATTATTTTTTCTTTTTATATCTGCAATCAGTCAGATAATTTTTGCTATTGAAATAGATAGCAAAGATTTATATAAAGAATTTTCAGGTGGTAAGACTGCGGTAGAAGAATTAAATCGATGTGGAAGGAAAGATGGAGATAAAATCGGTGTTAATAGCCCATTTGAAACAAAATCGATTCTGGCTTATTTACCTAAGGATGAAAAATTGTTTTTTTCTGGAATCAACCAATATGGTTCACATATGATCTGGGGAGATGATGCAAAACGTGCTTATTCATTTTCAGAAAGTGAGGTTCTATTGTTTATATTATCTAAACATCCAGAAATTAAATTTTTAGTTTGGACTAGCCCAATCTTGGATAACTTGAATGATCGTATCATTCTATGCGGTCGAAATCATCCAGAAGATATATTAGACCCGATTGAGCAATTTTATATCTATAAGATAAATTAGAATTGATAATCTAATCTTAGATATTATTTTTTAAAGTAATTAAATTTCAATACTAGTCACATGACTTTAAGGAAATGAATAAAGTAATATTGTAAATTTTTAAAAAAGTTAATCTAGATGATACATATTGGTAAATAGAAAATATAACTATAATTGATTTATTCTTCTGGTTCCTTTTTTAAGTTATAAAATAATTTTGCATGAAATATTTTTAGTATAAGCAATTTTAATCTTGACGTTGGTATGAAACTAAAATGTATATAAAAGAATATTTAAAAATCCTTAAAAAAATTTATGAAGTCAAAAAAAAATAAAAATATTATAGTTCTTCCTGCTTATAATGCAGAAAAAACCTTAGAAATAACTCATTCTGAAATTCCACAAGATATAATCGACGAAATTGTTATCGTAGACGACAACAGCACGGACCAAACAGTAAAAGTTGCTAAAAAACTAGGTATCAAACATATTATTCAACACCAAAAGAATCTGGGTTATGGTGGCAACCAAAAGTCATGTTACGACAAAGCCTTGTCATTGGGTGCTGATATTGTAATTATGCTTCATCCTGATTACCAATATACTCCTAAATTAATTCCAGCAATTGTTGCTATATTAAATAGCGGACTCTATGATGTGGTTTTGGGTTCAAGGATACTAGGTAAGGGTGCTTTGGAAGGTGGGATGCCTAGGTATAAATACATTGCAAATCGTTTCTTGACTTTGTTTCAAAATTTTGTAATGAAAGAAAAACTTTCTGAATACCATACTGGTTATAGGGCATTTACTCGTGAAGTATTAGAGTCTATTGATTACAAAGAAAATTCAGATGATTTTGTGTTTGATAACCAAATGCTCGCTCAAATATTCAATAAAGGTTTCAAAATATCTGAAATCTCCTGTCCAACAAAATATTTTCCAGATGCATCATCTATAAACTTAAAAAGAAGTATTCAATATGGATTAGGTGTATTAACTGTTAGCATCCAATACTTTTTGCATAGAAATGGAATTAGAAAATATAAATACTTAAAATAAATAAAATGAAAGATATGAATAAAATGAATAAAATGAAATACTAAAGTTCATTTATCGATCTCTTTCATGAAACTATTTTCTAAGCAAATACCAAGATCAAGACCATAAACTTTATCCTACTAATTCCTTGTATTTAAGAGATTTTGTTCCATTTTGCGAAAGAAATTACACCTTATCAAATAATCCAAGATACCCCTTGTTAAGTTTGGTTAAATTCTTGTTGAATCTTTTTAGAGTCGATTTGTGATTTCTAAGAGAATTTTTGTCTCCGACTATTTTTTTTACAAAATAGGAAACTAATGTTGACAAAATGTGTCATATGAGTAGCTTTTAACATCAAGTTCGACAAAGACGCAAGAATTATGGTTGTTTCGAGTGTTTTCTGGTTCGTTGATTCTTTTTTTTGAAGAAAATCTCGAAAAGCGACATTCTTTAGGTTTTTTATCGAACAAATGTTCTACAATAAGTATGAAAATAAGGAGATTGAACCTCTAGAATTCTTGAAGAGGCTTTCGTTAAGCATTTTGAAAAAATTCGTTTATCTATATATTCTAATTTTGAGTTCTTGTTCTCCCAAGCAAGACAGCATGATGCAAGAAATTGTGAGTTTTTTGGTTAGTGGTAGCACCTCCTCATCAAGTAGTAATGCGACTTCTACCTTAGAACAGCAAAATCCTAATCCAGTACAAACTGTACCTATTCCAACTGGATTTGGATCTACAGGACCAGAGGCAAGATTGGATTTTAATGCTCTTGCTTTTGATCGATATTCTAATATTGAAATTTTATTCAGTCATTCTATGAATGCAGCCACTTTGAACTCTTCTACTGTTCAACTTTGGAATGTGACTGATTCAACAAATGTTAGTTTGGTGGGAGCCATCTTCGAATGGACTAGTCCTTTGAATCTGGCAATCAAACCAGTATCACTTTTGGGTCAGAACAAAACCTATAGATTAACAATCTCAACATCTGCATTGACAACTACTTCCTTAGATCTAATTTCTTTTGTTGAGGAATTTTTTTCTGAGCCGACTTTTCCAGCTACTTTAAAGGTAATTGGAAGTTCTGAATTTCTTTTTTCCAATAACAGTGCTTTGATTTTGAGTAAGTTATCTCACCCATCATTAAGTCTTCAAGTGAATCTGGATAGCAGCTCTCTACCTGCTATTAAATCATTGTCTCTTTGTAAACTAGGGATTCTTTCAAATGCTTCTGGTATCATTCCTTGCACTTCTGGGATTGCAAGTGGTCTTGAGTTATGTAGCAATGGTTCGTGTCCTGCCACAATTACTACTGATCTTTCCATATTACCTTTAGATCTTCGCGCTAGAGATGGGATCAATAATTATTTCTATAGAATCGAATCCTTTTCAGGGAAATACTATTACCGAACTTTGAATTTTACCTATGGCAATTTAGCATCTGACCCAGTTCAGAAAATCTCTAATTCTGTAAATCTTGCAATCATGCAAGCAGAAGGTGTTAATGCTATTTCGGGTATCATACAATCCTTTGCAAGAGGAGAGTTTACTTTAAAGGATCCTTTAGATTCTTCGAATAAATCATTGAACCAATATTTGGCGAATACTTCGAACACCCATCCAGGAACAGATTCTTCGGGGAATACTTGCAGTCCATGGCCTGTAGCCAAATTGCCTGGTGGAGTTCTAACCTATTTCAATCGAATTGGTCCCTTTTGTGGCTTTAGTGTGTCCGGGGTAATTTTTGAAAGCTCAACATATCCTAATGTAAACTATTCTGCTTTAGCAGATGTCTATATCACAGAACTTGAATTAGATGAATCTATCTTGGATGCTGGGACTTGGATAGATAATATTCGCATAGAAATCAAACCAGAAAATGGTTATTTGGATTTAACTCTTTATGGAAGAAAGGCAAAAGGGAGACTTGCAATTATAGCTAAGGTAACGGATATAGAATTCTTTGATTATTTGATAGGTGACTCTTTAGTATACTTTGGTTCCTTGGTATCTGGAGTGGATGGAGATGGTATACGTTTTTCTTTGAATGAATCGCCTCCATCAATTACTGAGAGAAGGACTTTTGCACGAACCATTCTTACTGCAAATTCATCAGGAGATGCTGTGATCACTATGAATCCAAATGCATTTCCAAGTCCTTATAATTCTTCGACGGATTGTTTAAGTCTACCAAATCCAGTTCCTTTTCCGTACACTTTGTTCTGCAATCCATACACAACAATCTGGAGTGATAATATTACAACTTCATCTATAGTTGGGTCTGGTGCGGTTGCTGCTATTGTAGGAGACATCATCCAACAAAAACTTCCAGAGATTAAACCTAAAGTTGTTCAAGGTGTTGTGAGAGATATTGCAACAAAGATAGCACCAGATATTTTAAATAATATCTTGGGTCAGGTAAAATCTGGAGTTACAATCGGCTTACCGGATTACCTTCCAGCACCCTTGTCGGATATAGATTTGACAATTCAAGCTCAGCTATCCACGAACACGCAAACACGAAATGATGGTAGCAATTTTGGCTTGGAAGCAGCAGCGGATGCATCTCTTTTGATTTGCATTAAAGATGGAATGAACCGTTGTCCATGGCAACTTGGATATAGCAGATCACCACTTCCTCCACCGCCAACAGGAAGCAATTCATTTGTTTTAAATAAACCTACCGCCACTCTACTTCCTTCCTTGCAATCTCGTTGGGCTAGCAACCCAGGTTTATTATTGCAAATTCACACAGATACAATCAACCAAGCCTTCTATTGGCTTTGGAGATCAGGTGGTTTGAATCTTACCATAGATGAGGCATTTATTGATAGTATCAATAATTACTCAGGTGGCTCTAGTTTGCTTCGTCTAACGAAGTCATTGTTAAAAGCTGATCCTATACTAACTGTTCTTGCTCCAGGTCAGAATAATTTTTCAGGAATTTATAAAAATGACGAAGTGCGACTTATAGTAAATCCTATTGTAGCTCCCTATTTGGAGTATGAAAAATTATCTGGAAATGCTAGCTTGGAATCGCCTAAACTAAAGATATTTCTTTCCGATCTAAAAATTACAATCCGAGGCTACCAGTCTGATCCTTCAAGACCAGCACCTTCACCAAGCACTGCATATACGATAGGAGCGGTTCGAATTTCTATTCAATCCTTAGCTAGTATAAATCTCGGAAACTTTGCACTACCAACATGTTCCATACCACCTTGCAATTTTTCCCCCGTGATTTTAGCATCTGTGGGAAATCCCTCTATCAAGATTGCTATTTCGGATCAAGTTGGGGAGCTTTTCTTTGTTTTAGAAGTTTTGGAAGGAGCAGAGAATCCTTTGAATCTCAAGCCTGAAGCAATCTACCAAGTGATTCAACCTCTGGTAAGAGATTTGATTATTCCCTTGCTCAATAATGTGGTCAAAGATATTCCCATTCCAAGGCTAAGAGCCTGTGGTCTTAACCTTACAGCAGTTTCCACAAAACCCATCGCCGGAAATACACCTTACCCTTATTTGCTCTTAGGTGCGAATGCAGGAAATTATTCGTTTACAGGAAATTGTGAGTTATGAAAAATGTTAGATCCATGATTTCAAGAGAATTCCATCTCAAGCTTATAGTCACATGGACTAAGTTAGTCTTACTAAGCTTATCATTGAGTTGTGGGTTTGGAAATTCAGGATCTGGTGGTGGACTGGAAGAATTTATTTTGGCGATTTTGGGTGGTGCAAGTTCTTCGAATCCATCTACTTCAGCTAGCTCACCTTTGGCGGGAACCTCACCCAATAGCCCAAATGTTACAAATCCACCAGATGAAGTTCTTGTAACGAATCCACCTCCTCCTCAATCAGGTGATCTTGTCGCTAAGCCAAGCCCTGGTGGAGGTCCTGTTTTGAATGCGATTGGACCGAAACTAGAAATCAAAATTGATAATCTAGACTATACCTTAGCCAGTAATTTTAACTTTTTTGCCAAACAGATCAATACCCAAGAAAACAAAATCGCAAGTATAAAAAATGTAGGTGATGAAAATTTAACGGTAAGTTTTGTTCAGATTTCATCTGCTGGATCTCAATTTACATTTCAAAATACTCATGCATTTACAGGAAACGAAGTAATACTGAGTCCTAATGCTAGTAGAAGTTTTACAATTCGTTTCCTCCCCAATGCCGGTGGCTTGCGGAAAGGGACCATGGTTATTCAAAGCAATGATCCCAACCTATCTTTGGTAGAAATGGAATTACTTGGTTCTGGAACTTCAACTCCTTCTGCAGCGATTTTGAAACCAGCAACAGCAGTTAGCCGACACCAGAAAATCGTTTTAGAATTTTCTCATGAAATGGATAGGGGAAGTATCTGTCCAAATGCAGATTTGGTCTATCCTGGATCGAATACCTATTCAGAAGCAAAGATTCGAATCGCAAAGGACTTAGCCAGTCCTTTGAATCCTAGTGTTGAGGGAGGTAGATGTAGGTGGACAGGTTTTCGACAACTTGAACTCCAACCCTATCAACCCTTGGATGAATTATCAAAATACTATATAAGTTTGGCGGATGCAAGATTGCATCCTAGTATTAGTGGAATTACATCTGATGGTAAATTGTATTGTCTTGGTCTTGCCAATGCATCTTGTAACACAACAAAGATAGCCGCTTTTCTTACTGAACCAAAATTCAATGCTGAGATAACAATCAATACCAAGAAGATAGTTGGTCTTGGTGAGGCTGGACTCATTCTTGAGAAAGCCAATCATCCCACAGTTACTATGTCCAGCTCTATCTCGAATTCGGCTTCAGCAGCTTACATCCGCTTGCGCAAAGTTGGTGCTTTAAATACTTCCTTTGCGAATTGGTCACCATCCATAAACTTAACAACTATTAGCCCTTTGGATCTAAGAGTTGCAGATGGTTCAAATGGATATTTTTTAGAGATCTCCTATGGTGGTAAATTGTATTACCGAAATTTCTCTTTTAGCTATGGAAACACACAAAGCAATCCTATGGCAAGCACAGTTGCAGAGGGTGGAAGGCTTACTATTGGTTCAGGAAATTTAGGACTTGGACAGATTGGTTTGCTTTTGGAAAAATTTTTCTTATCTAACGGAAGTATGCTTGCAAATTCTGGGATGTGGAGGTTGGACAATAAAATTTTCAGTGAAGGCATCATAGAGCATGTAGCGGATACTTCTTCTAACTGTCCGAGAATTAAAGAGCTTGCCTCCATTACAGGAATTAAGATTGGAATGGTAGTTCGGGGCAAATCTATTCCACCTAATACCTTCGTCACTGCAATATCCAATAGTGGTTCTTGGACTTCAACTGGAAGTTGTTCATCTTCCTACAATACAGGAAATAGGGTTCAGTTAAGTCAAAATGCCACAAACAGTCATGGTGATCCTGGAAACGATATTAAATTTACTTTTGGACCGGATACAATCAAATTGGCGACCGGTTCGGCGGGCAGTTCTACTATTTCTTTTTCTGATAATACAGATCTTAGTTCTGGAGTATTTATCTCAGGGGCGGGAATACCTGAGGGATCTAAGCTTTTGAATTTTGTAACAGGGACAACTTGGACTTTGAGTACTAATTTAACAGCGAACCTTTCTTCCTCGACTGTAAATGTTTCACCAGCTTTCTTGCAAGGTCTCCGAAGAACTAGTCTTCCTATCTCTGATGGGAATTGCTTGAATAATACTAGTGACTTCTTTCAATTCAGTTGGATGCCTAACTATGGACCTTTCTGTGATATTGCATGGAGTTGGGGAGGCGGACTCGCTAGTGGTAGGACAGATGTATATGTTACGAATATTTCCATTGAGAGGACTGCCCCAGGTGATCCTAATTCAAGAAATTTAATTCCTCAGCTAACACCAAATTCGAATCATTTGGGTATCAGTGTCCAAGGAAAGAGATTGAGGGGAACTCTTAGAGCTCACATCCATAGTGTAAACTTTATAGCTGGTTTGGCAGGAGCTGGTAATAGTATCTATGAAATAGATTTTATTATGAATTTTGATGGAGCTTCTTGTGCAGATGGTACAGTTTTATACAATTATTCTGCATCCAAACCTTTTCGAAATACATTAGCAAGATCTAATATTAACATACCATCAAGCAACGGATTGATAGATCTCGCTATTCAAAATCCACCTTGGAATTCACCATCCAATGCTGATTTTAATGTTGCAGAGTGGGATTCTGCCATTTGTGCACATAATGTAATTACAATTCGAGGAGGCTGGTTGAATGATTTAGTAACAGCAATCTTAGGTTCAGTCATTCCGAACATCAAATGGAGAATCGTCCAAGGGATTATCAGAGATGTAATTCAGACCATTACTCCGAACATTTTGAACGGACTCTTCTCTCAACTCAGGTTGGATGCTCTAAATAATGGAATAGGTGTTAAATTACCAGAATACCTTCCACCACCTTTTGATAGAACCAAATTATTTATAGGAGCTAATTTAAGGCAAAATAGTACGAATCGTACAGGATCGGACGGATTGGATCTAGGTGCTGATATAGGAATCTTATCCTGTATCAATCCGAACTCTTCTGTTGACACATGTTTGCCTACTTCAGTTGGTATTTCCACCTTACCTGCCTTGCATTCTGGAACTGGTTTTCAAGATAGTTTTCTATTAACAAGCAGTACGGGTTTACCTAAATCCCAGCTTTCTAATGGAACCGTCAATGGCAACAATGGCACTGGTTTGATTTCATCTCATCCAGGTGTTCTTCTAGCTGTAAAAATGGATGTTATCAACCAAGTTCTTTATAGCTTATGGAAGAGAGGCGTATTTGAACTTTCCTTAAACCAAGATTTTGCGGACAAAGTCCAAGCCTACAGAGGCAGTGGAGATAGATTATTTCAAATTTTTCAAATTCTCTTAAAAGCTGATTCTATACTCAAGGTACTAGCTCCTGGTCAGAGTGAAGTATTCTATGGACAAAATCCCTCAGATGTAATCCAAGGAAGTGATGATATCATCTTTCGTTTGCTTCCTATGACTCCACCTAACTTGAATACTTCTTCATTGGTCTATTCCAAATTAGAATCAGGTGGTAGAAAATTTCCTCTAGCCGATATTGAATGGAATGATTTACGAATCAAGGTTTTTGGAAAAAGGTCAAATAACACGGAATATCTTATCACAACACTAAAGGTGAATTTTAAGTCACGTGCAGGAATAAATATTCATAATTTCTCAAGCCCAGTATCTTCTGGGGTGAATAACTTTCAAAATGTAACATCCATTCAATTAAATGTTTGTGATGACAATACTTCCAGCCCTTCTAGTTTTGATTGTGATTTAATTCGTACAAGTAACGGAATCAATGATGATCTAGTTTATTCTTTGGAGGTCTTGGACAATCCTGTTGATAACCCACTTGGTTTAGATCCAAGAGGGATTTATGAAGTTTTGAATCCATCTGTTCAGAAATTAATTCTCCCTGTAGTTAATTTTGTATTGGAAGAACTGCCCTTAGAAAGAAAAAGCTTTTCTTATCCTTCAGCTAGTTTTGTCAATGAACCAGGTACCAGGGAAGATCCGAACCAAGCAAATAATAAAATCATGGCTAATTGCGGTATTCGATTGAATAATATGAGCATCAAGCCTATTCCGTCCACTGAAGCAAATCCTTATATCATGATTCATACTGAATTGTTGGATTATGTTTTTTCAGGCAACTGCGAACTATAAAAGAAATTGAAAATTATATGAATTTAAGAATATTAAAATACTTGATTATTAAGATGAACATTGTTAAATATAATGAATCGTATTTTAAATGTATACCATCTTATTTGCTTGCAAATTCAATTTCAAGGTTTAATTTTTATTTCAAGTTTAAATTGAATGCAAAGTTTAATTTGAATGCAAAGTTGAATCTAAGTGCAAAGTTGAAAGAGCTTGTCATTAAAACGCATCTACTTTTTCTTATTTTAATTGTTACATCTTGTTCAAAAACCAATCGTGATTTTAATGCTATTTTTGCTGATGGATTAGATAGTATAACAGGCATTTCACTCTTTAATCTATTGGATGCTTATCCAGCTCTCAAGAATGCTATGAAAAAATTGCAACCTGAAGAGTTTAATCTTAGATTGAATGACTCCTTGGTCAAGAGAAGGCAGAATGTGCCTACTTCCTTAAGAGCCTTACAATCTATATTAAACAATAATGATTCAGGGCTGAGAGAGGGTTTACGAAAAATTAGTCTTTTATTGAATAAAATTAGAACCAATGATGTCGAAGCTTACAAACGCTCTCTTCCTTTTGTCGACAAATTAAGACGAAATCCAGGTCAATTGATTCCTGCTTTAATTCCTATTCGCAATGAAGGTTTGGTTGCAATTTTTGAAACAAAAACACAATCCGAGATTGATAAGTCCATTGATAGCATAGTATCTACCTTAAGCAAAGCTAAGAACCAAGAGACCATGAGAGACCTAGAAGATTTTTTTTATAAGCTTTTAGGCAAGAACCAAAACGCAAAACAAAGTTTAGCTGTTCTGCTCGAAGGATTTTTCTCAGGAGAAGATATTCGAAATGGTGATTTCCGAGATAGACTTGTTGAGACTCTTGGAGGAATTGGTGAGTCCTTTTCCAAGAAAGCTGGTACAGGCAATGGATTTAAGAAATCAGGAACAGTTCTTAAAGAATTGGTATTGAATATACGAAATAATTTTATAACTGGAGGAAGTAATTTTGATTCTAATCCAATTTATGCTACATCTGGTTTTAGCTCTGAATTTTCTGTTTACTGGGAAGATTTCTATATAGCATTTCGTAGATTGATTCGAACTCCCAATAATCTTTTAGCAAATCCTTCTGAAAGTCTACTTGAAGGTTTAGCAAGAAACTACCAGAGTTTAAAATTTACTGAGACTATGAATGGTCTTGATTCATCTCTTGCAAGAATGATAGAAGTGGATCTCAGAGGAAGAAATCGCATCTCTTCTTTTTCAGCAGATTCCATTAGTGCCTTAGAGCATTTGTTTTTTACACTATCTGTTGCTGATAAGTTTGGATATTTTTGGGATAATGATCCAGAAAATCCCAGAATCCTTTCTGAAAGTGGAGGTCGCATAACAGTTGGCGATGCGCTACATTCTCTTTCTAGCAAACTATCAACGGCTGGAACTTTTGTTCGCCAGGGAAATTTAACAAATGGTAGTTCAACGATTCCATTGACAGGATCCAATACTTCTACGAGTTCTATCTCAAATGGTTTTCTTGTTTTAGGTGCTGGAATTCCTACGGGTGCAACAGTAACATCCAAGACAGGTAGTAGTGTAACTTTAAGCCAAGCAGTTACTCAGACTAGAACAAACTCTGTTATTACATTTCAAACCAATGATTCTTCAGGTTCAGGCGCAGGCAGTATCGCTAATCTTGGGATCTCAGCTATTATTTGGAATTCTTCTATTTCAGATTTCATCAAGAAGAATGGAGCGGTTTTTACTTACAATTTAAATACATCCGCTTTATCACTATTAGAAGGGGAGTCCAAGGGATTGAATACAGGGGCAGGTGATCTTGTTTATAATAAGACTGTTCCTTGGGCCTTGGGAATTATTTCATCTACTCTTTTTTCAGGGAAGGCTCCCTATTATAATGCAGATCGAAAAGATAGCTCTGGAAATATTTTAACTGCAGATGGAAAAATATATCGTAGTTCCGATGGTATTGACCAAATTTATAAATCTACCTGGTCCACTTCGAGTTATTCCATTCCAAGTATCAATATAAATAATTCAGCTAACAATAGATGGGTGGGATTGGGTGGTTACTCTGGATCTGTTTCTAGTTATACTGGCAGGTCATATACGATTTCCGAAATCGAAATTTCAGATTCAGATAGAGCTCTTAGATCCGATGAGGAAGCTTTTTTTAAAAATTTTCAATGGTTATTGTACCAAAAACGAATGGTTATTGTGATTCCCATTTCTATAGATGCATTAGGGGGAACTTTAAGAGAAGCCGCTTATATAACTTTGATAGGCAATGGGCTAAGTGGTTTAATGAAAGTTAAACCCTTTTGTCAGGTTACATCTTGTTCAGAAAATGATAATGGAAAATGGTTAATCAGCGGTGCAAATATTAAAACCAATTTTAAAGTAGCTGAAACAGATCTTCAGAACTTTTCATCTCAACCCGGAGATTCTGTCTTTCTATTGGAAGTTTGGGGTTATGGAATTGCTGCGAATGCTAGTACCCAACTTGGATTTACCGATAACACAGTTTTTCAGCAAGTATATAATCTCTTATTTCAAAAGGCGGGAGCTCCTAGCAGTTTCTATGGACCTATTCCACCATTGATTCGATGGAATTTCCAAGCATTGGAAAGATTGGGTTTCTTAACATCAGAAACTGTTACACCTGCTAATGTTAATGATTATTGGTCAAGTAGAAATAAATTATTGCCTTTGATTGCTTCTTTGGCAAAAACTTTTGTAGATCAGGCTGATTCCTCCAATGGTATTGATCCATTTTTAATTCTATCAAGGATTGCTGATGTTTTAGCTAGGCCATATCTTTTACTAGGATCTGATCCAACAAATTCCTTTGACACAAATGACTCCGCTGTAATCAATCCAAGTCTTTCAAATATTCATCTCTTTCGGATTAGGGGTTACTCTGGTAGCTTTGGAATTCGATCTCCTAGTATGCCAATCGATACCTTGTATTTTCCTGAAGCTACACTTCGTTCACCATTTTCTTTTTTAATAGAGAATACACAGAGATCTAATGATGGCATTTTAAATCTACTTGGTAAAGGAAATACCCTTGATGGACTTGGTAATTTCTTATTTGGGATTGGAAAATTAGAGAACAAGCAAGCAGTGAATAAATTCAATCAAGGTTTGCAATTGCTTTTTACGGAAATACGATTGAACTCAGAAGTCACAAATCTAAATCAATTCAATATAAGTACAAGCTTATTAGATCTAAGATCCAGTATTGTAGATGAGGTTACAAATAATGGGACTAATCTTAATCTTTCAACTTGGGATAAGTACGATGATGTTGCAGATTTTTTAGGAGATTTTCTTTCCCTTTCATCTGTCTATAGTTATATACCAAATTTAAAAGAAGTAGTAAAATCTATAGCTTATTCAAGACCAAGTTTTGGTGAATTAGATTCTTTTCTAGATTTAGTAGCTTCTTTATTTGTGGATTCCAATAAGAATCAAACATATTTTATAACTGAATTAGTCAGTAAAGATTTAGTGGCTATACTTCCAAATTTAAAAGGAAATACAAGAGAATTAGTTGGTTTATTGGATGGGCTAACTAAGCCTAATGGTTTCTTGTCTTATTTTTATTTAAGGGCAGTCAGTGATTATTCTGCAGATGATGTTATACGAGAGTTAGAGGTATTTCTAGTTTCAACCGATATTCAAGATAAAAGTAAAGGAAAGCAGGATTTGTTCTATAATATTGGAGAAGTATTAGGTTTACTAGCACGACTAACAGAGACTACTCGTGCTCCTGGCGGAATGCCCCATTGGTTCCCAGATCATTGGAACAGTACTGAAGATTATTCTTCTGCCTTTGATCGATTAAATTTCATACTTAGCAAGAAATGATTTCTACAAGACTAATATTCTCTAAGTTACCAAGTTATAAAGTTATTGAATAGAATATAATGAAAAAATCACTCCTACTAATTATAAGCCTTTTTACAGTTGAATCAATTTCTGCTGGATCTTATGGAGATGTCTATGGTGCTCATCCAGCTGCAAATGGAATGGGCAATGCAGTAAATGCTACTAGTTCTGGATCTGCGGCAGTGTATTATAATGTTGCAGGCTTAGGTAGACTCTCCGCTGCAGATTTAGCGGTTTTAGATTATGAGATTGCAACTTTAGAAAAACAAGGGAATGCTAAATCCAAAGAAGATGCTACTAAAATCACTCCACCGAAAGGCAATAAAACAGAAAAAGAAAAAGAAAAGAGTGATATTGATCCCACTGAGAGACAAGTTATTGAAGAATATTTAGAGCATCCTTTTTATATTCGAACTCCACTTCGAGTTTATGATGCTTTTACAAAGGATCTATTGGTGAATCGAAATCTCAAGAGACCTAATAAGGTATCGCATGAATTAAGTATCCAATACAATTATGCAGTTCCACGCTTGACTACGTCTGCACCTAATCCTGACAGACTCTTGGGAGAAAAGGATCACTATGTAGGAATTGGTTTAGCTATAGATTTCGGTTCCATATTTAATATGGATCGCAAGATGAAATTCGGCTTGAATGTTCTTGCACCTGCTTCAGGGAATCTACTTACTGTGAACGATCAAAATCCAACTGTACACAGAGCACTTCAGTATGGAGTTGAAAATGAAAGACCTACGATAATGGGTGGGCTTGGGGTAGAAGCTTGGAAAGATCATTTATATTTAGGTATCGGTTTTACTGCCTTAGCTTCTGGGCAAGGTTCTATTCTTATGAAGAATGTGAATATATCGCCAGATCCAGTGACTCCAGACCAACAAGCTATTTTGGAAATAAAACCTATCGTAAATCCTACGTTTGGTGCTCAATTTCATTGGGGAAAGTTTGACCTTGGTGCATCTTACCGAAGGGAAACTATGCTTTCAATCGATCCTTTAGCGGCTAGGGCTCAGACAACCTTATTAGCAATTCAACTTGATTTGGATATCGCTCTACTTGGATTATTTACACCAAGAGTAGTTTCTTATGGTTTAGCCTTTCATCCAACTGAGTCTTGGACATTAGCCTTGGATATCAATAGAGAGCTTTGGTCGGGATTTAGAATTTCACGAACAAAACGTACTTATTCAGAACCCTTCGACTTAAAAGATACAACGAATTATAGATTTGGTATTGAATACAAATGGAGACCCGATTGGAAATTTCGTACTGGCTGTGCAATTCGTCCAAGTCCAATAGGGGAGTTACCTGGTCAGACAAATTGGATAGATTTCAATAGAACAATACTGACAGCAGGAGTAGGCTATGTTTTATTTCCTGATTCATTTTCATTTACAGATGTTTTAAAAAATCCCTTGCTGATTGATCTAGTAATAGAATACCAAAAGTTAGAAGGACGTAATATTTATAAGTACAATCCGACTGCCAGAAATCCCAATTATTCTTTTGGTGGAAATGTTTGGCATGCAGGTATTAGCTTTTCTATCTTATTTTGAAGGAATATCTTAAATATAGCTTTTTAGTATTTATTTGTTGTTTGATCCATATTTTTATTCTTTACATCAATGAGAAATATTAGATCATATTAGGAAAAATAATTGTCCCAAGCCAACTACTGCCCCAAGAATAGCTCCTACAATAATTAAGAGCATCTCATCTTCTTGGAAGGCAGATCTAAGAATTACTTCGAATTCCCTTGCTGGCAGTTGAGACATCTTTTCTGCCATTGTAGATTCCAGATTTAGAGCTTCTTCTAAAAAAGGTTCAATTTCTTTGAGAGAGCTAATTATGCTTTCTAACATTCGATTGGATAATTCTTTTTTTAGTAGATTGTATTTATTCATTTTACCTGTGGTAAAGAATAATGGTTGAGCTAGTAAGGTTAGGCGATCAATTTGAGCATGAACAACTGTCTCTATAAGTGAAAGAAATTCATGCGATTTTTCTCCATGAAGTATATCTTGCAAAATATGATTAGGCGTTAGTATTTTATCTGCCACAATTTTAGAATATTGAAAAGAAACTTCTCTCTGTCGTTTAAGAAATAGGCCTTGGTAGGGAAAGATTCCAAAATAGACTTTGGGGATAAGTGGTCGAAAAATCATATGTATAGCTAAGTAATTGGTAAGGAATCCCACTATAATTCCTTGCAATGGGATGCTCCAACTAAGGGGATATAGCATCCAAAAAATCAATTGTATCATACCGAGCAGGAATCCAAAATAGAAACCTGATCTTTCAATAAACTTAAATTCAGGCTTGCCTACAGTTTGAAAAACATCAACTATCAACCCTACATTATCACCAGTCAGGCATTTAAGAACAATACCTTTGACATCCAAATAGGAATTAATTTGTGTTCTTAACTTCAAAATTACTGTCCGAATAGTTGCTCTGGAAGCTCTTTCAACCTTGAATTCAATTTCTTCGTGAAGAATTTTCGGTAGAGAATTCCAAATTTCGAAATTAATACTCCGTCCGAAAATTTCTGTAGACTCTCGTATAGAATCATGTAAGAGAGGAAATAAATTATTTTCAAATTTCTTGGGATCTATGCGAGCAAAGACATCTTCCACATTCATTAATTTGGCAGTGATCACTTCCACAGCTTTTATAGCCATTTTTTGAGCTTTGCGAGGAATGATTCCCTGCCATCCAAAATAGGGAGGAATTCCCCAAAACTTTAGAGGATAAAAGGTCATCTTTAATGCAAGCCAGTTGGTTATCCATCCTACAAAACCATAGGTGAAAGGCATTGCTAGAAGGGGAATTAATTCAATTGAATTCATATATTAAGAAATTAGTTGGCTTTTGGGTTAATTGATTTTCTTTTATAGTTTGAAAGAGAATGAATCGGAAAATATAAGTCTGTGATTCTCTTCTTCATACAAGATTCAAAGGGATTTGTATAAATTTCAAAAGGGGGCAGGTTACGCAATTGAAATTTGTTAGGAATATACCTATTTAAGATCCAATCATAAACTTCGGGCAGAAGTGAATAATCTCCTCTATTTCGGAAAATGAGATATTTTCCACCACTCACTTTTTGAATTCCAAGACTCTTGGGAATTTTAGTTAATCTCAAATTACCTATAGTTATGCCTAGATCAAAACGTATTAAATCAGATTTGGTTATTTGGGGGTCATCTTGAGATATTCCAATCCATTTATGATTGTTAGGTTCAGATTGAACATCTTGAATGAATTGATTTAGAATTTTCGTTTCTTCCCCTTCAATTAACCCTGGAAAATTCTCATAGCTTCCAAATCTTCTAACATAAGCTATAGAGAAATCAGAAATTTCTTGAATAAATATTTCATCAGGTTTCAAAGAAGGTGGAAACTCTAAATTGCTCTCCAAACTTTTCCACTTAGAGTATGTTTTTCTATACTGAAGAGGAGTTTTGCCAAATTGCTTCTTGAACGACTTAGTATAAGCTTCATTGGAAGCATAACCTGTTTCAATTGCAATTTCTAGAATAGGAAAATTGGTGCTTTTTAAGGCGTATGCAGATTTTTCTAATCTTAGTCTTTTGATATAATCTCCAAGAGTTTCGCCATGAAAATTTGAAAAAATTCTATGGAAATGCCAAGGTGAGTAGTTTGAGAAAAATGCAAGTTGGTTGAGACCAATTTTTTCATCCAAAAACTCTTCTATATGGCTCCAAACAGGATATAAAGAAATTTCCTTTTTCTTATCCATACCCTAGGCATAGCATATAGATAAGAAATGTCAAATGTTAACTCTATAGTTTTAAAAATTAATACTTCAAAAAAAGTCTCACTCAAGTCTATGTTGGACAATATCGATACCAATTCCATTTGGATCAATCAATGTAAAATGAATATCACCCCAATCCTCTTCGGTAAGTTCCAGATCAATCGGAGCCTTCGATAGTTTCAAGGCTTCATAAGTTTCATGAACATTAGAAGTTTCTAAAATCAACCAAACACCTTGTCCTGCATATGGCTTCTGGAAATAAGGTTTTCGAACTAAATCTAAATTAGGAAGCATGAAAGCAATTTCATAATCTGGGTTCTCAGGTAGATGCAAGAGTAGAAACCAGTCCATCTCAACCTTTACTTGAAAACCTAAGAACTTTAAATAAAAGTCTTTAGATTCTTTCAATCGATTTGTAATTATCCCTTTTTGTATGCTTTTGAATTTCATTTCTTTCTCCTAAATCATTTGTATCATAAATCATAAAGAAAATTGGATCATTTTTGCGATTTTTTCAAAGAGATACATTTTTTTATAAATAAATCTTTATCCTAAAAATATCATTCCACCTCAATATCAAAATGAAGAACTTCTTCTTTTGAACCCATAGAATTATAGAGTTGTATAGCTGGATCATCTCCGTAATCAGCTTGAACATAGATTACATAAGCACCTAACTCTTTTGCTTTTTTCTGAAGTGCGATGATTAATCCTCTTGCAATTCCTTTACGACGATATTTCTCATCTACAGCAAGGTCATAAATGTAGATTTCTTTTCTTTCTTGTTCGAATTTTTCAAGAACATAGGCAACAAGTCCACCTACAAGAATTTCTCTATGAGTTTGATTCTCTAATTTATCAAGAGCAACAAGACATAGAAAATTTTCTTTAGATAACAAATTAATTAAATAACTATCGCTAGGTGGAAATTTCTGATAATTTTCATCATCATCAAAGGCTTCTGCAAAGAGTCGGTTGAGTTCTTGCAATTGATTCACATCTTCTTTTTTTAGAATTTTAATTTCCATGATTCAATCCTTTATTCAATTCCATACACCTGATCTTTCGAGAATACCAACAAAAGGTTTCCATTTAGAAAATATAAAAAGTAAAAATTTAGAATCAATCATCTATGTTTCTATCCTCATATAAAAAGAAAGAAGGTCTAGCAGTTGCTTGAGTGGCTATAGATATCAAGATAATTTCGTTGTCATCGGAGGCAATCCGATTCGAATGAATGATACCGCATCCTTTGCATCGATGTAAAATTGCCCATTCTTCCTTGCGAACCCAGATTGAAATTGGCATCTGAAGATAGGAAGGTTGATTTCTTGTTGAATCCATGGATTGGAACTGCTAGTGCTTGCCGCTTATTTCTAAAATTTAACAGTTCAAATCGAAAGATGCCAAGAAACCAACGGAATTAGGCAATGGGTAAAAATGCGGTAAACATATGAAACTAATGAATAATTTATCAAAATACTAGCAATAAGAATTTTTAGATTAGTTAAAAGAATTAGGACTGAATATACCTCGAAAGTTTTTCATGAATTCGTTTTCATTCTCATAATTGTAAAATGGACTGCAATAGCTCGTTCAATGCTCGGAGGATGTCAGAGGATGTTATAGAATCCAAACGTTCTTTAGTTCCTAGAAAAGTGATTTCTAGTCCAGCAAGATATCCTTTATCTTCAATAAATTCACTAAGAGATGTAAGGTGAGGAAAATAACTAGATATATTTTGAAAATAGAAAAACGGATTCTGGCTCAGAGCAAAGCGAATTGTATGAAAAGGAATGATTTCCAATTTTATATCTTTTTGTCGGATCGCTTACTGTGGTGTAGGTGGTGACTCAAAGTCATAGAAAGCACTTGTCATTCTACTTATCCCAGAAGATAGAAAGTCCTCGTCTTCAAAGGTTCCGGTCTCAATAAGTGCGGCTTTCAGGTGGTTTGATCTGGCAGTTATTAGCAGCTAGCAGCTTACTTACTAACTTCTTCAAGGCATCGAAGAATTAAATACTTGGAAAGATTGAAACCAATCTTGAGGTAAATCATAAAGATTAGATAGATTTTGCAGATTCAATGTAGAATCTATCTTTCCTGAATAGAGAATTTCTCCCTTTTTCATCATGGCAATATGAGTAAAATACTTGGGTATATCTTCTAGTCTATGAACAATTTGAACGCATGTTATATTTTGCTTTACAATAATTTTCTCTAGTAACTGAAAGAATTCATAACATGCTTTTATATCCAAGGAAGACGTTGGCTCATCGAGTATCAATACTTTAGGTTTGCGAATGATGGATCTTAGCAATAGAATTTTGGATTTTTCTCCACTGGACAGTATTTGAAAATTTCTATCCTTAAGATGGCTAAGTTCATTCTGCTCTAAAAGAGTCTCGGCGGTCGCTATATCTTTGTCTGTAATCTCTCTATAAATTCCTAAATTGGAATGCAAGCCTGAGATGAGTATTTCCAATGTTGTGAGATTTCTTTGGAGTAGATTGCTCTGTTGGTTGGATTGTAAAATACCAATTTGTTCTTGAATGGGGCGTAGAGGTTCTGTGCCATATTCCGTTCCGAAAACAGTGATCTTACCCGAGCTTGGCCAGATGTAACCGTATAACAAATTGATGAGAGTTGTTTTGCCAGCACCGTTTCTTCCAAGAATAATCCAATGCTGTCCGGGAAGAATTTCTAAATTGATTTGATTAAGTATGGATTCATCGTTTCTTAAGTATGAAAGATTTTGAATCTGAATCATGAACCAGAAAGTTGCTTTTCTTCATTGATACTGTGTTGGTAGCCTTTTTCTACACGATCAAGATAAGCTTGGAAACTTTCTAAGGAATCTATATTTGTAAATTTCTTTAATAGACCAGGATCAATAGTAAAATATCCACGCTTAGCATCTTGGACATCAGCCATCATATTTGCAATATACACCAATTCCACAATTTCTTTATAAGGTTCTGGTGTAACAAAGGGTTTGTGGTGGAAATCTATAATTGTTATTAAGTCTTCTGGAAAATCCCACTTCTTAGCTAATTGAGCACCTAGTGATGCGTGACTGATTCCTAGGGAGATTTCTTCAAGTAGGGTGGAATTATTCATTTCTTTACCTTTTTGGTAGGCAATTAATTTATTAAAAAGATTCTTTTCAATAGAAAGAAGCAATAATTTTCCTAGATCATGAAGAAGTCCTCCTACTGCAACTATATCACCTATCTTGAGTCGTCCTGATTCATTGGAAATATAACGAGCATAATAGGAAGCTCTATTGGAATGATCCCAAACTTCTTGGATCTTACCGTATTGACCTTCCATAACTTTTCTAACTCCAGTTACATAAAGTAGGTTACGTATGTTCTTTAAACCGACGACTTTTACAGCTTGCAGAATTGTATTAACTCTACTTCTGCTCATAAAACCCGCTGAGTTTGATAGTTTCAAAATGTCTGCTGATAAGGCTGGATTTTTCTCAATTTCAGAAGCTATCACATTCAAATCAGAGTCGGGGTTGTTGCAAAGATTGATAATTTTAGTAAGAGATTGAGGAAGAGGAGGTAGACCATCCATCTCATTGAGGATTTTAGTCTTAATTTTGTTGGAGATTTCTAGGGGAACTGTGTTTTCAGGAATCAACAAGCTAACACGTGTTTCTTTGGCTGTGCTAGTAATTTTAAATTTTTCCTGACCGATTCCAGAATTTTTAAGTAGTAACTGGCTTAGTATAATTCCAAGTCCAGCACTTTCCTGAGTATCTCCCATATCCATAAATGCTTCAGCAAGATCATTGTATATTTTTGCAGAATCGATACGTTTCTGAATTCGTTCTTGTTCTTCAGGGAGCAGTGGAGCATTGTTTTCAACAAGAATCATCATTTCCTTGTTTTTAATTCTCATTCTTAGGGCTATGAAATACTTGGAACCGGTGAGATTGTCCTCTTGGTCGTTCCACTTCATGATAATTTCTTCTCGAAAACCATTCATACCTTGGAAATATTGAGTAGGATTGGTAATATCTAAGTTTTTCGAAAGGAAGTATTGTCGCTTAGCGTTCGCCTTGGTAGCATTCATTAAGGCTTCCTTGATGACAGTGTATACAACTTCAACAAGGTATAATTTATCAATTTCACCTAAAATATGAATGAGCATAGCATAGACCTCTTGGGTTATGCTTTCCGAAACAAATTGGTATTTAATCGTTACATCTTCGCCCGATTGGAGCTGCTTAAGGACTTCTTCTGAGTTGATTTTAGTATTCACTTACCTTCAAAATAAATGAAATGTTTTAGCTTGCAAATATTTTTTTGAAATCAAAGCAATTTTGTCTGGGTGCTATCGTATTCTTTTGGTATAGGAGAAAACGAATATGGTGAACCACGATGAATTGCGAGAAATGATGCAGAGAAGAGTAGAAGAAATCCTTCTAGCAGTGGAAAGAGAAAGATCCAGAGAAGAAGAAGCGAAAAATCGCGAAATAGCGATGCGATTTTGGAATAGAAAAACATCCAAAGTATCCTAGTTGCAATAGGGAAATTTACATTCTTATTTTGTTAAGAATAGAGATTGGTACCTTTTTACAACTTTGTTGCTGATTCCAGAAATTTCTTTGCCTGCAATAGAATTTAAATACAGAGAGGTAGGTGGATTGAGTTCTTGGAATTGCAATTGGTTTTTGTTTGATCTAGTGAATTGATTTTTTTCTGAATATTTATCCAGAGGATACAACTCGGGAAGTGATTCCTTCAAAATTATTACATTTATATCTTTCGTATTTTGTATCACTTGTAGAGAACCTGAATTCTTTTGTGAAAAATTCTTTCCATAAACCTTTCTTGGATAGAAAGAAGCTAGAGTTTTCTTTCTATGGAGCAGAGGCAGAGCATAAGATTCATATCCTGTTCCTCTAACATGAGTTTTATCCATTTGGGATTTAAGTTCAAAACCGGCAAGAAAGATAGTTTCGAATCCTAGGTATTTTGCAAGACGAATGCACATCCCAGCTATATTTCTACTAGGATTGTCAATGATCCATGAATCAGGAATATGATTTATTTGCGCTAGCCATTGGTCAAGAGGATGATTGGTAAGAAAGAGAAAGAGATTTTCCTGGTTCTTGATTTGGATACGAGAACCACCTAACCATGTGAAAACATTTACAGATAGTGGTATTTCCTCCATGAGATGAAAATGTGTTCCCCTTCCTGAATCTACACTTACAACTGAATCCGGAATGATACCCAAGAGAAGAAGAGTTCTCAGAGCTGTGTCGGACGAGAATATAAAAATATAATCCCTATTATCAAGAATCCATTTCCATTGGTTCTCCAATAAAGAAGAAGCTCCAACAAAAATTGCTGGAAGCTTTCCAAAGAATTGATTCGGTTTAAGGATACGAATCGTACTTAGTTCTAGCAGATTTTGGAAGTAATGAGATGTCCATGTATGTGCAAAATGTTCTATCGTTTTGGCATTTACACCAATCGAATGAGTCTTGGAGTTTGAACTTAGATCTTGGACAAATTGTTCAAGTCTTTGGCAAAGTTCAGGAAATTGTCTTTTGTAAAATGGATGGCAATAGAAAGCTAAGGAACTTTTGAGATCAGCTAACAGATTCGAATTGTTCTGAATTGCTTCTTTTAGAATCACTGATAAATCTTCTTCCGAGGAATAAAGATACAATTCAATACCATTTTTGCTAAATTGCTCTTGGATAGCTTGTAGTTTAACTCGGAATAAAGTATCATTGGCAATTTCTGAAATAGGTTCTAAGTAATAAATGGATTTTAACTTCGGAAATCTGCTAGGGTTTGTATTCACGCTTTCCGCAAAAGATTCCAAAAAGAATAAGGCTCCATTGCCGAGGACAGCTAGGATTGCTAGAGAGTTTGGGGGGATTTCGGAGATTTGTCTTGAGGCTTCTTGTGCTGGATTCTTTTTGGAGTGGATCCAGAGTTCAGACTCAGAATGACGGTAATTT
The DNA here is from genome assembly GCA_002786225.1 of Leptospira sp. Taxonomy (GTDB): domain Bacteria; phylum Spirochaetota; class Leptospiria; order Leptospirales; family Leptospiraceae. Next base: position 47,226 of record PEQN01000012.1, on the reverse strand, counting down.
ACTAAGCCATCACTAGAGTCTGTTATAGGTTTGTAAGGAATCTTCTAATCTTCCTCTTCTTCTTCATCCTCATCTGCATCGTCATCATCTTCGTCTTCATCATCAATGTCGCCTTCTTCTTGCATATTATCTTCATTGTATCTATCATCTACATAGTCGGGCTTGAAGGCAGTTTCATCAGCGGGAAGTTCATCTTCTTCCGAGATTTCATCGGAAATAGGGGCAGATGTTGGGGCAAGAATTGGATTGTTTCGGTTATAATTCGGATTACGACGGTTGACTTCAGCTTGGATGCTATCTTTCTCATCTGTAGAAAGATATTTGTATTGAACCAGGTTCTCAGAAAGAGCATGAAGGGCTTGAACTGCGATCTTTCTAGATCTCATTTTCTTAGGGATAGCGATTCTTTCGAGCTTGTCTATGGCACCAAATCCTGCTACTGTACTCTCGTATTTCTTATGTCTAGATAGTTCTATAAGTTTCACGATATCAAAGTCGTTGTTTTGGCTCATAATTTCCTTGGATCCTAAAAAAAAGATTGCAGAACACCAGTCTAAAAAATGAGGGCATATTGTCAAGAGTCTAAATCATTAAAGCTTGCTTACGAAGGGTTTCATTCTACTTTGGAAATAAAGGCTCTCCCCCAAATTTATGTCACGATTATTTGTATTCCTTCTTTCTACCATTTTCCTAGTTGCCAATTGTTTGGACTCTCCCAAATCTCAGATGGGACTTGAGGCTAATTGGACAGGGATAGATCTTGCGACTAACCAAGTTGTGTCTCTTGCTGATACTGGTTTTGAGACCCTTGCCCTCAATGTCTATTCACCTACTTGTATCCCCTGTTTCAAAGAATTGCCTGCCTTGGAAAGGATACATGCACGCTTGAAAAAGGACCCAAAATTTGGTTTGTTTTTGGTTGTGGACCCCATCCAGGTCTCTGAAACAACATCGGGAGACTTTCAAACTGAGGAACCACTCGCCCGCGCTAAGGCTATTATGCAAGCAGAGGTAATTAAGCGCAAAATTTCGATACCGATTTTACTTATGAATAGACCCTTTGCTGTATCCAATGAAGCCTTTGTTACAGCAACCCCAGAGACCATTCTTGTACGAACCAAACCTTGGAATATCTATTATAATTTTATTGGATCTTTATCTGAGAAAGAAGAAATTTCTCAAATTGATTCTGATCCAAGAATCCAATTTTTCTTTCATACCTTAGGAGCAAGAAATCTATGAGATGCCTTGTTGTTCGATTTATTGATTGCGAAGGACCTGGTCTCATTGCTGATATTCTAAAAGAAAAAGGATATCGCATAACCTACCATAATGCCTACCAGAAAGGCTTGCATTTAATCCCTTACTCTCATTTGAATTTTGACCTTATTCTGCTTATGGGTGGACCTCAGTCAGTTTCAGATCCTGGCTTATTCCATTTCTTTGAACCTTATTTCGATTTGGTGGAAGGTGTCCTGAGCTTGAAGAAGACTAAGCTGATTGGAGTTTGCTTGGGATCGCAAATTATTGCTCAGGTTATGGGTTCTCAAGTTACCAAAGGAGAGAAGGGGCCTGAGGTTGGATTCTTTGATTGCAAAATTTTGGATAAATCTTCTCCAGTCTTCCGAGGTATCCAGTCAGATTCCATCTCAGCCTTCCATCTGCATGAAGATACTTTTGCGATTCCAAAAGGAAGCAAACATCTTCTCTCTTCTGATAAATATTCTTCTCAAATGTTTTCCTATGAGGACAGAGTGTTCGGAATCCAAGCGCATTTGGAACCAAATGCAGATATGTTGAATGTTTGGAAGAAGGTTCACAAAGAATTTATTCATTCTGCAAATGTCAATCCCCAAGATTGGCTTGATAAATTAAAAACTATGGAAGCAACTTCAAAAGTTATCTTCCGCAACATGATTGAAAATGAGGTTTAATCGATGATCGATAAATTACTAGGATTCTTCTTAGGATCCAAACACGAAAGAGATATGAAAAGAATTGCTCCTATTGTAGCAAGGATTAACTCACTCGAACCTAACTTGAAAGAATTATCCGATGAAATGCTTGGTAAACAAACAATCAAGTTCAAAGACCAGCTTGCACAGGGTCAGACTTTGGATGATATTTTACCAGAAGCTTTTGCCACTGTTCGAGAAGTCTCAGTCCGAACCATGGGTATGCGTCACTTTGATGTTCAAATGATGGGCGGTATCGCTCTTCATGATGGAAAGATAGCAGAAATGAAGACTGGGGAAGGAAAGACTCTTACTTCAACCTTGGCAATTTATCTGAACGCACTTGCAGGTAAAGGCGTACATGTTGTAACAGTGAATGATTATTTGGCGAGAAGAGATGCGAATTGGATGAAACCAATATTTGAATTCTTGGGCATATCTGTGGGAATTATACAGCATGATATGGATCATAAATTAAGACAAGCAGCCTATGCTTCCGATATTACCTACGGAACCAACAATGAATATGGCTTTGATTATCTAAGGGATAATATGGTTTCTTTCAAAGAACACAAGGTTCAAAGGGAACATTTTTTTGCTATTGTGGATGAGGTAGACTCCATTTTAATTGATGAGGCAAGAACTCCCCTCATTATTTCTGGACCAACCGATGAGACTACAGACAAGTACACAAGAGTCAATAAGGTTATTCCTAAGCTAAAAGAATTGGAAGACTATGAATTGGATGAAAAAGCAAGGAGTGCCTTGCTTACAGAAGCAGGTGTTAGTAGTGTAGAAAAGTTACTATCCATAGAAAATCTATATGCTCCTGAAAATGTAGATCTAGTTCACCACGTTCACCAAGCCTTAAAGGCACATTATATCTTCAAGAAGGATGTTGATTATGTAGTGCAAGGTGGTGAGGTGATTATTGTAGATGAATTCACAGGTCGACTCATGCCAGGAAGAAGGTATTCAGATGGCTTGCACCAAGCTCTTGAAGCCAAGGAAGCTGTTACCATAGCCAGGGAGTCTCAGACCTTAGCATCTATTACATTCCAGAATTATTTTCGAATCTATGATAAGTTAGCTGGTATGACTGGAACAGCAGATACCGAGGCAGAAGAGTTCCACAAGATTTATTCTCTCGATGTTGTTGTAATTCCTCCCAATGTTCCTGTGAAACGAATCGACAATGGAGACAGAGTCTACCAAACAGAAAAAGAAAAATTCAGTGCTATAGCAGATGAGATTAAGGAAAGAAACTCTAACAAGCAGCCAATTTTAGTTGGAACTGTTTCTATAGAAAAATCCGAAGCTCTAAGCCACCTACTTACTTCCAAAGGTTTGACTCATAATGTGTTAAATGCCAAGTTCCATGAGAAAGAAGCAGAAATTATAGCAAACGCTGGTAAGCCAGGTGCGATTACAATTGCAACGAACATGGCTGGAAGGGGAACGGACATTGTTCTTGGTGGCTCACAAAAGTACAAAGAGTCCATAGAAGAATTAGCCGAGAAACACCATGAATTGATTCCATTCCGAGATATGGTTCTAAAGAATAAAATAGAAGAAGCCAATCTAGAAATGGCAAGAATCCAAAAGCAAGAATTCAAGACTCATTGCCAAACCATACTCAATGAGGCTACCGAGTGGAAGAAGAAGAACACCATAGTTAAAGAAGCTGGTGGCTTGCATATTATTGGAACAGAACGTCACGAATCTAGAAGGATTGACAATCAGCTTCGCGGTCGATCTGGTAGACAGGGAGATCCAGGCTCCAGTAGATTTTATCTATCCTTGCAAGATGATCTAATGCGAATCTTTGGTTCAGATAGAATCTCTAAGATAATGACCTCTTTGAAGATGCCTGAAGGACAAGAGATAGAACATCCATGGGTTTCATCAGCCATTGCAAAAGCCCAGAAGCGAGTGGAAGGTCATAACTTTGATATAAGAAAGCATTTATTGGAATATGATGATGTCATGAATCGTCAAAGAATGTTTATCTATGAAATTCGTAACAATATTCTCGAAAAAGAATCAGTTCATTCCAAGGTTACGGAATACATAGAAGAGATTACAGAATCGCAAATTCTTGCAAGCTGCGAAGGAAACAACGTATCGGCTTGGGATTTAGATAGCTTGAATGAGTGGATGCGATCTCTGGGAATTGAATCAAATATCACTACGGATTCTTACCAGAAAGTGGCTAAACCTCAGTTGCAATTATTCGATGATGTTTTTGCAAGCTTAAAAGAAGCTTATAAAAATCGCTCGGTTCAAATCGGGGAGGATGTTTGGAAATCTTTAGAACGAAATATTTTCTTGGATATCATGGACCACCGCTGGAAAGAGCATCTCTATGCCATGGACCATCTTCGAGATGGAATTTGGGCGGTAGGTTATGGTGAAAAGAATCCCCTAGTCGAATACAAACTCCAAGGATTTCGAATGTTTGATGCTATGGTAGAGAGCCTAAAGCAGGAAATCATTACTTTCCTCTTCCGTGTTGAAGTAACTGAGAATATAGCAATCAAAGAAGAGTCTAAGGAATATAGAAAAATTGGGGAAGAACACCACCAAGGAATGTCAACTTTCGGGAATAAATCCAATGGAGGAGGGATCTTACCAGGTTCCTCTCCCTCAGAACTATCCACGAAACCTAAAGTTTCTGTCTCAGTAAGTGCTGGTGGCGCTAGTGAGAGAAAGTCAAGTCGAAGAAATAAACGAGGTTAAATCACAATGAAAGATCTAAGTAAATTATTATTGGTTAGTATTTCGCTTTCCTGTCTTACAAACTGTTTTTCACAAGATGTTAAGATATCCAACAAAGAGGATTTATTTAAAAACTGTATGGCAACTTTTGCTGATGAAGTGAAATGCTCATCCTTTCTAGAAAAATCTGAGCAGGATCTGCTCACAGAACAAGAAATCAAACGTAAACAAAGAGAGGCTCTCAACCAAGAACAGCTTGCTGGATTGAAGATCAGAGATGACATTAAAGATGCCTTGCAATCTAAATCAAAAAAGTTTGCAATTGCCTATTTAGGTGAGCCAGACCTAGTTCATTCAGGTGGCGACCAAAGAGAATATTTAATTTATAATAGACCCATCTCCAAATATGCCCCTTCATCTGATCCCGATGACCAAATCACAGTGATCTTACGAAGAGGGAAAGTGGAAAGAGTAAATCATGTTCCACCTGAAGGTGTTGAGACTGGCTTTAGTATGAAGAAATTGATGCAAAATAAAGAAGTAAGACTGAACTCAAAGCAAGAAACCGAAACCCAAACTGCAAAATAAAAATTGTTATAAAAGGTTTTTTTATTCTATCCACCTTTCATGATCCTTTTCCTTTCTCTTACCTAGAAAATAAAAAATCCCGAGTATTATCTACCCGGGATTTTAATTGCTTACACTTATTAATTTAATTATTGACTAATAAATTAAGGTGTTATGCAAGCTTTGAAAGTATCATTGGCGGCCGTTGCATCTAGAAACCTATTCTCAGGGAAGTTGCAATTTAAATTATCTTTTTTAATTGCTGTACTAATACAGGTACTTGCAGTTAAAGTACCTATCTTTTCTCTAGTTATAGGTGTAGAGCATAAGTTGCCACTGAAGCCTTGTCCTTGTCCAGTCCCAGCTACACAGGTATTCATAAGAGCAACGTTTGATAAACAAAGATTCGTAACAGGATCTAGGTTACTTCCATTATTGTTTAAGGATTGGTTGACTATGTAAGTTAAGATCGCTGGGTCTTGCTTATTTTCTTCACTGGACTTAGTGCAAGAGGTAGCGAAAGCTACAAGCAAGGAAGCGGCGAGTATTAATTTTAAATTCAGGTTTTTCATGCCGTTTCTCCTATTAAAATTTAGCGACAATCCCTAAAGTCGCACCGTTTTGGTGGTCAGATAGTTGTCCTTTTTCGTTAACAAATTGTTGACCCTTCGCTTGGTCCCTTCTAAGGTCTAGCTTAATGATTATGTTATCACCGTAGTAGTAAGTAGGTGTAATCGTAAATGTTTGGGCTGAACCTAGGTATTGCTTGCGATAACCGTTTTGGAATGCTGTTCCACCCACGGACTGAGTCGAGTATCTATCATTCAATAGATCAAGTCTCTCGTTGGATCCAATTCTACCAGCTCCTGGATAATTTCCTAAGTTGGTACCATTTCTACTATCGTCGATTCTTTCATATCGTGCAGCAAGTGCAAAATCTTCTGTGAAGTCATACTTAGCCCATACACCATAAGTTCTGTAAGTATACTTTACAGTCTCATCATCTCTAAATAGAGAGAGTCCGTTGGTAGGAGATTGAGGGGAAGTATATTGTGAACCATCAAAAGTTGCTCCAGCAGCTCCACTCTTCTCACCTTGGGTATAATCAAAGGCAAAATACAGTTGGTCAGTTGGTGTTAACTCTACAATAACGTTGTTGATCAACCAATAATCATTCTTACCAGCTTGCTTATTGAGTAGTGGAAGACCTGTATACTCACTCAACCATACCTCTGCATTGGGCTGACGTCCAGATGCTCCATCAATACCATAGAGAGTGTTCCAAGTAATATCAAGTAAACCTTCTATAAGAGTTCCTGAAAGTTGAGTTCCTACTGCTTTCCTTCTAGTGTTGTTATCGCCATAAGCATTCTTAGTACCGGTAGCAGCAGTATCAATACCAGTTCCACCAGCAGAATTGTAAAGGAATAGTCCAAGAGACCAGTCATCCGTCATTTGTAGATTTGCTCTAGCACCTGTATTGATAAAAGGAACTGTGTTAAAGAAGATATAACCCACGTTGTAGTTCAGGTTATCCTTAGATTCCAATACCTCATATCCAATATGAGTTGCCATCTTTCCTACATCTACAGTAAGACCTTTCATTACATCAAAGTAGAAAGAAACATAAGCTTGCTGTAGCAAGTTCATGTTATTGTTCTGTGCAGCGGAATTAAAAGGTGTTTCTTGGTAGGGGTTGTTTTGTCCATTTTGGAAGTCAACACGGAAGCCCCAAGGGGATTCTTTGTCAGCAACTTTCTCAATGTCCAATTCTACAGCAGCAACTGAAAATTGCTTATTGTAGGTGTTTAGTCCACCTGTTACATCGGGTGTTCTTCCAGCTTTATTGTTAGCGTTGTACATATAGTTTACGTCAACAAATCCAGAAAATTCTACTTTCTCATACCATGGTTTTTCGACTGGCTTAGCAGGCGCAGCAACTACCGCTGGTGCCTTTGCTGGTGCTGCTTGTGGCGCAGGTTTTGCCTGTGCTAAAAGTGCAGTCGATCCCAGAATGAGACCAAAAATGGTAAGTCTCGAAAAAAACTTTATCATCATTCTATTTCTCCTATTCGAGGATAAGAATGCAAAAGGTGTACCAGTTTGAAGATTCCTAATAAATAAACATTTTGAATGGTTTTATACAATGAAATGAGGCAGGTTAAAAATTTATTTCCTAGATAATGTACATTTAAAGATGAAATACGACCAACTTGTTTAATAAATAAGCTATTTGATTAAAGAATCTAGGGAGTTTAAATGAACAAGGATCTGTTTTTCGGAGTTATTTTCTGGATTTTCCCAAATAAATTCGAGAATAGCTCTAAGAATTGTGCCAATTTCTTTGCCTTGAGCTTGAGGAAAGATTTTCTTAATCCATTCCCCATTCACAGCTAAATCAGCAAGTACCAAAGGATCTTGATTCGCTATGATTCTAGAGATTTGGTCCGCAATTGTTGATTGAAAATTTTGAAAGAAATCAATTAAAAATTTCCATACTGAAGGAAGAGTTTCAGAATTTTGGGATTGGTAGAACTGTTTAATAGGTGAGAGTAAATTTGCTTTCAGTTCAAAGTTAGAAATACTTTTTGATGAATAGGATAGGAGAGCTGGGAAGAGATTACCGAATAAAAGTGCCTCTCTTTCAATCGCTGTTGATAATTTCAACTCTCGAAAGAGATTTTTCTGAAGAGTCATTTTAGTTTCGCTGAAGCAGATTTCTTTTGCAATCGCCCATATTAAACCCAAACATTCCTTAGGCGCCATCTCGAATAGCTTTTCTAGATCCCAATTTGGCTGATCTTTTGGTTGATAGCTTGTGAATAAGGGAAAGTATTGGTATTCAATCATTTTTTGAAGACCTAATCTCGGAGAAGTACTCAGAAGAATCTTTTGTAATTCTTGTACAAACCTCTCTACAGCAACCTTACTTGTTATTTCTGAGGTTGGATTAAACGCTGCCTCTGTTTCGGAGCAGATTGTAAATCCTAGAGTAGAGGCGAATCGTATCCCACGTATAGGTCTCAAGCCATCTTCTGTAAATCTGGCTATAGGGTCTCCTATGGTTCGGATGATTTGATTTTGAATATCTTGCAATCCATTGTGGTTATCAATAAGTTTTTGACTTACAAAATCATAGGCTAGTGCATTGATAGTAAAATCCCTTCTTTCTAGATCTTCATCTAGAGTCGCGCCGAACTTTACTGAATCAGGTCTTCTTCCATCAGTAAAACCTTGCTCTGTTCTATAAGTTGTAATTTCATAAGAAAGTTTATCTATAACAATAGTTACAGTTCCATGAAGAATACCTGTATCAAAAACTCTCTTGAATTTGGATTTTATTGTCTCAGGTAAGGCTGATGTTGTTAAATCATATTCATGCGGTTTTTTACCTAAGACTAGATCACGAACCGAACCGCCAACTAGTAAACACTGCTCACCTATCTGATGTAAGGTTTGGGATATAAATATAAGATTATCGAATTCTATTTTGGGAATTAAATGTAAAGGAAGCTGGTAGTCTATTACATTTGGCATGAAAGGCTAGATTAGCTTAGTCTTGGCATTCTTTGCATATTCCATGGAAGGTGATATCCATGGTTTGAACCTTGAATCCTTGCAACTTCTTAGGAAAGGGATTGTCGAGTTTCTCTACACATTCAATTCGTCCACAAGTATCGCAGACAATATGTCCATGGTGCTTCTTTGAATTGAGGTCTTCTTTGAGCTCGAAGTAGGTAACTCTTTCTCCAGTGAGCATAGTATTCAAAATATGCTTCTCTTCAAGGTCGGAAAGCGCCCTGTAAATGGTTACTCTGTCCCAGGATTGCTCCTTAGGTAGCTTTTCCATAATTTCGTGGTGGTTGAGTGGTCTATCAGTTTCTAATAAGATATGAAGAACCTGCTCACGATTTTTAGTAACCTTTAAGCCAACGCTGCGCAAAATTTCTATAGGTGGTAGTAAACCTTCCATGCCTCTATGCTCTGTCGGAGAATTGGCTTGTAAAGTAAATTTTTACAGAAGAGCTTGATTCGCTAGTGAATCTGCCATCTTATTTTGTTCTCTAAAAACATGTTGTATGGAAAAAGAAGAAAATTTCTTTTTATTTTCTTGGATTTGTTTCCAAAAAGGAATGAATTCAGGCTTCTTTACTTTATATTTTCCCAATACTTGCTTTACAACTAACTCTGAATCCATAAAGATTTGAACTTGATTGTGATTTCTTTCTAGAGCTACTTCAACAGCACGAAGCAAAGATTTCCATTCAGCCATATTATTCGTTGTATTACCTATAGCTTCGGAGATCTCAAAAACAGACTCTCCATCATTCCCAGAGCCTTTATCATTTGTTGCCCAAACTCCAATGGAAGCAGGTCCTGGATTTCCTTTGGATGCTCCATCACAGAAAATTTTTATCATAGGCTTACATCATTTTGCATTGACAAGAGTGGTCAATTTTTAAAATTTATAAGTACATGAAAATATTTCTATTCATAGCAACAATACTTTTTACTTTATTCGCATACTTACAGTTAAATGATCCAGATCCTATTCTTTGGTTTGGAATCTATATATTTGTTGCAACACTTGCAATGTATCGTTTTAATAAACAGATACCACGAGATTTTCAGATTGGATTTACTGCTTTTTATTTAGGAATGTCTTTTATTTGGTTCTTTCAAATCAATGAGTTTGCTTTCGATTCAGAAGAATTTCGAGAGACGTTTGGATTATTAATAGCTGCTATCTTTATTTACTTTATTGGTCGTAAATAGGTCTAAAGAATTTTTACATCTTCAGGGGAATCATGATATAATTTTTGAAAAAGTTTTCAAGTATAGAAATAATCCTTTTTTTATTGATTTCATTAGGATCAGCAAAATGTTGAATCATCAATCCTTCACCGAAAGATAATAAACAGACAGCTATATCATCTGGATGAATATTTGGTTTGACTTTCCCTTCTTTGAAAATGTTTTCAATGACTTTTGAAATAGATTTGTTATACTTTCTATTTAATGCAATAATTCTATCTTTCATTTCCGAGTCTCTTATTGAATGCAAAAGAAACTCAGACATCACCAAACAGAACATTTTATTTTGTGCACGATTGATGTAAAACTCTTTCAATTTGTCAATTTTTTGACTTAAGGTCAAAGGTATACTATTGAGGTTGTTAATTTCACTAATAATTTCTTCCATTCTAGCTTCCATTAAGGACAAAAAAAGATCTTCTTTAGAACTAAAGTTAGAATAAAATGCCCCTCTTGAGTATCCTGCTTCCTTAACGATACTGTCAACTGCTGCTCCAGAGAAACCATATTTCGAAAAATGGTATTCTGATGAATCTAGTATCTTACTTCTAGTGAATTGTTGATTTTCGAGTCTTAATTTTTTTTTCATGACTTATTCTTTTCTTGTTGACATACATTAATGTATCTGAAATCTGTTCTTTAAGTTCGAATACAATAATGTATCTGAACTTAATAACTATATTCAGAATTAAGTAGGAAAAATCAGTGTCAACAGTTAAAATGAAATGGGCTTTAATTACAGGAGCTTCTTCAGGCATAGGAAGAGCATTTGCTCAGGAATTAGCAAGTAAGAAGTTCAATATTGTCTTGGTTTCCAGAAATCAATCGGAATTGAAATTACTATCAATGGATCTTGAGAAAAAGTATAATATAAAAACATATATAATTTCTAAAGACTTAAGTTTACTAACTTCTAGTCAAGAAATTTACACAGAACTGAATCAAGAAGGAATAGATGTTGATTGGCTCATAAACAATGCAGGATTTGCAATTTATGGAAAATATCATTTAACTGATATTAAAGCAAATCAAGAACAGATGATTTTAAATATGGTAAGTTTAGCGAGTATGACGCAACTATTTCTGAAACCAATGATATCAAGGGGAGAAGGTGTAATTATTAATGTTGGTAGTACAGCAAGTTATCAACCCGTACCTTATATGGCAATTTATGGTGCAAGTAAATCCTTCGTAAGGTCATTTTCAGAAGCATTGTGGGCTGAATACAAAGATTCAGGAGTTCAATTTTTAACTCTTAATCCAGGCCCTGTGGAAACTAAATTCTTTGAAAGGGTGAATGCTTCTGAGGCATCCGTTGGTAAACGTGATACTCCAGAAAATACAGTTAAGACTGCTATGAAAGCTCTTGAAAAAAAACAAATTTCAATAATATCTGGACCACACTCAAATTTTATTCTTTCTAACTTAGGACGCTTCCTTCCCCAATCAGTCCTTGTCAGTATAACTGAAAAAGTCATGAGACCCAGAACATAAAAATCTAATTTACATCTTTCTTTAATTTTGGTTTCCTGGTATCACTACTTTGGAAACTAATCTTTCAATTTCTTCTTCAGACAATAAATCTCTGGGTGGAGGCGGGTTAGAAATGTTCCGCAATCGCCTTAAGAAAAATAAAAAAGAATTATCTAAGTGGGCTAAGAAAAATAATATTTCTTGTTACAGAATCTATGATAAGGATGTTCCTCAAGTTCCAGTTGCGATAGATGATTATGAAGGTGATTATGTCCTTCAGTATTTTCGTGGTCCTTATGATATGCCTAATGACTCAATTAATTCTCTCGAAGCAGATAGAGTCATGGATGAGCGTATTCAAGCAATTGAAGAAATCATAATTGAAGTTCTTCAAATTAAACCTGATAATTTATTTACGAAATTGCGCGAAAAGAAGAAAGGATTATCACAATACAATAAACTTTCTAAATCTTACCAAACTAAAATCGTAAAGGAGGGTCTTGCCAAATTTAAAATCAATTTGACTGATTACTTAGATGTAGGCTTGTTCTTAGACCATCGTCCACTTAGGGAGAAAGTTGCCTTACTTGCCCAAGGGAAAAAAATACTGAATCTTTTTAGTTATACAGGTGCTTTTACCATTCATTCTGGTATAGCAGGTGCTAGCTTTACGACAAGTGTTGATAGTTCCCCTGTTTATATAGATTGGATTTTAGACAATTTAAAACTCAATCAACTTTCCTTAGATAAAAATGAGTTAGTATGTTCTGATATTTTTGATTGGATGGATGGATATAGATTAAAGAAAGATAGAATGCGATATGATTTGATTGTTTTGGATCCACCTACATTTTCAAATACTAAGAAAAAGGAAAAAATTTTTGATCTCCAATTGGATCATTCAAAACTTATCAATAATTTAATGATAGAATTTCTTAATCCAGATGGAATCCTCTTCTTTTCAACAAATTTTAGAAAATTCAAACTATCTGATGCACTAATGGAGCAATTTTCTTGCCAAGAATTTTCGGAACAGACAGTTCCAAATGATTTCCGAGATAAGAAAATTCATAAATCCTGGCAGATAGAATTTAAGGATAAAGTAATATAAAATTTGAATCTTTGAGATTCTGAGATAGAAATCTTGGTGTTGTTTCCATGCTTTCATCATACGATATGCTGCCTTTACGGGAAAGAACAACTATGAGAAGATCATCCCTACTTAATGAATTGCGTATATTTAGAATATCTTTCCAATCTTTCAATGGAAAATAGCTAACATCACTAGATTGTTTCATATCGACTAGGGTATCAAGAATTCTATCTTTAGCTTCATTATTATCTCTAACAACCGCTAATGCATAAATAGGATGTTGTGATTCGGGATTTTTTATTAGAACCGCAAGATTAATAAGACTTTCAACCGTTTTTGGATTGGCTATAGGAACTAAAATTCTTTCAACAACCTTGTCCGTTTCATTAGAATTATCTTCCTTTTGAGTGGCTAGGATTTTTGCATTTTTCTCAACTATAAATGAACTCACCAAGCATGTGACAAGAATCATAATAACTGTACCATTTAATACATCTTCACCAAAAAGGCCGATTTTATATCCTATTAAGGCTGCTGCTAAAGTTGCCGCGGCACGAGAACTTGAGAGTCCAAAAATAAGATTTCGTTCCACTTTATTGTATTCTAATAATATTTGAGAAAAAGTAGCTGCAATCCATTTTGCAATTAAGCCTATAATTATCATGACAGATGCAGTTATGATGTAAATAGTGAACACTCGGTGTTCCAAGTAGCATAGGTATAAAAAAAGTTAGAGCACCGAAAACCATACTTTTATTCCGGTTTTTCTTAAAGTCAATAAGATCAATTTCTAAACCTGCAGTGAACATTATGTAAAAGAGACCTACTGTACCAAAAAGTACGATACTCGTATCTCTATTGAGAACATGAAATCCATGCGGCCCTATTGCAACACCTGCTAATATCATTCCTGTTAATGCTGGTATGTGGAAGAATTTTAATACTATGGGTGTTATAAGAATAATAGAAAGAACCACAAAGAAAATTAAAATTGGTTCATGTAGGGGAAATTGTAATGTGATTCCGAGTGTAATCATAAGGTGTTTATGATTAGTATATAAGAATATTATTTTACTGCAAGCTTTTGAATAATCTTAAATTCTTTTTCGCTTACAGGTTGAATGGAAAGTCTAGAACCTTTTTGTGTAAGCATCATCTTATCTAGGCCAGTTGTTTCTTTCATTTCTTTCAGAGTGATGGTCCGAGAGAATTTTTCTACAAAAGTTACCTCGACTCCATACCAAGTTGGAGCTTCTAGCTTGCTCTTAGGATCAAAGTATTTGTGATTTTTATCAAAAGCAAAGGGATCAGGGTAGCCAGCTTTGGTAACCTTGGCTATGCCAACAATCCCAAGAGGTTCTATCCTACTGTGGTATATAAAAACAAGATCCTCTTTCTGGATGCTATCTCTTAGTAAATTACGTGCCTGGTAATTGCGAACACCCTCCCAAAAGCAAGTTGCCTTGGGAGAGTTCTTGAGATCGTCTATAGAAAAGACATTTGGCTCGGTCTTAAAAAGCCAATACTGCATCTTAGGTAGATAGAGCTGGCTTACTAATATTTCTGGAAGTGTTCGATTTGGATTTAGAAGAAGATTTTCCGGTTCCTTTAACCACGGATTTTTTCTTATCATTCTCACTAGCAGGGTGAACAATTGCTGTTAGCTCATCATGGTCTATAGATTCTTTAGCTAGAAGTGCTTTTGCAATGCTTTCCAACTTTTTGGAATTCTTGCGAACCATATCTCTGCCCTTATCAAGACTTGTCTGAACAATCTTCTTCACTTCTTGGTCTATCATTCCTGCAAATTCTTCACTGTTTGCCTTGTTGCTATGGCCATAGTCTCTTCCCACAAAAACAGAGTCCTGAGAACCAGCATAGTTGATAGTCCCTAGCTTTTCTGACATTCCCCATTCACAGACCATTTTCCGGGCTATGTTGGTTGCGTACTGGATGTCATTAGAAGAACCAGTGGACGTAGTTCCAAATTGGAACTCTTCAGCTATAAAACCACCCATAGCCACTACAATTTGATCCAACCAATACAATTTGGAATGGATATGTTTTTCTTCGGCAGGTAGAGATTGGGTAAGCCCAAGAGCACCACCTCTAGGAATAATTGTTACTTTGTGTACGGGTTCAGTATAAGGCAGTAGGCTAGCGAGAATTGCATGTCCACCTTCATGGTAGGCAATTACTTCTTTCTCCTTTTCCGATATGAAAAAGGATCTTCTCTCAGGCCCCATCATAACTTTATCTCTAGCTTCTTCAAGTTCAGCTTGAGTGACTCGCTTTTTATTGCGACGGGCTGCAAGCAAGGCACCCTCATTGATCAAATTAGAAAGATCAGCTCCCGTGAATCCAGGAGTTCCTCTAGCTATCTGGTTGAGAGAAATATCTGGAGTCATAGGTACTTTCTTTGCATGCACGCGTAGGATCTCTTCTCTTCCTTTGATATCTGGAAGACCAACCATTACTTGTCTGTCAAAACGTCCTGGTCTAAGCAAAGCAGGGTCAAGAACATCAGCTCTGTTAGTTGCTGCCATTACAATTACACCTTCGTTCTTTTCAAAACCATCCATTTCAACTAACATTTGATTGAGTGTCTGCTCTCTTTCATCGTGACCACCACCCAATCCTGCGCCACGAAGCCTACCAACAGCATCAATCTCATCGATGAAAATAATACAAGGAGCATTCTTCTTACCTTGGTCAAAAAGATCTCTTACTCGAGAAGCTCCCACACCTACAAACATTTCAACGAAATCAGAACCAGAAATGGAAAAGAAGGGAACACCTGCCTCACCAGATACTGCTCTGGCAAGTAAAGTCTTTCCTGTACCTGGAGGTCCAACAAGTAGGACACCAGTAGGAATTCTCGCACCTATGGCATGGAACTTCTTAGGGTCTTTCAGAAATTCAATGATCTCCTGAAGCTCAACTTTTGCTTCATCACATCCAGCAACATCATCAAAAGTTACCTTAACTTTGGAGTCTACATTCATCTTTGCTTTGGATTTTCCAAAGGTAAATGCTCTATTACCTGTGGCTTGCAATTGTTTCATCATTACAAACCAAATCAATCCAAGAATCAGAATCCAAGGAATAATCGCTGTTAGGATGTTGAGAAAGCGATTCTCTTCTATGACCTTGGCTTGGAAAGAAATTCTATCCTTTCTGAGCTTCTGGACAAGCTCATCTTGTATGGGTGCAATGTTGGTTTTGAAAGGGACGGATTTTCCATCTTTAGAATCGGCTGGGATATAAAATCCTTCTATGGTTTCTTTCTCTATGGTAAGTTGTTTCTTGGGATCCTCATCTCGAATGAGTTTACCAACTGGCTTCTTACCATCAATGGGTTCGAGCATATTTAAAAAATCGGAGTAAGATACTTCTTTTGGTTTGGAAAAGCTATTCTCTCGATTCATAAAGAGGAAGAGAAAGAGAAGTAGGATAGAAAAGGTAAGAATTACATTTTTAATATTTTTGTTCATGGATAGACTCCTTCATTAGACTGCACCCAAGCGGTATTTTTCTATAACCTCCTCAATATCTCCTAAAGAAATAGAGCGAATGGCAGCTTCCGCATCGTTTATTATCTGAATCAGACTTAGGTTCTCAAGAGGCTCAAAATCATCACGCAAAAATTCTTCCCGCTTCTTAGCATTGTATTTCTTATTCTGGATTCCTATCCGAATTCGAATAAAATTAACAGACCTAAGAGCTTTTGCAACGGATTCTATTCCTGGATGGGATTGGGAATCCCCACCTTTCTGGACAACAATTGCTCCCAAGGGCAGAGTCGCATCCTCTTGGATCACAACGATATCTTGGACTTGGATCTTTAGAAAGGAAGCAATGTAGAGAACGGATTCTCCAGAGAGATCACTAAATGTTTGGGGCTTCAAAAGTACAACCTCTGAGCCTTCAAAATCCCCACGACCAATAATGGATTTTTTCTTTTTAGTTTTTATTTCTATTCCAGTGTTATTGGCTAGAACATCTAAAATTTTAAATCCAATATTGGACCGGTTGTTATTGTATTTATCTCCAGGGTTACCTAATCCAACGATGAGTTTCAAGGGCTTATTCCGCTATTCGATCTCAGTTTGGATTATTTCCCTTTCTTCTTGCCGGCATCTTTGCCTTTACCTGCAGCTGCATCTTTATCTGCTTTCTCTTGAGCAAGAAGAGCTCTTGTTTTCATAACAGAGACAACAATAGGATCACCGTTTACAATGATCTCCCAGCTTTTAGGAACAGGAAGTTGGCTAACTTTGATCATATCACCTACATCAAGATTTGTTACATCAAGAGTGATAATATCTTTTAGGTCTTCAGGAATGGACTTAATT
This sequence comes from Leptospira sp., assembly GCA_002786225.1. Lineage (GTDB taxonomy): Bacteria > Spirochaetota > Leptospiria > Leptospirales > Leptospiraceae. The sequence continues at coordinate 30,250 of PEQN01000012.1, read as the reverse complement.
TTGATTTGCTTAACTATATGGTCGAATTGTCCACCAAGTTTGGATCCTTTTGCAACACCTGTAGTTTCGATAGCAACTCTGGTTGTAATCTTCTTACCAGGAGTAACTTTATAAAAATCAATGTGTCTGATTTGACCTGTGTGAGGGAATCTTTGAATTTCTTTTACGAAAACCTTTTCAGTGTTAGAACCCAATTCAAGATTTAACAGAGTAGCTTGGCGAATTCCAGATTCTATGATTTTATTCATATCCTTTTCATTCACTGAACCAAGAGTTGATTTACCACTACCAATTACATTGATAGGAATCATGCCACTTGCTCTTAGTCTATGGTTTGCACCTTTTCCTGTTTCTTGCTCTGTTCGTAGTGTTGCTTTTACTAGTATAGTTTCCATTTTATTTCCTCGTTGTTTATATAAAAAGACTGCTGATTGATTCTTCGTTGTGTATGATCTGTATGGCTCTTGAAAAGAGCGAAGCTGTAGATAATACTTTTAAATTATTGATTTTTTTAGATTCAGGAATATGAATCGTATTGGATAAGACCACCTCATCAAAGTTAGCCTCATTCAATTTGTCTGGTGCCTCACCTGAAAGAACAGCATGGGTAGCACAGCAAATTACTGAGAGTGCACCATTTTCCTTGAGAGCCTTGGCTGCCTTTCCTATGGTTCCTCCTGTATCAATCATATCATCTAGAATTAAACAATTCTTTCCTTTGACATCACCGATTACATTCATTACTTCGGATTCATTGGCTCTCGGTCTTCTTTTGTCAATGATAGCCAAGCCACCGTTCACTTTCTTACCGAAAAACCTTGCTCTCTCTGCTCCACCAGAATCTGGAGAAACTATAACCAAGTCCTGTAGTTTCTTTGAGTTAATGTATTCAGCAAGCACAGGTGCAAAATACAAATGGTCCACAGGAATAGAAAAGAATCCTTGGATTTGGTCTGCATGGAGATCCATAGTTAAAAGTCTATGTGGTAGCATAGTCTGTATAAGATCTGCAACAACTCGAGCTGAGATAGGAACTCTAGGCTCCACCTTGCGATCTTGTCTTCCATAACCATAATAAGGAAGAACAGCTGTTACTCGACGAGCAGAGGCTCTACGTAGAGCATCCATAATCAATATCAATTCCATTAAATGATCATTGGCAGGAAAACTTGTTGGCTGGATTACGAAAACATCTCTTCCACGAACATTTTCTTCAATGCGAACACTTACCTCACCATCACTAAACTTTTTGATATTGATAGCGCCTTCGGGAACATTGGTCACCTTACAAATCTCAGATGCAAGTGGTTTGTTAGCTGATCCCGAGAAGATTAAAATGGAGTCTTTGTTGCTCATTTTTTGGGAACCGCCGCTAATATGTTGGATAGAAATTCTAAGTCTTGAGGCGAGTTTATTCCATAACTTTCTATGGAACTTTTTAATTTCATAGCACCAATTTTTAAATTTTTATTTCGGAATATTTTAACTAAATCGGGCAGGTAGTATTCATTCTGCGCATTCGAATTACCAACTTCAGCAAGACCTTCCCAAAGAAATTCTGAAGAAAAGCAATAGGTTCCCGTATTGACCTCTTTCACAGCTTTTTCTTCTGGGCTAGCATCTTTTTCTTCAACGATTCTTAGAACAGAACCATCATCGGAGCTTCGAATGATTCTTCCATATCCTTGGGGATTATCCATCTCTGCTGACATCAAAGTAGCCGCATAGCCCCCGCTAGTATGAAGTTCAATTAAAGATCGAAATGAGGTTGGAGAAATCATGGGAGCGTCTCCACATGCAACAAGGACAGTTCCTTGGAAGTCCTTCAATGCATCTTTGCATACCAGAACTGCATGCCCAGTTCCCAATTGTTCTTTTTGTTCGCAAAAGGTTATATCACTTCTACCTTCGCAAATAGAGATTACTTCTTCTTTCTTATATCCAACGACTATGATTTGTTTATTTACATTAGCATTCTTTAGGTGATCCATAACATGAACAAGCAAGGGCCTTCCTGCTAGAGCAGTAGCTACCTTGGGGTGTTCGCTTTTCATGCGTGTTCCCTTTCCCGCCGCAAGAATTACTGCGGTTGTATTCGAATGAATGTTCATCTATTTGTGTTCCAATCAAAATGAATAAAATTGCTGGCCTGCTAGGATTCGAACCTAGGGAATGGCGATACCAAAAACCGCTGCCTTACCGCTTGGCTACAGGCCAATTTTCAAAAGGAAAAAGGGATTATCTCCAAATTTGGAAATTCAGTTTTCATTTGATTTAGTAATGATTCTTGCTGATCTTTGGTCTTGATTAAACCATAGATACTAGAGCCAGAGCCCGTTAGGGAAGAATACTCAGATCCTAAATCATAGAAAGCATCTCTTATCTTTAGTAAATTTGGATGGAGATCATAAGCAACCTTCTCAAAGTCATTGACTAAGAGGGGACGTAGTATCTTCCACTCACCATTTTCTAAAGAAGTAAGTACCCTACCTTCCTGAGATTTCCATCTTTTTGAGGGTCGGGGTTTTTGTAAAGGTGATTTCAACTTAGCATACATCAATGGTGTGGAAAGTGATTCTGAGGGTACAGCTAGCACTCCAAATGCATGTGCTGTCTGAATTGTCTCTATTTCTTCCCCAATTCCTGTAACCCAAGCCGAGCCATCAACAAGGAAAAAAGGTACGTCGGCACCTAATTTGGGGGCTATTTGTAAGGCTTTGTTATATGAGACATAATTATTTTTTAGTAAATAATGTAAGATTGCAGCTGCATTAGAGGAGCCACCACCTAAGCCCGCTCCCGGTGGAATATTTTTTGTTAGGTGGATAAAAATCTTAGGGATGTTAGGGTTCTCTTGTTTCGCTCTTTGGTAGGAGAGTAGAATTAAATTTTTGCTCCAAGCTTCTTCTTGGAAGCTAGGAAGTAAGATAGATGCTTTATCATAAGTTAGATTGAATGCAACGCTAATATCTATCTCAGCAGATTGGTATTCAATGCTTGTAGGAGGAATCGAATTGCCTTTGCTTTTTGTATGATCTAGGTTATGATTGCTTTCAAAATGTTTTGATTTATTGATATATTCTTCTTTTCGTATATTCTTTTCTGAAATAAGAAAGTGATCACCCCAATCTAATTTAACAAAGATGCTTTCTATTTCATGGTAATTGTCTGTATCTCTCTTGTAGAGAATCTTCAGACCGAGATTTATCTTTGCTGGAGAAAAAACTTCCATCATAGAGGACTTGAAGAATTTTCAAGAAATTTCCTCAGTCTCGAATTACGTATGTATTCCATGAGCTGTTCCTTAAGTTCTAGAGGCTCATGAATGATAACGTCAGGCAGAAAGGGAAGTAAGCTTTCTAAGAACCATTTTGGGTCTCGAATTTTACATTGGGATTGAATCAGATCAATTCCATTGATACTCTTGGAATTTTTAGTCAAAGTTAACTCAAAAAGAAGATTTAAATGATAAAAGGATTCCCTGGTATGCCAGATAGTAGCAAGCTTAGAATCATCATTGGAACTTATGAGGAATCTTTGGAATTGGTCAATTGCTTTTTGTGTTAGTTGATCATTCGGCATTTCATAGGAAGATTCTGTTGCCTTTATTTCGAAGATGGATTCTAATCGAAATACTCTTGAATCTTTCCGGGAATGACAATATGCAATGAGATAGTCTATGCTTGATTCTAAAAGGTACCAAGGATCGACCTTTCTAATTTCGATGGTCTGTTCTTTTGGATCGTTTTGATCCTCTCTTGTTTTGTATTTAAATTCTAGGGATTTTTTCTTGGCTATGGAATCACGGATGATTTTCTTTATACTTGCGAAAGATTCAATTGTGTTGTAAGGAAGAATTTTTTTGATTTTCTCTAATAGATTCTCTATGGCAAGAATTTCTGTCTTGTCTAACGTGGAAGAATTTTCAGAAAGTTCCGATTCCAAAGAATCTCTAAGTAGTATCCATTCTCTCGAAGTGAGTACAATTGTTTTGTCAATATTTTGTGGAATGAGTAAGCGAACTCTCGATCCATCATATTCTAATTCAAGATAATCCAAAGGGGTATAAGGATACGTTCCTATCATATAAAGCTTGCCTAAGGCTTTTTTTAGTTCTGTTTCTGATTCAATACCAGAAGCCTTTTTTAATTCATCAAATGAAAGCCCATTGGGACTGGTGCTGAGTAGGCGAATTAAATTTAGTCTTAAGGCTGTTTCTCGCGTTTTAGGATTCATCTTTTATCGTAATTTGAGATTTAATACCTTTGCAATGTGCCTAATTGGAGATACTAACAGGCACACTGCGCAGAATAAATTTACTCTTTGGTCCCGAGAAGAACTTTTATTTCTTTGGGGCTAGATGCAGAAAGCGATTGTTTTTCAATTTCCTTAGCCTTTAAGTGTCCACCGCTTAACTTTTGACTTACGGTTGAAGGACCGAAGTCTAGAATTGTAGAGATAGAAGCATCCGTCCATAATGGCGAGATAGCCTTGTCCCAATACAAAGGCTCTATGAGCACTGTTTTAAAAAGTCTTTCTTTGAGATCTTCCACTTCTTGTAAGTTCTTTCCATCATAGATTCCATAAACTGGAACTTTCAAATCGGAACCTTTGTAATTGAAGGCAAGGTAATCATAATCTTTTGATTTAAATTCAGGCCAAGTTGAATTCATAAAAGGGCAATGAAAGGGAGCTGTCGTCTTTAAGTATACGAACTTTGCTTTTCTTTCATCCATATCAGCTTTGAAATGAGTTCTGAAAGCTAATAAAGATTCAGGCATAGTTGATAAGATCATCGAATCAGGAGTGTTATATAAACTTATGTAAACTGAAGTCTTTTCATCTAAATTCTTTTCTTTATTAAATTGGTTAACTCTTTGCTCTAACTCTTCTTTGTTGTAACCAATTACAGCCACCATAGGTGATGGATTTTTGTCTCCATTGGCAAGGTTTTTGTCAATAAGATCTTGGCTTACTTGAAAATTAGGATAAGCTTCCTGACCTCTAAAGCCCATCCAGAATTCAAAAGATAGAAAATCAGAATAAGCCTTTAGGAAATCTTCCCCAGATTTACCAAGCGCAATGAGGCAGGCTGCAATAATTCCTTGGCTATGGCCAGATGCTCCAGCTGTAAGTGGTATCAGTCTTTCTGCTGTGTATCCATTTTGGGCAAGAAATAAATAATTGCCAACTTGAGTAGCCATGATTGTTGGAACAGAAATCGCTGCCCTGCATAAATAATCATCTGATGGAGCTGAGTCAGGATTTTCTAACCAAGATTTTAAATCAAAACCTTGGTCGAAGAAGCTAGGGTGGTTGGCACGCTTTACTTCTTTAGAAATAGTAGAAAATGTGATTTCAAAAAATTCTTTAAGACTAGGTTCGCTGTAGAGTTTGGATAGTTCTTTAATCCAAGGAGAACCTTGGCCTCCAAATTGTAGAAATAGTTTTTTATTGTCCGCTTGTATGCTGTCCAGAACAGGTGCATTGCTCATGAATTGTCCATCCTATTTATAGTATGCAGTCAAAGTAAATTGTTAAGACAAGGGATCAAGTCAGAAAGGTTGCTTGCAATTAGAAAAAGATTCCAAGATAAGGCTTAGAATCTTTTACATTTAGAACATGGAAATGCTATGGTTATTGGGATCAATCAACCGAAATTTTCTTTTGGTTCTTGCCTGAAGCGTCAACGCATTGAACCTTTCCCGAATTGCAACTGGAACCTGAATAGCCAGTTACATTTCCACAGTCACTTCCTGTGTTTTGCTTACAGGCAGCCTTGGCAATTCCACGGGCTTTATTGTCATTTCCATCAACACAAATGGAAACATCTTTAGCTTTGGAGAAGTTAAAGCATTTAGCTGAAATATCTGCTGTGAGTAAAAAAGCAGAACCAAGGATTAAACTAATAAGTATTCGTCTTTTCATAATTCTTATGTAAAAATGATTTAAAGAAATTGGTCAATCATTTTTAATAAAGAATAATTTAATATTTAGATATTTAAATCTTGCGATGTATTCCCAAAATTGTTGTATCATCTTGTAAGGCTATTCCCTTGAGGAAGTCACTTTGTAAGCTAAGGATAGTATCCAAATATTTGCTAATAGGAATGTTACCTTTGTTCTTGATGACTTCATCTAATCTTTGTTCACCGAACTCTTCGTTTTCGGAATTGAATTCTTCCGTAAGTCCATCTGTAAAAAGTAGCAATTGATCATCAATTCTAAAATCAAGTTCTTGAGCAGAATATTTAGAATCTCTTAATACACCAATCATTCTTCCTTTTTTGGGTAATTTTGTTAGCTTGCCATCACTTATTAGATATTGATTGTTGTGACCAGCTGATGAGTATTTGATGAGATTTCTTTTTGTGTCTATGTCAGCAATGATGCAGGTAAAGAATTGGTTTAAGTTTTGAAAAGAGGAAATGAATTCATTATTCAAGTAATAGAGCATTTCATGGACAGAATATACAGATTTATTCAAGGATTCATATAGAGTTTTAATAACCATAGTGATTAAGGCAGCTTGCACTCCATGCCCTGTCGCATCTGCTAAGAAAAAACGAACTATACCTGGGCGAAGTTCAGTTATATGAAAAAAGTCACCACCAACTTCCGTTAGTGGAATGTATCTTATGCCAACTTCAAGTCCTCCAATGATGCGATCTTCCTGTGATAATATGCTTGATTGGATCTTGCTAGCTGTTGAAAGATCACTTTGGATATTTTTTAAATTTGCCTCAAGTTGGCTGGTTAAATCTTCTTTTTCTTTGATGTTGGATCGAATTTTATCTAAAACTAGATTATATCTTTCTGCTATTTGACCAACTTCTGTAAAAGGCTCTATGGTAAGATTAGAACTTAGGTCTCCTGTTTGCTTTTGGTATTCCATCTCAAGAAATAAATCAGTAAGTTCGGTGCTTGCTCTGTGTTCTGCGTAATTGAGTCCTTGTCTTTCGCTCTCAACAGATACTCGAAGGGGATAAAAATAATTGACTAAGCTTAAGATGACAAAACTCAAACCAAAAGAAAAAACTGCACAGACAGAAATTCCAAGCAATTGAATGTTGACTTGGGAAATACGATCTAATCCAGTTCCCAATAATTCAAAATTACCAAAGATCCCTACAGCTATTGTTCCCCATATACCACCTGTTAAGTGAACTGGTATTGCCCCAACTGCATCATCAAGTTGAAATCGGTTGATGATATTTCTAGTTTCAAACATTAAAATTCCAGCAACAATTCCAATTATAATTGAATCCGAAGAACTCACTGCATGACAAGATGCTGTAATTGCTACAAGTCCAGCTAAGGCTCCATTTAGGGGAAGAGTTGCTTCGGCATATCTCATTCTAATCCAACCATAGATAAGCGCAGAAGCCATTCCGCCAGAGGCAGCTAACATTGTATTTGCGAGTATGCTAGGGATTTTGGCAGAAAAAGAAAGAGTGCTACCACCATTAAAACCTATCCATCCGAACCATAGAATTAATGTTCCAAGCATAGCTATGGGAAGGTTGTGACCGGTGATATTACGTACTTCACCATTCTTGCCAAACTTACCCGTCCTGCTTCCTATGATAATCATAGCTACTAAACCTACCCAACCACCTACACTATGAACAATGGTAGAGCCTGCAAAATCAACAAATCCAAGTTTTGCGAGCCAACCTGTAGGTTCTGTAAAGTTAGATAAATTTTTGCCCCAAGCCCAATGGCCAAAGATAGGATAGATAGAAGATGAAATTAAAGTTGTGACAATAATATACGCGCTGAATTTCATTCGTTCAGCAACAGCACCTGAAACTATGGTAGCCGCTGTTCCACAAAACATAAGTTGGAATAAAAAGAAGACAGGAATCTGTGGTTCTGTTGAGGAAAATATTGGCATGAAATTATTTGTACCAATTCTTCCTTCATAGCTAAGTCCATACATCAATCCGAATCCAACTGAATAATAAACGATAGTGGCTATTCCAAAATCCGTAATATTTTTGATAGCTACGTTAATAGAATTCTTGGTTCTAGTAAGACCAGACTCTAGACAAAGAAATCCCGCTTGCATAAAGAATACAAGCCCAGAGCAGATTATTAGCCAGAGGATATCAAATTTGCCTTGGAGCATATGGTTTAGATTCTTTAATATTTGGATTTGAGCAAGTCAGAAAAACACGAATAAGTATTTGAAATAAAATATTTAGTAAAAAAATTGAGTTTTTATCATTTCAAATTGTTCTCTTTGGAAAGGAAAAGTAATTAATCAGAATTAGGCGGCTGATTTTGCATGTTCAGCTTGAGACTCTTCTGCTTTCAGGCGATCATGGTCCAAAGCAAGCAAAACAATATTTTCTTCATATTGCAATTGGTCCATACGACCTGCTACTAAGTCTTCATAGAGTAGGGCTAGAAGTAAATAAAACATAGATCCTCTCTTAGCTAGAAATGCCCAATGTGACATAATTGTCAAACGAATTTTCTATACTAATACTAAAATCGGTCTTTTTAAGAATTTCCGTAGCAAAAAATGCTCTATTAGAATTCAAGATGAGCAAAGAGGGCTAGGTGAAGCTCCTAAGGGAAAGTAGAGTAATGGTGCGGTTGGTACAAAGTAAAAAGCCCAAGGGTCTGGTTTCAACAAGTCATTTGCCGCATAATACAAACCTAAGGCTTCCAAATTTCTTACCGTAGAAAGATTTCCAATCAAATAACTTACTGTAGGATCTCCAGAAGTAGGAGATCTATATCCTGTTAAAAAATTGTATGTTTGATGCAGTATTTATACAATTTTCTATGCATCTGGAACAAGAGTAAATTTAATTGCTTCTTGGTTTAGAAAAAGAGGGTGGTTCATTAGGGCAACATCAGCAAACCCACCTGTGATGGGGCTCATAAGAAAACCATCTCCTTCTATTGTATTTCTTCCAAATTGGTAACTAGTTGAAAAAATTCGAATGGGTTCATTCGGTACGGATAAAATGCATTGAAATTGGTTGTCACCCAAAGATTTTACATTCAATTCTAAAGAGATGAGTCTTGCTTGCTTGTCTATAGCTTGGCCTTGCCATTTGCCAACAAAGTTTTGTTCCACAATCTTCTGGAAGGCTCTTGAATTTGGACCAAGAATTTCTTTGTGATTGTTTTGGCTTGAGTCTTTGCTTTTCGATAGACAAGAGATTGCTTGTAACATGAAAAGAATTGAAATTAAAAGTGTATTTGTTTTTGAAAATGAAAGTTTCATATGTATCAACTCAAATCATATATTCTGGATTTAGAAAAGTAAAACGGTTTTTATAACATTAAGTTTTCATGATAATTATTCTGTGTAAACTAATAATTTAATTGGAAAAAATCTTTTTCTATCATTCATATAAAAATGATTTTAGGTATGCCTTGATTAAATTATGAATAGGTATAAAATTCTTGTAAATTGAGAGAAATTTCTTGCACCAGCTTGTTCTATGTACTTAGTATACCTGACAGGATGAATATAATTTAAAATACAAAGCCTTAGAAAGTTTGAAAAGTATAAATGAATTTTGAATTTTCAAATCTAGAATTACATCATAAATTACTGTATGAAACACATAGTTATAATTTCTTTACTTCTGATTCTGAGTTTATCTTGCAGCAGTAAAATTGTTTCTCAGCCTAAAGCAGTTAAGGGAATTATGGATTTGAGAAATTGGGATTCTGATCATTTTGCAGTTGCATTAGACGGAGAATGGGAATTTTACCCAAATCAATTGATACATTCGGGTTTTTCTTCGGATAAATTCACTCAAGCTCCTAAATTCATTATCGTTCCAGGAACTTGGAACAACTCCTATGGATCAAGGTTTGGATTTGCTACTTACAGATTGTCCATTCTATTACCTGATAAAGATAAATTACCTTATGTGTTCAAGCTATCCGAAATGGGAACTGCTTATTCTATGTTTGTAAATGGTCATTTGGTTGCATCAAATGGGAATGTAGGTAAGACAGAAGAAACAAGTAAGCCACAATTTCTCCCTTTAATCACTGAATCCTTAGAATTAAACTCAAAGATTGAAATAGTCGTTCACATCTCTAACTTTCACAATAGAGACGGAGGATTCTGGTATTCAATTCATTTGGGGAAAGAAAAGGTGATACGGGACATTCGTGAACAAAAGATGTTCAATTCCTTATTCATTTACGGATGTTTGTTTACAATGTTTATTTATCATATAGCTATCTTTTTAATTCGTAAAAAAGATAAGTCAGCTTTGGTTTTTAGCCTCTTTTGTTTATCGGTAGTTTTTCATCTTTTAGTTTTCGATGAAAAATTTTTGAATCAAATTTTTCCTAAAGATACCTTCTTATTATTAAATCGAATAGAATACTTAAGTTACTATTTAGCAGTGCCTCTTTTTAGTAATTTTTTATATTTGGTTTTCTCTGAAGACTTTCATAAACGTATGATGCAAATTATATGGTATCTTGCTATTAGTTTCTCATCAATAGTGATTTTAACAGGAAGTGAGATCTATACTTTTACTATCCCATACTATCATGTCTTTACTTTAATATCTATGTTTTATTTTTTATTAGTATTTTATAAAGCTGTGAAACTTCGAAGAGAAGGGGCACAAATTATATTTATAGGAACAGTTATTTTCTTTGTTGGCATATTAAATGATATTCTTCATTCATTGACTTTAATCCGGACAATGTTTATATTTCCGCAAGGTTTAATGGTATTTTTATTTTCACATTCTATAGTAATATCAATCAAATTTACTTCAGCTCTATCCCAAGTTGAAAGGCTAAGTGAGTCTTTACTCAGCACAAATATTGGTTTAGAAGAAAAAGTAATTCAAAGAACGAAAGAGTTTAAACTAGAAAAAGAAAAAGCGGAAGAAGCTAGTAAAATTAAAGATAAATTCGTATCCATTGTATCTCATGACTTAAGGTCTCCTTTACAAGGAGTATTGAATCTGTTAGAAATTTTGAATAACAAAAAGATTCGTAAGCCTTCTCAGGAAAAGAAAAGATATTTACAAGTCTGTTTTGAAAGCATAAAATTTTCTTTATCCATGATACGTCAGCTATTAGATATGAGCCGTATCGAATCAGGCACTCTTATAATTCACAAAGAAGAGGTTGTATTAAAAAATTATTTCCAAATTATTCTAGATGAATTAAAACCTTTCTATATAGCTAAGAATATTTCTATTTTTTCTCATGTTTCAGATTCTGATACTGTTTCTGTAGATGTAAATTTATTTAAGCAAGTATTATCAAATCTATTGGCTAATTCTATTAAGTATAGTTATGTGAATCAAAGCATAGATATTCATTTTAAATCTAATACAAAAGGGAAAACCATATCAATCAGCGATAAAGGAATAGGAATGACAAAAAATCAAATCAAGGAAATAAAATCCCAAGGAATGATGAGAAGTATTCCTGGCACAGCTAACGAAACAGGAAGTGGAATGGGGATCTATATTTGTCAATATATAATTGACGCACATAAGGGAAGTATTCAATTTAAAAGTAAAAAAGGGAAAGGAACTGAAGTTGAGATCATTCTTCCTTCAAAATAATTTCATTCGATAGTTTCAATAACAAATCTACATTATTTTTTACATCATATTTCTTGCGTAATTTATAAACATAATACTCAATTGTTTTCTCAGATTTCCCAATTTGCTTTGATATATCTGCGTATTTCATTCCTTGTGCTATGAATGAAAGAATCTCCAGTTCTTTAGGTTTTATGATTTCTTTATTATATTCTTTAGTTAACAATTGTTTTAACTCATCAGAACAATAGAATTCACCTTTAAGTGCTTTTAATAAAATTGTAGGAAGAAAAGAAATTAAATCAGATTTTAATACATAAGAATCAGCGCCTAATTTTTTAGCTTCAAGAAAATAATTCATCCCTTTGTGCATAGTAAAGATAACAACTTTTGTTTGAGGATATCTTAACTTTATCTTCTTAAGTAAATTTAATTTATCTGCACCAGGAATATCTATATCAAGCAGAATGAGATCGGCTTTGTCTTTGGATAAAAATTCTAGAAGCGATTTTGCATTGGAAAAATCGCCTTTAACTTTTAACCTTGAGTGAGATTTAAGGATGGCTTTGACCCCCTCTAGGATCACTGCATGATCGTCAGCAAGGATGATTTCGAAACTTTCCATTGTAATCCATTGGAAAGTTTTTCATTAAAAGAAGAACTAAATATTTTTCCTCAAAGTAAAAATTCAGGAGAAGTCCTAAAAAATTTGAGAAAACAGAATAGATAAATTTAAAATCCAAAGAATAACAAAATAAACTAATTGAATCTTCCTGGAATCTTAGTAGAATTAAATTGAATCACTTTTAAAGGAAAAAAAAATGAAATACCCAAGTTTGTTTTTAATTATTGCTGTGATGCTCAGCGCCAACTCTTTGTTTGCTGGATCAGTTTATATTCAATACTATAACAAGGACTCCAAGTCTTATGAATTCCAAGCCAAATGCAGCGGATCTACGTATAAGGTAGTTTTTGATGCAAGTAAGACCTCAGCTTCTACTATCCAAGGTTCTGGTCCATGTGTGATCGAAACTAATTATGGTAAGGTAGAATTGAAGGATGGAAATAAGATTGAAATTAAAGATGGAAAGATCGAAATAAAATAATCTCGAGCTATTTTATCTAGGAAGGGTGGAACCTTCCCTTATTTCCAGAATCATAGGGAGTATTTTAAAAAATTTAAAGAAATTGAATATTCTGTTTATCTCATACTATGATCCTGGATTTTGAGGAAGGTTTTCATCACAATAAACATGAGTTGATAGAAAGCATTTAGGAATTGAAATTAGCTATAAATTATAGCTGTTTAATGAGCGATTTTAGATCGTTAATCAAAGAAAAAGGGACAGGCTTTATTTCTTCAGCGAGTTGGATGGCATCATTTATCGTTTTGGTAAGAATCTCTTTCTCAGCAATATATGCTGCATGGGGAAGATTGCGTTTATTATTCTTGAAAATTGTAGCTTTTGTATCTATAACTTCTATAATCTGATTTAAATACTGAACTTTGTTATCCATTACATAGATCTCCTGTATTGGCCACCCACTTGATAAAGTGAGTTTGAAATCTGTCCTAAAGTACAATACTTCCCAGCTTCCATTAAAGAGTCAAAGGTATTCTGATTCTTCCTCGCTTGGATGCGTAGGTTCTCAAGAGATATCTTCGCTTCTTCTGAATGGTTTGCTTGAAAAAGTCGAACATTTTGAATCTGAGCATCTTTTTCTTCATTGGTCGAACGAATCACATGCTCTGGAATAATGGTTGGACTTCCTTCGGGTGATAAAAATGTATTAACACCGATTATAGGAAGTTCACCTGTGTGTTTGCTATGCTCATACTGAAGCGATTCTTCTTGGATTTTATTTCTTTGGTACATTCTTTCCATAGCACCTAAGACTCCACCTCTCTCAGAAATTCTTTCGAATTCCAAAAGTATGGCTTCTTCCACAAGATTTGTTAAATCATCAATGATAAATGAGCCTTGGAGTGGATTTTCATTTTTGGCAAGACCAAGCTCATGATTGATGATCATTTGAATGGCAACTGCTCTGCGTACGGATTCTTCTGTTGGAGTTGTAATTGCTTCATCGTAGGCATTGGTATGCAAAGAATTGCAATTATCATAAATAGCATATAATGCTTGCAAGGTTGTTCTTATGTCATTGAAAGCAATTTCTTGGGCGTGCAGGGATCTTCCAGAAGTTTGAATATGATACTTGAGCATTTGAGATCTCTCATTTGCCTTGTATTTATTCTTCATGGTTGTCGCCCATATTCTCCTTGCCACTCTTCCTATGACAGCATATTCAGGATCAAGTCCATTAGAGAAGAAGAAAGATAGATTGGGTGCAAAATCGTCTATCTTCATTCCTCGACTCAAATAGTATTCAACAAAAGTAAAACCATTGGCAAGTGTAAAGGCTACTTGTGTAATTGGATTGGCACCTGCTTCTGCTATGTGATAGCCTGATATAGAAACCGAATAAAAATTGCGAACTTGTTCTCTGGTGAAATATTCCTGTATGTCACCCATGAGTCTAAGTGCAAACTCACTTGAAAAGATACATGTATTTTGAGCTTGGTCTTCTTTAAGAATATCAGCTTGTACCGTTCCCCTAACAGTATTTAAAGTAAATTTTTTTATTTTTTCATAAACTTCCTTAGGAAGAACCTGCTCTCCTGTTACACCTAGCAACATAAGCCCCAATCCATTGTTGCCATCTGGTAAATTACCTAAATAGAAGGGTTGTTTAGCTTCTTTCTTAAGAAAAAGATCTTGGATCTTTTTCTTTGTTTCTTCAACTAAACCCTGTTCGTGGATATATTTTTCACATTGCTGATCTATGGCTGCATTCAGAAAGTAAGCAAGAAGCATTGGGGCAGGTCCATTGATTGTCATAGAAACAGAAGTAGATGGAAGACAAAGATCAAAGCCAGAATATAATTTCTTAGCATCATCTAAGGATGCTATACTGACTCCAGAATTACCAATCTTGCCGTAAATGTCTGGACGAATATCGGGATCTTCTCCATACAAGGTGACTGAATCAAAGGCAGTTGACAACCTAGCAGCAGGCATTCCCTTGCTTAAATAATGGAATCTTCGGTTCGTTCTTTCGGGTCCACCTTCTCCAGCAAACATTCGAGTGGGATCCTCGCCTGTTCTCTTAAATGGATAGACCCCAGATGTAAAAGGAAATTCTCCTGGAAAATTTTCCGTGTAAGTCCAATGAACAATATCCTCCCAGTTTGTAAACTTAGGAACAGATACTTTGGGAATTTTTAGACCACTCAACGAATTTGTTGCATTCGGGACTTTGATTTCTTTGTCTCTAACCTTATAAATAAATTCATCTTTTTTGTAGTTTGCGATTTTTGAATCCCAAGACTCCAATAGACTACGCGTTGTTTGGTGAAGAGAATTCCAAAGGGTATTAAATAAGCTCTCTAGGGCTTCGATTGCGTTTTTGTCTTCTTCTTTAAGTAGCTCAATAGAACCTTTCAGTTTCCAAGCCTTGCCTGCCAATTTTGACTCTGAGGATACGAATTCTTTGTAATTCTTATTCTCTGTTACTATTTCGGATAGATAGCGGCTACGTTCTGGGGGTATGATCATCACTTTTTCACTGAAACCAGTGATAAGATCCAAAGATGATTTCCAGTTTAAATTAAACTTATCGGATGTTAGTTGAATGATTTTGAGATATAGAGCATTCATACCTGGATCATTAAACTGTGAGGCTATGGTTCCATAAACAGGCATAGTATCTATGCTTTCATGGAAGAGTTGTCTTGATCTCTGGAATTGTTTCTTAACGTCACGTATGGCATCCAAAGCGCCACGTTTGTCAAACTTATTTAATGCTATGATATCAGCATAATCAATCATGTCGATCTTTTCCAATTGGGTAGCTGCTCCAAATTCAGGAGTCATTACATAGAGCGAGATGTCTGATACTTCTGTTATCTCTGAGTCACTTTGTCCGATTCCAGCAGTTTCAACAACAACCATATCGAATTCTGCTGACTTCATAATTTCAATAGTATTCTTAATGCTTTTGTTCATAGCTACGTTGGCTTCTCGTGTTGCAAAAGAGCGCATATAAACTCTTTCATGGAAGGCGGAATTCATACGAATTCTATCTCCTAATAAGGCACCACCTGTTTTACGTTTGCTGGGATCAACAGAGAGAACAGCGATTTTTTTGTCTGGAAAATCTTCAAGGAATCTTCGAAGCAATTCATCGGTTAAGGATGATTTTCCCGCTCCACCAGTACCAGTGATTCCTAGCACTGGAACAATTTTATTGCTAGGTGGAAAATGTAATTTTTCGGTTAAATTAGTCTTATCAGAAGTACGAATTGAAGTCTCTACTAAAGTAATTGCCTGCGCAATTGCCAAGGGATTTTTGTTTCTGACTTGAGATGCTAGGTCTCCATTGAAAGAAACAGGCGGTATGAAATCAGACCGCCTAACTAAATCATTGATCATACCTTGTAAGCCTAGTGCTCTGCCATCATCTGGGGAGTAAATCTTATCTATACCATATGACATAAGTTCGGCGATTTCTGTAGGTAGAATAGTTCCGCCTCCCCCGCCAAAAATTTTTATATGACCAGCACCTCGTTCTTTTAAAAGATCATGCATGTATTTGAAAAACTCAACATGCCCACCTTGGTAGGATGTAATTGCAATTCCTTGAACGTCTTCTTGGATTGCACAATCAACTATCTCTGCCACTGACCTATTGTGACCTAGGTGGATCACTTCCACTCCAGATTGCTGCAAGATTCTTCTCATGATATTGATTGAAGCATCATGGCCATCAAAAAGCGATGCCGCAGTTACAAACCGCACTAGGTTTTTTGGTAAATAAGCAGTGGTTTCCATACTGTAATTGTTGAAAAACTGTGTAATATGTCAATCAAAACTAAGTCAATAGCCTTTTCTCTAAAAGCTGTCATTGAATGAAATGATCCTTAGAATTATTACAACTACCTGGAAATAAAATATATCTTGAAGCTCTTTCTATAAGTATTTACCTTGTCGCATAGTTTTAAAAATAAGGAAATTGTTATATGGAAGTTAAGGAATTTTTTGACAATAGAACATTTACTCTAACATATATTATCTGGGATAAGAATACCAAGGATGGTGTTATTATTGATTCAGTCCTGGATTATGAGCCAATTGGTTCTCGTGTCTGGCCAGAATCTCTAAACAGTTATATAGATTTTATTAAACTGAATGCAATTAATCTTAAATTTATCCTTGAAACACATGCCCATGCAGATCATTTGAGTGCAGCTCCTTATCTGAAAAAGCACTTTCCTCAGGCATGCATCGGAATTGGTGAAAATATCATCTCTATCCAAGATTATTTCAAGAAAGTGTTCTCTTTAGAAGTCCTGAAGGCTGATGGTTCTCAATTTGATTATTTACTCCAAGACAATCAGATCATAAAGGCTGGCTCACTAGAGATAAAAGTCATTCATACACCTGGGCACACTCCCGCCTGTGTCTGTTATCTGATTGATGATAAATTATTTACTGGAGATCTTTTATTTATGCCTGATTATGGAACAGGAAGATGTGACTTTCCAAAAGGAGATTCTCATGCCTTGTATCGTTCTGTGATTGATAAAATATACTCTTTGCCTGATTCAACTAAAATTTATACTGGGCATGATTATATGCCAAATGGTCGTCCTATGAAATTTACTACCACAGTCGGTGATTCTAAGAAAAACAATATCCAACTTCCAAAAGATCGCTCAGAGGAAGATTTTGTAAAATTTCGTGAAACTAGAGATTCAAATCTAGCAGCACCAAAACTCTTGTACCAATCCGTGATTAGTAATATCAATGGTGGAGGCTTGCCTCCTCTGCAAGAGAAAGGAAAAAAATATTTCAAAATTCCTATAAATATTCATGACCCAGGTCATTTGCTTTGAGTCTGTTTCAAATCATACTACCAGTCATAGTAGGGATTAGTCTTGGCTTGATTGGTGGTGGGGGAACTGCTCTAGCTGTTCCAGTCTTAGTATATTTTTTTGACCAAGATCCTAAGTCTGCCATAGGTATGAGCCTTGGCATAGTCTGTATCGTGAGTCTTGCTGGTTCCATCTCACATTGGAGACAACATAACGTTCGCTTGGAGAGTGCTGCTTTCTTCACACCTTTCACAATGTTAGGTGCATTTATAGGTGCGAAAGTAGCTACCCTTCCTTTTATAACTTCTTCTGTTCAATTATTCCTATTCTCAATTACCATTCTTTCCGCAAGCCTTGTAATGATCTTCAAGAAGTCTAAAGAAGAAATTCTAGCTCTTAATTCTTCTTTGGATGAAACTGACGCAGTTCAAGATTCTCATTCGCATCCAAATTCAAACACTCATACGCATTCACATCCAAATTCTAACCCAAATTCTAACTCAGATCAACAAAATATTTCCATTTCTGTTCAAATGCTTTTTACTTTTGCAACCTTGGGATTGTTTGTTGGCATCTTAACTGGATTAGTTGGAGTGGGTGGTGGATTCTTAATTGTCCCAACTTTAGTTTATCTTGGTAAGATTCCCATTCGCCAAGCAATAGGAACAAGCTTGGTTGTAATTTTCTTTAATTCCTTCAGCGGTTTCTTGGGATATTTAGGTAAGGTAGAGATGGATTGGTTTGTGATTATCCTTTTTACCTTGCTTTCTTTAGTTGGGGTAGTGATTGGTTCTCATTTCTCGAATAGAATGCCTAAGAAATTTCTACAGAAAATATTCGGTATCTTTTTATTTGGTGTGGGTTTATGGATATTATGGAAGGAATTGGCATGAGGCTGAAAGGTAAAAGCCAATAGCTATACCTTTTTCCAGTTCCGAATGCATTCGACCATATTTCTTATGTTGAGTTCCGCTTCTTCTATATTGAGTCCATATCTCTTCCCACCTGCCGGTACCATGGGTCCATCGATGGATAACATCGCCAAACCATGAATCAATGACCATACGAATCGAATCTTCTCCATATTTTCATTTCTCTTGCTTAAATCTTTGTCTATAGCCAATACCATTTGAAGAAAAGCCTCATCTCCAGCTCTTTGGTACCGAGTAGAACTTCGATCAATTTTTGATGAGTGAAAGGTAAGGTAAAATAATTTAGGCTCTTCCAAAGCAAACCTAACATATTCCATAGAAATTGTTTTCAAAGGATCCACGGAAGGAAAGTCAAGAACTTGCTTCTTTAGATTCAAGGCTAGTCTCTCGAAGAACCTCGCAGCAATTTCTGTCAAAATCTCCGATACGTCCTTGAAGTAATGACCAGGCGCACTGTGGGATACTCCCGCTTCTTTGGCACAGGTTCTTAGTGAAAAAGATTCAAAGCCTTTGTTCCTAATGAAATCTTCCCCATGTTGAATGAGAATCTCATAGAGATTCCCATGATGGTAGGAACTCTTTGCCGATTCTGAGGTTTTTTTTGGATTTTTACTCAATTTCTTAATGATATCAACTTTTTATAAAGTAGCAGAAAATTGCAATAAAATCTTGACACCGTCAAGTCGCTGGATTCATGGTTATCTTGTCAGTGTCTAGATGTAAGTATTGGATAGTCGCGAAATCTGATTTTTCTTCTATGCATTCAAAAATCTAATTTAGGAAAAATTTTATGAACTTTCAAAAACCAATGAACCCAAACAAAATTTTGAAAAGTGTTCGCATCTTTTATAAACAAGAAAAATTACAGAAAAAGTATTTTGGCAGATTCCAATTTAGAAAATACCTAAGAAGTCTTTTAGCCGTACTATTATTCTGTTTACTTGCTACTAACAGCTTACATTCTGAGCCTCTTTCCCTTCCCAAACAAGGAATCACTTCCAATATACTATGGCCGATCTATCCGGGAGGTAAGTTTCGATTCTCGTATAGGAGAGAAATCAATCCTTCGGAAAAATGGAGAACTGACTTACTCTTAGGGCTAAGTTATTCTATACCCGATAAAAGACCTACGGAAGGAATCTTTTCAGAAGCAAGTGGAATTCTTGGCTTTCGTCAGTTTTTGGCATCTGCTTGGCATATAGAGCTCCAAGCAGTGTATGGGCGAAGTAGATTAAGGTCCGCAGTAGCTCCAGGCTTACTAAACGATAGAACACTTCTACTTGCTGCTACAGATGTGAATCTTCTTTTCTATGATGAAGTATTCAGACAAAAGAGTTATTCAAGTTTAGATCTTGAAGTAATTGGACTTGTGGGTTACGAATGGAAGTTAGGTGATAATTGGTCTATTGATGTTCAGGCTGGGGCTGGTAAATTAGTTTCTAAATCGAATCCATGGCCAGTTTATACAAATTCAGACAGAACAAAAACTGTTGGTGAATCTATAATTCCTATAGGAACTGTAAACATCACCTATTGGTTTTGAAAAGAATGGAAGCTTAGGGAAAATTATTTTTCTTGTTGAATTGCTTAATTTTAGTATTGAAATAAAAATATAGATAAGGGATTCCTAACTCAATGGCACACAATTCTCATCTAGAAATTATTTCTCACTTCGAAGGTAGATTGATTGAGTTAAAGATGAACTTCAACGAGAAAAATACATATGCAGTTGCTGGACTTACCACAATTCTTGAAACTCTAAAAAGCATACAAAAGAGTCCCAATTTAAGGACTGTTTTGCTAACTAGTGCCCATGATAAATACTTTTCGAATGGCTTAGAACCAACTATGTTCCTTGGAGCTAAGAGAGAAGATATCCATCACGCAGTGAGTTTGTTAATGGAAGCATCTAAGGCTTATTATTTTTTTCCCTTTCCTACAATTTCTTTAATCCAAGGACATTGCATGGCAGCAGGAGCAGTCTTTGCAATTTTTTCTGATTATAGGTTTATGATAGATAAGGGAGCAAGAATTGGATTTTCGGAAGCCCTGATTGCACTAAACTTTCCATCTTTTCCAGCAAAGATTTTAGCTATGCTCGTTGGGTACCAGAATGCACGGGATTTGCTCTATTCCGGTAAACTTCTTAAGGGTGAGGATGCAAAAGCTATGAAACTAGTTGATTTTGCTTATCCATCAGAAAGAATTCACGAAGAAGCTATGAAATTTGCTAAGAAACTCTCTGATCTACCACTTGCTTCAGCAGTGGGTCTTAAGAAATCCCTCATTGATGCCCAAAGAAATGGAATAGAGCAGCTCATTGATTGGGATATAGAGGCATTAGTTGATACCATAATGACTGCTGATGCTCAAGAAGGCTTTCTCTCTATTCTAGAATCTAGAAAACCGAAATTTAATTCATAAATCAATCACTTGTCTAGAATTTTCCTTGAAACATTAGGGAACCTAATGTCTAATGGAAAAGTTTTCCAAGCGAAAACTATTTCCATAAAATATAGGAGAGAGGGATATATGGCCAAGAATTTAGCAGAAGTTTTTAGAGAATCCGCAGAGAAATATGGTACCAAACCTATTGTTTGGTCCAAGAATAAGAATAAAAAGTACGAACCTACCTCCTATAAAGATATTTATGAAGAAGCATTGAACCTCTCAGAGGGACTTATTGATCTAGGACTCAAGGCAAGAGAGAATGTCGCAATTCTTGCAGACAATCGCAAAGAATGGCTAGTCTCAGATATGGCAATTATCATGGCAGGAGCAGTTGATGTTCCTCGTGGAACAGACATTACAGATTCAGAAATAGAATATATACTGAACCATTCAGAGGCTAAGATTCTTTTTGTTGAGCATGATAAGATGCTTGAGAAATTCCAAAAGAACAAGGCTAAATGCAAAGGTATTAAAACCATAGTAATGATGGATTCTGAATCCAAAGAAAAAGGCGTTACACTTCTATCTGACTTGATAGGAAAAGGTTCAAAGATTCGAGGAAAAGATAAATCGAAAGTCGAAGCTCGTATAGCAGAAATTAAGCCAGATGATTTGTTCACAATGATTTATACTTCTGGAACTACAGGGCAGCCAAAAGGCGTTATGCTAAAACATGAATCCATTATGCATCAGTTAGATGAAGTTGCTCCACGGATAAGTTTCGCAGAAGCAAATGAAAGATTTCTTTCCATACTTCCAGTTTGGCATATTTTCCAAAGATTTATGGAATATGTTTCCATTCGCTATGGTGGAGAAAGCTATTATACGAATGTCCGCGATTTAAGAGATGATTTTGCGAAAGCTAAGCCAACCTTTATGGCTTCTGCACCTAGACTATGGGAAAATATTTACAATGGAATCTTTACTCGCGTAAATGATCCTAAGCAGACTCCTCCCATTAGGCGATTTCTATTCAATCTTGCTTATTTCTATTCAAAAAATTGGAATGCTACCAAACGATTCTTTCGTGGTAATCTTGTAGACTATACAAATAGAAATATTTTTCAAAGCTTAGCACTCGCTGTTAAGTATTTGATTTTAGGAATTTTCACAGGGCCATTTATCGTAACAGCGATTAGCTTAGGTCTTGCTTTTTCTCTTGCTGAGGGAACCTCTTTTCAGGTTCCACTTTTTGTCTTGGCTGGACTTGGAGCTCTCTTCAATTTTGCAACCCTAGACAAAGTTGTCTTATCCAAAATACGACTTGCTACAGGTGGACATTTGAAAGCTTCTCTTTCTGGTGGAGGTGCTCTTCCAGGTCACGTTGATGCATTCTTTAATGATATTGGAATGAATGTGATTGAAGGATACGGAATGACAGAGACCTCGCCTGTGATTTCCAATAGAAACTTTGACCGATTGATCATTGGATCTGTAGGGGATGTTGCACCAAACACGGAACTTCAACTTCGTGGGGACAATGGAGAAGTTCTAACTCATATCAATGATAAACGCGAGATCCTTGCTGGCAAGCTCGGAGTTAAAGGTATTGTTTTCGTCAAAGGGCCTCATGTAATGAAAGGCTACTTCAAGAATCCAGAAGCTACCAAGAAGGCAATCAAAGAAGGTGGCTGGATGGATACAGGCGATTTGGGTATGATCAATTACAAAAAAACTCTTACCTTAACTGGTCGTGCTAAGGATACCATAGTATTGTTAGGTGGAGAAAATGTTGAGCCTGTTCCTATTGAAAATAGAATCATGGAATCTGCATACATCTCTCAAGTGATGGTTTGTGGCCAAGACCAAAAGGTTCTTGGAGCAATTGTTGTTCCTGATTTTGAAAAAGTAAAGGAATACTGCGAAGTCAACGGAATAGATGCAACAACTCCTGATGCTATCATTAATTCAGAAAAAGTCTATGACTTGATTCGCAAAGAAATCAAATCACTAAACAGCACTAAGACAGGTTTCAAATCCTTTGAGCAAGTAACACCATTTGCATTAGTGAAGAAACCATTCGAAGTCGGTGATGAATTGACAAACCTCATGAAAATGAAACGCCATGTCATCACTGAGAAATATGATAAAGAAATTAAGAAGATGTATAAGTCCGCTTAATAGAGATTTTGTTGAAGTGAAATAGGATCAGTATTTCCGATTCGAATAGCTACTTAAAGATTCTGGTTTTTAAGTAGCTTTTTTATTGCTTAAGTTATATCCTAAATATTTGTTAATATTTTAATTGAAATCTTCCTCCTTACACCAATTATCGTAATATGCCTTTTCAAAAAATTTTCAATCCTCGACAAGCACTCAATAAAGCTTACCTTAAATTAAAAATCAATCGTTCAGAAATTGAAAGTTTTAAGAAAAACCTTATCTTATTATTAGATTCTGCCAATATAAAAGAATCTGAAGAATTTCATAAGAATCTTGTATCGGATTTTTTAAAAGATACCTATTATAAACAAACGAATTCTATCAATACGAAAGATCGTAATGATCTAGTTATTCACAATAGTTTAGATCCTAAATCAACTGTAGGTGTAATTATTGAGGCTAAAAAAGAAAATAATAAGTCGGAAATGGTTACAGTTGATAGTTTAAATGCAAAAGCATTTCAAGAATTAATTTTATATTATATGCGCGAAAGGATTACTCATAAGAATATTGAAGTGAAACATCTTATTATAACTAATCTTTATGAGTGGTTTATCTTTGATGCTAAGCTTGTTGATCGTTTATTTGCTCAAGATAAAGAGTTTATAAAAAGTTTTGAGGACTTTGAGGCAGGACGACTAGCTGATACAACAACTGACTTCTTCTATAAACAAATTGCTTCTGTTCAAATAAAAAAGGTCGAACATCTAATAGTATTTAGTTTTTTCGATTTAAGAAAAGTAGAAAAAATTCTACGAAATGATATTAAATCCGATGATGTACGATTGGTATCAATATACAAATTGCTCTCACCCGCACATTTGTTGAAGTTACCTTTTATTAATGATAGCAATAGCCTTGATAAGAAATTTTACACTGAGTTACTTCACATTATTGGTCTTGAAGAAGTGAAAGAAGGGAACAAAAAGCTTATCCAGAGAAAAAAAGAAAAAGATCGAAACTTAGGTTCTATTCTAGAAGAAACAATCATCCAA
Organism: Leptospira sp.; assembly: GCA_002786225.1. Classification (GTDB taxonomy): domain Bacteria; phylum Spirochaetota; class Leptospiria; order Leptospirales; family Leptospiraceae. The sequence continues at coordinate 6,219 of PEQN01000012.1, read as the reverse complement.
TTGGATTCTTCTGAAAAGATTTATAGACTTGAGAATCCTCTTCAATATGGGAAAACAAAAGATGAAAGACTCTTTAATGTAGCTTTAGAGTTATCAATAACATGGATTAATAGAATCTTGTTTTTAAAATTATTAGAAGCTCAGTTGATTTCGTATCATAAGTCTGATGAATCTTTATCATTCTTAAATTCAAATTTAGTTAAAAGCTATGATGACTTAAATAGTTTATTCTTTCAAGTTCTCGCAAGAAAACTATCCGATCGTAATGCAGATGTAAAAGAAATCTATAAAAAAGTTCCTTATTTAAACTCTTCTTTATTTGAAGCAACGGAACTTGAGCATTTAACTTTGATGATGTCAAATTTGAGGGATAATAAAAAAATTCCAATATTGTCTCTTTCCGTACTTAAAGATAATAACGGAAAAAAGAAGACGGGTGAATTGAATACATTAGAATATCTTTTTGAATTTCTAAACTCTTACGACTTTACAAGTGAAGGATCGGAAGAAATCCAAGAAGAAAATAAATCATTAATCAACGCTTCGGTATTAGGTTTAATCTTTGAAAAGATCAATGGCTATAAAGACGGATCCTATTTTACACCAGGTTTCATAACAATGTATATGAGTAAGGAAACCATTCGTAGGTCAGTAGTACAAAAATTCAATGAAACCAAAAATTGGGAATGTAAAGATCTAGATGAAATCTACAATAAGATAGATAATGTTAAGGAAGCGAATGAGATAATAAATAGTATCAAAGTTTGTGATCCTGCTGTTGGTTCTGGTCATTTCTTGGTATCTGTATTGAATGAGATTATTGCCGTAAAGCATGATCTTAAGATTCTAACTGACTCTTCAGGAAAACGATTGAAAGAGTATGAGATTCATGTTGAGAATGATGAACTTTTCGTCGCTGATGAGGATGGGCAACTTTTCGAATACAATCCTAAAAACAAAGAAAGCCAAAGAATCCAAGAAGCGCTATTCCATGAGAAACAAACTATCATTGAAAACTGTTTATTTGGTGTTGATATCAATCCCAATTCCGTGAAGATCTGTAGACTTAGACTTTGGATAGAATTGTTAAAACATGCGTATTACAAGAACGAAACTGAACTCGAAACCTTGCCTAACATTGATATCAATATCAAATGTGGGAATTCACTAATCAGTCGATTTTCTTTAGATGCTGATTTAGGAAAGGCTCTTAAGAAAAGTAAGTGGTCGGTAGATGCCTATCGTAAGGCGGTGGATACATATCGAAATGCTACGAGTAAAGACGAAAAGCGTGAAATGGAGAGATTTATAACGGATGTTAAGTTAGCCTTTCGCAGTGAATTTGCCAAAAATGATGCCAAGGAATTGAAATTAAAGAAAACAAAAGGCGAAATTTTCAATCTACTAAATACACAAGATTTGTTTGAGGCGACTGCAAAGCAAAAGAAGGAATTAGAAAAACAAATCGCAACCCTCAAGGCAGATGAGGCTAAACTCGAAAGTGAAATTGAAGATATTAAATCCAATAAAATCTTTGAAAATGCCTTTGAATGGAGATTCGAATTTCCAGAAGTATTAGATGATGATGGGAATTTTAAAGGATTTGATGTAGTGATTGGGAATCCTCCGTATATAAGACAGGAATTATTTTCAGATATAAAACCATTTTTACAAGAACGTTATGCGGTTTACAATTCGATTGCAGATTTACTTACCTACTTTGTAGAATTAGGCTATACAATTTTAAAAAAGAAGGGAGTCTTTCAATTCATTATATCAAATAAATTTACAAGAGCCAATTATGGAAAAGAACTTCGCAAATTTCTATTGGATAATACTAATTTGACGAACTTCATAGACTTTAGTGGTATTCCAGTATTCGATGAAGCAACAGTAGATGCTGCGATTGTTGGATATGTCAATGAAAATGAAGACGAAAATAACTTTCAATATGCGAATATTCAAAAAGCTGATTTCATTTTTAGCGAGTTTGAAAAATACTTAGATTCGATTAAGCGATCTTTACCGCAAAAAACATTGAACGAAAATACATGGGCATTTGAAAATGCAGAAGTTGTAGAAATCAAGAACAAAGTAGAATCTCAAGGTGTCCCGTTAGAGAAATGGGATATATCTATTTTTAGGGGAATTCTAACAGGCTTAAATGATGCTTTTGTAATTGATGGAGAAAAAAGAAAGGAATTAATCAAAGAGGATCCAAAGTCGAAAGAAATAATTAAACGAATGCTGCGCGGAAGAGACATTCAAAAGTATTATCCGACTTATGAGAATTTGTGGCTAATAGGAACTTTTCCCAGCAAAAAATATAATATCGATAAATATCCGGCAATAAAGAAATATTTGCAAAGTTTCGGAAAACAGATTCAACAATCAGGGGAAAAGGGATCTAGAAAGAAAACATCCAATAAATGGTTTGAGACACAAGATAATATTGCCTATTGGGAGAATTTTGAAAAACCAAAAATCATCTATCCAAATATGACAAAGTATTTACCTTTCATACTTGATATAGATGATAATTATTTTCATAATGATAAGTCTTTTCATATTGTCACTGATAGATTATATTGGCTAGTATCTTTTTTAAATTCCAAATTGTTTGAATATTGTTTTCGTGATAATTTTCCCGAACTACTCGGTGGCACAAGAGAATTACGAAAAGTATTCTTCGAAAAAATTCCAGTCAAACAAATCACTGATAAGGAAGAACTACCTTTTAAAAAGCTAGTCGAGAAAATCATCGGAGCCAAAAAGAAAGACCCGTCTGCGGATACTAGTAAATGGGAAAAGGAATTAGATGAGATGGTTTATAAATTTTATGGATTGACGGAAGAAGAGATAAAGATTGTGGAGGGGAGTGTGAAGTAGAGGATGAAACGTAAGTTGGTGGCTGGATGAAAGATCCGAGTCCTTCTTAGAACGTTAATACTCTGTTATATCCCTTAAATTATTTATTGTTTTTTTGCATTTTTTTGAAAAAGTCTTCATGAAGTCGCTGAGCCATACTTAGCAACTCAGTATACTTTCTGAAATACATTCTACTTCTTTCTAGTGTTTCAAGCCTTTCTATAATAAAAGGATCATTACTAATTTCCTCTCCAATAATATATCCGCAAGCAGCACGATAACTCCGTCCATTAGGTGATGTTCCTAAGTTCCGTCTTGCAAATGCTACATAGTCTTCTAATTGTGATAATTCATTTTTACCAATTTTTGACTTTGGTCGTTTTAGTTCTACTATATGGATTGTATCGCCAGCCCCTATACAAACAAAGTCAATTCTTCGGTTAATTTCAGGAATTTCAGTTGACTCTTTAAAATTTTCTTTTAAAAGCTTTGTAAATGTTGCTTCATTATACGCTAAAGTCCAGCTTGGATCAAGTATCCACGGATATTTTCCTAAAAAATTATGGATATCGGGAACTTCTCGCGCATTGTCTAAAATTAGTTTTTCTAACTGCTGAATTGCTAGTAGTCTTCCTTCCGCTACTTTGAACACTTCTCTTGCTTCAATAATATCCCATTCATGAAATAGTTCAATTAACTTTTGATCTTCTATGGTAGGTGAATCCGATATGGACGAAGCTAATTCTTTGAATACTTGGAAATCAAAGGATGATTTTATATAACCAGTTAGTTCTAAAATTCTTTCATCAGATAGATTCCCTTCAGAAGTAAGTGCCGAAATCATTTTATCCGCTACTTTTTGTTCTGGTTTTGACAAACTTTGTAACCATTCGGAATACTCTGGAGCATCACGAATTACAGTTTCTTTTTTCTTTCTTTGGTTTTCACCCCAAGAATATGAATTTGATTTAATTTCGCTTTGACCCCAGCTTTGTAGCGCTTGTCCGAAGTCAGATGTCCAATCTATAGACGATCTATTAGTTAAAATCAAGTCATCTCCTAAGTCTTCATCTAAGAAGTCCGCATGTATTTCTCCTACCATATAATATTTTGCCATTGTAACCCAACCACCAGATGGAGCATCAAAAAATGATGGTTCCTGAGCAAGACGTCCCCTTACCATAATTACTACACCTGGTGTTATATCAGAAGAAACTTGACTTGGCAAAGTGCCAATCCATCCATTTATCTTTAGTTTAAGCTCAGTGTTGATTTCAACGTCCTTATACTCTTTAAATATTTCACATTTAGATTTCAAATCCCTATCTTCTGGCGTTATTGAAACTCCATTTACAATTAAATTAAAATTTGAATCAATGCATGAAAATCGCCTAGCTAATTTTACTCTTAATATCCCTATATCAATTTGACGTTTTCTCGTAATTTCTGATAAAGTAACAATTGTGCCTGAACGATTTTCGTTCTTTACTACTTGAAAAGGTGGCTTATACTTCTCTGTTACTGGAGTGTTTCTAATATCTTGTAAATTTAAAAGAAAAATTGTTTCAATTTTCGATTTACTCGTTTTTATCTCGATTGTGTTTGCTACTCCAAATGCTGAAAGCTTACCAATGCCCTTTCTCCCCATAACTTTTCGCTTTAAAATTGGAGAGGTTGCAGTGGCCGGATTCTCTCTTCTGTTTCTACCTAAATTTAAATAAGTAGAGTTGATCTCATTTAGATCCATACCAGATCCATTATCTTTGATGGTAATGATCGAGTCCTTAGTAATTGTACCTTCTGGAATAGAAATTTCTACGATAGTTGAATCTGCATCATAGGCATTTGATATGAGCTCCGCTAGAACTGCATCAAAATTAGAATACATTTTTATGCCCAAATTATCAATTATAGTCATTTGGACATTCATTTCTAATGAAATTTCATTTTCTTCCACTGTATTACCTTGTAATATAAGCTATGGCGTAATAATATTTAATATTGAAAAATAGGATATTTTGTTAATCAAATAAAATTATTAATTTTTCTTAGGCGGGGGAGGAGGAGGAGGTGTCGGCTTAATATTGATTGGAGCACGTGGGTTTGTATTTACCCCAGGATTTCGTTCTTCTCGTAAAGGTCTAGGTGCTGAAGGATTTGACTCTTTTTTACTCATATTTTATTCTCCCAACTTTTATTCATAAATTCAACTATTTTTACTTCTTTTGCATCAATCATAATGTAATCTACACCAGTAATTGGAATTTGTCTTCTTCCATGCAACCATGATGCTTGCTCTAAAACAAAATGCCCTTTACCAGGTGTTGATGGCCATTCTTTAGGCCATCCGTAGATCCTTCGTTCACCATCTAAATGCAAAACTACATATGTTATATAACTATTAAAAGCTCCATACCACTCGGAGGTGAAAGAAGTTTCTTTTGTAATTTTAAATTTTCGTAATATTTCATGGAATTTATCATTATTAGAAAAATATGCAAAAACAAAACCTATTAATATAGCAATAAAAAATGAAACAATAAATTCGGTATCTTCATTCCAACTTAATATATATATATAATCGAATGCCTGTTTTAAGGTTTTTACAATAATTACTGTGATATTGACAAAAATTGTAAATATCAATGCTTGAACCACTCTCTCGAATTGGGATGGTTTTTCAAACGATGTAAGTCCATAAAAAATCCAAGCTGTTAAAAATCCGGGTAAAAGATATCTAAGTAACGGTATTAGACTTTCAGCAAGATTTTCCATGTTTGAATTAGACTGTCTATGTTTTTTAAAAAATAAAATCTTTTTGCAACTAACCAGTTTTATCCCTTATCTTCCTAAACTTCCCATGTTTTTACTTTTTTCATTTTCATTGAGTAGAGACTATCTTCAGGACGAGGATGATAAACAACTCCATCATCGCCAAAAAGCCCATTGATAGTATCAAACCCAAACCATTCTTCCAGTTGATCTAGGAAATATTGCATATTTTCAAATTCAATAAATGGTTTTTGAATTATTGATTCTCCAGGTGAAAAGAAATTACATTGTATTGTTAGAGGCTTGTACTTTTTGTTAAGTTTTGAATCTTCAATTAAAACTGTTGTGAAGAAATGGTATGTGGTTAGTTGTTCTTCTTGAACTAGGGTATGGGCTGAATCTATCCTTCTTGTGATAATTAAATCTTTATTTTTATACCATAGACGTTCTAGGGCAAACTCTAGATTATCGAATGAGCAGACTCTTCTTGTCGAAAAATTCAAGCAACCTCAAACTCTTCTTTATAGCTGTATGATACAGTCCCCGAAGTTCTCATGCCAGACTCTTCCAAGGTTGAAA
>PEQN01000011.1 GCA_002786225.1 Leptospira sp. | reverse complement strand
AAAAAAACAATCGAAAAGAATGCGAATGGTGAATACGTATTCACAGCTTATGGGGAATTCCTTTCTTATTTTCATGCCCATCTAGAAGCTTTCAAAAGATTTAATAAATCAAAAAGTGTTCCACAAGATAAATCAAGTAATCAAATTCAAAAACTGAAAGCATTCATGGCAGGAAGTGTTAAGAATCTAGATCAATACTTTCATAAGATTCCGGAATTTGCAGAAATCCTAGAAACAACAAAGGATGAACTTTCCGCATATTTAAATGAACATTTTCTTAAGATATTGCCCATAGTCCAAGGAAAATTCAAAACTACGGAAATTGAAAAGCTTCAATCTGGTCCACATAAAATATACGAAAGAATCACTGAGGAAATTCTAGAAACTACAGATTACAAGTTTCCTAATGGATGTAAGTTTTCTGAAATTTCTGGAGTTTTGGTTATAGAAAATACTCTGACTGGAGAACTCATACAACCCCAAGGATTGATGGCTGTAGCAACTGGAGCTCCCTCAACTACAGGACTTGATCCTTCAGCTGAAAAGAAGCAAACACCCGTTAAAGTATTGATTGATAAACCAATTCTGGAAGAAATAGTTGAAATTTATGGATCTGTACTCCAGGGAACAGAACTAAAAATTGTCTCCCACATAGAACCAGAAACCCTAGCACCCATCAAAAATCTACCTTCTACAAAATCAGAAGATGTATTGGAAGATATAGATGATATTGATTTTGAAGAACCAGAAGAAGAGCCAGAAATGGAAACTGAAAGTTATTCTAGTTCCTATGGTAATGACTCTGCAATCAATGATTCACCAGAACATCCCGAAGGAGTTTTAGATGATCTTCATGATTTATTGGGTATAAATTCAGAAGACGATCAACAACTGGTATCTGCATATATTGATTCTTCATGCAAAAGATTTAATATTGAAAATTATTTTACAATTCTTTCCCAGTTAAATGCCTTTCAATCTCGATCCGATGCAGATGGATATAAATCATGGTTGAACCAAGAATCTGAAATTACTAAACTTGTTATTAGCTTGCGAACTCATATAGCCAAAGAAATAAAATCGGATGTTGTTGATTGGGATGGTGTTATTGAGCAACTAAGTTCCAAGACGGAATTTAACAAAGCATCCATTGAACTTATGAAAGAAAAAGTGACTCATTTCCAGTGGATAAGAGTTGCCTTAGATCGTTGCACTGCTGAATTTAAAAAAGCAGATACTGAGCTTCTTTCATTAGTTAAGAAAGCTTGGCCTCATATCCAAAAGTCCTTTATGCTTTCCCCCGATTATGATAGCGTACTTGGTCAATTGAAAAATATTCTCTCAAAGGTAGCCAATGAAGCTCATCGCAAAGAATTAGTTCGAATCTTAACACTTACATTAAATTTCTGCAAAGCAAAATATCCACCTGAGTAAACTACGATGCAATCAATACCAAGGATAATTAGCATTCTATCATTGGTTAGTCTACTTCCAATACTTTCGCAAGAATCAAATAAATTATTGAGAAGACCTTGGATTCCAACAGCTACCGCCGATGAAGAGCAATCCTACAATAAGATTCAATCAAGGATTAAAAATGCAGAAAGTTTTGTTGTAAAGCAAGATCGATTCGGAAGAAATTTTAAATTAAAAGCGAGCGGAACTATTGATTATATTTTGGACGATTTGTATTTTAAAAAATTTCCAGATAAAGACAATACAAGTCTTGCATACCATGAGGCATTGTCCCTTAGTAAAAATGGGTTTTGGTTAGAATCCTTGCACCTACTCGAAGGAATTCTATTGTGTGAAAGATTAACTAAAAACAATTCCTCACATCTATCTTCTATAGAGAAGCTCGCAACTCAGAAGAAAAATGAAATATTGAAGTCGAATTCGGATCGTTCATCAGATATTTATCCATTAACAGATCCTTATGGTTGTTATGTGGATAATGTCTTGAAATTAGAGTCCTCTCAATATTCTTATTCTGTAAATGTTCCCTTAGATTGGTCTTGGATTTATTTTAGAGATAAAAGTGAATTTTCTGAAAAGTCAGAAAGTATTTCTTACCAAGTGAATTATTTATTTAAAAAGATCCAAGCTGATCCTCCAATAAATGTAACAGATGAGGAAATGTTTTTACAGAAATACGAACTTGCAAATAAAAATGAACTATTTCTTAAAGAACCTAGAATCATGTTTATGATTGGCGTAACCTTAGATCAGAAACCAATTTTCAACCAAGATAACTATTTTATGTTTTGGGATAATAAACGTGGTTTGACAGATGCAACCAAAAGAAGTCTCAAGTTTCAAAGAAAAAAAAATCCTACTGGATACGAATCAAAGTTTATTCAAGTAAATTCCTTGGGACTTGCTACGGAAATTCTGGTTAAGGAATTCTATTATTGGAAAAGGGGGAAGGGTATTTTTCTCGCCTTATCCTATCCAACTTCAAATCAAAATCAAGCTGATAAAGATTGGGATGCTATTCTACAAAGCTTTATAGTAAAGGATGCAGATGTTAGGATTTATTGAATCACCAAGACGAAGAAGAGAAAGGGAAAATCCACAACCACCTCGTCCTCCTATTAGCATCTTAGTGTTTATGGGACTGTTATTAATCAACACAGTTACTTTTTCATTTATACCCATGAGCCAATCATTATCTATGAATGTAACTATCCTCTTTTTAGTATTGGTATTTATTCCCTTATTATTTTTGGGAATATATCTTGCAACTAAGTTTGGTTATAGTATTATACTCGCGGGTTTCCTCTCACTTCCAGGTGCTGCTGTTTCTGTCTTAGTTCTAGGCGATTTCTTTGGTGTTCTTATGGGTCGAATTATAATTGAAGATATTGATGTTCGAAAATCTATCTATTTCTCCCATGCCAAAATCTTTCAGTTCAAAGATCCAGTTTTATTAGATGATAAAAGCATAGAGATCATTGATTCCCAATCTGTCCTTCAGAGGCCAGGTGGAAGTTCACAGCTAGCGATTGTTAAATATAAATTAGTTCCTATTTTGGATAGAAATCAATTGCCCACTGATAAGATAGGAACCTGGGCGATTTGTAGCATTGTTGGAGTTGCTACAAAATGCAACTGGGATGATAAGGCTAAAGGTGGCTACCAGGTTGGAGAGCCACTAAGAAGTCTTCTGCTTTCCAAAGTTCAAGCTCACTCTTCTGAGCTAGGATTGGAAACATGGCAGAGCCCCATTTTTCTTTTTTGGGTACAAAGTCCCAAAGATAAGGTTCTTAGGGCTGGTTATTATGGTTTAAGTTTTCTTTTATTTTTGAATTTATTTTGGGTAGCCTCTGTGCTTATTTACTACAATATTAAGAGTAAATCAGAATGATTTTTGTTCATTAAAAATTTTTTCTTTCCAATTTTAGAAAGTTCTGGAAATTAAAGAGAATTCAACCTTGGGAGCTTACCTTGCGAACTTTTTTTTTCATATTTATACTTTCTTGTCTTTTCGCTTTTTCTATTTCTGCTCAATCTAATTACACTATAGAATCTTTTTCTCCATCGGGGTTTATTAAAAAACCGAATCAAGTTTCTGTCCGCTTCAGTGAACCTATGGTTTTATTCGGTGATCCTAGGGAAGCCAGTCCTGTTTTTGATTCCAATTGTATAGAATTAGGAACTTCACGATGGTTGGATGACCGAAATTGGGTGTTCGATTTTAAACAAAACCTAGATGGAGGTACAGAATGTACGTTTACCTTACGTTCCGATGTGGTTTCTCTGCAAATGAAAACCTATACTGGGAATCGTAGCTTTAGTTTTTCAACTGGTGGAGTCAACATTCTTCGTAGCCAGCCCTGGAATGGCTCTTTTGTTGATGAAGACCAAGCTTATATACTTTTGTTAGATGGAAAAGTGAAAGAAGATTCCTTACGTAAGGAATTATATTTTCTATCAAGTACTTTGCCAGGCAAGACTGGAATAGAAATTATCAAGGGTTCACTTCGAGATGAAATTCTTAAACAAAATTATTACACCAAGGACGAATTAGATTATATCTATATCATTCAACCTAAAATGAATTTTGCACCAGAATCTAAGATCAAATTATTTTGGTCAAAGAATATTGAATCCAAGACTGGAGTGAAGAACAACCAAGATCAAGTTATGGAATTCAAGGTGCGCTCTCAATTTAAGGTAAGCTTCTATTGTGAGAGAGAAAATGCAGATAAAAATTGCATTCCCTTCTCAGATATGGAACTTAGATTTTCTTCGGCTATACCTTCTAAGTTTGTGAAATCCATTTTTCTCAAGGACAAAGATGGGAAGAACTTAGCTGCCGAATTCATTTCGGACTATGATAAAAATTCAAATACAACAAACAGTGTCAAATTTTCAGGACCTTTTCCAGAAAAATCAGAATTTACAATTCATCTTCCTGATCTAAAGGATGAAGCTAATAGAAACCTAGCAAATGCAAAAAATTTTCCATTAAAAGTAAAAACAGAACCTTATCCACCTTTAGCAAAATTTGCATCTCATTTCGGAATTTTAGAAGCTAAAGCCTCACCAATTTTACCTGTTACAATTCGTAACTTAGAAGCCAAGACCACAGGTAAGATAATATCTTTCCACAACCAAGACTTTACTATTTCTAATATCAAGAAATGGCTTAGGTTGAGTATGAATACAAAAAGAGATCGTTCTATGTTCCAATCTGAGACAATTGGTATAAGAAATCTTGAACTTCCGAAAACGCAAAACGATGGTTCTATGGAAGTAGTTGGAATCCCTCTTTTGAAACCAGGATTTTATGCTGTTGAAATAAATAGTAGAATACTTGGAAATTCTCTACTTGCAAAGGATACAAATTTCTATGTTCCAAGTACAGCCTTGATCACCAATCTTTCTATTCATTTAAAATGGGGAAGAGAATCATCTTTGGTCTGGGTAACTGAACTTTCTAGCGGAAAGCCTATGGGTGGAGTTTCTATTGAGATTCAAGATTGCAAGGGCAAAATCTATGTTAGTGGAACAACCAATGAAGAAGGCATTTTAAATATTAGTAACCTACCTTCTAAAGATTCCATCCCGTATTGCTCTTACAAATCATATGATAATGGTTTGTTTGTTATGGCAAAAAAAGACAATGATGCTAGCTTCCTTCACTCTTCTTGGAATGGTGGAATAGAAACATGGAGGTTTAATCTTCCTTATGCTTCTTTCCCGAATGAAAAAATAGCTCATACCATCTTAGATCGTTCTCTTTTTCGTGCAGGGGAAACGGTCTCTATGAAACATATTCTTCGTAAGCACTCTATGAAAGGTTTTGTATCTCCCGATATTAAGACTTCTCCCAAGTATCTGGCTATTGTTCATGATGGTTCAGAAGATCTAGTAAATATAAATTTAAAATGGAATTATCCAGGCTATTCTTTGAGTGAATGGAAAATCCCTAAAACAGCCAAGCTTGGATCTTACACTTTGTATCTTACCTCAGAGCCCAATCAAAAATGGGGACAGTTTCTTGGAAATTTTCGAGTAGAAGAATTTCGCCTTCCCGTATTAAAAGCATCGATTTCTTCTCCCAAATCTATTTGGGTGAATGAATCTTTAATACCTGTAACTTTGCAAGCGAGCTACCTAGCTGGTGGTCCTGCATCTAAATTACCAGTAGATTTAAAATATAGGATAATACCTTCAAGCTTTACTCCTAGGGGCTTCGAAAAATTTTCCTTTGCTGCCTCACCAATAGAGCCAGGTAGACTGGAAAATTATGAAGCACCAGCTAAGATTGATTATATGGAATTGGAATTGGAATTAGATAAAAATGGAATCAAAGATGAAAAGATAGAATGGAAGGATAAAAATTCCTCTAGCTTACTTCAGATGGAAATGAGTTTTTTGGATCCAAATGGAGAAATACAATCCATATCTTCTAGAATCAATCTTCTGCCTGCGAGTACTTTGGTTGGAATCGCTTCCGATTCTTGGTCTATGAACCAAGCCGATATCCAAATTCGGACAGTGGTAGTTGATGGGAGCGGTAAGGGCATAGCTTCTTCTCAAGTGGAAGTGGAGGCATTTAAATATGAAACTTTTTCACATAGAAAGCGCTTAGTGGGTGGATTCTATGCTTATGAGAGTTATTCAGAAATTAAGAAGATAGGCTCTGTATGCAAGGGAAGCACTGATGCAAATGGATTTTTTCTTTGTAAGTCTAAAGATTTTCCTGAATCGGGTGAGTTTGTGTTTCAAGCTAAATCTGTTGATTCGTCGGGCAAAACGTCCTATGCTAACGTGAATCTATGGATAGCTGGCAAATCGGATTGGTGGTATGCAGCTTCAGATCATGATAGAATGGATGTAATCCCAGACAAAGATAATTATAAGATGGGTGAATCAATTAAGCTGCAAGTAAAAGCACCTTTTCGGGATTATACAGCATTAGTTACAATAGAGAGAGAGGGTATTATAAAATCCTATCTTAGATCCGTTGATTCTAAGAATCCATTTATAACCATACCAGCTGATAGAGAATTCATTCCGAACGCATTTATTTCTGTTCTGGCAGTTCGGGGTAGGGTTGATAGTCCCAAAGAGACAGCTATGGTTGATTTAGCTCGACCCTCCTTTCGATTGGGTATAACGGAGATTAAAGTAGGGTGGGAACCACACCAACTTTTTGTAAAAGTTGCAACTGATAAGCAGGAATATAAAACACGAAGCAAGGCTAAAATAAATATCAACGTAACAGATTTCCAAGGAAAGGCTATCACTACAGGTGGAGAAGTTGCCCTTGCAGTAGTTGATGAAGCATTATTAGAATTAGCTGGAAATCCCTCTTGGGATTTGTTAGCTGCTATGATGGGAAGAAGAGGCTATGAGATAGATACCTATTCTGCGAATATGCAGATAGTTGGGAAACGTCATTTTGGAAGAAAGGCAATACCTGCAGGAGGCGGTGGGGGCAATCTCCCAACTCGTGAGCTTTTTGACACTTTATTAAAATGGCAGGGCAGAATTGCCCTTGACAAAAATGGACAAGCATCTATTGAAATTCCCCTCAAGGATTCTTTAACTTCTTACCGTGTCATAGCAGTAGCAAGTGCAGGTGTGGATCTATTCGGTACTGGTTCTGCAAATTTTGCATCCACCCAAGATATTTTAATATTTAGCAGTCTACCACCAGTGGTTCGAAATGGTGACCAATTTTCCCAGGAGTATACTGTTAAAAATAATACTAAGGAAACCAAAAAATTACAATTTGAATTAGAAGTTGATGGGGTCAAATTCCCTATGCAAGTAATTTCCTTGCAGGCAAGTGAAACGACAAGAGTTGCCTGGGATGTCTTAGTTGATAAGAAAATTGATCAAAGAATTTCTAAACTAAATGTGATAGAAAATGGAACGGTCATTGATGCTATAAAGACCGTTCAGAAAGTAACAAAATCAATTCCTATTCGCGTCTTGCAAGGAACCTTAAGTCAGATTGATAATGAATACAATCTTTTGTTAGCTGCTCCTAAGGATGCTATCCAAGGAGATTCCAGTCTTGAGATAAATCTTAGTTCTAGTATTATTGGTTCAGCTGATGGGATTAAGAAATATATGAAAGATTATCCTTATTCCTGTATGGAACAAAAAGTATCTAAGGCAATTGTATCTGAAAATGCGGAAGAAAGAAGTAGTCTAAATTCAGAAATTGGAAATTATCTTGATTCCGATGGTTTGGTAAAATATTTCCCTAGCTCAATCTTTGGGGATGAGATATTAACTGCCTACATTCTCTCTATTACGAATGAGGCTGGATGGATGTTACCAGATGATGCAAGAAATAAAATGATTACCGGCTTAAATCGTTTTTTGGATGGAACCTTAGTTAGACAAAGAGGCTATAATTTTGCAGACCAAACCTATAGGAAGCTTCAAGTAATGGAAGCCCTCTCTAGGTATTCAGCCTTAAATGAAGATCGTCTGTCGTCTATACTTGTTGATGTAAAAATTTGGCCCACAGCCTCTGTCTTAGATCTGGTCTCTATTCTGAAAAGACTTCCCACAAATTCTGAAAGAAGCAAGCAATTAAAGGAAGCGGAAAGCAATCTGAGAGCAAGATTGAATCTACAAGGTAGAGAAATGAATCTCGCATCTACTCAGTCCTCCTTATGGTGGATGATGGGCTCAGCAGACCAAGATGCTAGTAGATTTATAAGTTATGCCTTAGATACTGAAAGCTATAATCCAGATTTAGGTAAGATGGCAAGGTCCTTTGTTGCACGAATGAAAGATGGAAAATTCTCCAATACTTTAGCAAATACTTATGCCTACCTTAGTTTGAAAAAATTTGCAAGTACTCAAGAGAAAGAGAAAGTTGCTGGAATAACCAATACTAAGTTAGTTGAAATGCTAAGAACCACAGAGTGGAAGGATGCTGCCAAAGAAGAGCATAACTTGGAATTTAGTCTTGCAAGTAATAAGGAACAAAATCTCCAAATTAAACACAATGGTTCTGGGAAACCTTGGGCTTCTATACAGGTCAAAGCGGCAGTTCCTTTAGAAAAAGATTGGGATAATGGAATCAGCATACGTAAAACTATTCAGAATATAGAAAAGAAAAATCTTCTTGGGGGATATTCTGTTGGTGATATTGTACGAGTCAAAATCCAGTGGGAACTATCTGCACCAAGAACTTGGGTTGTGATTGAAGATGCCATCCCTGCTGGTTCTACCATTTTAGGTTCTGGACTGGGACGCGATTCCCAAGCAGCAATAGAGGGAGAGATCCAGGCTGACTATTGGGCTACTTACCAAGAAAGAAGTTTTTCTGGGTTTAAGTCTTATTATGAATATTTACCGGCTGGAAAATACTCTTTGGAATATACATTTCGATTGAACACCCAAGGTAAATTTGAACTTCCACCTACAAGGGCTGAGGCTATGTATTCTCCTGATATATTTGGTGAAACACCAAATGCAACTTGGTCAGTCTTGCCTTGATGAAAAACTGCTCCGTTTCATCTTGGTCATAGGAAGAAATTTTGACCAAGTATGAAATATTTAAATCATTGGAAAGTGTATGGAATTGGAGCAGTCGGACTTAGTTTTGCTTTAACTGAATTTATACTTTCCTTAGCCTTTAACACTTCTTTTCACATTATGGGTGTAGATATAGCCGAGTTCATATCTAGCATGCTGAGTCAGTTCTTTTTGTTGATTTTAGTATCCTATGGTAAAATATTATTTGCTAATTTAGTTTTTTATTTTGTATTAGGGTCTATTCTATATTTTATTTCTCTGGATCTTAGTTTGTCTCGTAAGACGCAATGGTTCATTTTATTGGTGATAACGTTTCTTTCTTGGATTCATTCTGTAGCAATGTATCCCCAACTGTACGGAGAATTTTTCTATATTCGCTATCCTTCCTTACAATTTATCTTGCATTTTATTACCGATTGGATTCCTCCCTTAGTAGTTTCATTTTTTCTTTACTCTCTTGTAGCTTTCGTATTAGTGCGTTATAGTTTTTTATTTCTTACTCAAAGAGAAAAGAATCATTCCTTTATTCTTTGTCAAATTTTACTCTTTGCAATCTTGCATTATTATGGATCATTAGTTGGATTATTTCTTTTGGCTATTCTTCTCCCTTGGCTTCATCTTCATTGGAAAAAAATTTCTGATTCTAAGATAATTTTATTTTGTTTGGGAATTATATTTCTAGGCTTTTCACCTTACTTATGGGATAAAACCCAATTTCTTATACATACTCGGTCACTAGAGGCAAAAACTTCTAAACCAAATATATTTATTTTATCAGCAGATAGTTTACGCTATGATAAATTAGGTTTTCTTTCTGGTAACAAGGAGATAAGTCCGAATATAGATGATTTTGCCAAAGAAAGCATAATTTTTAAAGACCACCATGTTACCATACCAAGAACTTTTCCAAGCTGGGCGGATCTGCTAACGGGAGAATATTCCATGGCACATGGAATTAGAGATATGTTTCCAGCTCCTTCTGAGAAGAAAAATATTGGAAACCAAAGGTTTCCAACCTTAGCTCAAATACTTCGAAGGCATGGCTACTATTCGGCTGTTGTTGGAAGTTTTGCAGCAGATATTTTCCCAAGGGCAAATTGGAGTTTTGATGATGTATACTGTCCTGATTTTAACGCCAAGATCCTAACCGTTCAAAGAGGACTAGATTCTCAAATGTTTTTTCTACCAATACTTACTGGCTCATTTCTGTTTGGTGGAAATTATTTGGTTGAAGTCGATGGACTTTCTACCTTGGGTGATGGTAAAAGAGTCATGCCTAAATGGAAGTCAGCTATACTAAGGAATTCTAAGAATGCAATGTTTCTTGTGGCATTCTCAAGTGTGGTTCATTTTCCTTATACGCCTCCTTATCCTTATTATAAAAAATTCACAAAGCGTAATTACTATGGAAAATACAAATACCTTAAATTTGTAGATCCTTCTTCTGATGAAAAACCAAGTCATGAAGACATTGAAGAAATTCGAAATATTTTTGACTCAGCAGTTCATGCTTACGATGCAGAATTCGGAGAAATGATTCAATTTCTCAAGGATAATAATCTTTATGAGGAATCTATCATTATCCTAACGGCAGATCACGGTGAAGCCTTATATGAGGATATACATGGGCAAGGGCATGGCGAGCATTTACGAGGGGAGAATGTAACTAAAGTACCTTTGCTTATAAAATTTCCTAAATCATATCCTATAGATATGGTTGCAAAAAATATTTTGCAAGAAGATGCTAGCTCTCATAAATCTTATTCGGGACTTACCTCTTCGGTTGATTTATTTCCAACGCTATTAGATTATCTTGCCATTCCACTTCCAAGCCAAAAGCCAGGTAAATCTTTACTTGGACTTCTTCAAGCAGATGCAATAGATACAAAACGTACTGCTTATAGCGAAACGGGAATATGGTTCTCAGATAGGGGAAATCATTTCTTCCAGCACCAAAGAATTCCTTATCCAAACATTCTGCAATTGCATAAAGTGATCCCAGAAGAGGATTATCAGATTATGATAACGGATTACCAATATAGAGAGACGATAGCTTTTGCCAAACATAGGATGCTGATTAATGAAAAGTATAAATTAATCTACATACCTACACGTGAGGGTGTGGTGTATGAACTCTATGACCGTCTCAAAGATCCTAATAATCAGAACAATCTCTGGCCATCGGGAAGTCTAGGACCTGAAATGAAGAGGGAATTACAAGATTTAATTCTAAAAGAAAGTAAATCTAAGCTCGTTGGAGAATATATTTTACCTACAAGTCTACCTTAATTCTCTCTTGAGTTTTCTTGGATTTTGAGAATAATGGTTGTATGCCTCAGAGATCCGATATCCAATCCGTCCTCATTATTGGTTCAGGTCCTATAGTAATAGGACAAGCCTGCGAATTCGACTATTCTGGAACCCAAGCTACCAAAGCACTGAAAGAAAAAGGGATAAGAGTTATCCTGGTCAATTCCAATCCTGCAACCATCATGACCGATCCAGAGTTTGCAGATGCTACCTACATAGAACCACTCACAGTTCCTGTTCTAGAAAAAATAATAAAAAAAGAAAAACCAGATGCCATCTTACCGACTGTGGGTGGACAGACTGCACTCAATCTAGCCTTAGCATTGCATAAGGAAGGAATTCTAGACAAATACAATGTTGAGCTAATCGGTGCTAAAGTAGAGGCAATTCGAAAGGCAGAAGATAGGGAACTTTTCAAAATAGCCATGGAAAAGGTAGGGGCTAGAGTCTCACACTCTGTAATGGTTTCAGATATGGAATCAGCTAGAAAAGCGAAATTAGAAATTGGATTTCCAATCATTATACGTCCTGCTTTTACCTTAGGGGGAAGTGGTGGAGGAACTTGCTATGATGATGATGAGTTTGAAGAAAAAGCACAAAAGGGTCTCGATGCTTCACCCATTAGTCAAATTCTTGTAGAAGAATCCATGATAGGCTGGAAAGAATACGAACTCGAAGTTATGCGAGATCTTGCCGACAATGTTGTGATTATATGTTCAATTGAGAATTTAGATCCTATGGGAGTCCACACAGGAGATTCTATTACCATAGCTCCTCAACAGACTCTTTCAGACAAAGAATACCAACACATGAGAGATCTTTCTGTTAAGATTATAAGAGAGATTGGTGTTGAAACTGGTGGCTCTAATATTCAATTTGCAGTCAATCCAGAAAATGGTGATGTAATTGTAATCGAAATGAACCCAAGGGTTTCTCGTTCTTCCGCACTTGCCTCTAAGGCAACTGGATTTCCTATTGCGAAGATTGCCGCCTTATTGTCAATAGGTTATACCTTGGACGAGGTGAAAAATGATATTACGCGTGTAACTCCTGCTAGTTTTGAGCCATCCATTGATTATGTTGTTACTAAGATTCCTAGATTTGCATTTGAAAAATTTCCAGGCACTGATGATACCTTAGGTGTTCAGATGAAGGCTGTGGGTGAGGCTATGGCGATTGGAAGAAATTTCAGAGAAAGCTTCCAGAAGGCTATGCGATCTTTGGAAACCGATCGCTTCGGTATGGGTTCTGATGGTTATTTTAAAGAATTGATTGAGATTTCCCAAGTTCCTAAAAATGAACTCAAAAGCTATTTAGAAAAAAAAATCAAACGACCTACTGCTACAAGAATTTTCTACGTAAAGATAGCCTTGGATAATGGTTTCTCAACAGAAGAGATATTTGATCTCTGTAAGATTGATCCTTGGTTCCTTCACCAATTTAAGCTTCTCAAAGAATCAGAAGATAGATTCCGCAAAGAAGGATTGTCGATTGCAAAGAAAATGAAACAGCAAGGCTTTTCGAACCGCCAATTGGCATTCCTTAGTATAGAAAAGTCTGTTTATGAAATACTTCATTCAGATATAAGCTTAGAAAAGAAAAAGGCTCGAATCGAAAGTTCACTTAAGTCTGAAGAAGCTAAGGTAGAAGATTTTCTGAATAAAAATTCAATTGCTCCAGTATACAAGCGAATTGATACTTGTGCTGGAGAATTTGAAGCCTTTACTCCTTATATGTATTCTACCTACGAAGAAGAGGACGAATCCAATCCATCTTCCAAAGAATCCGTTATCATTCTTGGTGGTGGTCCAAATCGTATAGGCCAAGGTATTGAATTTGATTATTGTTGCTGTCATGCATCCTTTGCAATACAAGATTCTGGATTGGAGTCCATTATGGTTAATTCAAATCCTGAAACTGTATCAACAGATTACGATACATCGGACAGATTGTATTTTGAGCCATTGACCTTAGAAGATGTAATGCATATTTACAAAAAGGAGAAGCCTAGGGGCGTAATTGTTCAGTTAGGTGGTCAAACTCCTTTAAAGCTGGCTCGTGATTTGGAAGCTAGGAATGTTCCCATATTAGGAACCAGTCCAGATTCTATAGACCGTGCTGAAGATAGAAAAAGATTCAATGAAGTTCTTGAAAAGCTAAATCTCAAAGCTCCTGAAAATGGAATGGCAGCCTCAAAACAAGAAGCCATAGACATCGCAAGAAAAATCGGCTACCCAGTACTAGTTCGTCCTAGCTACGTCTTAGGTGGAAGGGCAATGATGATTGTCAATGAAGAAGCCCAATTGGTCAAGTATATGGAAGAGGCTGAGGAAGTATCTGAAGATCGTCCTATATTAGTTGATAGCTTTTTAGAAGATGCTACAGAAGTAGATGTAGATGCCCTTTGTGATTCTAAGGAAGTTTATATCGCAGGCATCATGGAGCATATTGAAGAAGCTGGGATTCACTCGGGGGACTCAGCTTGTTTTCTTCCTCCTCAAAATATCCCTGACACTATGATATCTGAAATAGAAGATGCGACTCGAAAGATTGCTCTTGAACTTAAAGTAGTTGGACTATTGAATATTCAATTTGCTTATAAAAAAGACGAACTCTATGTAATTGAAGTAAATCCAAGAGCTTCAAGAACCGTACCTTTTGTATCAAAATGCATAGGTAAACCTATTGTGAAATATGCTGTTAGAATTATGTTGGGTGAGACATTGGAATCTTTAGGATTACATGGACGTTCCACCTCTCCTATGATTAATGTGAAGGAGGCAGTACTTCCATTTAATAAATTTCCTGGAGTTGATACTATACTTGGACCTGAAATGAGATCTACAGGTGAAGTAATGGGAACGGCACCAACAAAGGGGGAAGCTTTTCTTAAGTCTCAGATTATGGCTGGTGAAACTCCACCTGCACAAGGAACTGTATTTGTAAGTATCAACGATAAATCTAAACCAGAACTCCTAGAAAAGATTCGATCACTCAGTAAACTTGGCTTTAATTTAATAGCAACTTCAGGAACTCATCAATTTCTTTCGGATAATGGTATTATCTCAAGTAAGATCAATAAATTAAATGATGGTTACTTCCCCAATATCATTGATTATATCCAAGAAAAGAAGATCCATTTGATTATCAATACCCCTCTTTCTAGAACCACAAGGGAGAGTGCTTTTACGATCCGACAAGCAGCTATTAAGTATAAGGTTCCTTGTTTAACAACGGCTAAGGCTGCTCAAAGTTTAGTAGATGGTATGATGGAGATGAGAGATAAAGGATTTAGCATTCATTCCCTTCAAGAAATTCATAAGATGAATTGAATATCTTCCCACTTCTGAGTAAGTGGGTGTAAAATTTCTCCAGGTTGAAAATTTTTCTTATAATCCATTTTAGGATGACCTGGAATAAATAGTCCGAGTTGGATATATTTTAAGGATTCAATTCTACTCGCCCATTCTATACTTATTAGAATCATGTAGATGCCCAAACCATTTTTCTTGTAATCTGGATCATAAACATTATATACGGATGAAATAGTTTCTGTTCCAATATCAAGTATTCCAAAACCAATGAGCTTGCCAGCATCATGAATCTCTATTTCAAGTGAATGATCTGTATATTCATACATCTGAGAGTCCAAAGTCTCAAGTAGGCTCGAGTCTGATTCTTCCTTTTGTTTATTTTCGTGACGAGATCGAATGTATTTGATATAAAGATTTTGCTTGTTCGTAGTTTGATTCGGTGATCCAACTGTGAATTGAATATGTGAGTTGAGTTTTAGATTTCTTCTCTGAGAGGAATTCGCTTGGAATGAGTCTAATGGTATTCTGTAAGGAATACACATTTTACAACTTTTGCATTCAGTCTTATAGAACAAATCTCCAGAACGTCGATAACCCCGCTCTAGAAAATGTTCCACAACAATTGAATTAAAATTAGCTTCAGCAAAACAATACCTTAGAATAGATTGCCGTTCTGGAAAATACGAACAATCTATTTCTGTTGATATTGGTAGAGTCTGAAATGCTAAATCAATTCCATCCAAGCTCAAGTATGATTTTGTTAATTCGTTTTCGATTAACACCTAAATCAGAATGACCTAATCTGGAAGCTGAACGATAGTGAAGTTTTTTTGATTTTGCATCTATATAAAATTCAACATCATCAACAAATCCCATTATTTTCGAGGTGAATTCTGCATAGATATAATTTTCAGTCTCTTTGATAATGACCGCATTGCCTTGGTTAGCAAGAACTGATTTTAAATCCTTCATAGAATCAGGTAGAGATTTCTTTAAATCAATTGCCATTATAAAATGCTGTTCATCCTTAGGATCACAGAATGAAGATACGCAATTAGGTGAGGGTGGACAAGGTTTCAATTCACCATTTTCACGAATCCCTATATCATCTGGTCGGGTTCCTGAGCAATTGAATAATGAAACTAATAAGAATAGAGAGGAGATAGTAAATACTAGGTCTATACTTTTCATGATGGTTTTAATATTTTAAAAATTTCTTTATATGGCAAGCTGTAAAATTCAAAGCAATGATAAAATTGTAAAATTTTATTTTACTTTAATTCACATCTTGTAACTTTAAGAAGTCAGGTTTATCCATCTTGCGCGAGATTCTAGAAGCTGCATTCATGAGCCCTACATGAGAATATGCTTGTGGAAAATTGCCCCACTGGCTTCCAAGTACAAAGGACTGGCATGGACTTTTGTATGCAAGTAAGTGACAGAAAACCAAAGACCAAATTGGCTTTAGCCCGATGGAGGGATTGCCCCAAATGAAGCGTCAATCCGAAGGGGTCTTTATGTCCAATTAAGTTAAGACTCGAAAAATTTATAGCTTCGTCAGCTGATAAATTTAGCACTTCAATACTCATTTGTTTTAAGAGATTAGGTATATCTTCTGATTGAAAACCAGAAAAAGTTCTTCTTCAGTAATATTAAAATTTTTTGAAAAAGTAACTTTAGATTTTCCTTTAAGAATACCTAATAATCTTTTTCCTTATCTCGGGTTATGATTTTAATTTCATAGAGGGCTTTCCTTTAGAATTATTTTACAAAATCAACCCTATGGTGAGCCCTCGTGTTTTCTATGCTAAATTTTTCTACTTAGAAATTGAACTTCTTGATTGAAGTGGTGACATAGTGAATATTGCAAAAAAAAAATGGCATTCTTTATTTCTTTTGTTATGTAATCTTATAATTCCGACGTTTTGCCATTCAAATACTGGATATTCTTAGAAAAGCAATAGTTAAAATTAAGGGAGTTAGATTATAAAATACTAATGATTTTTTCATAAATCGATTACTCACTTTTAGATATAAGATTATTAGGAACTTGACCATAGATTATTAAATTGTCTGTTGGATTTGCGATTATTCCGCCTGGTCCGACAGAGTTAACCTTTACGCCTAAGGTAGAGAATTTTGTATTAAACTGGAATTGGGTTACATTTGCTTTCTTAGAGAGATTCAGAATCACTGAATTAGGGTTTTCTTTGATGAATAAGTTTCCTTTAATGGTAGGTCGCACAGAATTTTGGTTATCTTTTGGTAAAGAAAATTCATACCTCATAGGAACCAAAGAGGGGCCTCCAAGGAGAAATGCTACTTCAGAATCACGCTTCGCTAAGCCTGAATTGAATTCGGACACAGGAATAATTATTCGGACCATCTTCTCAGATTTTTCTATTGTTACAGAGCAATTAATTCCTATAACGTTTACATTAGTAACAAAAAACATTCCTTTGGTTGTTTCATAGGCTACGCATATTTTTTCTGCACTCATTTTGCTAAAAACATCCGTTGCGTGCAAAGTTTCTAAGCTAGCAAAGCCTATTATGGTTAGTAAAATAAAATATTTTTTCATGTAATCTCCAGATAGTTGTTTAGACAAGTAAATTAAATTATAATACTTGTGCAAGCAAGTTATTTTCTTTTTTTTATTTTTTTCGTGACATACTATGACTTTATTTGTTTCAGTAATGTTATGAAAATCGAATTAGATAAGCAACTTGGATTCAATTTATCAAGAGTCACTCTACTTTTTAGAAGAGAATTAATAAGATGTTTAAGAGATTATAATATTACACCAGAACAGTGGCAAGCAATGGTGCATATTTGGGAGAAAAAGACAACTACGCAGACAGCGATTGCTGCGGTTACGTTACAGGATCCTCCGAGTGTATCTCGAATGGTCGGGCGCTTAATCAAAAATGGATGGGTAAAAAAAAAAGAAAATCTTGATGATAAGAGAGAAATACTATTGAGTATAACTTCTAGTGGGGAGAAATTGGAGCCAGTTCTTCCTGAAAAACTTATTTCAAACTTTAAATTATTTCTTCAAAAGTTTCCCGAGAAGGATCAAGAGGCTCTATTAAAGCTGCTAATAAAATTACGAGTTGCCTTAGGAGACATCTAAAAAAGATTCTTTATAGATAGTTTTTCTTTCAATAACGAAAAAAATTAAAATATTTTCACTTAACAAACTAGACTTTCCGATGTAGGTGACCCTGAGACGCGGAACGGGAGGTCGGAGACTTGATTGTAGCTTGCGAATTCAAGTGAGTGACAGAATTCCAAAGACCAAAGTGACTTTAGCCAGAAGTAAAGCGCTGTGGGTTTTTTTATTGTTAAAGTTCTTTCTGTGTTTCTAATTCTTTTTTTAATATTTCATTTATTATGGTATTAATATCTTTACCTTTTGAACTCGTTACTTTTAAGAAATCATAATGTTCTTTCGTATTTACTAAACTATTCCTAATCGTTCAAGATAACTTGCTTCTTCATTTTTATCCAAAAATACTCTTGAAGCATCAGCAAATGAAATTTTATGTTTTTTTATAGGATTTGACTTTCTTTTTAATGCCATTTAAACTTCACTTCCTTAAATTACGATATAACGAAAATATGGAAATCTGAATTTAAGTGAAAATCTTTGACTCAAAATACTAAAAATCGAATATTGAGATTTATTGAAAAGTTATTTATGTATCTCATCAACAGGACCATTGTGGCTAAAATTGTAAGATATTATACATAGGATTCTTTACACATTTGTATAAAAATTTCTTAAAACCTATTTCGGCTAATATTTTCTTGGCGAAAATTCCCTATAGAAGGATGGTTAAGTCAATCACTCCCAAGCTTTTTTATATTCTTAGTAAATTTTCATGAATCTGCTCCTAGGGGAGCCTCAAAAACGGAACCTGGACTTGGGATGAAAAATTTAGTCTCTGAAAGATGAACTGGTCTTCCATGTAAAAAAAAGAATATGGCAAAAAATCATATTTATTTTAAAAAAAACACTTGATCGAAATAAAATCATATTTATATTAGAACAAACGTTCGAAATAAGAACGGAGAAAAAGAATGCCTAAAATTGTAAATCACGATGAATACAGAGAGGAATTGCTGCATAAGGCCTTTGGGCTTTTTGCAAGGAAGGGTTATTCCAAGGTAACCATCCGTGAAATTGCCAAGGAGCTGGGGGTTTCGACGGGAACTCTCTACCACTATTTTGAGAACAAGGATGTTCTCTTTGAGCAAATGGTGAGACTTCTTGTAAGAGAGGATGTCAAAGAACTTCGGTTGATGGAAGTGCAGACTCGCATACAATCACCTGAAAAGATTATTGAAGTCCTCTTTCAATTCATTCAATCTAAGGAATTCTACTTTCAAAGTGTGGTTCTCATGGTATGTGATGTTTATCGTTACAATGAAGAGGGTCATAGTCTTAGTGTGCTTAAGGATTGCTTGGGAATTTACCGCAATGCAATCAGCCAGCACTTAGATCTTGGTAATAAGGATTTGGAAAATATGCTACTCAGCATAGTGATTGGAACTATCTTCCAAAGAATGCTAGATCCAGAAGAAATCAAGTACTGCGAAGTAAGTGATGTTTTAGAAAAACTCTATCCATTTCTTGCTACGGGTCTCTTATTTGAGACCAAGAAAACAGGAATTGTATAGTTAACTATGGAGAAAATATGAAAGCTTTTAAAAAATATACTTATCTAATTTGTTTTATTCTACCTGTATTTGCCTATTTAGGTTATGTGCTAGGTGGATGGTACAACTATCTAACACCATTTTTGGTTTTTGTCGTATTACCACTTTTGGATTTAGTCATTGGTTTGGATTCTACAAATCCAAAAGAAGAAGAAGTTCCTGCTTTGCAAAATGAGAAATTCTACCGATATATAACCTATTTCTGGGCTTATATGCAAGTTGCCTTCGTAGCTTGGGCTTGTTATGCGGTAGTTGCCAATCCAATGGAGACCTATGCCTTAATTGGTTTTCTAATATCAATAGGTCTCAATACTGGTGGTCTTGGCATTACCGTTGGACATGAATTAGGTCATAAGAATACCAAATACGAGCAATTTCTATCAAAGATGCTTTATATGACAGTATGCTATATGCATTTTTTTATTGAACACAACAAAGGGCATCATGTAAATGTTTCCACTCCTGATGATCCTGCTACCTCAAGATTGAATGAATCCTTCTATACTTTTTACCCAAGAACAGTAATGGGTGGACTCAGTAGCGCTTGGAGTATAGAAAAGAAAAGACTAGAAAAACAAAACAAATCAATATGGTCTTTCTCTAATGAAATGGTTGTGTATTTTTTTGTTACACTCGCTTATGCTGGTGTGATCTTTGCTGGTGTAAGTTTTCTAACCGGAGAATTGCAGTGGTTGGCGCTAGGGTTTTTCTTTCTGCAAAGCTGGCTTGCTTTCTCCTTATTGGAATTAGTAAACTACATTGAACACTATGGTCTTAGGAGAAAAGAAATCGCTCCAGGAAAATTCGAAAAGGTACAACCTGTCCATTCATGGAACGCAAATCATTTTGTTTCCAATGCCTTTCTCTTTCACTTGCAAAGACACTCCGACCACCATGCTAACGCTGGAAGAAGATACCAAAGTCTTAGACATTTTGAGGAAAGCCCGCAGCTACCTGCTGGTTATGAAGCAATGATACTGCTTGCACTCTTTCCGCCGATTTGGAAAAAAATTATGAATCCAAAGTTAGAAAAATGGCAATCAGAATTTTTTGAAAAAACTACCAAAGAAAAAGTGGCAGCCTAAGCTAAAGCATCCTTCCTTCCCACCTTCCTCTGCTTCGAACCCAAGGAAGGTTTTCTTATTTCCTCACTTAAAATGCAATAAAAATATCACTTATCTCTTGAGGTAAATTGAAGTTGTTTACATTGTATCTAGTGAAAAGAAAAGAAAGATTCACCATTTTATAAGAAGTCATAGTGAACAAATGGTCAATAAATGGAAAACCCAAGGATTAACAGAAGTTCCGTTAACTCCTTATGCACGAATGGAGCTTGCGAATAATTTTCCAAATTTGGATCTCACTAAAATAAACTTATCTAATCCTGGGTTGATTCAAAAAGCCTTGTTGAATATTTTGACTCTGGGTGGTGCTTCTGCTATGACTCTTGGAAATAAGGTCTATAATCTAAGTTTTGATAATTCTCTGCATCCAGGTGGTTTTAATCAAATAGGTTCAACGATCGATAAGCCGGGCGAGTTAGGTTTTCTATCTCATGAGATTACCCATACGGTTCAACAGCAGTCTTTAGCTTTTACTCCGAGATATTTAATGGAACAAGTAGCATTTACTGTACCAAATAGAATACTAAATCTACCGGTAAATATTTTAAATTTAGGTATTGGAGGAATAAATGCAGTTACTGGATTAATGGGTATACCCAACATTCCGTTGATTCCGGAAATTTCTAATCCAAATTATGGTGTAAAGCCATTCAATAGAATCAATGGAGTTTACCCATCTGCTACGGGAAATGAAACGTTGATGTTTTCGAATGGTCATTATGTTACACTGGATAATAGCGCTGATTTAAACTGGGAAAGCATGGAAGATCGATTTAAGTTTATGATGAATAGATACAATCATATACCAGTTCAATAAACTAAAGTTAAGGAGAATAAAATGGGAATGGTAATTAATTTCATTGCTTTAGGAATAATTCTCTCGATTGTTCCTTCCTCAGCATGCAATCAGTCTTATCATGTTACTACAGGTATCGAGAATAATAAGAGGTATTTCTTGATTGAAAATGGACGACCTACGAAAGTGAATGCTATAACTTTTTACCCAGTTTCTGAAAATGGTCAGAAGGAAAGTAAATGCATATGGGGAGTTTGGAATGATGAAAGCGATCAAGTAACGGGCAAAATATTCTACGGAGAGCCATTAGTGAAAGATCACCCAGATACAGAAAATAATTTTTGTTTAGATAGAGGTAGTCCTAATCAGCAAAATATTATTCCATTAGAGAAGGGGAGGGAATATGAGTTGGAAATCGACACTAGCTCCGTCAATACATACACAAAATTCAGATTTAAGCATTAAGCCGAGATAAAAAATACAGTGGATCAATTCGTTATTAAAAGTCAAACTTATGATGCTGCGATTGAAAAAATGACAGAAGCTTTAAACTCTGGAAAATTAACTGACAGTGAGAAAAATCAATTGGAAAAAAATATTGCATATATTTTAAATGAAAAAACCAACGTCATGAATGAGTTCAACAAATCGATGCTTACGTCTGAGGTTGCGGACTTTCGGGATTCAAATTTGCAAAATACTACTCGAAATAATTTAAGCTATTATCTTAAGGCAAGACAAGAGAGGATTGGTCGGAACAGGACAAAGTGGAAGACCACATACCATTTCAGCATCAAACGTCAATGCGGCAATCAATGGACATTCAATTCATAATTTTCAAGATTGAAGCGCAATACTATATAGGAGCTATATATGAAAAACCATTTAAAAACCAATACTATTATGATACTAACCATGCTCTTCTTTACTCAACTCAACTGTTACAAAATTACAAGTAGTTTCAAAAGGGTCATTTATTCTGGGCATTTACAAAAACCCGTTGATCCTGAGAAATTAACCTTAGGCTCTAAAAGTGACTATCGAGTCTTCCAAAGAACACCTGTTTGGAATCTAGCTTATGCATTGGCTGTGGGAGATCTTGGGGAAGTAGAAGAGCTTGCTAAGAAACACAAAGAAATCATTGATACTCCCGAGCCGAAATATGGAACTACACTACTTTCCTATGCAATCAGAAACGGTCAAAAAAACGCGGTGCAGATACTGCTAGAGAATGGAGCAAATCCAAATGCATCCCCCAAGCCACCAGAATCTTTAAAGAATACGCCTATAGCAAAAGATAAACCTGGTAGTCCAATGAATCACGGATATCCAGACGATTACAATGACTATAAGAATTACACTCCAGTTCACGCAGCTGTAGCAACATCTCCTGAGATGCTTAGAATAGTCCTTAAAAATGGCGGAGATCCTAACCTTCATTCAGACTTAAAATATTCCCATACTGACTACAACAATTATTCATATACTATTACTGGAGGGTATTCTCCCTTGATGTATGCAAAAGATATTGATACCTTAAAACTTCTTGTGGAGGCAGGAGGGAATATCCATCTTAAGAACAAATACGGAGGAAGCCTTTTGTTGACTAAATATATGATTCATTATCACCTTGATCAAGTTTATTATTTATTAGAACAAGGAATTGACTATCAAGGCGTTTTGTCATACTATGGTGGATTTAATGATGAAAAGCCCAAAGAAGAATTGGTTCCTCGATATTTAGCTGAAGAACTTCGATTGATGATATTCGGTCTTGATTCCGATCAGTATAAACAGAAATTCCAGATCGTTCAATTCTTAAGTTCCAAAGGTATAGACTATTGGAAAACTCCAATTCCAATATCTGCATCAAATGAAATTGACAGAATATCTAAAACCAACAAATGGTCGGAAAGTAAAAAGCAGGAGTTTATATCTAAATATTGAAGATGATTATTTCTTATAACCATGGAATCTATTTCAAATAAGAAAGGGTTCATTCCGAGTATTTTTATTTTATTTCTTTGCCTGACTTCAACTTTCTATGTTAGTTGCTCGCGAAGTTACTCGCCAATGAGAATACAGAGGCAACCATTGGGTGAAAATGAACTTGCCAATTCACCCAAACTCGGAGTTGCAATTCTTCAGAACATCCAAAAAGAAAAACTTCCTCATCCCTTACTGCTTGAAATGTCTGGAGTGACTTTTAAGGCTCAAGAGAATTTACAAATGTCCGATTGGAAGCCAATCCAAAGAATAGAATGGATATCGACCTATGTAGATTGTAGCTTTGATGATACACAAGATTACCTTAGCATCACTAAGAAAAATATCTTGGAAATTCATACAAGTTTAACATACAAATCAGGACTTGGATCGGAAGTCTTTCATGCGCTCACATTCTCTTTAATTCCGAAAGCCTTTGATTACGATTTGCAAATGAAATCCTTTTTCTATGACTCAGATGGGTCTCGTATTGAGCTAGTGACTACAGAAAGTTATTCTATAGTTGATAAACAAGGAATGTTGGTAGATCACAATGCATTGGATAACAATGCTGAACAACAAATTCAAGCTAGACTAGCTGAGATGATTCAGAGATCTCATTCCATGATTCGAGAGAAAAATATTTCGCATACAAGTTTTGAATCATATGAAAAGGAAAAAAATACAAATCCTTTTCTTCTAAGCATAGATTATATTTCTTGTTATAATAAATATCAATTTGATTACGGACCAGGTGTTTCAGATACAGTCCTATTTGATAAGAAAGAATACTCTTTCTGTAGGACAGAACTTCATTTTTATAACCGAACAAAGAAAACAATATCTATAGATTCTAAAGATTTTTATCTTATTTCAAAGAATGATCAAACCCAAGCACTTGAAGATTTTCCTGTGCAATATGTGGAAAGCAGGGGTAATGGAAATTTTCTTCGAAAGAATACTTCAAGAAATTTTTCTAAAACTGTTATTCTGAAAGGAACAGATCAACCAAGTAAAGAAAGTATGGAATTATTTTTCATGCTTCCAAAGAATTTTGATAAAAGCAATATTAGGCTTCGTTGGATTAGTCCCAATTCTGAGCCACGAATTGTTGAAGGCTGGATTGGAGAGGTCGAAATAAAGTAGTTGTATGAGATTCCTAAGAGCATATTCTTTCTGAATTCCTTAGGAATAGTGTATTAAATTTTCAGATTGAAGATAAAGGCAGTTTTTAATTGTATCTATTCACTTCAAATTTAAATTGAAATCGTATGTTATTTTTACATGAGAACAAGAAGCAAGCCTCCTTTTTTGGTTACTGTGATGATTGGAATCTTATCCAGGAAGCACATATGACTAGAAAAGGAATCCTTCATATATTATGGAATAGAACTTCTCATTCAAAATCAGTCTACTGTGATGATCAATGGATAGTTCTTCCAGCGAACTCGATAGCAACATTGACCTCTTTTTATCATTTAAAAATGAGTGAATCATCAAAGGGTATTGTAAGCTTTTTCTTCAATCGTGAATTCTATTGTTTGAGAGACCATGACCACGAAATTTCTTGTAATGGAATTTTGTTCTTTGGAGCCCAGTCTATTCCATTGATAATTATCCCCCAAGATAAAAGGAAAATGTTTGAATCCTTGTGGAATGTCTTCATGGATGAATTTAAAATTCAAGATATCGTCCAAAACGAAATGCTGCTTGCTTTATTAAAAAGATTGATAATCCAAATCACTCGAATAGCCAAAGAGTCATTCCATTACAATCAATTGGAGCCAAGTAGAATTGATACCGTACGAAAATTCCATATGCTAGTTGATGAACATTACAAAGCCAAGAAAAAGGTGAGTGATTATTCTCTTCTTATGGGAATAGCGGCAAAATCTTTAACGAATATTATGTTAATAGCAAAGCAAGAATCTCCTTTGCAAGTCATTCACAATCGAATCATATTGGAAATTAAACGATTGTTGCTATATTCCAATAAAGCACTAAATGAAATTTCGACAGAATTGCAGTTTGAAGATATAGGTCAAATGGCAAAGCTATTTAAAAAGAAAACTGGTTTCTCTCCTATAGAATTTCGACGTAGCATTCTAAAAATGCAGGAGCAATTGCCTAAAGGAAATCCTGCCATAAAAAAAGGTAAATCTGACATTTACAGACTCAACTAATTCCTATAAGATAATATGCTATAGGAGTTTTTATGAAAACAATTACCGTTCCAAGCAGAGAAGAAGTTAGCACAGTCAACCAAGGTATTTTTGATAATTTAAAGGCAGGGCTTGGCTTTGTGCCCAATTTATATGCAACAATAGGCAAATCGCAGTTTGCACTTCAGTCCTACCTAAATTTGCAGAATTCAAAATCATCCTTGAATGGCAAAGAAAGAGAAGCAATCAATCTTGTCGTAAGTCAGTTTAACCAGTGCAAATACTGTCTTAGTGCTCATACAGCCTTAGGAAAGATGAAGGGTTTTTCGGATCAGGAGATCATTGAAATCAGAAAAGGGAATGATAATTTTAACCCCAAGCTAAAATCTCTTACTCGATTGATTAAGGCTGTTATGGAAAGCAAAGGTAAGCCAGATTCATCGGTAGTAGAAAATTTCTTTAACTCTGGTTATACAGAAGAAAATTTAATTGACGCCATCGTTATTGTTGGAGATAAAATTATTTCGAATTATATCCATGGAATTACCCAGGTGCCTATAGATTTTCCCTTGGCACCAGAAATTGAAAAGCAGAATCTAAACTAGGCAAATGACATAGTCATCCAAAGATTAGGGTTCTCGGTGCATCTAATTGCACTCAAAGAGAACTCTATTTTTTTATATGTTTATGGATGAGTTCAGATTCTTTGCTGACCCAACTAGCAAGCTTGCGACACAAAGGGAATCACTTTTCCTTTATAGGTTGAGAGGGAGGAAGACGTAGAATCTTTTTCTGAGATATTGGTTCAGCAACATATATAACGCTCAGCTATGCTTTGCTAATTGGTTCTGGATGCCAAATCTTCCCTAAATAACATAATATCAGTTAGGTTAATATTATATTTTATATTGTTAAATATTAGGTTGCACTTATGCTCTCATCCTGACGATAGGCTTTAGTCTAATGAAAGCTGAAACTCACATTACTTTTATCATCTAACAACTTCCAATTGGTATCTTGGATCAAAGTTTCTGAACCAAGGAATATCCCACTCATGCCACGTGCTTTAGCGTGTGGTGAATATCCCAAAAACTAGCCCTGTGCCCCTGACATAGCACCAGGATTAAGCAAGAAATTAGAACTTCCTAAGAAAAAGATTTTTTAAAAATGGTGCTAGGGAGCAGGAATTGGCGTCCGTATTCTTCATAACAGCATCCAAAGTATTTGACAGGATGCAGTATTTTCGGGAGGCTATTCTCAAATGACTGAATCCCGAAAAACACAAGAAACGGATATTCGTTTAAGCTTAAATCCAAGAGGAAAGGGCAAATACAGCTTTGATACTGAGATACCTTTCTTTGAACATATGCTTTCTCATATTGCAAAGCATGGCATGATAGATTTGGATGTTTGGCTTAGAGGCGACATTGGAATAGATTGCCACCATAGTGTGGAAGATACAGCAATCCTTATGGGAACAACCTTACACAAGTTATTGGGTGATAAATCAGGAATCCGTAGGTATGGACATTTTACTATTACCATGGATGAAGTTTTAACTACTGTTGCTGTGGACTTAGGTGGAAGATTTTTTTTCAAATACACAGGTCCTGAACTCACTGGAAAATTCGGAATCTATGATGCAGAACTAAGTTTAGAATTTATGCAGAAATTTGCACTCAACGCAAAGATGAATCTTCATATTGTAGTTCACTATGGAGAGAATAGGCACCACATTCATGAATCTATATTCAAGGGTCTTGGAAAGGCATTACGTATGGCACTCTCTCTAGATCCTGATGCAGAAGGTGCTATTCCTTCAACCAAGGGTGTACTTGAGTGATTGCTGTATTAGATTTTGGAATGGGAAATATCCATTCATGTCTTAAGGCACTTTCTCTTTATTCTAAGGACGTTGTGTACACCAAAGACCTAGAAATTATAGCCAAAGCTGATAAATTGGTTCTTCCAGGGGATGGTGCTTTTAAGAAGGCTATGTTGAATCTACAAGAATTACATCTTTTACCTGCCATACACAACCATGTATCTAGGAATAAGCCCCTACTTGGGATTTGTATTGGCTATCAGATTTTATTTCAGGATTCAGATGAACACCAAGAAAAACCAGGCGAGGTTGTAAAAGGACTTTCTCTAGTCGACGGTCATATTCGTAAATTTCGGGATAAGAAAAATACTAAGGTTCCACATATGGGTTGGAACCGTCTAAAAAGTATTGCAAGCAAGAGAACGCAACTTCTGAAAGGCATAGAAGATGGATCTTTTATGTATTTTATTCACTCGTATCGCCCAATCGGTGTTAAACGAGAAGAAGTTTCAGCTTCCTGCAATTATTATGGAGAATCTTTTCCTGCGGTGATAGAAAAGGATTCTATTTTTGGAACTCAATTCCACCCTGAGAAATCAGATAAGTTTGGATTGAAGATCCTTGAGAACTTCATAAGGATTTAAATATTGTTAGTTATTCCTGCTATAGATTTATTAGACAACAAAGCCGTTCGTTTGTACCAAGGGGATTATTCTCAGAGTAAAATTTATTCTGTGTCTCCCTGGGATTTGGTAGCTGAATTCATAGATGCAGGTGCCGAATTGATTCATTTGGTGGATTTAAATGGAGCCAAATTAGGCAAGCCAAGCAACGAAGCTGCCATTCGTAATATAGTTCATAAGAATAAAGTAAAATTAGAGTTAGGTGGCGGAATCAGATCTTTGGATACTCTTCGCTTCTATAACGATTTAGGTATTCATAGATTTATTCTAGGAACTGCTGCTGTCAAAAATCCTGAGCTAACGGATTTGGCTTTGAAAGAGTTCGGGGTAGATAGAATTGTTCTTGGAGTGGATGCCAAGGATGGTTATGTCAAGACCCAAGGTTGGGAGACTGATTCAGGACTTCACTATGAAGATTTCATGAAACAAATTTTTAACCAAGGTGTAAGACATGTTGTTTTTACGGATATATCTTTGGATGGTACACTTGCCGGACCAAACTTTAAATCCTATTCATGGATCTTAAAGAATTTTCCTTTTCATTTGATCGCATCAGGCGGAGTTTCTTCCTTAGAGGATTTGGAAAGACTTGCCAAATTAGAAAATCCACCAATCTTTGGAGCTATAGTAGGAAAAGCCTATTACGAAGGAAAGGTTGATTTGAAAGAAGCTATTCGTTTATGTAATAAGAGTGTAGGATAAAAATATGGATTTAAAAAATAGTAACAAATTAGTATTAGGCGGACTTGGTGCTGCTGTCATTGGAGTTTTTCTCTCCTTTCTTCTTGTATTGGAATACTTCGGATCAGCTGGAGCCCTGGGCCAAGGACTTTGTTCCGTTGTAGGATCAGGAGATTCTTGCCACCAAGTAGCAAGCTCTTCATACTCAGCCATACGGAATCTTCCATTCTTAGGAGATATACCCATAGCCTTGTTCGGCCTAGGTTTTTATGGTTCTATGGCTTTTGGATACTTTCGACTCAA
Source organism: Leptospira sp. (assembly GCA_002786225.1). Classification (GTDB taxonomy): domain Bacteria; phylum Spirochaetota; class Leptospiria; order Leptospirales; family Leptospiraceae. Next base: position 51,269 of record PEQN01000011.1, on the reverse strand, counting down.
CCAAGCTAAGGATGAGGCTGAAGCAAAGTCAACGGTAGATCTTTTATTTATATTTGCCTGTCTTGCTCTTGCAATTGATTTTGTCTTATTGATTATCTCAGTCGGTGTTATTGGAACAATTTGTAGCATGTGTGTGATGACATACTTAGTAAGCATAGCACTGCTTGGAATTGCTTATCTCCTGAAGAAAAAAATGTCTACTGTTGAAAAAGTCGACATTGTTACAAATCTGAAAAAGAATATTCTAAACTACGCAATTGCCTTTCTTGCTTTCTTCTCACTTGGACAGGCAATTGGAAAGTCCACTTCTAACCAGATGAATCTTGGCTCAGAAAATGGATCAGGCTCCTTTCAAACAAAGATTACCGCTTTCGAAGCAAAGCCTAGTTTAAATCTAGATCTTAAGGGTTCTGCCATAGCTGGGAATCCAGATGCTCCTATAGTCATTGTTAAATATGCAGATTTCAATTGTGGACATTGTATGCATACATCTCATGTTCTAAATGATATGATCCGTGAATTTGATGGTCTTGTGAAAGTTGTTTATATGAATTTTCCTCTGGATGGGAACTGCAATCGCTTGGTGCAAGGACAAAGACCAGGTGCTTCATCTTGTATTGCAGCAACTGCAGCACTTTGTGGAGATAGACAAGGGAAATTCAAAACCATATACGACGGCTTATACAAAGATACCGAAAACGGTGTTATGCATTCGCCTAGCACAGTACTGAATCTTGCTTCCAAATCCAGTCTAAATATGAACGAATTTAAGGCTTGTATGGGTTCGGGTGTAACAACTGCTCAATTAAATAAAGAAATTGACCAAGCGGAAAAATTAAATATCCAATCTACTCCGTCTTTATTTATCAATAATAAGGCATTAGATCCAGGTAGTCCTGATGAAGATTATTTGAGAGCCTTGCTCAAATATCTAGTTAATAAAGCTTAATAAGTTTTAAAGAAAATGCTTAGCAATTGGTAGGATTGACTCGCTTTCAATCCTTTTCCCAGGAATTCACCTTTGTACCAAATCTCAAAGTGCAGGTGGATTCCTTCTTCGCTTCCTTCCGCTTCCCCTTTTAAACCCGAATTTCCAACTCTACCTAAAACTTGACCTTGTTTCACTGTAGCTCCAACTTTTATTTTGGAATCTATAGATGAGAGGTGGTTGTAGGAGGTGATTACCTCATTTCCATGATCTATCCAAATTTGTCTTCCTCCAAAATCTCTATCAACATAGGTAAGCATTTTTGTGTTGGTAAGTTCTTTTTGTTTTTCAAATTCTTCAAGGTTCATAGGTAAATAGTTCCAATCCGCTCGAATGATTTTCCCTTTTGCCGTAGCTAATACTTCAGTTTCTTTGGTAAGAGGAATGAATTCTGAGCTTGGACTCTGCCTTGTATAAAGGATGTCTACTCCTTTGTGAAAGCCATTTCGATACGATCTTGGAGCACCTGGAAGGGCATGGCTTTCGGATGGAAGATGACCATTAAGAATTGGAAAACTATGACCTGTTAGTTCTTCAGGAATCCCATTGAGTAGAGAATTCTCAAGAAAGATTTTATAATCGGATACTGTCAAATGGATGTTCGTAGACTTGGGAAAAAGAATCCTTACCATAGATGCATCCATTCCAGGCAAGGAATGGGAATTGTCTTTTTTAACTTTATTATTTGTGAAAATTGTTTTCCAAGTTCCCCAGACATTGACCTGAATTTCGTAGCTTTTTATTTCTTTATAGATCCATGTTGGAAAACTAAGATCGACTCGGTTCATCAGTCGCTTTTCTTTGAAGTCTACTAAAATCCAAGGTGGAAGCTTGGTTTTGTCTGACATCCATTGTGTGGATGGATTTGAATCAAAAAGATTAAAAGCACCAAACGTTCCAGACATAGAAGAGGACACTTCGTAATGAAAGGGAGTTCTAGTATAATTTCCTAAATCTATACTACCTTTACGTTCAGCAATCTCGGTTGTATTTAGCATGTAAGATTCTTCATAAGGCGAAGGTAAATTTTTTTCTGCTCGCGAATTGGAACCCTTTAGAAAGAGAAAACAAAGCAAGATATTAAGTAAAAAAAAATATCTTGAGGAATGTTTAGTGGATCTAGCTTTCACTTCTTCGTATTGCAGAGTATTGATTCGATGATTTAAGTTGTTTATTGATATCCAAATGAATGTATTCCCAGGCTTCTAGAACATCCTTATCCTCAATAGCAAGATTGGGTCTCATAGATAGTATTTCCCCTTGGGGAGATCTGTACAAGGATCTTCTTCCGAATAAATAAGATGCTTCCTCTTTGGGATGTAGGATTTTTCTTCGAGTTCCCTTCATAAGATAGGCATCCTTGATGGTTTGGGCGAGTTTTTTTAATTCTTCTGGATCTGCTGAAATTGTATGATCTGGTCCATCCAATGTTTTATCTAAAGTAAAATGTTTCTCTATTACAGATGCATCCATGGAAACTGCGATTCCTGCCGCAAGATCACCCTTACTATGGTCTGAAAATCCGAGAGGACCTTCTGTAAAATCTTTGTAAAGATTGATCGTATTTAAATTAAGAGTGTCCTGTGGTGCTGGATACAGTGAGACACAATGCATTAGACAAAGGCTTTTTACATCTCTATCTTTAAGAAATTCAAGTGCTCGTATAACTTCGGATAGAATAGAAGCACCTGTAGAAAGGAAAATAGGGATTTTGGTTGCTGCAACCTTGTTTAATAATTCAGAATTCACTAAATCACCAGATGCAATTTTCAGAATAGGTACATTCAGACTCACAAGAAGATCAACAGAGATAGAATCTAAGGGAGTTGAAAAAAATACCAATCCATTGTCTTTGGATGTCTGTTGGAATTCTCTATGCATCTTTTCGTTCAATTCGTACTTTTTAAAAATGTCATATAGAAATTTTGCTTTGCTTTCATCTGGGCTTATGAAATGGTCCGTACGGTAGGTTTGGAATTTGACCGCATGGGCACCTGATTTTGCTGCTGCTTCTATTGTGCGCTTTCCTATATCCAAATCATTGTTATGATTTAAGCCAATCTCTGCCACTAGAAAGGGTGGATCTTCTTTAGATATAATAAGGTCTTCGTGAATTTCTATGAGTTCTTGGAACATGCAAATTTTCCTACCCGAATAAATTATACAAGAAAATACTAAGCTCCTCTTGCATACTTAAAGTATCGGCTAGTAACCCAAAAACCCACCGACTTGGTAAACGAAAAAGGATGAAAGATAAGCAAGTAAAGTCATGTAAGTAAATTGGAAAAAAGGCCAAAAGTAAGAATTGGTCTCTCTTTTTACAACTGCTAGGGTCGACATGCACTGGGATGCATAGGCAAAGAAAACTAAAAGACTGAATCCAGTAAGAGGTGTCCACAGTTTAGAGCCATCCTCCCTGGTATCATTTCGCATTGCTTCTCTCAGACTTGGATTTTCTTCATCCGCATCATCTACCCCGTAGAGAATCGCTAGAGTTGAGACCATGACTTCTCTCGCTGCAAAAGAGGTAAGAAGAGAAATTCCTATCTTCCAATCAAACCCCAGCGGTTGAATGATGGGTTCAATTTTCTTACCAAAGGAAGCTGCATAAGATTGTGTAATCTTAGTATCTATTTCTCCTTCCTGGTCTATATGAATGGGGTAATATGAAACGAACCAGAGAATCACTGAAATATAAAGTATAATCTGTCCTGCATTTTTGAGAAAGGTATTAATTTTAGAAAGTACATTCTGTGTTATACTCAGGAGGGAAGGGATTTTATAATTAGGAAGCTCCATGAGAAAGTAGGAAGAGGAAGATCTAAAAATTGTTTTCTTAAATAGTAAACCAAACACTAGAGAAGTGAAAAGACCAAGTAAGAATAAAAAGAACAACATGAAGCCTTGTAAGTTAAAGATTCCAAAAATCGTCTCTGAAACAAATATAGTTCCTATTATGAGAATGTAAACAGGATATCTTGCTGAACACATTACCAAAGGGGAAATTAAAATCGTTGTTATACGATCACTTTTGTTCTCTATGGTTCGTGCTCCCATTATTGCTGGGACAGCACAGGCAGCAGAGGAAAGTAGGGGAATGAAACTTTTGCCAGAGAGTCCGAATTTACCCATGAGACGGTCCATTACAAAAGATACTCTCGCCATATATCCAGATTCTTCCATGATTCCAATAAAAAAGAAAAGCAGTCCTATCTGAGGAATAAAAACCAGTACTGCTCCAACTCCACCTAAGACACCGTCAACGAGAAGGGCTGCTAGGGGCCCTTGAGGAAGTTGGTCAGAAACAAAGGTTTGGATTTGGGCAATCGTCCAATCGATACCATCCATAGGAATTTCCGCCCAGGAAAATAAAAATTGGAACACAAGTCCCATAATCACAAAGAAAGCTAACATACCATAAATGGGATGCAATAGGATTTTATCTGCCTTGGAAATTACTGCTTTTTTGTTTCCTGATTCTTGAATGCAGGCAGATAGAATTTTCTTGATTGCTATTGATTTTGCAATCAATTGATTCTGTATTGAAAAATTTCCCTTACTTGCTGTGGCGACTATTAACTTTTTGCTTTCATCTGGGAAAAGATTGGAAAAGCGTATCTCTAAATCATTTTGAGATTCTTTAATAGTTTCGCTAATGGCAAATTGCAATTCTAAACTTTCACTTGCTTCTAAGGATTTGCTGATTTTTTTGAGGATAGTTTCTTCTTTGGCTTCCCATTTCCAAACATGTTTTCCTTGTTGGAAATTCTCAGCTTTGAACAAATCTTCTCGTATAGAATCAAGATCCGAAAAGGATTTAGTGTTGATTAAGTAAAATTTTACACCAAAAGCTTTTTGCAATGCATTGGTATCAATAGAAATGTTTCGTCTTTCCAGGAGATCTTTCATTGTAAGGACAACTTGTACTTTTGCACCTGAATCAATGATAGAAATGAGGAGTTGTAAACTTCTCTCTAATTGTAGGGAATCCAAGATATAGATTATTCTATCCTCTTTGTGACGAGATAGGATTTGTTTGCTTGCTATCTTTTTGTCTTCACTGTTTCCATCTAGACTAAAGATTCCAGGAAGATCCCAAATTTCTCTTTCTGACTCTGAGGTCTTAATGAAGCCAGTTTTTTTCTCGACTGTAACGCCTTGAAAATTGCCCGTCTTTTGTTTAAGGCCCGTTAATCGATTAAAAAGGGTGGATTTTCCACAATTGGGATTACCAACTAGTAAATACTTAAACTTATACTCATTCTCAGGTTTTTTGGACATAAATTTTTTCTGCTAAGGAATAGGGTAGAGCTACGGTAGACTGCTCTGCAAGAAGAGCTACAAGTTTGTTCTGTGATTTAAAATCAGCTAAGATTTGGACATTCGTTCCAGGTAGAAAGCCTTGTTCCAGACAATCACGATACAATTCGGGATCTAAGCCAACTTCATCAATTCGTGTGATAAGAAAAGAATTCTTCTTTCTTACGCACGCAAGTAAGTTCATTTCAGAGTTACCTCTCATGAAATAAATTTCTTCTGGTCACGGATGATATCAATTTCGGGTGCAAGAATTTTCACGTAACGATCAAAGTAGAGAATTTGTTTGAATAAAAGCCCGAATTCTCTTGGTATCTTGAGTCCATTATTTTCTGTGATAGCTTTGATATCGAACATAATTGAATTCAATTTAGACTCATCAAGGCTAGAAGGATTCCCAGTTTGAATTGAATTTAAAATTCCTGTCATATCACGAAAAACAATATCTAAGTCTCTGATAAATTTCTTTCTATCGATATTAGGGTTGGTTGAGTCCATAGCTATCAAACCATCAGCAACTAATTCAGCCTCGGAAAAACTAAGACCTTGCATAAAGATCATCAAGCCTTCCCAAACTCTAGGTGAGATCCTTCCCACAATTCCAAAATCAATAAAACCAATCTTTTCATCTTTTAGAATTAATAAATTGCCTGCGTGAACATCTGCATGAAAAAACCCAGAATTCGAAAGAGAGGAAAACCAAACTTCCAAGGCAGTTTCTAGAATTTTTTTGGGTTTATTGGTATATTGGAGCAATGCCTTTTCATCTGTGATCGCTGCTCCGTAAAATCTTTCCATTGTTAATACCTTGCGCGTGCTATACGAATGGTAGACTCTTGGAACCTTAGCCCTTGTTTCATTTACTCGAAGAAGGTAGGTTTCAAATTCTTCAATATTTCTGGCTTCTCGTATAAAATCGGTTTCTTCTAGAATGGACTTACGAAACTCTTCTACCATTCCCGTAAGACCAGAGGATTTGAATTCGGGAGCGATTTTTTCTAAAATCCAAGTGATGACTGCAATTAGGTTCATGTCAGTCTCAAGAATATCTTGAATATCCGGACGTTGAATTTTCACAACAACATCCAGACCTTCTTTGGTTATTGCCGCATGCACCTGGGCAATGGACGCAGAGGCGAGAGGTTTTTCTGCAAAAGTATGGAATACATCTTTTACATTTCCACCTAATTCTGATTTTATGATTTTTTGAATATCTTTATAGGGAACAGGGCGCACGTCATCTAAGCATTTCTGCATTTCATCTACTAGTTCGGGAGGAAAAAGTGAAGGAGCTGAAGCAATAAATTGACCTAACTTAATGTAGGTGGCTCCAAGGCTTTCGAAGGCTTCTCTTAGTTTCAGTGCTGTGGATTTCATGGGAGGATTTCCTGTAAGAATTTCCCATCCTAATCCACCTATTTTTGTGGAAAATATCGCCCCCGATTGAAGGATTCTAAGTCCTCCGCTGAAAAGATTCTGCATAATACCCTTATCCTTCTTTGTAGAAATTGGGAAAACCTTTTTATTTTGGTTTACTTGCGACCCCTTCGTTTAAAATGAAGCTTAAACTCCATGTCTAAAGAAAGTGTTCTCTACCAAGAGCTAGAAAAGCTCGACATGGCTGAACTGAAAAAAACAGCCCAACTCTGGAATCTTCCAAAATTTCCAGCAAGCAAAGACAAGAAAACTGCAATCCAATATCTTTTTGAATCCTTTCAGGATGAATTTTATTTGAAATGGGTTTTGGAAAAATTTTCCACCGTTCAAGTAACTATCATTTCTAATATTCTAAAAAATAAGAATGTAATGACTTTAGGGGAAATTTCCCGAAAAGTAAACATTCCTCCTATTAACGTAGAGATGGAATTGAATGTTCTTAGAAAATACTGTTTGGTCTACCAAAGAAAAAACAGAGAAAGATTAACAAACAATTTAGATAAATACCATTTCTACGAAGAAATCGCTTCCCTGGTAAAAGTTGAGCAGAATCTCAAATCTGAAAAGTTTAAGGTTTCTATAGACAAAGAAGTTGGTAAAACTGAGTCCTTAATCTCCAAAGAATGGTTGGAGGCACAGGGTCAGAAGAAGGCTGATGCAAGTTTTGTAAAACAAGCACTCAGTCAAGAAGGAATTCAAAAAACCTTAGATTCCTTGGATGATTTTCATAGAGATGTTCTGCATAAGATTTACATCCATGGTGGTGTAATTGAAATGGACATCATTCGAAATTATATTATTTCGAACCGAGGTAAATTCGAAGCAGTTATCCCTCATCTCACAAATTTATTCTTAATAAGAGACACTTATTTCGTAGAAGATAAATTCATTCGAGTAGCTGTCATTCCTAAGGAAATTCTTGAACACATTCAGACCAATCCTTTGCTTCCACCTATCAAGAAGGGGACCAAGCAAAGAACGGAAAAGAAGACTTCCAACCAATTGGATTTCTATCTCAATGTGAAGAAATTAATTTCCTATATCTCAAGAAAAGGATTAAACTTAGCTAAATCTGGAAAGATCAAGCAAGCTGATCATAAAAGAACTGAGACAGATTTGTTGAATCCAGATATTGATATTTTTCCAGAGAAAAGTCAGGTCTACCAAATTGAATTGATTCTTCCTATCCTAAAGCTCATGAACTATGTAGACATTAAAGGTGAGAATGTGATTCTTACCGGCGATATAGATGAGTTCCAGACCAGGGATATTTTTGAAGTAATGAGACAAACAATTCATGAGGTGAATGAGGCGCGGACTAGACGCTTGAACCCGCCTGAAGTTTTCATGGCTACAGAAGTTCCTTTTTATGATAAACCTATACTAGACAAATGTGTTAAGCTTATCATGAATTATGGTGTTATCAATGTTCACGTTATTTTTTCCAATATAATTAGAGAACATCTCATTTTTGCTCCTGGTTTTCGCACCAAAACATTTGAAGAAGATTTAGCCGATTTAAGAAAAGAAATCCAATCAGCTATCTTCTATCTTCACTTATTTGGTTTGATTGAAGTCGAATACCCGAATCGCCACCTAACTCTCTCCGATTTAGGAAGGCATTATTTCAACCAAGATGATCTACCATCTGCTACCGAAAAAGGTGGAATCACTATCAATCCGGATATGTCCATCATAGCATTCCCAGATAGGGTCTCCTTAGTTGGAATCAATCTTTTGAAAGCCTTCTCTGAACTAAAAGATTACGATAGGGTTTATACTTTCATTCTAACAAAAGATTCTTTTCAATCGGGAATTTTATTAGGTTATAATCCTAAACAATTCATTCAATTCTTGAAAGAAAGCAATCGTGGAGAACTCGCACAGAATCTCTTATTCTTGTTAGAAGACTGGGGATCAAATCTTCCCATAGTTACTATCACAGAAGATTCTGTTCTCGTTCGTACTAAGGATGCCAACACCATGGAATTACTCATGGGTCAGATTAAGGGGAAGAAGTTTGTTGTTGAAGAGATTTCAACAACAGGCATTATCATAGATAAGAATAAGGTAATGGAAGTTATTGCTATAGCAGAAAGATTGAATCTTATCATCCGACTGAACCGTTAAGATAGATCCTTTCTAAGATGGTAAGATGTTCGATTGGTTCATCTAAAGTAAAAAACCCAGTTTAGGCTGGGTTTTTTTTGTTCAGAAAATCTAATTAAGGATATATTTCCGGATTTTTAGAATAAAAATTCTTAAACCTTGAGATACTATTTATCTACGTCTGTGATTTTGATTTTTGTTTTAAAATTCCACTTACGGAATTGAGCAATAGCATCAATCCTTTCGTCACTTACAAAAAAAAGTCTGTCTCCATATTTCACTAAACCGCCCTTGTAATGAGCGTATTTCGTCTTGTGGTCTACTAGACCAACTTCTATCACTTTATTCCAATCATCTGCTGTCTTGAGCGTAGGAACCTTTCTAAGATGAAGTTCCTTAATGGAGTTTCCTTGAACAGCGTCTCGTAATACTTTTTCCCATTCCATATGAAACCATTCCTGAGTAAAACTCAGTAAAGGAAAGAAATTTTTTTAACTTCATAAAATATCAAAGGAAAAAGCCTAGAGCCTTTTGCGAAAACGTACATAGAATTCTTCAAAATCTTTTGATTTCCAATAATCCATAGCCTCTTCATTCGCCTTTATGGCTCTGAGTTCCATGGATTGGATTCCTTGTTCTTTGGTCCATTGCTCTGCAGATTTCAAGAGGGAAGTCATATAGCCTTTTTTCTTTTGTCCGCGTTTGGTGACGGCAATGTCTATATAGACTGTTCGCTCTTCTTGGAGAAAGGGCTTCTCTTCTATTCTTGCTATTAATAAGGAAACCAATTCTCCCGATTCATCTCTATAACCTTGGACAAGAACTCTATTGGTGCCTGCGAGTTTTAAATAAATATCAACAAATTTTGCAGCAGCTCTTGGACGAATTTTGAACAATCCGTCCAGATCAAGTGAGTTGATTTTCTTGAAGAACTGATTGACTAACTCTATGGACTCTTCCCTATCCTCGAATCCAAGTTTGACGACTGGCAAGTTTACAGTTTCTCAATAAAATAAGCTTTCAGAGAAGTAACAGGGATTCGCTCTTGGTTCATGGTATCCCTTTCTCGAATTGTAACAGTATTATCTTCCAGGGAATGATAATCTATGGTTACACAAAAAGGAGTTCCAATTTCATCCTGTCGTCTATACCTTTTTCCAATAGCACCTCCTTCATCATACTCACAATACCAATGCTCTGAAAGTTCGTCGTAGATTTCCTTTGCTTTTTCTGCAAGACCATCTTTCTTCATAAGAGGAAAGATTCCAATCTTCACTGGTGCAACTTGAGGGTGGAGATGGAGTACAGTTCGAACATCACCATCCTCCAAGGTTTCTTCTTCGTAGGCATCCGCAAGAACCGCTAGAAATAGACGATTCAAGCCCAGAGCTGGTTCTATGACATAGGGTAAGAATTTCTTCTTATTTTCTTGGTCTATGTATTTTAAATCTTCACCTGAGAACTTCTCATGTTGGCTTAAATCAAAATCAGTTCTTGAGGCAACACCCCAAAGTTCTCCCCAACCGAAAGGATATTTGAATTCAATATCAGACGTTTTATCACTGTAATGGGAAAGTTCTTCTGCCTCATGTTCACGGACTCGGAGAGATTCTCTTCGAATTCCAACTGTTTTAATCAGCCAGTCCATACAAAAAGTAACCCAGTGTGTGAACCACTCAACCTGAGTTCCTGGTTCGCAAAAGTATTCCATCTCCATTTGTTCAAATTCTCTAGTCCGAAAGATGAACTGCCGTGCCATGATTTCGTTTCGAAAGGATTTACCAATCTGTGCTATTCCAAAAGGAATTTTTCTTCGACTAATCTGTGATACATTTTTGAAATTAATAAAAATGCCTTGCGCCGTTTCTGGTCTAAGATAGATCTCTGTTGCATCTTGTTCGGATGCTCCATGAGAGGTTTTAAACATTAAATTGAATTGTCTTGCAGGTGTGAAGGTCTTTTCGGAACCACAATTAGGGCATTTGTAGTTCTCATCAAGTATGACTTGGGTCATTTCTTCTAGGGACTTACCTGTTGAGAAACCTTCTCCCTTTTTATCATCTAAGAATTTATCAACTCGGTAACGAGTCTTACAATTTTTGCAATCCATCAAAGGATCATTGAAGTTAGAAACATGGCCAGAGGCTTCCCAGACTTTGGGATGCAGCAAAATGGAAGAATCCAAGCCCATGACATCATCTCTTTTGTGGACAAAGTGCTTCCACCAAAGTTTCTTAAGATTCAAGAGAATCTCTATTCCTTGGGGACCATAATCAAAGGTATTGGAAAGTCCACCATAGATTTCTGAACCGGAGAATACAAAACCACGACGTTTTGCTAAGGATACAATTTGCTTTAAGGAAGAGTCTTCCTTGGAATTTTCTTTTGCCATACGTCAACCATGGTTTGAAGAAAGTATTAAAAGGAAAAGAATTTTCTTGGAATAGGATAAAACTCTTTAATGATGGTATTATGACTCAAGGAATCAGTCTTCTATTATGGATGAGTCCATTTATTAACCTAGGAATATTCTTTCCCCTGGGAGTCTGGATACTTTATTTCAAGAACTCAGTTCTTAGAACCCAGAGTTTTATTTTAATTCTCACACAAACTTTTGTTTTTATTCTTTTCTCCCTTTTGGAGCTAAGCTCCTTACTTGATTTTACTTGGGAAAGCTCTGTTTATGCCTTCATCCAAATGAATGCTTTTGTTTGGCTTAGTTCTGTCTACAGCTTTGGATTTTTCTTTTTACTTGGGAATCTAATCTGGAACCGAGTGATACAGCGAAGGCAGACCTTGATCCAGAACAAGGTTGGTAAGAAAAGAAACAGAATGAACTCTTTAGGATTTGTAATACTTGCTACCTTTCTTGCTATCTGCTTCTCTCTTTTTAAATTGTATCTGCAAGAATCCAAGGCTCAGAATCCTTTCCTTTTTCTTCATTGGGGTTTGGAAAAAAGTTTTGTCCTAGATTATTTCATTTCCTTAGCTTTGTTTCATTCTTGGTTTTCTAGGGCTCAGGCATTTGCTACAACAAGAAGTTTGTATAAGGCATTTGTTTGGTCGGGATTTCGCAGAAGATATTTCTTATCTAAGTTGAGCGAGAACCTCAGACCCAGCGGAAATCTATTGCATAAAATTTCAGTATCAGCCTTCGCAAGAAATTGGATTATTCCAGGTTGGGGTCATATTTACTTTGGCGATTTCTGGAAGGGGTTTCCATTACTATTCTTATTTTTGTTAGCTGTGTTTCTTCTCTTAATAGCTACTTTTTCTTATATTAGCCCACTTCTTGGAATTCAATACCTAAGCTCATGGGGATTGAAGCCTGGAGTTCCTGACAAAGAATTTTTCATTAAGGCAGGTAGACTAATCTATCTTCTTCTGCCAGTGTTATTCCTTCCTCTATTGTATACAATTTCTCATCTTCTGCTTCGCAAAAGTTTTCACAACCTAAGAACCAATTCTGAAAATGAGAGAGTATCATTGAGGCAAGGGTTTTTAAATTATTTTCCTCTTTCACTGCTTGTTCATATTACCTTTCTTGTTTTTCTCATTATCATACCATTTACACTGCAAAGACAGAAACCCAAAGATTCCAAGAAGGACCAAGCATCCCACTTCCAACCAGAGAAATTAGAATTTTATTTTATAGATCCAAATATCCCAGAGGATGTTGAAGACTTAAATGGTGGTGTAATGACAGGAACGGATACACCTAACCAGGAACAAGGTGAGAAAATTTCGGATGAAAAACCTTCGGACAATGGCCCAACTAAGGGTTACATTAAGAAAATAAGAGGGAAGAAGGTTCCCGCGACCTATTCTAATTATATTTCTGCTAAGATGCGAGGCCCAGAAAATTATTTGGACTATTGGACAAGAGCACCTAAGCCATATTCGTCGGTAGTCGCTTACACCATCACTCAAGAAGGAGATATTATTGACATAGAAATAGTGGAGGGCTCAGATTATCCTGACCAAGATCTTCTCACTCTGGAATTGATTGAAGGACTTGGTCCCGTAATGGCACCTCCTTCTGCTAATGGAAATGACATTCGAGTAACAGAGCTTTTCTGGAATGGAAGCCTTGATCCAGAAATCATGCCTACACCTCTTCAGAAAGAAATGGTTCAACATTTTGATGGAAGGTATATGGAGGAGATAGAATGAAATTCACTGATCTAACACCGATTTCGTTGGTTTGGGGATTTTTTTCTATTTTGCCTTGGGCAATTGCGCTTTTTATGAGCTTTCCTAAGAGTCGGAATCATTTTCCAGATAAGAATTCAACAGAAATTTTTGTAAGACTCCTCTTCTTTTCCTTACTTGCTTTTCTTGCTGGAATTCTTTCCACTTATTTAATTCTTGAGATCAGTCCATTGATTTGGCCGAATATAGATTTGAAACCCAAAAGACCCAAATCTCTTTTAACTCAGACAATTCATCTTGCTTTCATTCAGGCAGGAATGGTAGAAGAGGCATTTAAGATTGGTTTTATTTTTTTAATAAGTTTCTTTTTGCTTAGAACCAAAGAAGGAAAATGGAAAAAAGAAATCTTTTTGGTTGCTGGGTTTACAGCTTTAGGATTTGCTTTTATCGAAAATTCACACTACATCATCAGCGAAATTCCAGACAAAAGGATAGAGACCTTTATTGGGCGTTCGATTCACTCAAGTAATATTCATATGCTTATTAACCTAACATTTGCTTTATTTTGCATTAAATCCAATGCTATCGGTATTGCCACTCAGAAGTGGTTTTATCTTGCAGCAGCCTTCCTACTAGCTGTTATTCAACATGGCGTTGTGGATTTTTTTCTGATTCCTTCCTCTATCATTGGTGGATGGATAGCAACGGCTATGTTTGTTGGAATTTGGGTTTGGGTGGTGAATGATTTTAGGTCGTATATTTTAGAACTTAAGAAACGTAAGATTTAATTTGGTTCTATAAACGATACTTTCTAAATAATTTATCTCAAATTTCTTATTCTCCTTTCTTGAATTAGGCTTGTCAATTTTTTGTGAATATGAAAACTTCTAAAGTTCTAGGAGACTAAACATTCTGTGTACTTTTATCGAAATTGGATTGCATTCACTATTTTAATTCTAATGTATTTTTCTTGTGCCAGTGCCAAATCACAAGTGGAAGACATAGATAAGAATACATCAACTGTCTTCCAAGAGGAACTCGTTTTAAGCAAAGACTTACTCTTTCTTCCAGAATCAGCTTGTTGCAATTTGAATCAGTCCTTCAAAGGAATTGTCGTTCTAGATAAAATTTGCCTTACTCCTAAACAAACCAGCTTAAGCCTTCATTTAGTTGAGAAGAAGAAAGTGTGTGTTTTAAATGAGGGTTTGATTTTCCAAGATAATAATTCCAATCAGTATACTCTAATCGGAACTGTTGGTGTAGATCTTTGTCCTAAGAGACGCAGTATGTTGAAAACACCTTTTTCTTTATTGTTCCCAAGAATTAAAGATGGCTTCACTAGCTTTGATCTTATTGAAAATGAGAAGGCTAAGCATGCACATAATCCTTGGGCTTTTACTTCCGTAGATGTGACTAATTGCAAGTGGAATTGATCTATTTTCATTTTAAAGAATTTATTAATTTTAGAATATAAGGTAAAAATAATATGCCAATTCGAATGACAGATGATGAGGACAAAGATGGGAATAAAAAATCAAAAGGAAAGGGCTCATTCTCTTTTTCCTCTTTGCCTCTCTTAGGAGCACTCTTTTCTTTAGTATTCAAATATCCTAAACTTATGATTCCATTAATACTCTTGCTTGGATTTTTAAGTCTACCTACACTTTGTAATAAAGAAGACACTTCTTATTCCGATCCAACTTCAACAGAAAATGAAACAGAAGAAACTCTGCTTCGACCTAAGGGTGCAATTTTTGATGCAGAAAAATATGCCTCAGCGAAAACATATCAACCATTAGAGGAAGGTTTTGGAAATAAAATTCCGAAAGCTATTTCATTAAGACAATATGCACCCGAACCAAGAAACCAAGGTTCCCAAGGGTCTTGTGTGGGTTGGGCCGTATCTTATGCTGCAAGAACAATACTCGAAGCAAAAGCTACTGGCTTAAATCCTAATTCTGTAGCATTCAGTCCAGCTCATCCTTTCAATCAAAATACAAGTGCCAAATGTGATGGCTCCTATCCATCCGAAGTATTAGAGGATCTCAAAAAAGAAGGTGCCTTGCCGTTTGCAGAGTTTCCTTACAATGAAACAACTTGTCGCACCAAACTTAACAGTAACCAAAGAGAACGTGCTAAGGTCTTCCGTGTTGAAGGCTACCAAAGACTAACCAAAGATGGTGATAATTATAATACAGATATTAATTCTGTAAAGCAATACCTTGCTTCAGGTTCTGCTGTAATTATTACAATGGATGTTGGAGGAACTTTCAATCAATTATCATCACCTGATTGGATACCATCAAACAATGATTATAAAAAAGTAAAACAATTTCAAAATTCTGGAAAACGTGATAGAGATTGGGGACCTCATGCCATGACAATTATTGCCTATGATGATGATCGCAATGGTGGTTCTGTTCAAATTATGAATTCTTGGGGAAGTGAGTGGGCTGAGAAGGGAACTTTCTGGTTTAGATATTCGGACTTTGATACTTTTGTTCTGGAGGCCTTTTCTATTTACCCATCGGTGTCAGCTAAGAATCAAGAATCCAAGAATTTGCGTTTTGGACTTATTGATAATTCCTCAAAAGATTTTATACCACTTAAGAAATTAACAGAGATCCATTACGAAACAAAAAGTCCTATTAAGGTAGGAACTAGATTTAAGGTTTCCATTGAAAATGATTCACCTGTGTTTGTATATATTTTTGGTAAAGAAGTTGATGGAAGTTCTTACGTTTTATTTCCGTATAATGATAAGCATTCCCCATATTGTGGACCAAATGGAGTTCGAGTTTTCCCTAGAAAACAAAGTCTAGAAGCAGATAAGATAGGCAAGAGAGACACAATCGCTGTTGTTTTTTCTTACCAAAATATCGATTACAAGGATCTCAATTCATTGATCAATAAGACTGATGGTATTGACTTAGGTAAACGATTTCAAACTGTACTTGCTACAAGATTAAGTTCTACAACTAAGTTTAGCTCCAATGGTAAGTTTATTGAATTAAATTCGAAAGAAAAAGATTCCAATAAAATTCATTTAATGATTATTGATTTTGATAAATTTGAATAAATATTTTATTGATAAAATTTGGAATGTATTTATAGTAATACAACCATGGAAATACAAATAGATATGAACTATTTAAAATATTTCTGTATGATTCTACCTATTTTTATTGTTTCGACTATTGATGCT
Organism: Leptospira sp.; assembly: GCA_002786225.1. Lineage (GTDB taxonomy): Bacteria > Spirochaetota > Leptospiria > Leptospirales > Leptospiraceae. Next base: position 35,061 of record PEQN01000011.1, on the reverse strand, counting down.
AAATCGACTTATGCTTTTCCATTGAACATTCTAAAAAATGACCAAGGAAGGTGGAGGGTTCTACATATTGAACTTGATGAAACATCTGGACCCATCTCACCTGAGTTTACCTATTCCCACAAGATTTATATACAAGCTGTTCGAGAGGGCTTTTTTATTTATAGATCCTCATCGGAAAGAAATAAATTAATTCCACCTAAACGAAGAAGAATCAATCAAAATGTTTATATAGAGATACTTAGCAAACTCTTAAGGAATGATATTCATTTACTGGAAAATGAAGTATTACCAGAGACACAAATTTTAGGAGTAAGTTATAATTCCATTACGTATAAAATAGGAACTAAATCTAAAAAATATTATTATCTTTTACAAGACCTGGATAGAACTGAAAACAAACAAAAGAAAAATATAGTTAGAATTCTTAAGGAAATTCAACCATGAACAAAACATACAATTTCAATTTTTCTCTAAGTCGTTTAATATTTTTCGTCTCAACATTATCAATTTTATTCAATTCTGATCTTTCAAATCTTTCTGCTGAAGACTTCGACCCAAATTCAGTAAGATCTGCTGATTGTAAACCAGGAGGATTTCGCTGTGGTTATTTACCATCTCCCGTAGAGGTTCAAGAGAACATTCCTCTATCAAGAAATTTTAATAATCTTGGAACTCTTCCTTCCTCTTTTGACTTATCACCTAATATGCCACCAGTGGGAAGCCAGGGACGCCAGAATAGTTGTGTTGCTTGGGCAACTGGGTATGCTATGAAATCCTATCTTGCTAAAAAGAATGGTAAAGTTCCTAGTTACGATCCACCATTTGCAGGAGGATCAGGTCAAAATATTTTTTCACCAGCTTTTATTTACAACCAACAAAATGGTGGTAAAGACGCTGGACTTTATTATTACAAGACTCTCGACTTTTTACAAGAAAATGGGGTAGCTACTTGGAAAAGCATGCCTTATAAGGATAGTGACTATCTAGAGCAACCTAGCAAAGAGGCACAACAAGAAGCCTTGGAGCATAGAATTAAATCTTATACTAGATTGAATCATAAAAAACCAGACGATATCAAACAAGTGATTTCAGCAGGTAACGTAGTCTTAGTCGGAATAATTATTGATGATGCATTCTATAAATTGAAAGGAAATGAAATATATGATGCAAGTGGTGGTCAAGCTTACGGTGGTCATGGTATGGTTATTGTAGGCTATGATGATAATAAAAAATCTAAGTCTGGCAAGAAAGGTGCTTTCAAACTACAAAATTCTTGGGGCACAAATTGGGGTGACAAAGGTTTTGGTTGGATTTCATATTCTATGCTTGCAAGAGTAGGCCAAGAAACTTATGCTATGATAGATCAAGCATCACAAACGAATACCTCTATTTCTCTTACTCCTTCTGTTAACCTTAGTTTATTGCCACCAAATGAAGTCCATGCCTCACGTGGAGAATTTTCAGATAAAATTACTCTCACTTGGATTGAAAGTGCAGGAGCTGTTACCTACAGTATCCAAAGAAAAGATTCTACTTCTAATTCTGATTTTATAGATTTAGGATATAGCAATTCAACATCGTTTACAGATGCTAATCTAGTACCTAGTTCCACTTTTTTATATAGAGTAAGCTCCATCTCTGAGTCTGAAGTTTCTTCTTGGTCCAAGCAAGCGGAAGGATTTACCAATGAAGGAAATCAATCTACTGGCAGACTAGAGAAAGTTATAGGAGTCAAATTCAGCAGTATAAAAGAAAAGACTAAAAATCACTTACGAATTACTTGGTCTGAAGTGAGTGATGCTAGTGGATATATTATTTCCAAAAATACAAATGGAAGTATATGGAAGGATATAGCAAAAACAAAGACGACAGAATTTATAGATAAATCTTTTTCTGCTAAGGGTACACATGTTTATAGAATCTGTGCATCAAAGAATAATAAAAAAGCTGGTGATTGGAGTGATAGCTATGCAGTTAATATTGAATCTCCTAAAAAAATTCCTGAAACTATAACTTCTATCCAAGCAACAGATGGCAACCATTCAGATAAGATCATGATATCATGGAATGAATCTCCTGGTTCTACTGGTTATTATCTTTTCCGTTTCAATGAAAATTATGAAATAGATGGAGAAGTTGCTACCACAAATCCATACTATGAAGATAAAGATCCCAAGGTTTTAAATGGCAAATACTTTTACTACACAGCTTATGCTTACAATGAGATTGGATATTCTTCTCAAAGTGAATTTACTTTAGGAAGAATTCAAACAGACCAACAAAAGAGATCGGCTGGACTTAGCCTAGATCCACCTCAAAATGTAATATTAAAATTTGATCCAAGCGTGCAAAGTGTAAATCTTAAATGGGATCCAGTAAAAGATGTCTTTGAATATTATGTTTATAGAAAACCAAAAAACCCAAACATGAAAGATAGTAAATTTACATTTGTAAATTCAGTTAAAGGATCGCAAACATCTTATTCTGAGAAATTTCCTGGAAATTCGGGAGATCTATATTTTTATACAATACGATCCAAGTCGGAATTTGGTTCAGAATCTAAAAATTCTAATCTAACAACTGCTTATTGGAATATATCCAAGGTACAAATAAAGAAACGTTCTATAAGTTTGGATGAAATTCCCTCAAAGCTGCTAGGCATTTGGACTGGATCTTATTGGAATCCAAAATCAGGTCCCAAAAATCTTAGCTTAGAGATTGCATCAAAAAACCAAGGGTTCTATGCAGTTTTAAAAATTAATGATAAGATAGCTAAGCAATTTACAGGTATTTGGATTCAAGGTAGCACTGGTTTTCGTACGAATGGTTTTCAATTGGATTTATCAAATTTGGAAGGAAATGCTAATGTTCGCTTTGATTCAATTCCTGAACTTGAAGAAGGAATTGAATTTAGTTTCACTAAAGAATAAATATGAAAAGAAAATCATTTAGAAGGTATCGACTAAGAAAAATTAGACTAAGCTTATAAATCTTTCTTTTCCCAGTCGAACTTGTCTCTTGCTATCTTCATGCAAGTATCAAAGGAGGATTTAGCTTTTAAGAATGTAAACTTTTCTTCTTCGATTGCCTTGGATATTTTTGTATCAGAAATCAAATCATTCATTAAAGGCTTAACTTTTTTAAGGGCTAGCTCCTTGCAGATTTCTCCAAAATTAGTTTCAATCGAAAGCCTTGCTCCATAATCTTCTATCCATTGATCTAGCTTACGATCATTGAGTACGGATTGTATTAGTAGAGCCCAGATTAAAGTCTTACCTCTTTTTAGGTAGTAAAACTTATTAGGTGCAGATTCAATAATTGTTTCTATTACTTTGCCAAGTCTTGCTTGGGTTTTATAAATTAAAAGAATCTTCTTAGCATTTACATCTAAGTATTTTCTCTTAAACATTGCATTATATAGCGATTCATTTTCAAATACTTCCTTGAGTCGAGAAAGCTTATCTACATCACCTTGAACAGCAAGTAAGGTCTGGGCTAATTTCTTAATGGATAGAAATTTATTCTGCTCATCGATTCCCATTTCCTCTAAATCTTCATAACTCAAGGATTCGAAAGCATTCTCTTGGCGTTCATAAAAAACATTTAATTCTTCACGGAACTTATCAGAGAATTCAAGCTGTATGAGATCAGAGGCTCTTAAGTTCCAAGGCTCAACAGGATTTTGGCGATTGGTATTGATAGTAACACGTACAATAAAGTCTTTCAATGTTTCTTGGGATTGGGATGTTATTACTTTTGCTAATACTTCTATAGACTCTAATGCCTTACGATTAGCCTCTAAGTTAGGATTGCCCTCATGTTCATCCATAAATCCTGCGAAAGAAGAAATTGTTTGAGCTCCATTCAATACTCTTGGCTCAGTTATAATGACAGAATTTTCTTCCCAGACAACATTTTCAGCAAAAATTGTAACACCATTATGATTGAATACAAATTCATCAGCAGGAGTTTTCTTTTGTATAACAATATTTTTCAAGGCATTGCGAATTGCACGGTTTGGATTATTATCCAAAGATAGGGCAGAGCGAATGTTTCGTTCAAACAGTCTATGCCCCATTTCTTTGTACATTTTATACAAATCATTTAATCTTAATATACAAAGATTCATTTCCTCGCTAGTTGCTGTTTTTTTTCGAATTGGAGCATTTGTTAATTTGCATTTATAAGTATGCGTAGTGCTTGTATGCGATAGACCTGCTCTTCGCCTTGATTGATTCGAAAGAAAATCAATAGTCAAAGAAATATTTCTCTGAAAAAAAGTATCTAAAACATGCTTCTTATTTTCTAAATCTTCCCTAAGACTTCCAAGAGCTTCGGATCGTTCAGCCGCATCTGGATCTCCATTGAAGACAAAATAAATAAAAACTCTTTGGACTATACTTTGATTTTCTAAACATTCAGATCTTAGTTGGTTGATGAATTTTTTTTCTGCGGATTCAGGAGCAACATTTCCAAGCAATTTGTCCATTCCTTCATGGGCTAGCTTACGAATAGAGTCCTTGAAAACAGCAGCCGAATTGGACCAGGTATATTTATAAAAATATAGATTTTTCCTTTGGTGGTCTAGGAAGTAGGCATTGATACCCAAATTATCGTTAGTAAAATAAATTTGGTGCTTGAGACTTGCAATATCTTTCTTTAGCTCACGGCTGAGATGTAAGAGGGCAAAACTAGTATCCTTGGTGCCACCCATTTCATTTTTAAATTTAGAATGGTGAGAGTCGAGATCTTTCTGAGTAACCAACATGGTGCAAATCTGTTCTTGGAACCTATGGATGGCAAGTATTTTTAAATCTAGCGAAAATTTAATTTAAGTTTGTCATTGAATTGCTACGGTAAGTCCCTGCTCAGTGAGCTTTTCAGCAACAGTTTCGCATTCTTCAAGACTTGCGACATAACAAACCGCACGCCCTTTTGTATGAGCCTCTTGGGCAATCTTTTCTGCTTCCTTTCTAGACTTAAAACAAATCTTCATAATACAATCTTCTACATGATCGAAATTATTCACATCATCGTTAAACAAAATGACTGACCTCTTGTAAACTGTGTCAGAAATCTGCTCAGTCTTCTCTATGATTTCTGGATTCAAAAAAGGCTTCCTTGGGAATTCGTCAATGAATCTACATAATCCAAATAACCAGCTAGTTTGAATTTTTTACGAGTTGAATCAGAAGACATATAGCGAACATTGCCTAAAACATTTCTTTCGGGAAACCAGGGTCTATCGAACAAACCAAAGCACCAAAGTATTCCAGTATAAGAATTAGGATTACGTCCATCGTAAGCATAAAGATTGTTAAATTCTTCCAAAAGGTCAAATGCCTCTTCTAGGCTAGGGCTCCATTCAATAATTTTTTTCCCCCAGAGCATTCGCATATAATTATGCATTCTACCTGTATGAACAAGTTCTGTTTGGGCAGCATTCCATATTGGATCATGGGTTTTAGAATTCAACCATTCATCTTTGTTGTATTTGTAATCTCGTTTATCTTCTTTGTGGCGTGCAAAATTTGCTTTAATCCAGTCTGGTAAAATTTCTATATTCTTTCTAAATTCTCTTTTATGCCAGAACATTTGGTATCCTGTATCTCTCCAAGTGATTAATTCATCCAAATAGGAGTTAGCTGAAGATACTGGAGAGTAAAATTTCTCCCTCTTTCCTTTAAAATCAATATTTATTCTTTCTGGTGTCCAGTTAGTTGATTTACCTTTAGTGTAGATTTCTTCGGACCAATCTAAGACAGCAGTTATGATTTCCTCGGCTGAAATATGTCCAAAATGGAGATAAGCAGATAGATGGGAGACTGCTACTTGACTGGGGTGGTCTGGTTTGGAACGAAGTGTTTCGTAGTTTGTAATTTTATTATGTATGAATTCTTTCAAAAATTTTAAAGCTTGGTTTCTGCCACCCTTAGTGCCAAGAACTGGTTCAACATTATTTGAAAAGGAAATTTCTTTTAGAACTTGAGAAATGTCATTTGATGTTGCTCCAAATTTGAGAAAAGGAGCAAAGCTTCCTTGGTTTAAGTTGGCAAGTTCCGCCTTCTTATAACTCTGTTTAGCTTTTAGAAGATAATGATTGGAAAATAATTTATGGATTCTTGGTCTTAGAATTCTCGCAGCGGATGCAAAATTTCCATATTCACTGAGAGGTATAATTCCATTCCCATCAATCGCAATTACTTGGCAGTCAACTTTTTTAGAAAGATTTTCAATTTGCTCTGGAATTATAAAACAGGGAAAATCATCGGTGATAATAGAGACTGCATTTTCTGCAATCTTCTTCAATAAACCTTGAGCCGGATTCTTAGGTGTCTCAACATAAGACCAGTAATTTGCAGAAATTCTCTCTGCTTCCTTTGCATTATCTATCATTCCTTCTAGAATAAATTGGTGCAAGCGTTTGGAATTCCAAGGATAATCCTTGCGAAGTCCTTCGTAGATTACTAACTCCTTACCAAGTTCTTTTGCTAGTTGAACTGCGTAATCTAAGCTATGATTGGAAGCAAGTCTTCGATTTGCTTGCATCCAATACAAGACATACTTTCTATTATTTAGAATTGGTTTATCATTGCAGAACCGTATTCTAGATTGAGGAAATGAAACTAACATAGAATTATCCTATTTGAAAGTAATAATATTTAAATCGTTTTGTTAAAACTATTAGATTTCCCCTAAGTCTTCAGGAGTTACGATAGGACTTGTAGACAAACTAGCTGTTTTCATTAGTGTTTCTAAATCTTTGCGAAGTCTATCTGTTACAGTTTGAACGGCTTTTCTTTTGTCTTTTTTATATTCTTCCATATAATCATTCAATTGGAAGAATGGTGCAAAATATACCTGGGCCTCTCTTGCTCTATAGTTAGTTCTTCCAAAGACTACAGTTTCGTATCTATACAACCATTCATAAAATCTTTCAGCAGTTGGATAAGTGACAAGATGTTGTGGTTTAGTTACTAAAAAAGTATAAGCTTTTTCCACTTCGCGTCTTGCTTCTTCACATACTTCACCTGTTACATGCTCTAAACCTTTTTTGGGAAAACCAGCCTGTATGCTATCGATAGCAGTAAATAGCTCACGAATTTTATCTATGGCATTCTCACCTTCTGTAAATTTCAAGCGTAGTATTTCAGCAGCCCTGTTCAAAGCTTCGTGGCGAATTTTTCCCACTCGAAATTCATAGTCATGGTCTGGATCTGGAACTATACCGTATTCTGACTCCGTTCTTTCCAAAAGAAATCTTCCCACCATCAAGAATCTTCTAAGTAGATTTCGATTCCCTGGATCAAGATGCAAAGCAAGTTCTATTCTATGTATAGAAAGCTTGATAGATTCTATCATACTTGCTTTAGAGCCAGTAGCTACATATTTCACAAAAGCAGGAACGACCGTGATTTGTGCATCTGGATCTAGTTTCAGTGCATCTTCTAAGCCCCAAAATCCAATCTGTGCGGTGCCTGGAAGAAATGGTAGAAGGTTATCATTTTCTCCAGAGCACATACCTTCTGGATAGATTGCAAGCTTCCCATCTGGTTTGGTCAAAATCTGCCTAGACATCTTGACTGCATCTCTATCAGCACCACCAGCTAACACAGAAAATGCCCCTATTCGACGTATAACTTCGCCCACAACTCCAGCTCCCCAATCAAAAACATTTCTGGAAGCCATAAAATGAAACCTTGATCCCATAGCATTTGCAATCGAATAAGCAACAGGCGGTTCTATGGTAGTTGGATGGTTGGAAAAATAAAGAACCCTTCTATTGGAAAGCTCCCTTAGCTTACGCTTGTCTTGGTGTGAGATAATAACTTGGTCTAGATTGAAGAGAAGTTTAGTGAGAAGAGGCATAGTTGCATCAAAGGTCCATGCCAATGGAGCCTCAAACTTAGGTGGAATAAAAAAGGTTTTCAAGATTTCCTCCGATTTAACTTCAATTTACTCAGAAAGCCTTCCTCGTCAACCATTGAATCTTTCATAGAATGGAAAGAGAGCTCGAATTTTGGTGAGCGAAACTAAGATAAAATAAAATACTTTAAATCTGTATCAAATCTAATTGGGATTTGTTTTTTAATTCTAATATGAATCTGATCGCAAAAAAACTATCAAGTTGACGTATTCTTTATTCGTGGATATAGCCCCAGGATTCCAAGATCTTGCGAACTTCTTGTCCCATGATTGCTTCCGTTTCCGACTCATATTCCCCTGATAATCTTGCGTCATTATAAATCCAAGGTAAATTAGATTTACGAAATCCATTGGGTTCTCTAGCGGAAAGGATAATTGCATTTTCCTTACTTAATACGCTCGAATTCGATTCTATCCCCCATTTCCCAACTCTATAATTCAGAGTCTTGCCATTGCAGTTAAAATTGGCTATAATAGTTGGCTCTGGATTAACAGTTTGAATTTTGATAAGGGTGCTTTGATCAGTTCTGTAGCCTGAAATATTTGTTGATCGCAATTGGTCTTTACTTGCAAGAAAGCCTGCTGGAAGTTCTAGCTTATAGATTCCTGCTGGTATAGAAAGAGAGATCTTGTATAAATTCGACGCCGAGCCACAATCTGGTAGGAAAATGATAAATTGATTTTTTGTTAAAAAGTTTCCATTTTCCAAATCCTTTCTTGCATTCAGTAATAAGTTCTTTCCTTCATTCAAAACAGCGAGATTCTTATATTCCTTAGGATCTGATTTTAGGTCATACAATTCTTCTGGCATTGAATGTCTTGCACCATTTAAGGTTTTACTAACACTTGTATATCCTTGGTATCTGCGGATATATTTGTAATCCAATGTTCGAATCGATTCGGACATTCTACCTTCCGTGAATATAATTTTTTCTTGGGGGCATTCTTCTTCTGAAAATAGGCAGGTTGAATAATCTACACCTTTCCGAATGGGAGTTTCCTTAGGTAGATTCGCAAGACCGAGAAGAGTAGGGAGTAGAGAGAGAAGGGATTGTTGTCCTTTCACTAGAGATTTGCTAGCTGTGGGATGTAAATTTTTAGAGGTCTTAATAATATAGGGAACATTTATTTCTTCATCATAATGAGTTTCACCATGTCCATAGATTCCTTGCAAAATGAACCTATAATGGTAATCATGCCTTTCGTCAAATAATTCGCCATGATCACCAGTTATAAGTATCACGGTATCATCATAAAGATTTAATTGTTTTAGCTTATGGATGAATTTACCAATTAAGGCATCGGTGTAGTACAGCTCTCCTATATAACGGCGTATAGGTGCTGGATAAGAATTGAATTCCTTGTCTGGAATGATTTTGCGAACAGCTTCCATCATCTCAGGTGGAGGTGCATATCCTCCATGAGGAGTGTTGAGATTCCAATGTAAGAAAAACAGATCTTCTCTATGTGTATCCAAAAATTCTACAGCTTGCTTAGTGAGTTCTTCTGAGTCGTCTATGTCCTTTCCAACTTGGTAGCTAGAATGAAATCCTATATCAACTCCAACTGTAGTATAATCTAACAAAAAGACATTATTCATTATTGTTTCTGTATAAAATGAATTCTGTCTTAAAACTTCTGTTAGACTTGGAGAATTTTTTTTATAAAATACTTTCTTATGATTGGGAAGGGTCGCAAACCAAAGATTGTGTATCCCTAAATTTGAACTGTATTCAGAGTGAAAAAATGAAATCATAGAAGGTTTAGTCCAATTTCCATTAGAAAAGGGATTTTCAAAAATTACAGATTCTTCTGCTAACTTACTAATATTAGGTGTAATAGCATATGGAAATCCATAGGAAGGGAAGAAATCTTTTCGAGCAGAATCAATTACAATAAGTACGATATTGGGTGAATTGGATTCTTTTTTTTCACTTAAAATAGGATTTCCGAGTGCAACTATAGAATTCTTAGAGGTCCACTCAAATTTTAATTCATTTCTTACTTCTAGATCTAAGCGAATTTGTTTCCATACTTCTTGGGCAATTTCCCCTGCATCCATTTCGAAGACTACTTTAGCGCCTGTCAGTATTCGAAACTTTCCTTGGGGCTTGTCGTTTTGTAGAATAGGGAGGAACCCTATCGAGAGATATAAATTGTATTTTTGGGAAGGAAGGGAGAACTGAACCGAACTTTGGTCTTGATCGGAAGCTGGAAGTAGGATGCTATCTTTAGAGTCGTTGATGAATAAATTTGTATCAGTATTGAAGGTAATTTGGGTATTCCACCATTTCTCAACAGATGAAAGCTTTGAATATCTACCAGGATTTTTCTTCCAGTGGTAGGGTAAAGGGTCACTGCTACTTCCTTGGTTTGCAAGCTTGTTTTGAAAGTTGCCAATTTTTAGAGTAGATGGCTCATAGAGGAGGCGAGTCAGATCCTTAGTTATTGTGTGAATTTGTCTTTTCTTTGTTTTGCAAGAAAAACCAGAAAAGCAAACCGCAACTACAAAAACCAGGAAATAGATTAAGGTGATTCTATCTTTTGTATTTTTGAAATGATTTCCGTTTTCTTGTCTATCCATTCTTTCCATTCTATGGAAGACATGTTTCCATTGGCTAGTTTGAGCACAGATAACATTTCAGAATGTTCCCTTAAAATTTTTGTTAATAATTCAGGCGTAATTTTCGATTTGTCCATTTTCCCTTATCCTTTGCATATTTTTGCCATCGAAAGCATGTTTTGAAAAAGAATTGAATAATATCGCCCAAGTTTTTTCCTAAGTGTAGGGGAAAAACATGCAAGGAATTCAAAACTACCAACTCACAGAATCATCTATTCAAACATCTGATGGATTAAAATATCATTATAGAGTATATAGGCCTACATCTGGCAAGGCAAATAAAGTTTTAGTTGTTCACCATGGATTTGGCGAGCATGGTGGAAGGTATGAGAATCTAGTTTCCATTCTTTCCGGTTCAGGGTATGTAATTTATATTCCCGATGCAAGAGGTCATGGAAAATCAGAGGGAGCAAGAGGAAATACACCTCAATTTGAATCCTTTGCGGAAGACTTGGATCGCCTCGTAGACCTAGCTATGAAAGAAAATAAGGTGAATCAAATTTATCTCTTGGGTCATTCTATGGGTGCTCTAGTAACTGTGACTTATGCGAAGAAGGCAGCAAGACACCAAAAATTGATTGCTCTAGTCGTCAGTGGTATTCCTCTCAAAGTAAAGACAGATGCTGTTATGGAAGTGAAGAAGTTTTTTGCAGGTTTTCTCTCTGCGGTCACTCCAAGCTTAACTATGCCAGCTGGTCTGAACATAAATTATCTTAGTCATGACAAAGAGGTAGTTGATGCATATGCAAATGACCCACTTGTTCATGGCAATGTTTCCTCTTATTTAGGGAACTTTATGTTAAAGTCAGAAGACAATGTTCTTCCGGGTGCTGAATACATTCAAGTTCCTGCACTCGTTTTCCATGGAGAGGAAGATATGGTTGCACTCAAAGAAGGTTCTGAGCTGCTTTATCAAAGATTAGGCTCTAAGGATAAAACCCTAAAAATATTTCCAGGACTCTTTCATGAAACCATGAATGAAGAGGGCGATAGCAAATTAGAAGTATTAAATTTAGTGAAAGATTGGTTAAACAAACATTAGGAGAAAATATGGCGGAACAAACTCTGTCTAAGGACATCATCGGTAAGAAACTAGATCGATTTGAATTCACAGTTGAGAGAGGTAAGATCAAAGAATTTTGCCAAGCTATTGGTGAAACAAATCCTATCTATTTTGATTTAGAAGCAGCTAAAAAAGCAGGATATTCTGATATTCCAGCTCCACCAACCTTCCCAACTGTGATTCAGTTTTGGGGTTATCCAAAGATTTGGCAAGACATGGCTGATCTTGGAATTGACTTAGCTAGAATCTTACACTTGAAAGAAGAGTATACTTACAACCAAGTTTTGTACCCAGGGCATGTATGGGCTCAATCAGAAATTTCTGATGTCAAAACGGGAAAGATGGATATGGTTTCTTTCAAGACAACTATTTATGATTCTAAGGATACGCCCATACTCAGTGGTGAGATGGCAATAGTTATCAGACCTAAGGAATAAGGATATAATATGGCACAAATAGAATTTGATAAATTAGAAGCTGGTCAAGAAGTTCATTCATTGAAAATTCCAGTCATTACTCATGCGAACTTAGTTCGTTATGCGGGAGCGAGTGGGGATTTTAATCCTATCCACAATGATCCAGATTTTGCAAAAGCGAATGGTTTGGATGGGACCATAGCTCATGGTATGTATGTTATGGCTCAAATTGGTAGACTTTGTACACAGTGGGCTGATCAAAAGCAAATCCGTTTCTTCGGTGTGAAATTCAAAGCTATGACCAAACCAGGTGAGGTCTTAACATGCTTTGCAACTGTGAAAAGAAAAAAAGAAGAAAATGGTGAGAAGCTTGTCACTTTAACTGTTGAAGCAAAGAATGAAGCAGGTGAAGTGAAAGCTGGTGGAGATTTAATCATCGCTTGTTGATGGTTAAATTCTCAATTTAAATCGAATCTATAAATGAAAGCTGCAGTCCTAGATTCAGGAAAGACTATCCTTGCTATTCGAGATGTTCCAGATATCAATCCTGGTCATGGTGAGGTTAAGGTTGCAATCAAAGCCTGCGGTATTTGTGGTTCCGATGTTCATCTTGTAGCTCATGGCACTTTAAAATGTAGGCACTACCCAAGAGTGCCTGGTCATGAGTCCTCGGGCATAGTATCTAAATTAGGTGAGGGTGTAGAAGATTATGCAATAGGGGATAGAGTTGTTATTGCTGCAGGCACCTGTTGTGGAAAATGCACTCACTGCCTCTCTGGTCGAGAGAATTTCTGCAAAGAAATCGGTGTTTTTGGATTTGATAGAGACGGAAGTTTTGCTGATTCCCTTGTTGTGGAAACTCGTTATCTTTATAAGTTACCTGAAGAAATACCCTTCGAAGAGGGTGCAATCCTTGCCGATGCCGTCTCGACTCCCTACAACGCAATCAAGTATAGAGGTATGATCCAAGAATCAGATACAGTCGCTATCATAGGTTGTGGTGGACTCGGTATACATGGTGTCGCCGTAGCTCGTGCACTTACTAAAGCTAAGGTGATAGCCATGGACATAGATGCAGGATCTTTGGAAAATGCTCTTGCCTATGGAGCAGATGAGATCATCAATATTTCCCAAGTTCGTAATGCTGGCAAAACTCTAAAAGAAATAACCAAGGGAGTGGATCTGCTTGTGGACTTTTCTGGTTACATGAAAAATGTAGAAGATTCCGTTCGAGCCATGAACACAGGTGGACGAATTGTACTAGTAGGAATTGGTAGGCAAGCACTCAGCTTTCAAATTCCCTTCATCCTTATCGAAAAAATGATCTCAATCGTAGGTTCCTACGGATCAGACCATAGATCTATTCCTGATCTCATTCAAATGTATTTGGATAAGAAAATAAATCTTAAACCATCTATCACTGGCATACATCCTCTCTCAGCTATCAATGATTGTATTACTGACCTCGACCACCGTGTTGGAAATCCAATTCGATTTATAATCAATCCTTCTTTGTAATTTATAAGAATGATGTCTTTGGATAGCTTCCTTTAGTTACTTTTAAGAATCTTTGCAGTTTTTAAAATTGTTTTCTTGGACTTGATTATTTGAGAAACACCTCCTTAAGGGGGTGGCTATTGAATCAAACCAACTTCCCGCAAGCAACCATCCACACCTAGAAATTTCCCCCTTAGAGTAAGGATCGAAATCCCCTCAGGATAATTCGAAGTTGGTTTTAATTTCTTTCGAATGGAATCTAGAGGAATATTAATCGTGCCATCGATTTGAGTATCCGTTTCCTGAGTAAATACAAGGCTATCTTGGGGTAGGCGAAGTTCTTTGTCTATGTTGATTGCTTCTCGAAGTATGATGCTTAGAATTAATTTAGAATTACTGCAGGTTGATATTACTAGACTCTCAGGAAGTTTGGGAGAGAATTCTTTTCCATTCCATCTATGTGTAAGCCTTAGTTCCAACTCAAAATCTTTGTCATCTAGTCCTTCAGCTAATTTTTGCCAAGAGCTTGAAGGATCTTTATCGAGAAGAAAGGAAAGTTTTGAATCGGAAGAAATTCTGTAAGACTTAGTAAAGTCATCCAATCGAAAGGGCGGATTTTCTGAGTATTTGAGAATGGCTGATTGAGAGCTAGTGAGAATATAGATATTACCAAGTGCAATGGCTAATACAAAAATGAAGGGAAGCCAAAATCTACGGATCATGCTACCAGAATAACCAGGAGAAATAGAATTCCAAGAATAAAATGTTCTGTTTTATAGGCATAAGATATGCAACCTATGAAGCCGCCAAAATGTCTAATTTGTATGAGAATAGGAATATCTGGCGGAACAGGGTTAATTGGAAGCAAACTCACGAAAGAACTTTTAGATAGAAATCATGAAGTTCACGTCTTCACTCGAAGTAAAAATCCAAATCGTATTTCTGATTCAAACTTGCTGAAATATATCTCCACAAATTCAATTCAAGCAAAAGATCTAGAGAATCTAGATGTATTCTTCAATCTAGCGGGTGAAAATATAGCTGGCGTTAGATGGACAAAATTAGCCAAGGAAGAATTTTATAAATCTAGAGTCGGACATACGAAAAATCTGGTTGATGCAATCAATGCTTGTAAAAATCCACCATCCATTTTCATCAATGCTTCTGCTATTGGATATTATGGAGCCTATCCAGATTCCAAGGTATTATTCCAAGAAACAGATCAACAAGGTGAGGATTATTTAGGGCAGCTTTGTGCTGATTGGGAGTCTGCAGCAAAGGGAATTTTAAATCTAAAAACCCAGGTTAGAATCGCGAGAATAGGCATAGTCCTAGATACCCAAGGGGGAGCCTTAGCGAAACTGATTCCTATTTTTAAATCATTCCTAGGTGGGCCTATAGGCTCTGGGAAGCAGGGCATGAGTTGGATCCATAGCCAAGATCTTGTTAATGCATTTATCTTTATGATGGAGCCAAAAAGAAAAAACTCAATCTTTAATTTAACGGCACCAGAACCCAAAACAAACTTTGAATTTGCGAAATCTCTTGGAAAAGCTTTGAATAGACCTTCTTTTTTTCCAACTCCCAATCTTGCCTTAGATGCTATCTTTGGAGAAGGAAGTGTTGTTGTAACTCATGGGCAATTTGTTGCCCCAGCAAATTTAATAGAAGAAGGCTTCCATTTTCTGTTTCCTGAATTGGATCTTGCATTAAAGAAACTTTTGCAATAATTTCTTATTTTGGTAGGCAATTCCGACATAGGTATAAACATTGAATTAGATCAGGAGAACTAAACAAAAATGAAGAAAATCAAACTTTTTTCAATCACTATCTTACTTTCCCTATTTATAGTAGCTTGTGGTGATAAACCAGCTCCCGCAGAAGAAACTGCTGCTCCCGAAGTAGCTGCTTCTACAGGACTAGACGCTGATTTACAAGCTGGTAAGGAAGCTTATGAAATGACCTGTGCTTCTTGCCATGGAGAGAAAGGGGATGCGAATACACCGACTGCTGCTGCTTTAAATCCTAAGCCAAGAAATTACAAAGCCCCTGCATCTGAATGGAAGAATGGAAATACAGTTGCTGGTGTAACAAAAACATTAAAAGAAGGAATCAAAGGTTCTACTATGGTTTCTTATGCGCACTTAGGCGACGAAACAATTGGCCAAATTGCAAAGTACGTAGTGTATTTATCTAAGAATTAGAACAAAGAATACATCTTCTCTGCTTTGGTTAAAGTCAAATAGAAAAAGGATGGAAAAATTCCACTCCTTTTTCTAGATTGGAAGCACAGGGAAGATTTTAGGAGAACAAATAAGAATGGCTGAGGATTTTAAAATAAAAATAGAGTTTGAAGAGGGTGGTTCTACTCCTGTTCTTCACATTTCTGGCGAAATCACATCCGAGGCAGATGATGAGATCATGTCTTCTTATTCTTCCATCCCAGATAACAAGAAATCACGTGTCATTTTAAATTTTTCAGATACAAGTTATATAAATTCTGCAGGAATAGCCACACTTATCAGTTTGATCACAAAAGCTTCTGAGAATTCAGGCAAAATTGAATTTGCTGGTCTCAATGCTCATTTCAGAAAGGTAATGGACATTGTCGGATTAACTGATTTTGTCATTATCCATGACAATTTAAAACAAGCTCTTAAATAGTAATACAATGAATTATAAAAAAGCTGAACTTCTGATTGATGGGAAGAATTACGAACTTCCTATAATTACAGGAACTGATGGAAGACAGGGAATTGATATCTCTTCTCTCTACAAATCCACAGGACTTGTAAGTCTCGATCCTGGATTATTTAATACCGCAATAGGACATTCAAAGGTTTCCCGAAGAGTACCTGAAAAAGGAGAACTTTTTTATAGGGGCTACGATATTGAAGAGTTAGTATTTAATTCTACCTTTGTTGAGACTTCTTACCTTCTCATTTATGGGGATCTTCCCAATAAACAAGAGTTAGAGGATTTCTCGAAGCGTCTCTCTAAGCATTCCATGATTCATGAGGATATGTTGAATCTTTTTGATGGTTTTCCAGGGAAGGCAAATCCTCTGGCGGCTCTTTCTGTTATGGTAACGTCTTTATCAAGTTATTACCCAGACGATTATGAAGAGAATTTAGACAAGGGTGTAGACCAAGTAACAAGATTACTTGCAAAGATACGAACAATTGCAGCTTTCACTCATAGACATAGTGAAGGACATCCCTTCGTATATCCATTGGATAAACTTCCATATTGTACAAACTTTTTACATATGCTTCATTCCATTCCAGCAGAAGGTGTTTACACTGTCCCAGACGAGTTTGAGAAATTATTGAATAAGCTGTGGATTCTGTATGCAGACCATGAGCAAAATGTTTCTGTCACTACAGTTCAAATTATAGGTTCTACTAAGGCGAATCTTTTTGCATCTATTGCAGCTGGTATTGCTGCACAGTGGGGATCTCGTGAAGGTGGAAGACCTGTAGCAGCTGTTGAGTTATTGGAAGATATACAGAGATCGAAGTTAGATGCCGTTTCTTATTTTGAAAGATTCAAATCTGGAGAGAAAGAATTGCATTCTAATGGTTTTGGGCAGAAGGCTTATGATACCATCAGTCCCCGTGCACGGGTTGCAAGGAAAGTATTTTTAGATTTTTATAAAAATCGAAAGCTTGATCCTATTGAAGAACTTGCTATGCAAGTTGATAATTTTATCTGGAAAGATGATTACTTCGTTTCAAAAATGCTTTACCCAAATTTAGAATTCTATAGCGGTATTATGTTCCACACTTTAGGTATTCCTAAAGAACTTTTCACTTCTATGCAAGTGATCGGTAGGTTACCTGGTTGGATGGCACATTGGAGAGAGCTACGAAAGAAAGGCGAGAATTCTAAGGTTAGACCAAGACAAATTTATGTTGGTGAGAATTCTAGAAAATATATACCTATTTCTAGCAGAGTTTAGTTGATTCTATTTAATTAAAGATTTTCTTTTCTTAAATAGATTTCCATTCTTCTCGAATCATTTTCCTCTCTTCTTCGTCCTCACTGATTTCTGTTGCCTTTTTAAAATCCAACTTAGCTTTTGCTATGTCCTTAGTCTCTTTGTAACAAATTCCCCTATGAAAGTAGGCTCCAGCTAGCTGAGGGTCCTTAGTAAACACATTGATATAATCTTTCCAAAGGACAATAGCCTCTTTGTATTTCCCTAGGTTCATGTGAATTAATGCTATGTTGTATTTGGATTGACGTTTGGTATCCCATTCTGAGGGTTTTGCTTTTTCAAAAGCTTTATTGAAGAAGTCTATAGATTTTTCTAGCTCTTCCTTCTGGTAGTAATAAACCGCCAATTCAAAGTTAGTTTGAGAAAACTCTGGATTTTTCTTCCAAGCTGCTATTAGTTTGTTTTCAAGATTGGAATTCTTTTCAGCAAGTCTAGCTTCTCGAATCAGTAACTCTTTACTTGGCATTCCGGAAAGTCTTTGGATATAATTGGCATATTTGTCAAGAAAGAGCAGGGTAGGAAAACCCTGAACTTCATATCTTTCCATAAGGTTAGGAAATTCTTCACCATTCAAGCGAACTTTAACATAACCATTCAAGGATGACTGAACTTGAGGATCTGGGAGTATATTTTTTTCTAAAGACTTACAGATTGTACACCAATCAGCGTACAACTCGACGAAGATGGGTTTATTTTCCTTTTTGGCAATTTCCATTGCTTTTAAAATAGATGTCTGCCATACGATTTCTTTGGCAGTAAGTTCGAGAAAACCAAAAGTGAAAGGGAGGAATAAGATAGCAGCAAAGATCAATCGGTTTGAAAAATTACGGTGTGTTCTCTTTTTCATAATTCAACTATTAGACTTCGAACTTAGAGCCATTTTTTCGCTTTTCTCAATGGATACTGGTCAGAATATAAGCCTAACCATGGATTTTATCAAGAAATTAGAAGATACTTTGAGAACGCGTAAAGCAAACCCTCCCCAGAATTCCTATACTGCCAATTTATTTCGAGACGGCTTAGATCGTATTTTAAAGAAAGTAGGGGAAGAGGCAGGGGAAGTCATCATCGCGAGTAAGAATGAATCAAAACCTGAGCTTCTTCATGAGATAGCTGATTTGGTCTTTCACTTAGAAGTGCTTTTGGTTGAAAAAGATCTTAGTTTCCAAGATGTTATCAACGAATTGGAAAAAAGACATTCTTAATCATTATTCAATTTCTTCCAAGAAAAATCTGCCATACCTCCGAAGGGAGAAATCACTCTTAACTTGTTAATATCAGGATCTTTCTTGAGATTTTTGATTGAAAATAAAAACAAATATCCATGCTGCCAATTGAACTCTAGTGTGGATTGGTATCTTTGCCCAGGGTAAGATGAGTATACTCTGGTGTCTGGTGGATAGAATGTAAAAGGTGAGCCCATCCAAACAAAGCCTGGTTCATTTACAATTTTTCCTTTTACCTGAGTTGCATAAGAAATAAACTCAGGATAAATATTAGTACCATTCCATTCGAATCCAAAACTTAAATATTCAGGTATAACCATGGTTTCAGGAAAAAGATAGAATCCAAGGTAATCCCCCTTAGGCAGATTTTGGATTTTATCCCAAAGATCTTTTCGATTGCTTGGATTCTCAAGCACCAAAGAATTTAAAAGTCTTTTTCGAATTGTAGGCAATTGTTCATAGGGAATGTAAAAAGCTTGGATGGAATAAGTTGAGCCATAATTTTTAGATTCTTCTATTCCAAAACTTTCTGCTGTCTTTGTGAATTCATGATTTGAACCACAGGACAGAAGGAAAAGGAATAGACTTAAGATTCCAAGACCTGGTATTATCTTACTCATAATGGTTTTTCTTCTATATCTACTCTATCCGCTTTCTCTTTTGTATCAAGTGATTTTCTACTTCAATCAAAAAAGGAAACAACCAATTCGGCTTACTATGGATTTAATTATCTCAGTTGGAAATCTCTCGGTTGGTGGAACAGGGAAAACTCCATTTACAATTCACTTAACAAAGCTTATCAATTCAATTTATACAAATTCTGAGGTTACCATTCTTTCTAGAGGCTATGGAAGTAAGCTTTCTAATTCGGGTGCTGTGGTTGAATTGCATTCAAGTGCAGATGAAGTGGGTGACGAACCTTTTCTAATTAAGCAAGAGCTTAGAGAGGCGGAAGTAATCATTGGATCAAATAGAGTTCTAAGTTTTCACCGATTTTCTCGCCATGCAAATGAGAGCCCTGATAGTAAAATACTAACAAACAAGAAAGATTACAAATCTATTCTTATTTTAGATGATGGCTTCCAGCATCTTGCGATAGCTAGAGATATAGATATTGTATTGGTGGATGGAAGGAAACCTATAGAAAATGGGCTGACACTTCCCATTGGAAGACTTAGGGAAACGGAAAAATCCTTGGTACGTGCAAATGTTTTAATTTTTACAAGATGTAGATTTGCTAATGGCCGAATTCATTACGATAGCAATTGGGAAAAGCGTATTCTTAGAAAATT
The DNA here is from genome assembly GCA_002786225.1 of Leptospira sp. GTDB lineage: Bacteria > Spirochaetota > Leptospiria > Leptospirales > Leptospiraceae. The sequence goes on along the minus strand of PEQN01000011.1, from coordinate 15,018 downwards.
TCCTCATCTTAGTATTTTCCATGCCCAAGAGTCTAAATTAGGATATTATAATAAAAAAGTTTGGATGGATTTGCGAAAACTAGAAAATGAATATAAATACGGACATAAATTTCTAGAAGGGAAAAGAGTTTTCGCATTCTGTGGCTTGGCTTCACCTTCTTCCTTTTTCAAATCTATCCAAGATGAAAATCCTGGAGAACTGGAATGTAAACAATATAAGGATCATTATAACTTCCCAGAATCTGAACTCGAAAACTTGTTTCAAAAATTAGAGCATTATGATATATTAATTTGTACTGAGAAGGATTTTGTGAAAATTTATTCTAGAATCAAACCTGAATACGAAAATAAAATCTTTTTTCTTAAAATAGAATCATCTATTCTTGAATTAGAGCAATGGACTTCTTTTTGGAAAAACGTACTGGACTCAAAGATTGTAAAATAGATTTGGGAACAGGAACTGGTTCTTTGAGAATCAGTGAGGCAAGTATTTCTCCACCTAACAAGGAAGTAACTAGTCCTCTAGAACCCAAAGCTGTCATGACCCAAGTTCCATTGTGATTTCCAATGATAGGATTTCTATCCTTGGATTGACTTCGGTGTGAAATTCTGTATAGATTCGATTCAATGCTATCCTGGTTTTTTATTTTATTATACTCTATAAATCTAGATTTCCTTTCTTCAATAATTTCCATAAAATTTGGTGGGCTTGGATGCTCTATCAATTCCATAGCTCTTTGCAGGATGGTTTCTTCGTCTTGCTCACTCCAAGCTCTTTCCGTTTTGAATTCATCAAAGGTGGAACCAAGTATAAAACGATTTTTCGTGTCCTTAGCCATATAAGAATCTGAGCTAATTGGGTAAGCAAAGGAATTTAAAAAAGGGAAGATTGGATCATTATCATCCGAGTAATACAACTGGCCTCTAACTTTTTTAATTGGTAGTTCTTGAGTTGATTCTTTATTTTTTAAGTGGTATGAATTGCAATATACCAAATTATTAGGTTTCTTTAGGTATTTGTTTGAATTAAGTTCTAAAGACTTATCCACTGATTGATCAGGTAGAATTTTATTGATAAACATTACATTAGTTAATAAATAATTAACATAAGACTTGGGATCTAAACTTCTCGCCTTAGCAAAGAAAATGCATTCACCTAATGACTCATGCTTGGTAAGTTTTGCTATCTTCTCAGGTAGAGAATGAGATTCTAGGCTCTTCTTATAGCGGTTTGCTTTCTCTTCACTGTTGATTTTAAATAGCAATCCTTCTTGGGAAATGATTTTTTCTTTTTGGCTTGAATCCAGACTACTTAGCAATTGATCCGCATAGTAAAATGAAGCCAGGGAAAATTGGGAAGCTGGTGTTGGGAACTTGCTTAGATGGGGGTAGAATATGCCAACTGGATTACCTGAAGCTTCTTCTGCAATACCGATATGATCATAAACAGTAACTGGAATCGATCTTTGCTTAAAAGCAAAAGCAAGACTTGCACCAGATACTCCCGCCCCAGCAATAGAAAATTCATTCTTCCATAAATGTTGGGAATTAAATTCTGAATCTAAAGTTGTAGATTCTTCTTTAGTATGGTAGTATCCAAAACACATTTCACGTTTTTTACCGAAACCATTTTTTTTCTGAACATGGAATCCTGCAGACTTAAGTCCCTTTCTTACAACAGAGGAAGAAGTGTAAGTTGCAAAACTTGTTCCTAAGTGGCTAAGTCTTGCCATTTCTTGGAAGACTGTATCTGACCACATTTCTGGATTCTTACTTGGTGCAAATCCATCTAAGTACCAAGCATCAACACTCGCAACCAATTCAGGTAAGGTATTATTTATATCTCCATATAGCAAGGTCAATGTGATTCGAGATTCTGGGAAAATAAATCTATAAAAAGCAGGAGAATACAAATTGTATTTTGCAAGAAAGATTTTCAATTGTTCTGAAATTTCTGGAATTCCATGTAGGTATTTATAAATATCAGATCCACTCAGAGGAAATGCTTCTGTTGAAATAAAATGCAGCCAACGCAAAGAATTTATTTTAGATTCTCTTTTTTGGGAAGTGGAATCTGATTCTTCATCAGAAAAAGTATTGTGTTTATTCTGAAATTCTTCCCACAGCTTCCAAGTGTATAGGAAATTAAGACCTGTTCCAAATCCTGTTTCACAGATAGTGAAGATTGGATCTTTGGAAAGACTCCAACGTTCTAGGATCTGATTGCTCTCAATAAATACAAATTGTGTTTCTGCGATTCCTCCATCTGATGAATAATAGATATCATCAAAGGCTTGGGAGTAGGGAATTTCCATGAATTATTCCAGTAAGCAAAATCAAGTTTGCTTTTTCAATCGGAATTGTATGCTTTTCTGTAACCTTTTCCAATCATAGTCTATCTTAAGCTGACTCAATTCTTCTTCACAGCCAAACTTCAAAAAATCGAATACTTCAAACTTATCCATTCCAACCAAAGCTGCAATATCGGTGACCACTCTGTCCATTCTTCTAGCATCACGGTCGCTTAGAGTAAATTCTAATTGCAATTCTTTTTCAAAAGAAGTCAGTTGAATCATTAGAATGCAGCTACTAAGATAGTTTCAATTTCATTCTTAGGAAGTTCTCTTGGTAAACTATCTAAGAAAGAATAGGTAGAAGCAAGAGTTGCAATTCCAGGGAGATCAATTTTTTTAACTTCATATTCAGAAAGCCTTTGAGGAATCTTCAATTCAAGGTAGATTTTACGAATTCCTTCTACAGCCTTGATTGCTGCCTCAATTACAGATATATTTGAAACATCCTCATCTAAAGCCTTTGCAATTAATACATATTTACCTGCTGATGAAGTAAGATTGTATTCCATAACATGTGGTAGAAGAATAGACATAGATTGAAATACATCTAGATTTGTGATTGTTGTTGCTGATAAGGAAAGCGCATAACAAAGACCTAGCGAACTTACTGACTGAGCAATTCCTGCTAAGATACTTGCTGAGTATAAAGCACTTTTTGGAGCTACACTTTTAAGGTCTCTTATGGCAGGTACTATATTTTTAGATACAAGCTCGATTGCTCTTAATGCATTTGAATTGGTCAATTCATTAGAATACTTAGATAATAGAGAATCAACAGAAGCAGAAAGTATGGCGATTCCTGTCTTTGCTATTTCTGTAGTACTTAGGCCTGATGAGATTTTTGGATCACAGATAATAAGTTTAGGAAAAATCATTTCATTTGCGAAATATTTTCTATTCCTATCTCTATCATCCACAACACTAAAGAAAGGACTTGCTTCATTTCCCATGACAGGGCGGGTAGGTATAATCACTAAGGGCAGTGGATTATTTTTTATAATTTTTCTACCAGAAAAAATTTCTTCCGCAAAGCCATCATTAGTAGCAAGAATTGATATCGCCTTACCTGCATTAATAGACTCAAAAGATCCATAGACAACAATGCAGTTGGCATTGGCTATTCTTGCAAAATATGCAGCTGAATCTAAATCCTTATAACTTGGGATGTCTTCTATATCATCGTATACAATAACTCCATCGCAGTGTTTTTCTAAACTTGTTTTAATTATTGTTAGTTCATCTGGATTCTCCATCTCTTTTTGAGTGGAGAGCAGAATAATCCGGGAACCTATCTGTTTGACAAAGTTCCCAGTCTTGTAAGTACAGTCTATTTCAAAGTGTATTTTTGGGGGAAAATGAAAGTTAACCCATTCCGGTAAGACTGGCATTTAGAGGATATAGTCTTAAGGATAAGCAAGTTTTCTCCGATTAGCCGAGAAATACTTCTGATATCCTTTCTGAAATTTTATTTAATACTTCAGGACTTAATTCTTCGTATTCGCCATTCTTTAATCTTTCTTTCACTTCTTTAAGCTTATCAGCTCTCTCTTGTGTTTCAGGTTGATTTACAATTTGCTTTGCAATTGTAGTCACTTCCTGTCTAACTTTCGCTTCTAAAGAAAGTTGTTTAGCAGTATCTGATATCGTAATACTATCTTGTTGCAAGCCAGTATCTTGCTTCTGAACACTTTGTGTTTTTTTGGGTTCGTAACCAGAACCACCAATTCTTCCGACTCTATCTATATTCATTATTCCTATCCTCTATATTAAGTATCGGCTAGTCTCTGGATGCCTTTAGTGAAAATTTTGAATGATTATTAATTAAAAACGTAAATTCACCTTTTGCTAGGGGCGGTTTTTCGAAACATTCCTTAGGACTCTTGTAGTAAATTGATTCTTCATGGATTTTTGTCAATTCCCTTCCTACAATCAATTCCTTATCAGGGAAGATGTCTACTAGCATTTCGAGAAGAACAGGAAGTTTATGAACAGATTCATAGAAGACGATCAAACCATCCGTTTCACGGGCTTTCTCTAATTGAGATCGCTTTTTCCCTTTTTTTTCTGAGATAAATCCTAAAAAAAGGGTAGGATTGGCTTGGAATCCAGAAATAGAAATCAAGCTAGCCAAGGCAGAAGGGCCAGGAATTGCCTTGGGTTCAAAACCTTTTGACCTCAGGTAACGAATCACATGGGATCCAGGATCGGATAGCCCCGGTGTTCCAGCATCTGAAACCAAACTATAGTTCTTCCCGGATTGTAAACCTTCCCAAATCCAGTCAAAATAGTCATCCGTTTTGGGTTTGTGAAGGGTTTTGGCAGGTGTTTCAATTTGTAGATGTCTGAGAAGGGGAATGGTAATTCTAGAATCCTCACAGAGAATCAGGTCTGAATTCTTTAAAATATGTATTGCTCTCAGTGTAATATCTTCCCTGTTGCCTATGGGAGTTGCCACAGAGTAGAATTCTCCCTCTGGTCTTTCTTTGCTAGACATGTTTAGCGGTAGCAACCAGGAGGATTCACTCCCTCTGGACAAGGACAACCAAATTCTTCTGTTCCAGGATAATTGCATGGATTGCAAATAGTTCCCACGGGGCAATTTAAACGGTTTGTACAAGAAGCGATTGTACAGGCTTCTGGATTGCATCCACTTCCTGCTGGACAAAGTGTAGGAGCAATAGAAGAGCAGCGGCTCACTGCTGTGGATGGATTGGAAAGAAGTCCTGTGCTTAAAAAAGAACGCAATGAAAAGGTATAAACCTGGCATTTTTGGAAAGGAATCATGCCAGGAGGTGGAACTTGGTTCTTTACTTTCTGAACTACTAGCCTATTAGCCTCAGTTGATGCTTGGATAGGAAGGGCAGGAAAAGAAGGTGGTATGCCTTGTTCTAAATATTCTCCAGTTAGGGTCTCAGCAATAGAAGGAGTGGAAGTTGTAATATATAGATTGTAGCCTACAAATTGAGGCTCACGGTTGGTAATAAAATACTTTAAAATATACTCTGGTTTGGGATTGATCTGTAAATTAGCAAGGTCTAAAGTAAGATCCTGCTTCACATTGCTCGTAGAAGGAAGAACAGTGAGAATCTGTGGGACAGCTACTGGTACCAAGAATACGAAAGGTGCTACAGGAGTATCGGTATTCGTGCCGCATCGAACCAAACATATGGATAAAATTACGATTTGAATAATCTTTCCAAAAAACCAGTGCATTTAAGGATAGATTTTAAAAAAAACTTCCCAAGTAAAGGAGAAACATGGGTATTCAGAAAAAACTGACTTATATTGGAATATTTTTCGCATTTATAATTCTTTTGACTTTTCTTTTAAATTCTGGCGGTAGCAAAAAGAAAGAAAAATTAAAATCAGAAGATCTCTCCTTTCTGTTGGGTGGACCTGCCGCAGGTTCTTCCTCCAATAAAGGAAACAATTTCATGGGAACTCGTGGAGAGAATAGCAAATCAGTATTTGATTCTGATTTTTATGAATCTGGTGGACTCAGGTATGAAGAAGATGGCTCAGCTCCCCTGGCTGCAACTCCCAATGGAGAAATCCCCATCAACCCTCAAACGGGAAAGCCTTATCCCGAAGAGGCTATGGCTCAATTCGATCGTTTAAGAGATCTCTTTCCTGACAATAATTTGATTCCGAAAAGGCTCACTCCAGAAGTTAAGGCAGCCGAGCAGGCAAAAAATGATAAATTAGCAGAGAGCATGCGAAATGTTTTCGCTAATAATGCCAGACCAGATGAAATAGAATTCTATTACAGCAACTTAGAAAAGCAATCCCAAGATAGATTGCAAATCATTGAATATCTTATCGATGCCCAAGGTGGAGAAGATGAAGAAATGGATAAAAAGTTCAAAGATGTATTAGATGGCATCAAATCCCAAGCGGCTCAAATCCAAAGGGAAAAAGAAGAAGCATATAAAAAATCTGGACTTCCTTTATGAGTTCTAAACTTAAAAAGATACTACTAGTAAATAGTTTTTTACTACTGCTCTTGGCTTTGTATTTGGGTATAAGTAGTTTTTTTGCATCAGAAGTGGTCGAATTCAGAAAATTTAGCTTGGTGGAAGATCAAAAAAGATTAGACAACCTAACATTCCAATCCTTAGGTCTACCAAGACCTGAAGATTTTTCTTTCCAAAACGGTCCTGTAACTCTCAAAGCATGGTATTTTAAAAATCCTAAACCCAAAAAATGTGGAGTTCTGCTTTTGCATGGTTATGGGAGAACACGATGGTCCGTCCTAAAATACTCCCCCTTGTTCTGGAAGAGAGGTTGTGACATCTTTGCCTTTGATCATAGAAGGCATGGTGAGTCCGGTGGAGCTTATGGAACCTTTGGATTTTATGAAAAGTTTGATTTAGAAAATGGGATAGATACTTTTTCAGATATTTCTCAAATTCCTGAAAATAAGATAGGTGTACTCGGTGAATCCTATGGAGCAGCAACAGCTTTAATGACTATGGGATTAGGTAAAAAAGTAGCCTTTGTTATTGCCGATTCACCTTACTCTGATATGGAAACTATCGTTACGAAAAAAGGAGTAGACATTTATGGACCTATTGTTCGTTTATTTGCACCCATGGCACTTTTTATAGCTGGTAAGAAGGCAGATTTTGATCCAGAGGATGTGAGTCCAAAGAAATATGCTGCTTCCATAGAAGTTCCTGTTTTATTGATTCATTCAAATACCGATGCCTACACCCCCTTTGCGCATTCTCAAATCATTTATGATGAAATTCAAAATTCCCAAAAGAAAATTTTCATCACTGATTGGGGGGCTGAACATGGTAAATCGATTAACAAAGATTATGCAAAATATGAGGCTATAGTGGATGGATTTTTGAAAGAATTCATTCCAAGTTTTTGAATCTATGGCACACTACGCATTGTTAGTAATAGGGCTAGATGTTCACGAACAAATTGCACCGTATTACATTCATTCAGAAGCTGAGAGCTATCCCATGTATTTGCAAGAGTTTGAAATACTCAAAATTGAAAAATTGTATGGAGTTCGCAGAGAAAACATTATAGAATTTTCCCAAGCCTTGGAAAATTTTACCAAAATGAATTCTGGTTACAATGACGATGGATATTTTTATCTATCCAATCTTAACCCTAGAGGAAAGTGGAAATACTATGAAATCGGAGGACGATGGTCCGGGATTCTCCGCTTGAAAGAAAATCTATCACAGGAAGCAATTCTAAAGAACCATATCATTGAGAATCAAATTAAAAATGGTGCAAAAATTCGAAATCCAGAGATGCTTTGGGAAGATACTCAAATTTTGAAACCAAGCGATGACAAGCTTTCGAATACATTTCATTCAACAACTGCTAGATTAAAGGATATTGATTTTGCTCGCATAGAAATGGTTTATGATCCTAAATTAAAGGGATCTAAATACGGAAACTTTCTTGGTTATGCCTTTCTTAAAGACTACAAGTGGTTCGATAAAGGAAGATTAGGTGTTCAGGCTTATCCTGATGTCTCTGAGAAAACAGATGCTTCCTGGATTCTAGAATGGACAGAACTTTTAGATACGGTTGCCGAGGAAGAATACCTCACAGTTGTTGACTGCGAGGTTTAAGAAAATTGAATCTACTTGATAATTGTAAGTCAGCTCTCTAAATTTCGAAATTACTTTTTCTTGGGAGGATGGCCTGGGTGTATCTCTTTGTATTCGGGACCTTTTAATTTTTCCAAATAATTTAAACCAAAACCTAAACCAAGCCCAGCAATGAGAGAGGCGATAACAATTAGAAGATCGTCATCTTTTGTTGGAAATTTATTGCTTGCGGTGGCAATTTGTATATCTCTTTTTACTTCACCAGATCTGCTCTTCACGGTCTCGGACGTGTCATAGTTTTTAAAAGGCCAAAGGATCACAAAAGATCCAAGAATCAAACCTATTAAAAATGCCATAGTTGAAGATTTCTTGTGGTCTAGAAGATATCGAATGAGTCTTGTAAAAAGCAAAAGACCAAGCAGGCAACCTAAAGCAAAAGATCCCAGAAAAAGGATAGATTCCCATTGAAAGATGTTTGCAATCTTCGCAAGAACAACTTGGTATTCACCTAAAACTAACATAATGTAGGAGCCACTTACACCGGGAAGTATCATGGCAGAAATTGCAATGGCACCAGTTACGAGACCTACCAAAGGATTGTCAGATCCCTCAGGATTCATTTTCATAAGTATAGGTATAACAGCTAAGATAATTCCAGGTAGCATCCAAGATAGTGTTTTGGCAGTGCGAACTTCTAGCATCTTCCAAGGAACGGAGAGTGAAGGAATGATTAAGCCTATGAAAAGAGCTAAAGTGGGAGAGGGGTGATGGGCAAGTAAAAATTGAATCAGCTTAGCACCTGATAGTATGGCAAGAGCGATACCTATGAAGATAGAAACTAGGAAATAGAAATCTATTCTACGAAGTTCCTCAGCGAAGGCAACTCTTGCTTCTCGTTTATGTGGAGCCTTGATAAAGCCTAGAGTATTGTTGATGGTGGATGCGTCTATTCGAGTTGTAGCATTGATTAAACGATCATAGAGACCTAGAACAAGTGCAAATGTTCCACCGCTTACACCAGGTATAAGGTTGGCTATTCCTATTAAAAAGCCATTCATAAGGGCAAAGATAAATTCTCTTGTTGTTAAAGGAAACATAGCTCAAGTCTGAAATCTATGACTTCGCAAGCAAGTTAATTTCAAATCCAGCGTATGGGTTTTTCTTGGATAGATTCTAAATATTTATTTGCAAGCTTGAAATGTCCATTTCCTAAAAAACCACGGGATGCAGAAAGAGGCGAAGGGTGGGCGGAGCTTAGCAAGAGATGTTCTTTAGATCGGATCAGTTCAGATTTACGAATGGCATAGGCTCCCCAAAGTAGGTAAACTAGCTTGTCTCTTTGTAAGCTGAGTCTTTCTATGACTGCATCTGTAAATGTTTCCCAGCCTCGATTTTGGTGGGAACCAGCTTGACCCTCCCTTACCGTCAGAGTAGAATTCAATAGCAATACACCTTGTTCAGCAAGGTAGCTTAAATCTCCTGATTGGGGCATTGAACCTCCAAACTCCGCCGTTATTTCTTTAAAAATATTCAACAAAGATGGGGGGATTCTGACTGACTTATCCACAGAAAAGCAAAGTCCATGGGCTTGGCCGGGCCCGTGGTAAGGATCTTGTCCCAAAATTACGACTCTTACTTTCTGAACGGGAACCATATCAAAAGCTCTAAAAATAAACTTAGCCTGTGGGTAGACCTTGTAATTCTTATACTCGTCCTTCAAAAAACCTGTTAAACTCTTGAAGTAAGGTTTTTGAAATTCGGGGTCTAGTAGTTCCTTCCAGGATTCGTGGATTTGGATGGGCATCTTCACTCAGCCACCCCCTTAAGGGGGTGGCAATTTTCTCCTAAATTATGAAAACTTCATAAAAACTCAAGAAGGATCAATGTCACAAATTAGGTGGATTCAAGGTTTGTGTCGCAACTAAAGAAAAATAAACCATTTTTAGTAGAAAGATTGAATTAAGCTGTCTTACGAACTTCTTCCCAATCCCAAGTTCTTAGAGCATTTAGAAAAACAGATACTCCTGGTAAGTGTTTATCCTGTACATTGTGTATCACCAAGTCACAGAAGGCTTCAAAAGCGGTGAAATATTTTGCTTCTTCGCAAATGACTTCAAGATATCGTCCGGTTCCTTGCAGGATTTCGTGGACTTTTAAGAAAGTAGGTTTTCCTATGATGCGTACGGAGTCAACTTCCCATGGTAGGGAGATGAGCAGAGAGATTTGTTCTTCATTTTTTGTGATTTTCATGGGATTTAGCCTGTTTATGTCTCTTTAGTTATAACAGATATAAGTGACATAATTCCCTAGGTTGACAAGGTTTTTTTCAATTTTTGGAAGAAAAAAATAAGGCACGTATAGAAAGTTTTCCTTGTGAGAAGTGAAGAGTTTCTAAGTTCCAATCTGTACGCCAGATTTCAGAAGCTGCTGAGTAGGAATTTGCATCTGGGCAGAGTAAAAATCCATGGATTTTGGTTTCTGGTGGTAAATCAAGGCAGAGTTGATTTGTTTTACGAGCAATTCTTTGGAAGAAGGAAGCTACGGATTCTTTATTCTTGTGTCGAATTCCATAGGGAGGATTCAAAGGAAGAAATAGGTTCTTGGACATTAGGTTGGGAATCAGTGTTTCAAAGAAATCTGCTGTCTTCCACTCCATGATTTCATTGAGTCCTGGAAAGGACTGAGTAATAATACTGCCGAGGTTTTGGTCAAGTATAGATTGAAGATTACTCTCATTTAACAAAGAGTTTTCGACAATATCAGAACGAAAATCGAAATTGTGGATCTTTAGACAGGGAGAATGGTCTGCAAGATTTCTATAAATACCTTTGCAAGATTTATCGCGAAGAAATTTCCAAATTTTACCATAATTCAAATGTTTAGAAAAATCATCTTCCTGAAATTTGAGCAAACCAGGAAGAATTTTGTAGATCTGCATAAATAATTCAAAAGCAAAAGTACCTGTACCAGAGAAAGGAATGAAAGCATCTAGTTGAATCGAATTTCTATTAAATGAAAACTTTTGTAGGGTGAAGTTGATAAGAATTGATGCAAGGTCTTCGCTTATAGGAGCGGAAAGAGGAAATGGAGATCGAAATCCTCTTTGGTAGAGAGGTTTTGATTTTACTGCAAAATACAATTCGGATCTATTTCTAAGTATTGAAACTAAAAACCTAGGACCTATACGATTGTTAGCTGGTTCTATATTTTCTGCACCACCTATGGCTTTGTGAATAAAACTTTTGCATTCTTCTATAAATGCTTCTGTGTCAAGGCTGGGATTCTTTCTAACTTGTAATTGAAGAGAAAAACTCTTTGTTTCTTTAATCCATGTGCGGAAAGTATCAGGAAGTTCATCTTCTATATTTTTTAATTCTAAACCATTTAGTAGTATATAAATATCTCTTAGAAAAAAACTACGAAAACAAATTCCCATGATGGATTGCAAGGATGTATTTCGAATGAGAATTTTTTCTGGAAAAAGTAATAGCTTAGGAGAACTTGTATTCTTCTTTTCTGGAATCATGGGATCATTAAGTATGGATTCAATCTCAGTTAAGGCTTGCCTTCCTAGTCCCGGTGGAAAGCTCACCAAGGCAGTAAGTGGTTTCATGTGAATGAATTTATATAAATCAATTTTTGACATAAAAGCAGAGTTCTACCTCATATTGATGACCATCATCTGGGGTGGAACCTTTATTTTTATAAAACTATCCGTTGAGACTTTGCATCCTAGTTTCTTTCTCAGCATACGATTTGGTCTTGCCTTAGTCGGGTCTCTTATTATTTGGAGGAGAAGTCTTACGAAGATTCCTTTGGATTCCTTAGGAATGGGAATCATGGTTGGTGTTATCATGTTCTTAGGATATGCCTCACAGACATTGGGACTAGAATATACAAGTGCAACAAAATCAGGATTTATCACTGGTGCTTATGTAATTTTTACTCCAATTCTTGAGGCTATTTGGAATCGAAAATTTCCAAGTAATAAATTATTTATTGCAGTAATATTTGTTATGTTTGGTCTTTTTTTAATTAGTTTTGGATCAGGAAGTATATTTGATTTGAACTTTTCAGAGCCTATGAATATTGGCGACTTAATAACCTTAGCTGGTGCCTTGTTTTTTGCTCTTTATATCATTCTTATAGATAAGACAACGAAAATTTATAATGAAAGAGGATTGTACTTCGGACAGTTGTCTACGGCATTTTTACTTTCTGGAATTTATTTTTGCATTCAATCATTTTTGATGGGTGCATTTTTATTCCCAAAATCTTGGGAAGGAATAGCAATCTTTGGATTAGTTTACACTGGTATCATTGCAACTATTATTCCTTTGCTAATTCAGACGCGATACCAAAAAGCTGTTACGCCAACTAGGGCAGGGATTATTTTTAGCTTAGAGCCAGTTTTTGCAAGTTTATTTGCCTTTCTTGTGGCAGGAGAGTCCTTATCGTTTATAGGCTGGTTAGGTTGTTTATTTGTATTAGTTGGAATTCTTATTTCAGAAATACCGTTTCCTAAAATGAAAAATCAAGCAAATAATTCAGTCACTTAGTTTCTTTAAGATTGGGCAATCAGGCCTATGATCTCCATGACAATTTTGTACAAGATGCCTTAAGCTATCAGCCATGTCTTTGATTTGTTTTAGTTTATTCTCTAAATCAAGTAAATGTTTATTGGCTAGTTGTTTTACTTGCTCACTTGTTCTAGATTTGTTCTTCCATAAGCTCAATAATTTTTTAATATCTGATAAAGAAAAACCTAATTCTCTAGATCGTTTAATGAATCTTAAATTATTTATATCAGATTCTAAATAAATTCTATAACCATTTTCTGATCTAGCAACTTTATTTATTAGTCCAATATCTTCATAGTGGCGAATGAGCTTTGTACTAACACCAGATTCTTTAGATAGCATGCCTATATTCATCTCTAGTCTCCTTTTAATTTCATTAGACAAGCTTACAATAATGGGAAGGTTTATATAAAAGCAAATAAAATTATAAAAAGTGATTCACTTTTTATGGGAAAATGATAAAAAAAAATATTCGGGTGTTGACATTCCAACTATGGGAAGGTATAAACTGACATCAAACTATGATTTAGGAGAATAAATATCAAAATGACAAAAATAAAAATAATTACTGGATTTGGGATTTACCTTTGGGCCTTTTCTATTTTCGCACATGGTGAGAATCAAATAGGACAGAATGGTGGAAAAATTCGAATGCCTGGAGCATACCACACGGAAGTTTTGGATTATCAGGGAAAAGGATTTAAGATTTATCTTCTTGATATTTCTTTTAAAAACCCATACACTATGAATTCTAAGGTTAATGCTAAAATTATTTCAAGTAAATCTGAAAAAGTTTTAAAATGTTATTCTCATCCAGATCATTTTTACTGTAAAGGATCATCCAGTGAAATTGATCAAGAAGGAATTTTGGAAATAATTTCTGAGAGAAATGGTTCTAAAGGAATGGCTGTAAAATACAATTTGCCCATCAAGGAGAATTAGAAATATGAGTATTGAATATAGAGTAGATGGTATGACTTGTGGACACTGTGTTAAAACAGTCGAAGAATCATTCTTGGAGAATGGAATCAAGGCAAAAGCTGACAAGGAAAGAAATATTGTCATCTTGGATTCCGAATTATCAGAAGAATCTTTGAAGAGTATGAAAGACAATTTACAAGAAGCGGGTTATTCTCTTGGAAGCAAAATCAATTCATAAAGAACTTGTTGCCGCCAACAAGGAAATCACTCTAGATTTATTTGGTATGACTTGTGCAAATTGTGCGCTTAGAATAGAAAAAGGTTTGAACAAACAAGATGGAATCGAGGAAGCAAGGGTTAATTTTGCAAGAGAGACAGCATATGTCAAATATAAGGCTGACATACAAAAGGATACAATCTTTGAGAAAGTAAAATCCTTAGGCTATTCAGCTTCAGAGCATTCTATAGAAAACAAATCAAATCTGAAGATAAACACAAAGCAGAATTAAACAAATTGAAGCAGAGATTACTTTTCTCTGCTGCCTTATCTCTACCTTTGTTATATACTATGGTTTCGCATGTAAGTTTTCTTTCCTTTCTTCCACTACCTCTCATTCTGATGCACCCCTGGTTTCAGTTTTTGCTTGCAAGTCCTATCCAGTTTTGGATGGGTTTTCCATTTATCTTGGGAGCTTACCGAGCGCTACGTAATGGCTCATCCAACATGGATGTCTTAGTTGTTATGGGAACCTCTGCGGCATACTTTTATAGCTTAGGATTTAGCATAATACAAGGATACAATCAATCTGATATTTTCTTTCTAAATTCAATCGAACATTATGAACATTTATCTAATTTAGGACATGCTGTATTTCCTTCACTCTATTATGAAACATCTGCTGTGCTCATTACAATCATTTTAGTGGGTAAATGGATAGAAACTGTTGTTAGGGGAAAGAGTTCACAAGCAATAGAAGCTCTGATTCAGTTGAAAGCTCCAAGAGCACTGATCAAAAAACAAGATTCATGGGTAGAAGTGCCTTCCGAATTTATTAAGATCAAAGATATAATTATGGTTAAAGCGGGAGAAAAAATCCCTACGGATTCTTTAGTAACCGAAGGGGAAAGTTTAGTGGATGAATCCATGCTTACAGGTGAAAGTTTTCCTGTAGATAAAAAGAAAGACTGTATAGTCTTGGGTGGTACCATCAATGGAACAGGAACCTTAATCCTTGAAGCACAAAAAGTTGGGTCAGAAACTGTGCTTGCATCCATAATTCAAACTGTCGAAGATGCTCAAGCTTCCAAGGCTCCTTTGCAAAAAATTGCTGATAAGATTTCAGGAATCTTTGTACCAATTGTTATCTCTATTTCAATTTTAAATTTCATTATTTGGTTTTTAATTCTGGAACCTGGAAATCTTCCTGGAGCATTGGAGAAAGCTATTGCCATTCTTGTAATAGCCTGTCCTTGTGCTTTGGGACTTGCTACACCTGTTTCTTTGTTAGTTGGAACAGGGAAGGCGGCTTCAAGAGGGATATTGTTTCGAAATGCAGAAAGTCTAGAACTAGCTTCTTCTATAGA
>PEQN01000010.1 GCA_002786225.1 Leptospira sp. | reverse complement strand
GCCGTAAGCTTCCAAGTATCTTGTGGCGACTGCCTCATGTGCAGCAGTAGAATTTCAAATTCTTGTGAAACTGTGCCTTTAACTTCAGGCTTTGGAATGCCACCTGGAGCCAATCATTTTGGAGGTGCCTTAGCAGACTTGGTTCATATTCCCTATGCTTCGCAAATGCTGTTAAAAGTTCCCCAGGGAATAGATCCGATTTCCATTGCAAGTCTAAGTGATAACATTTCCGAAGTATGGAAGTTAGCTGGCAAATATTTACCTAGAATCAAATCAGGTAATGCACTTGTAGTTGGAGGAGAGGCATCCAGTATAGGATTGTATACAGCCTTATTTCTCCACCAAACCAAACAAGTCTCTGTTCTCTATATGGATACTGATAAAAGCAGAATTGATTTTGCTGAATCCTTGGGAATACCAGTTGCATGGAGTGATAAATTTCCCAAATCTGCTGGGAGGTTCAACCTTGTTTGTGATGCAAGCGCTTCCATAGAAGGTTGGAATCTTGCAACTCGCTCACTCGCAGCCCATGCAATTCTTACTTCAGCTTCTATCTTTTGGACCAATAAACTCTCAATCCCATATTTAGAATTTTATAATATAGGAGTGGAAGTTCAAATCGGAAGAGTAGATTCCAAAGAATCTATGCCTGAGATATTAAAATACATTGAATCGGGAGAATTCACTCCTGGACGCATTGTAACACAAACTGCAGATTTTGCGAATGCGAAAGAAGCATGGATGGAACCATCCATTAAACTGGTAGTAACAAATAATTGAAATCTCAAGCAAGATCCATAATTCATTCTAATGAACTATGGATCTCTATCTTGAACTCTAAAAAAGAAATAATTTCCTAGATGTGCGAATTACTAGGGCAGTTCTATTTGTATGTGCTGAAATTTCTTTTTATCCAAAGTTAGATTTGTATAAACGGTTTTAGTATCCAATTTGAATGCACAAAAAATCTGCTCACACTCTAATTCATTCTTTAATTTGGATGGATTGGTGCTAAAGTTAATATCCTTACCCATGATTGTCAACTTTCCCCTATAAGGTGATTTTGTTGTACTCGTTCCAACAATAGTCAGGAACAAGGAAATTTGATTGATATTCTTTGTCTTTGCATCCTCTCGAAGCTTCAGACCCAGTTTGTCCCAAGTATAATACAATCCATCCTCACGATTCTCTTTCACATTAAAATCACCCAGAATAGCTTGGTAGTACTCAACATTTTGATCTGCCTTTAGATTCTGCTCATTCAAAACAATTCCATCCTCACTTATCGCTATCTTTGGCAAGGCTCCTGCTTTATCTTTTGAAAAGATACTCGCAGTCATGACAAAGGTAAAGAAAACAGTACAAACTAAAACTTTCATAAAAACCTACTTCAATAAGATGTGTAACAGTTTAAGTTCTGATTCCAACTAAGTCTATTAATTTTTATTTTCTAAGAAGTATCTATTCTTATTTTTTGCTTTAGATTCTAGAGATCAGATTATGCAAAGCTGAAATACCGAAAAAATCTAGTTCCCAATTTTTTGTTGAAACATTATCTCTAAATTTTCATAGCTTAGATTTGTATTATTTTCTTCAGCTAACATGGATTTGAATATTCTTACTCCATATCTTCCATATTCATTGCGAACCCACTTTTCAAGCTGGTAGATGATTTCTTTTTGGCTATCCTTTCTTTGTGGTTTGCTTGCAACAAAATTCCAAACCTCAGCAATTCCTAGCTTTTTGACAACGGATGTTTTGAAGACTGGAGGCAACTTTTGGTTGGGCAGAACGTCCTTCAGAAATTCTAAAGTGGAGAGAAGAAGGTGGTAGCTTGAGTTAGCGAGCCCTTCTTCATCACATTTATTGATGATGAAAGCATCGGGAACTTCCATAATCCCACTTTTCATAAATTGAACCTGATCTCCACCTAATGGTTGCATTACGAGAAAAGAATAGTCCGTCAGCAGAGAAACTTCAATTTCATTCTGTCCTATGCCTACAGTTTCAACTAGAACGTAATCAAAGAAGTGTCGCAGGTATCGAATCACATGGTAGGTGTAAGGATTTACACCGCCAAGCTCTAACTGGGAAGCCTGAGATCTAAAGTACACTCTGTTCTCTCTTCTAGGAAGAATCACTCTGGTTCTGTCTCCTAGTATGGAGCCTCCTGATACATTGCTGGAAGGATCAATGGCAACTATCGCCAAGCTTTGATTAGAATCAACTGAAAGAAAATGCTTACAAATCTCTCCAATCAAGGAGGACTTACCTGCACCAGGAGTCCCAGTGATGCCAATAGTATAACCCTTGGACTCACTTAAACCCATGGCAGCTAACATAGGAAAAAGCCTAGCTCGCTTAGCGGGGCTATCCTCTCTTTCTAAGAGAGAAATTGCCTTCGCCAAACTGAACTTTTCTAATTCCTTAGAGCCGATTATGAGTTCTTGGAAAAGTTTGTTTTCTTCTGAATCTAAACTCGACTCTGCAAGCATAGCTTGCTTGGATTTATTGTCTTCCTTCAAAACCAAATCTATGCTATGCGGCTTTGGAGATACTAGATATCAAATCAATGATTTTCTCCATGATGCTCATTAGATCATAGTCCTTGGGAGTGAACACTTCACGTATGCCTTGCTTCTTTAAGCTCTCAAAGTCCGATTCCGGTATGATTCCACCTATAACAACTGGAATATTTGCTTTGTAGTGCTTAAGCTCATCAAAGATTTGTTCCGCAATTTCATTATGAGATCCTGATAGTATGGAAATACCGATTACATCGGCATTTTCTTCCACAGCAGATTGAATGATCTCTTCGGGAGACAAACGAATTCCAGAGTAGATTACATCAAAGCCAGCATGTTTTGCAGATACAGCTATCATTTCAGCGCCATTGGAATGACCATCTAAACCTGGTTTGCCGACAACGATCTTGGGTCTATGCCCTGTAGCTTCCAAGAATGCTTTCACCTTGCCACGGACTCTTTCTGTTTTCTCATCTTCTATCTTAAGAGATTGTCCTTCCACTCCAGTAGGTGGGTTGTATTCACCAAAAACTTCTCTGAGCGTATCGGACCATTCTCCTGTAGTCACACCAACTTTGGCTGCATGAATGGAAGCTGCCATCATATTGCGGCCTTCTTTGGCATCAGCTTTCAATTGAGCAAGTGCATCTGCAACCTTCTTGGGATCACGCTCTTTTTTTACCTTATTAAGAACGCTAAGAGTTTGTTCCGCTGATTTAGGATCTACCTTAAAGATACCACCATCTTCGCCACCTAAGAGAGGTGATTTGATGCCCTCTGTCCACTTATTTTTACCAACTATGATTTGTTCGCCTGAGTTAATCTTTGATAGACGATCCGTTTGGGATTTCACCAACTGGGATTTCATATAGCCGTTTTCGATTGCCTTGATAGCACCACCCATATCCAAGATTTTATGGATTTCATCATAGGCTTGTTTTTTCAGTGAATTCACTTTGGATTCAATTACTTTTGAACCCTCGAATAAATCTGGGTATTCCAAAAGGTCTGTTTCATAAGAAAGAACTTGTTGCAGACGAAGTGACCATTGTTGGTCCCAAGGACGGGGTAGGGAGAGTGCCTCATTCCAAGCTGGAAGCTGAAGTGCTCTACATCTTGCATCTCTACTCAAAGTTACACCCAAGGTTTCAATGAGAATTCTCCAAGCATTGTTTTCTGGTTGTTCTTCTGTGAGTCCAAGTGAGTTGACTTGAACCCCATATCGGAACACTCTGTACTTGGGATTTTTCACTTTGTAACGTTCAGTTGTAATTTCTTCCCACATTGCGACAAAGGCACGCATCTTACACATTTCTTCTACGAAGCGAATTCCTGCATTTACAAAGAAGGAAATCCTTCCGACGCACTGTTCGAATTCTTCTTCAGTGAAACAATTTCTTTCCTTGATTGCATCTAAGATTGCTATTGCGGTCGCAAGAGCAAAGGCAAGTTCTTGGCTTGGTGTTGCACCTGCTTCTTGCAAATGATAAGAGCAAATATTGGAGGGATTCCATTTAGGAGTATTTTTCAAACAATACTCATACATATCCACTATGATTCGTATGGATTCACCTGGTGGGAAAATATAAGTCCCACGGGCAAGGTATTCTTTGATTAAATCATTTTGAGTTGTTCCTTGCAAAAGCTTAAGGTCTATCCCTCTTTCTTCGGCAAGTGCCACATATAAAGAAAGAAGCCACATGGAAGTACCATTGATAGTCATGGATGTGTTCATTTCTTCTATGGGGATCTGGTCAAAAAGTACTCGAAAATCCTCTAGTGAGTTGATAGGAACTCCCACTTTTCCAATTTCAGGTTTAGAGATTCCATGGTCGGAACTATATCCACATTGGGTTGGAAGATCAAAGGCGATGGAGAGTCCAGTCTGACCTTTTGCTAAGTTCTTGCGATAGAGTTCATTGGATGCTTTCGCATTTGTATGACCTGCGTAGGTACGAAAGATCCAAGCTTTGTCTTTCGTACTATTGCCGTTTTGGTCGTAGAGAACATGAGGGTATTTTTCCATTGATGCCAACTTTTTATTTCTTATGTAAAACTTAAAATCTTCTGGAATAATTTCAGCTAAATTTTAAACAGGAGAGAGAAAAACTATTGGAAACATTTGTGTACAAAGAAAGAACCCCACTCAATCCCATCGCCTTCTTTCTTTCCATTCTTATCTTATTTGGAATATTTTGGCTTTATTTGAATCTTAGACCAGTGCTTGCTGATCCAGAGAGTTATGTCTTTCTTGCAAATTTAAGAGCTATAACGGAAGAGGGAGCTTTTTTCTCATGGGAAGAACCACTTCCCGTGCTTTTGGTTTTTTTCTGGAAGACCATCTTCGGGATGAACTACCTGACTAGTTTCCAATCCATAGCCGCCTTGCTTTTCAGTTTGAATTTGCATTTGATACTACTTCTTTTCCGAAAAGGGGAATGGAAGTTCAACCACCATTTTTTGGTTTACATTTCTGCCTTTCTTCCTTATTCCCATGAATTTCCCATACTCTTCTTTCATGAGCTTGTTGGTTTAACCTTTATTTTACTGATCTTCCATACCTTTCGTATGGAGACAATTTTAGATCTTTTTCTCTTTCCAGCTCTGCTTCTTGTTGCCTTCTTTACCGACTTGAGAATGTTCTTGTTTGGGTTTACTGTATTTACTCTTTGGTCCTGCCTAAGATCTATGAGTTCCAATAAAGCAAGGACTACTGTTTTTTACAAAAGGAAGAATATTCCATTTATCATTCTTGTCACTTATTTAATGAGCTTGTTTACTCTTTTGGTGGTTTTTTCTATATTAGATTTTTTTGGAACCTCAAGTTTTCTTGAACTTGTGTACCATTCTGCTTCTACTACACTTTATATTTCTCCTGCCTTTCTTACCTTGTTTGTAGGAAATATTCTTTTAGGAACAGAGAAGGAATTAAACACAAGAACCTTTACTGGAATTTTAGTTGCGGGAATACTTGTAGCAGTATATTTCAATTACAGCAAATATGATGAGACTATAGATGATTTACTTGAATCCAAGAAAGAGAATTTTATTCGAAGCCAATCTTTAATTGCAGGGACGAATTCCATCTATTCTGACCCAATTACAGCGCATTACATTTATTTTGCGACCAAACTCAAGCATAAATTTTATGAGGTTCTAACTAGAGAAGGAAATAGCTATTTATATTTAGATGATATTTGGCAGGCTGATATAGTTGATATAACCAGAAAATTTCCAGCCCGCAAGAAAGACCGACGTAGTGAATTGATGCAGTTGGGAGATAGGTCTATTTTATTAAGTAAAAGCTTGCAAGATAAAATTGTCTCAGACAAAACTTCCACTTCTTACAAAACTAAATTAGAAGAGAACCTTGGGAAGTTTTCCAAACTTTATTTGTACCAAGATTATATAATTTGGCAACAATCCATTCTAGGCTATAGCAACCTTCAAAAGTAAAATTTATTTATTTTAAAAGCTTTTCTATTTTACTAACATAGTTTTGTGTTTCAGCATAAGGTGGAATACCTTTGTATTTTTTCACAGCAGCTGGACCAGCATTGTAAGCAGCCAAGGCAAGCTTGCGATCTTGAAATTCACTCATCATATCTCCCAGAAATTTCGTTCCACCTTCAATATTTTCCATAGGATCGAGAGCATCTTCAACACCTAACATCTTAGCAGTTGGTGGCATCAATTGCATTAGCCCCATAGCCCCCTTAGGAGAGATGGCATTCGCTTTAAAATTGGATTCGGTTTGAATTACCGCCTTAACTAGATTAGGATCGATTCCATTTTTTTTAGATTCCAAGGCAATCTTTTGTTCCAGAGCCTCAGTCATTCTAGGATTTGAAAGCGTGCTTCCTGAAAAATCTTGAGTCCCTCGCGGGTTCTCTAAATCCAAGCCTTGACTTGCTGCCTCTTCCATCATTTCTTCGAAGCTTGGCTTATTAACAGCACTATTTTGATTGCCTGGGTTAAGCACATTTCCCACCTTCTCTGGTGATTTCGATCCAAGAATTTTCTCAATTTCGCCCATTCTTCGAAAAACCTGTTGCAAGGAAGGAATATCCGTTATGTTCATATTATGTCTCTTCGACAAAAAACCAGAAAAACTATCGTATTTTTTTTAGGCGAGGGCAAATTGGAAGAATGATTAAGATCATGATAACCGACAGAATTAGCTCCTTGCCTATAGCCATTGCAGAGAAAAAGGGCTTCTTCGAGGAACTGGGATTGGATATTGATCTCAGATCCTGCATAGATTACAAAGGAATCTTTTCTCTCTTGGAATCGGGCAGAATTGATGCGGGTGAACTTCCTACCTTACTTTATGTCCATGATTGCTTTCTCAAAAAATCGAAAGTCAAGAGACTCTACAAAGGTTTATATCTTTCCCATTCTAAGCTTAGTTTCTACTCTAGAAATTTCTTTGAGCCTAGTGACATTCTTGTCAACAAAACTTTTACTATTCCCGTACCAAGTGAACTTTCTATAGAGAGATTTTTCACCGAAAAATTTGTAGAGAACTTCTTCCCAGGCAAAATGCCCAAACTGCGTTTTGTAGAGTTGCCATACTATCTTATGGAAAATCAATTGAGAAAGGCTACAACTCTTGGAATGAGCGGTGATTCGAACTTTTATCCCTTCTTAAACAAATTCCAAAATTTTGAGGATGTGGAAAATACATCAAATTCATACGAGAACAATTCCATTCCTGGATCCTTTGCAAATACTCTTTTCGTTTTTGGTGGACAATTTGTAAGTAAATTCCCAAATGAATCTGATAAAATCCTTAGAGCTATTCGCAAAGCGATTAAATACCTCAATGAAATCTCGAAGAATGAAATAGATGAACTTAGTACAGACTTTAACCTCAATCATTTCTACCCAAGCTATCGCATAGGTGAATTCAAACAAATTCTTCTTGCCAACAAACTAGACAAGTCTCGCATATTCTCCGTTAAAGGAAATTCGAATAATATT
The DNA here is from genome assembly GCA_002786225.1 of Leptospira sp. GTDB lineage: Bacteria > Spirochaetota > Leptospiria > Leptospirales > Leptospiraceae. Next base: position 74,272 of record PEQN01000010.1, on the reverse strand, counting down.
CACAGTTTAATTCAAGATTTCTTCTTTAGAACTATAAAGAAACAAATCTCCTTAGAAGAAATCAATGGCATTCTTCAATTTGATGAAATCTGGCAAGCCATAGATAATACTGATTCTTCTCCTGTTAGGACTTTTAGCTTTAAGAATCCAGGAGCAGATTACCAATACTCACCAACTCTCGTAAACTATCGAAAGCAAAATTACACAAGACATTTAATAACAGATGCTATTTCCATTTCCCTAGATATTCTAGAAGGGAATATTCATTCACGTCTAAATGTTGATGAGACCTTACGCATAGACAATAGAGTAAAAATTCATATAAACAATATGTTAGATTATTGGAATGCTGAAATTTTTAAATTGAATGAGAGAATCATTGAACTAGAAAATTTTAACTCCATTCTAGAAATCAAGCTTGATAGAAGTTCTGTAAACTTGCAGTATTCAGAAGAAAGATATAGATACCTTTTCGAATTTTCAAGAGAAGCACTTATCATTGTTGATGCAGATTCGGGAGCACTGCTTGAGTCCAATCTACAATTTCGTTTGATGAGTGGGTATTCCAGGATGGATCTTTCTAGAATGAAAATTGATGATTTGGTTGGTGGACAGAAGCTTAGTACCAGCCTTTATTTTAAGAATGAGAGATCAGATTCTATGCTTCATATTCCTGATGGTGAGATCATTCTACGAGATGGGAATCGACTTGGAGTGGACATTTCCATTAACTCTATGTTAGTCAGTCCAAAGAAGAGATACCAAATTATCATTAAGGACAATAGAGAAAGAATTGAATCGGAACGAGCTAAGCATGAATTTATTTCCAACATCAGTCATGAACTAAGGTCACCCATGACTAATATCCGTGGCTACTTTGAATTGCTTTCTAATGATTCCTTGATTCGCTCTAAACCAGAAAATTCAGAAATGCTAAGTATCATAGATAAGAATATTAAGAGGTTGAGCTTTTTGATTGAGAACCTGCTGAAAATCGAAAGAAACCAAGATGAATCAGAAGCAGAATCTATGGAAGAATTTGATCCAGCTATAGTAATTGAAGATGTAATGCATATGAATTCCCATCTTTCCAATGAAAAAGATATTTCAATTACAGCAGATTTAGAAAGAGGGCATTTGATCAAAGGAATTCGGTTTGAATTTTCTCAAATCGTTTCCAACTTGTACATAAATGCAATTAAATATACAGAGCATGGATTCGTGAAACTCTCGTTAAAGTCCGATAACAAATGGATACGATTTACTGTTACGGACTCTGGATATGGAATTCCTGACAAATTCAAGAGTTCTGTTTTCGATAGGTTTTTCCGCATTCCTTCGGAGTCCAATCGCAAGATCGGTGGAACAGGACTCGGACTTTCTATAGTAAAATCTTTGGTTGAAAAAATGGGGGCAGAATTAAAATTTCAAAGTGAAGAGGGCAAGGGTTCCTCTTTTGAGGTGGAAATACAAAAATGAGTCATTCAATAAAAAAAGTCTTACTTTATACTATTATAGTTTGCGTCTCGCTTGTACTCGCTTATATGCTATTTTCTAAATCAGAAACAAATAAAAGCAAGCTAGCCAGGAATGAATCCCAAGCCAGAAATTCCTATACGAATGGGAGGGATGCTTTGGTTTCAGAAAAATCAGAAGGCTCACTATTTGATGCAAATAATGGCTTTCTTGAATTCTCAGACAAAGAATCGGAAGAATCTGCAATTTCGGATAAAGCATACGAATATGATCCAGCTAGAATCAGCCCCGAAGAAAGAGCACGCAGGAAGAAACTTGCCATTGAAAAATACAAACCTTTGGCTGAATTATTTCCTAAGAATCGTTATATTCCAAGAGAAAAAACAGATAAAGAACTAGCCAAAGAAAAAAGACGCAATGAGATCATGGATTCTCTCCAGGATAGAATAATCACTGGGGAAGAACTTACTTCCGATGAATCACTGTTTTTTTATTCTGAGAAGAAACAAGAGCTAGCTGAAAAACTAGAAATCCTAAATTACGCTAAAGAAAAACTCAATATCAATCCCAATACAAATTCAGTTACGAACGACATTCTAACAAAAAGATTTGAATCCATCCAATCGAGAAACGAAGCCTATAGCAAAGAAATTGATTCTGCAAAGCAGAAGGGTGGAGATCTTAAAAATTTTTCGGAAGAATAATACCAGGATAAATTTTGCAATGCAACAGATAAAAACATATCACTTTATTATGACTATAGTTATAACTATGGCTTTGATTTTCTTTTAGATTTGACTTTAGTCTTTTTTCTCTTTGCTTGTTTCCCTTTCTTGGATTTTGGTTTTTTCTTGGAAGGAAGAAGATGAATTGTATTAGGAACTTTTGCTGCAAGTTTCATGCTTGAGATTTTTTTAGATATTTCCATCATCTTTTTGGCACCTAACTGATTGATAAGTGCTAGAGCCGTGTCAAAGCCGAGTGTCTTGAATAGAGAAATCATATTATCTACACCGAAGAATTCCAAGAAAACTGGAATCTCATCTATTCCCCTTTCTTGTATCCACTTAGAACTTTCTTCAACAGTAAGACTCGTCGCTATCTTTGTTAGTTGGCTCATACCGGAAGCTAGAGCAAGTTTTATAACTCTATCTGTTCCTAGCTTCTCCCATAGAATTAAAGACTTATCAATGCCTACTTTTTGAAGAGATTCAAGCAATTCTTCTCTTCCGAGTTCAAGAACCATTTTTCTTACATCCGAAGGAGGGATGGTGATAGAAATTTGAACGATAACTTCCAAAGGAAACTTTTCTAAGAAATAAACAATGTCATCTTCTAATAGATTGTCTAGAGTTTCGAGAAGAATTGGTTCTGGCAATTTCTGAACTAAATCAATAATCAGATCATCTGAAAGTCTCTTGGATAAATAGAGCATCTTATCTCTATCTGCTTTTTCAGAAAGGGAGATAAGTCTCTCGTGCCCAAGACCACGCATAATCTGAAAGGATTTTCTAGGACCCAGTTCTTCGAGAGATTTATAAATATTTTGTATAGTGTCAAAAATTTTTTTCAGAGGACAACTCCCTATCCCAGTAAATATTGTGATCTATGAAAAAGCTTTTTCCAATCCTGTCAATATTTGCTTTTTTAATGATCTTAGCCATAACAATTTATGCAAAAGTGCAAAACTATGATATGAATCTTTCAAGTCTGATCAATATTTGGGAGGGTTTTGCAAACTTAAATCCACAATATATACCATCCGGATTTGTAATTTATAAAGATGGCGGCTATGATGGACAATTTTTCTTCCTAATCTCTCAATTCCTTTTCAATGATGGAAGCCTAGAGTTTCCCGTTCTTGATTCTTTTTATTTTCGTTTCCATAGATTGGGCCTCTCCCTTGTAGCAGGAAGTCTTGCTCATTTAATTGGATGGAAGTTCTATGTGATTGCATGTTTGAGCATACTCACTTTCTTTCATATCCTTTCTAGCCTAACTATGTATTCCTTGCTTTCTGATAAAAATAAAAAACTTTTTCTTTTCTATCTTTTCTCTGCCTTTTCCTTTTTAAGCACTCAACTTTTGGTTTCAGATTCCCTTTTAGTTTCATTTTGTATCATTTCACTAACCTTACTACTCTTACATAAATCTTTTCTAACTATATTCCTTGGGGCAGTTTACATGCTTTTAGCCTTATTTGTAAGAGAGACTTCGATTTTCATTTTTGGTCCACTACTAATCTACTTCATTCTCAATAGAAATTGGAAGAAGCTTACCGCTGTTCTAATACCTCTGTCCATTTATCTGGGTTTTTATTTCTATACCAGATCTCTTTCTATACCTGAGCCAGGCACTCTGCCTTTAAAATTCCAAGATATGATCGACTTTCCTTTGTTTGGTTTTGTAAAAAGTTTCCAAGGTTTCCTAATTTTCGAAATTAGATCCTGGGTTCAAAATTTTGCAAAAATTTTCTTATTTATATTGTATATTATTCTAATATTAAATCTTACACAAATGAGAAAGGCAATACAGCAAAAAAATTGGAACCTTGTATTAGTATTGCTTCCTCTTCTTCCTTTGCTTGCTGTAATGACAATAGCAGAAGAAGGCTATTGGAGAAATTTTGATAATTTGGCAAGAATGTTCGTCTTGACCATTCCCATAGTGATTTTCGCAAAGCAGATCCACAATGAATACAAAGACTTTGGCTTTCTAGCTGCCTCTAGCGTTTTAATGGGATTTATTTTATTTCGAATTCTTTTTATCACCAAGCAAATGACATTCTTTATTAGTCAGTAAAAGTTCTATTTGTATTCACTAATGCTATTCAGAAGAGTTGGCTCGAAGGCTCTTAGTTGATTTTTATGATAGGTAAATGGCTTATCCTTCCTATAACTTTTAGGCTTCTCTGGATTATTTTCGATTTCCCACTTCGGTCCCTTAGCATAAATACCTTCTTTGGAGAATGATATCAATTTCCTTTTTACCATAACGCTGAGTATGCGATCTATTGTTTCCGTTTGAGAATCAAGCAAGGCATTTTCTACCATTGCATTTTCTTTGTCATGGATTTTCTTAGCAAGATCCATGACGGATTTCTGTATCCAAATTTTGTCCTTACCTACAAATAAATCAGAGCTTAGAATCAAAAAGGAAACCAAGTTCGCAGAATTCACTACATAAGCTCGAGATAATTTTTCTTTGATCATAGAAGTGATTTCTTCTTTCTTTGATGCAGGATTTATTTGAAAAAGCTCTCCAAAACCAATATGTAAACATGGCTTCTTATCACTGAGCAAGTCGTAGGTGAAATTAAAGTAAAAATAATTCAAGCCTGGCTTCTTTTCTGAAAGGTGAGCGATTCCATTCTTTATCACACGTAAATTGCCATCTTCACTAAAAACTCCTTCAGGGAAGACTACAACATTCTTTCCTAAATCGATATTGTCGGAGAGTATAGTCCAGTCCTTATCGACTTGATCACGCAAGGATCCATCCTTAACCATAGCTCTTGCATTATCTCTAAAGGGCCGCTTGACAGGAACTGCTCCAACTATCCGAAATAAAAGAGGTAAAATTCCCGTGAGATCAATTAAGTGCAAAATGTACTTTAAAATTCCCTTGGGACGAAATTCCTTAACTAAGAAATTTTTCTGCACAATATCTTCCCTTACAGGAATGGTATATTGTATGCGTGGATTTTGGATGCGTTTATGAATGGTAGCTAGACCAGGTATGTCCAATTCGGAAACATGATTTGCGATATAAACTGTAGGGTAGGGCAGATCCAAGCGACGTGGATTGCCGTCTAAAAAGTAATGGTCAACCTTCTTTAGGGCAAACTTCGAAACTAAATACACAATATGAATGATACATTCAGCAAAGAATCCGTATTTTTGTATTTTAATAGCCACGAAAGTTTACCTCAGTTGAATAGATTCTAAATCTCTAAGTGCTTGCCATTTTATTAAGGAAAGCGATAAGGAAAACACTTTTTCACTATGAAAGAATCAAGATTTACTTTAGCCTATTCACCTTGTCCCAATGATACTTTCATTTTCTACAATCTCATCCATTCTAATTTAAATCCCAAGATACAAATTGTTGAAGAGCTCAAAGATGTGGAAGAATTGAATCAGTCAGCACTCATTGGAAGATATGATATTACCAAGCTCTCTTTTTCCGCCTACTTCCAAGTTGCTGATAAATATGAGATTCTAGATTCTGGTTCAGCCTTGGGTCGCGGTTGTGGTCCTCTTTTGATACGAAGAAAAGGGACAGATTTTACTATTGCCAATGCAAAATCTATACTCTCTCCCGGTAGCATGACGACTGCAAATTTGCTACTCCAATTGTATGCTGGCAATTCTTCCCTTCCCCTACAATACAAGCGTTACGATAAAATTATCCACGAACTTTCTAATGGCAATGCTGACCTTGGAGTCATCATTCATGAAGAAAGATTTACTTACCAAGATTTTGGTCTAGAAGTTGTTGCCGATTTGGGAGAGTGGTGGGAGAAGACAACGTCCTATCCCATACCACTAGGTTGCATAGCAATTAAGCGAAGCTTGGGCAAGGAGACAAAAGAACAGATTGACCACCTAATTAAGAAAAGTCTCCAACTCGCATGGCAAAACCCAAAAGAAGCCAAGGATTACATTTTAGCGAATTCCCAAAATAAAAATTTGGATGTTGTACAATCCCACATTGACCTCTATGTGAACTCTTTCTCTGAAAGTCTAGGCAAAGAAGGGCATGAGGCTATCCAAGACTTAGAAGCAAGATACAGGAAATTGAACAAGCTCTAATACAATCTTAGGAAGCAAGATGCCTCAATCTTAGCCCAGAGTTAATAAAACTAAGATCTGACCACGTTCCTTCTTAGATGCTTCTAGAGCCTTCCCAACCAAGGTTCCTGGTTTAATTTTATTTGAGTCTGCTTTGACCGCATAACCACTCGTCAAGCCGCTTACAAGTAAGTCTCCTGGATTTATCATACCCATAGATGGATCTACATTTAGTAGCACAGCTCCATAAACTGCCACCAAACCTTCGTTTGGATCTTTTTTTTCTTCCCCCAAGAGAAGGGAAGGACTTGCAACAAGTACGCCAATCACATTTGTAGAGTAGGGCTGTTTGGATTTTGCAAGCTTCAAGGATTCATCGGTAGCTACTAGCAAATCCCCAGGAGATACTACATCACGAGTGTCTAATTTAAATTTCTTAGCTATGCAATCTTGGCTATTGGAGAGATGTATGGAGACAGTTCCGTGGAATAAAGAATCTCCATCCACTAATAGACCTTTCCCAGAACCAGGAACATTTCTATCTGGGAAGCCTTTTCCATTTGCATGGACAGCATAACCAGACTGAGAGGTAAAACCACCGCCCGATCCCTTCTTGCTTAGACCTAAGATTCCATATCCATTGCCAGACTGACCAGCTGACATACCGAGAACTCCAGTATGATCTGAATATCCAATAATGCCTTCTTTATTTCCAATTGCCGAAATTCCGGCACCTTCAGGATTTTGGTTTTTACCAAAAATCACAGAGTGTTTGTCTGGTGGAGGAAAAATTCCTTGGAAGGATGAAGATGTATCCCCAGTTAACCGAATCAGCCCAGAATGTGAATTGTAATCATGGTCTTTAGCTGCATAATCATGTGTGTGGGGAAGTGGATTTCTGGCATCTTTCAATCTAGGATCATTGGATACGACTGCCTTACCAGGTTCATCAGAGCCTAGAAGTGCAAGTCTTACGATTCCCATGTTCTCTTCGGATGCAGGCTTAATTCGATTATCATCGGCCTGAACAACGACCCCAGGTTTTGATTCTCCTGATCGTGCTAATTGTACTATACCATAAGATTCAGTTGTAGCATTTTTAATTCTTTTATCATTCCCCTGCACAGCTGCTAAGGCTGAATCTTCACCATTTTGAGCAAGACGTACTATACCTTTTGCTTCTGTACTTGCATCTCTAAGTCTTTCATCATCACCTGTTACTACTTTATCTGGAGATGGATCACCTGTTGCTGCGAGTGTGACCAAACCGGGTTCTTTCTGGCTAGCTTTTCTAAGTCTCTTATCATTAGCTTGTACAGCAATTCCAGGTCGCGTTTCTCCATCTAATGCGAGTTCTACGATGCCAGGACTCTCTGTACTTGCAAGCTTAAGTCTTTCATCATTTCCTTGCACGACAACATTTTCTCGACTCTCACCTGATCTTGCGAGACGAACCAAGCCATGTCCAAGTTCTGTTGCATTCTTAAGGCGCTTATCATTTCCTTGGACTACGACACCTTCACGGTCTTCCCCATCAGTAGCAAGCTCAACTATCCCTTTGTATTCCGTAGTTCCTTCTCTGAGTCTACGATCACTGCCTTGTACAGACACACCTTCGCGAGTTTCTCCATCAACGGCAAGTCTGACCATTCCTGCTCTTAGCACAGATGCATAAGGCAGAGGTCCTTGAGTCCTACCTGCTTTATCATCATCTGCTGCATCTGGTGTAGCATAGAATTCAACCTCAATGATCTCAGATATATAGGACACTTTGTTCGCTTGCTTCTCTTGGTTGCAGATTACTTTCAGAAACCTTGCATTCACTGGAAGAAATCTCCAGCGGTACCAAGTTCCAGGTTCAGCCATGAAAGAAGGCTCTTCTAGAAGCTGGTGCCAAGAAAGATCATCCTCGCTATAATAAACGGTAAATCTTTCTGGAAAATTTGTAACCTCGTCTTGCTTGGACAGCATTCTAACTTCTTCAATTCTATGAATTGCTGATAAATCAAAAACGAGAAATTCATCTTGGGGATTTTGTCTTTCGCTCGAAGCCCAACCATAATCTGGTCTTGTATCAATTAAATTTTCTTTTACTTTCAATCGGTCCAATTCAGAACTTGCCTGGATACCTGTTACACCCGAAATCATTACTTTAAATTGGCCAAAGGACACCTTGTATTTTCCTTGGTCAGTCTTACGGGTCACTTTACAAATAAACTTTATATACCTAGCTGATGTTAGGGTAAAATTCCAAAACGCTACCGCTTTTTGAGCTCGCTTGAATCCAGACTCCTGGATGATAGGCTCCCAGTACTTTTGGTCTTGGGACATTTCTATACGAAAGACATCAGGAAAATAGTCAGTGTCTCCCGCAACTGGGTGGATCTCAATTCGATTGAAATGTTGGTTCTCAGGGGATAGTTCTAATATAATGGATGTTAATCCGCTTTTTTCTTTCTCATCCAGAAAGGATATCAATTGTCCTGATTTTTCTTCAAATACCCCTTGAGTGCTTACTCTCAGGTGTTGGACTTGCCTTGGGTGGCTAATTCGAATTGGTTCATATCTCATAATGTTCAAAAAATTCTGTTCTCTACTTTAGGGGAAGCAAAAACCACAAGTATATCTGTGTCTACTTCCTGGGAAAAATACCTTTCGATTATGGTTCTTTGGGATGCTGTCACTTTTTCTTGGATACAGATGCAATCTCCATCAACGACAATATCTAATTCTTGCAAATCTTTATAACTAGATGAAGAGAGTCGAGATTTTGCCCATTCCAAAAATCCAAACCAGGAAGGTTGGGGACTGGGAGAAGCTCCCAATTTTTGCCCAATATTAAGCGTTTCTTGAAGCTTGGAAATTCGGTTCCTACAAATCGTTTTTATATAAGGAAGATTATTTTGAAGTTCTCTTTTCTTCGCTTCCTGGTAGGCATAATGAAAAACCTCAGCACCATAATCTTCCAAAAGACTTTCTAAACTAAGGGTTGCTCCATTTTTAGAGTATTTCTTTTCTGCTGAAAATTGGTCTTTTTCATCTTTCAGAATATCCTCTTTAGATTTATTATCTTGGGTATTGTTTATGGTTATATTAATATGGTTCGGGTTTCCGTTTTTAACCCCCTCAAGCCCATTCGCATAAACCCCTGAGGATTGTCCTTCTGGCCCCCTGGGGTTTATGCTTGTATCCCCCAGAGGGGTAATTTTGGAGCCCTCATAGTCGAAGCGAAAGTAAAACCTGGTACTGGTTCGCCCAGATCCTGAAACAGTAAAGATTAAACCATTTTGCTCTAGGTCTCTTTTGGCTTCTACTATAGATTTTTTCGTACGAAATCCTGTTAGCCTCATCAATGTTTCCGTATTGGGCCAAACATATCGAAAATTGTAGTCTGTAAATCTCAAAAGTACGGGATAGAGGGCTCTTCCGGCTGGAGAAAGCTTCGCCCAAACTCCCGAATCCAAAATGTCCGACATGATGCGGACATACGATTGGTGTTCACTCATTCTGTCACCTCGATGAGATTTTTGCATAAAAAATCCCAATTTTAATCAAAAAATCCCAAAGAAGGTTGACAATAATCCGACATAATGTTTATTATGTCTCATCCAACAACATTCCTTCGGGATCACCCGGCCCCTGGTCACCCAGGGGTTTTTTTCTTGGGGAATCGTTCTTTATTCTAGCAATTCGTTCCCCACCACCAAAAAAAGTACTATATCGGTGTTTACTAGATTATGTCACATTATGGGGAGGGCTGCCTATTTTGTCAAGGAAGAATATGGCAAAAATAAGGAAAAAATATGTCTTAGTACATGTTTGCTTAGTACTAATTTAGTTGTTGGGAAATTTTTTAGGAATTTCCTTTTTGATAAATTTATAAATTTCCATCAATAAAATAGGGTCATCACATAGTAGATTCACTGAATCAGCTTTTTTCTGGATGCGAATCCCTGATTTTTTGGAAACTTGCTCTTCGTAGGGAAGACCTGGCTCATTTGCGGGAGCCCTATTTGGAATAGTAGTCTCAACTTCGACAATGCTTGGGCCACGGTTAAAGTTTTTTGCATCCTTGACCGTTTTCAATTCCCCAGCCTTAATTCTTTCTAGAAATTCTTGAAAGTTTCCCTTTTTTTCCGCTTGGGCTGCTTGTACCAAGAGGTTCTTATTGTCTATTTCAAGATCCCTACAGGATTTTACTGCCTTGGGACTTAGGTTTGCTATACTCAAAATTTCAGTCATATAGCTTCGGCTTTTGCCAAACATGTCTGCTAATTCTGAGTCCGTGTATTTGTATTCAAGTTTTAGGTGGTTTAAGGCATCTGCTTCTTCAAAGGCACTCAAATCTTCTCTTTGTAGGTTTTCTATGATTGCTAGTTTATAGATTTCTTTTTCATTTCTATCAAAAATTTTACATTCAATTTCCATCCAACCAAGACTGCTTGCTGCATGGTATCTTCTTTCGCCAGCTATGATTCTGTATTTGTCTTCGTCTTTTTCATCTTTAGCTACCACTATAGGTTGGAGCAGACCTTCCTTCTTTAGTGACTCCGCAAGCTCGCTTACTCCCTTGGTTCTATCCTGCCTTGGTTGGTTGGTAGACGGTTGAATCCTATCCATACGAATTTTGCGCATGGTTCCATCCAAGGACTCTGACTTAAAGACATCAGCTAAGGATCCTAATCGTTTACTTTTAGAGCTCACTTAAAAATTCCTCCACGAAGCCTTCATACTCTTGCGCTTGACGGCTGGATTTATTATAGTCAAATACAGATTTTTTGGCAAGATGACTTTCTCCTATTGCTACTCCGTCGGAGATGCTGTTCTCGAAGATTTTAAAATATTTATTCAATACTGGGACTATGGTTTTCGTAAGTAGTGTTTGGGGCTTAAGTTGAGTGATCAAGGCGCCCATAATTTCCAAATTTGGATTGATTCTTTTCTTGATACTAGAAATGGTTTGTTGGAGTCCAACGATTCCATCTACAGAAAATTTTTCAGCCTGAAGGGGTATGATGACAAAATTAGATGCAACCAAGGCGTTTATGGTAAAGATCGAAAGACTAGGTGGGCAGTCAATTATGCAAAAATCGAAGTCTTTTTCCACTACTTGAAGTGAGTCTCTCAGTAAGTAAGGAGCCTCAACGGAGTTGGTATTCATCGCTTCTAATTCAGCAAGGTTAGTGGAAGAGGGAGCAAGATACAAATTGTCTGCATAAACCTTTTGAACGACCTCGCTCATTTTGGTTTTTTTATTAAAAACATGATACAGATTCTTTGAACTGGTTTCCGGATTTAGAAAAATTCCAGTAGAGTTTGCCTGAGGATCCATATCGATTATGAGGGTTCTTTTGCCCCGTCGCGCTAAGCCGATTGCAAGGTTTAAAGAGGTAGTCGTTTTTCCTTCCCCTCCTTTTTGGTTAGCTATTGAGACAGTTATCATTCTTCTTTTTCCCCTCTTGAAGCTTTGTCAGAACCCTGGTTTTCTACAAGAAAATTTCCAGAATTCTCTTAAATTGTCGGATATCCGACACCCAGAATTGAGTTTCGAAAGTCCATGAAAAGCCAAGAATATAGTTGTGAAAGTTTTGTCGGATATCCGACAATTTTACGGTACGTGGTTGACAATATGCTTAAATTTAAACAGTTTTCATCTATGCACCTTTATTCTGGGAAAAAGAACAAGAGTAAGATTGAAATTCTTCAGGAGTCACAAGAACTTCTAGGAGCGATCTGTGGTGTATTGGTGGAACGATCAGAAGACGGTTCAGGATTTATAGAAAAAGCCAGCTTTGGTTATGGAGAAGAAGGATTTTTCTATTCCTTTTTGGCACGCGGAAAGGGGAATTTAGAAAAATTGCAAGAGCTTGAAGAGCCCATGGTTTTTCAGAAAACGGATTTCCCCTTATTTTCAGAAAGATCGGATTTCGCAGTTGTCGCTAAATTGCGAGATGGTCTGCAATTTAATGGATTCATAATTTTAGAATTTGATGGAAAGACCGAAGCCAGAAAATTTCAATCTTATCTTTTGGCGAGCTTTCTATCCACTCCTGAAAAGCCCAAGCCTCAATTAGCTTCGGAAGATTCTCATATAAACTCTGCTGTCCAATGGCTAGTAAAAAATAGTCCAACAGTATCTCTAGAATTTCAAAATTTACAGAAAGATAAACCTGTTCTATTGGTGGGTGAAAAAGGAAGTGGAAAGAAATCTCTTGCCCGATATCTTCACAAAATCTGGGGACGAAGCGGTCAATGGATTTGGGTAGATACCATTCCAGAGCAGGTGGGCAAGTTGGAAAAGGCACTAAGCCATTGGGAAGAAATTCTAGGTCAAGAAGGGTCCATAGTTTTGGGCAATCTAGCAGGTTTAAGTTTGGGCCAACAGCGAATTTTTTATGAATGGTTGCAAAATTCCTCAATAGCAAAAAATGCATTCTTTATAGACCAGGGTCTGAATAAAAAAGAAGCCTATCCTGGATTTTGGGATCTTATTTCTCAGAATTCCATCCATTTGCCAAACTTGGATTCTTTGGAAAAAGCAGAAAAATCTCAGATGGTATTAGAAGTATTTAAGGATTTGGCTTACAATTTAGGCAAAAGTGAAATGGAAATTCCCCAGGATATTCTTAGGAAGCTTACTGAGAAAAAGTGGATTGGAAATTTCGAAGAATTAAAAAATTCTCTCGGCAAAGCAATTTGGAAATCTACGTCTAATGTATTGAACTGGGACGAGGAATCTCCTGGTGAAGACAAGCCTGTGGCAATTGGTATCCAGGATTCCGATGATCTGGATCTGCCAAAATGTGTGGAAGCCTTAGAACGTCAGAAAATCCTACTCGCTGAAAAGATTTTCGCAGGAAATCAATTACGAATGGCTAAGGCTCTGAAAATTTCAAGAGGTGCCCTTCAATACAAAATGAAAAATTTAGGTTTATTATAGATTATGGAAGATACGCTTTATGAAGAAAGAAAGACTCCAGGAGGATTTTTGATCAAGGTTCGCCTTGCCAAAATGACCTATGTTGTCTTTACGAATGATGGACCTGAGGTTCCTCGCGGTTCTAAGAGTAAATCCATAGTTGTCCCTGTGCCAAGAGTTGCATTTTTGGGCTCTGATTTTAATCTCTCTCACTTTCGCCTCTCAGAATTAAGTTTCGTAAATGTGAAAGCGGGAAAATTGGTCATTCCATATCAACATGGGAACAGCAATGAAATCAAAACTATCTTTGTGGCAACTGGATCTGCTAGTGATATTCTTCCAGTTTTAGTCCAACATTTCACCACTAAGGAAAATCTCGTAAAGGAATGTGAGGTCTCAGAAATATTCCATTACCTAATTGTGGATGAAGATTTGCCTCGAACAGATATGGTTACTTTAAAAATTCGCTTCCCTGCGATGAATATTTTGGTAATTAAAAAGAAAATATCTTCCCTCGAATCCAAGGTAGAAAAGCAAGCTAGCCCCGATAACAAGGTTGTAGATTTCAGCAAAGTTCGAGCCACTGATGTAATAACAAATTCCAACCTGAATCAATATTCCCAAAACCCAGTTTTTCTTGCACGCATCCATCTTAGGAATATGGAATTAGATAAGGTGAAGCAATTGCTTTTGGATTTCAAGTTGAATGGCCAAGAAGTAGCCTTCATCCGGACTTTTCTGGAAGTTATGATTCGAAATGAGTTCAACAAACCAGAGTTAAAGGCAAGTCGGGAAAAGCTAGTCGCTCTTAACGAAGCGTTCCGACTATCAACATTAATCTTAGATAGTCAGATTGATGAATTCGAAAAGGAACTTGCTGAGAAGAAATTCAGCAGGGAAATTGCTGCTATGATTTATGCATTGCTATCCAAGGAGCAAGACGAAAGCCGGGAAATCGAAAGAGAATTAATTCTTTGGGAGTGGAAGTTGCTAACGAAAAAACTTATGATTTCATAAAAAAAACTTGATTTTCTGGGAAATATGCCTCAAAATTGGTATATAGCTTATGAAAATTTTTAAATTAAATATAAATTTGGCACGATTTTTTCAAATCGAATCAGTCATAAAAACTATTTCTAAGCTTAGCCAAAATCATAAATATTCATCTAATTTTCAAATTACTTTCTATGCTTTGATCCTTTTTCTTCTCTCGTCTCAAATAAGTTTCCTTGAGGCTCATGAGTGGAAGCTGCTTCATGAATCTGAAGTGGAAAGAGTTTTTGAAATGGACCAAGATTTAACCAGTGCTAAAATATCGCAAGCTGATTGGGAATCTACTAAGGATGCTACTTCAAATGCAAATTCCGAATTAGCAGACTATTCAAATCCATCGGAAGAGACTAGGGCAGTCCTGTTCCAAGATTCTTATCTACCAATAGAGGTGGGTCCACTCAATGCATTTGAAGCTTATGGTTATGCAAGCATTGAAACCTATGGAAAAGCTTGGGGCTTAGAATCCTTTTTGAAAAATAGTTGCCTGGAGGTGCAAATTCCTCACTACAAATTTACCAGTCTCAGATCAAGACTTCACTTCATGGCTTTTTTGGATGTCTTGCCTGGAATAAATAAGGATTCTTCAAATCATAAAATGTCCTTTCCTGTAGCAAGAAATCCTAGAGATTTTATTGGAGAAATAGACACAGCAGTAAATACGTATATTCTTGGTATCAGTGACTCCTTTGTACTTTGGGCTAGGACTTCGATTTTTAAATTCAAGAATCTAGATTTGGATCAGTTCGATCATTGGATCACGAGGGAATTTCAAGAGAGAGGGAATGTTTTAGCCAAGGTGAACATTCCTAAGAATTTATCTACAAACGTATCACATGCATGGGAATTTTTATCTCAGTCTCAGAACCAAGCTCTAATGTTTTCTGAAGAAGCTAGCCTTGGGAAGGAAAAACGAATTGTAAGAAATCAGAATTGGAAAATTCTATCCCTATGGCATCCAAACCTAAACGAGTTGCATTTAGTAAATTGCTCAATGCAATGCGAAGACTTTCTATTGAAGTTAATGACAATGAAATTTGTAAGAGACTTGAAGTTCTTCTGCTAACCAGCAAAGAAGATCTTTCTATGTCTTTGATTAAAGCACTTATCGAATCTCCTCTTGAATTTGAGCCCAAGGACATCCAAGAGCCTTATACACAATACGTGAGACATTTTATCTATATGGTGAAACGAAATGAAAGAATGGGAAATTCACCTGTTGGTTACGGCACTGATGCAGATTCAAGTATTGCAGGCGTGAAAAAAGCAAAATTAAAAAGTTCGAGTACTACTCAGACATCAAATAAAACAGAAACGCCTATTTCTGAACCAAAAAATCCTAAGAAGAAAAAAGCCTCACCTAAGAAGAAAAAACTTTAACCAGTTTTAAAATGAGCATTCTTACTGAATGCTCAATTGAATCAAAAAGCCATAATTTTCACAGTAGGTAGCACACTGAAAATTATTGCCAATTTCAAATTAAAATATTGCCTAATTTTAGGCATTAAGTGACGAATGAAGGTTAGTTAAGCTTAATTGCCTAGGCTAAGGAATAAATGACGGTTGTATCTGCTTAATTTGCATCTTTTATATAAAAGACCAACCCAGGGTAGTGAGATATTGTATATGCCCATTTTTTTATAGTCCGAGACTTTGCTATTGAGGGATTTTGGGCTAATAAGGCAATTGCTTAGTTCGTTTTTCGGCATTTAGGACTTAAAAATATTATAGTAAGTCGGTTATCTAAGGAAAATAATTAGTAAATATCTCACCAAATTTGGTTAAAAAATAGAAATTTTTCTTATAAATGCCCAAAAAAAAGGCTATAAAAGGAGGGGAAATGATTGTTGTATGCATTTAAGTAAAGGGAGAAAGAATTTCAGATTTAAATTATATCCCTCTATGTAAGAATTTTCCCAGCTCTTGCAGGATTAACTCTATCTGCCCAAAAGCAGTAACTAATACAATTTTCCATCCACCTCCTATCCAGGTAGAACTTAAAAAGCCCATTTCAGCTAAATTCATGATTCTTAAGCATAGAATGGAGGAATACATTTCCGTGAAACGGACTTAAATACTGCCATTCTGGCATTACCATGAAAAAAAGATGCTGCTGCCAATCTGGCATGAGTTTTTTTAGTGAATTTATCCAGAAGTCAGAAAGAATAAGATTTTATTGCAGAATAAGGATGGTTTGAATTGGCTGAATCGATAAAGTTGAGGGTAAAATGCCATGCTTGTAGCTATATAATTGAGGGTTCCGCTAAGTATGGATCTGGCCATTATGTCCCTTCAGGAGTAAGTTTTGATTTTGTAGCTATCGGAAAGGTAGAATCTGCCAAAGGTAGAAGAGTAAAAGCAGAAGTGACCTGTATTTGTCCGAATTGTGGTGTCACATGTAAGTATATTGTGTAATTTGAGCTTTTAGAACTATTCTATGTCCTTCCTATCTCCTCTTTTTATAGCATTTTATGGATTAATAGTAATCATAATTCTGCTATACTTTTTTAGCTTCTATTCCTTCTGTTTCATCAAACTACACCTTCAAAAAAAGTCAATTATAAATCAACTTATGGCTTATATTCAAGCATTATTTGGGAAACCTAACTTTCCTTCAATAATTGCTAAAATTAAATCAATATTTAGAATAATGCCAAGCAATAAATACATTAATAATAAGCAATTACAAGAAAAGAAAAATTATAATGCAGGAATAAGCAATAATATGCCTAAAAATAAGCTACTTAATGCCTTCCTTTTATTAACTTCTTTGTTATTCTATTTCATTTTGAATTCTTCCTTTTTCCCAATTCTCATTTCCGTGGTGACTTGGGATTTTCTTCTTGGGCTTTTGATTTTTAAATATCCGAATAGCAGGAGAACCATTCTCTTTATTTCAATTTGCCTGAATTTAAGCACTTTATTCTTTTTTAAGTATGCTCAATTTATAGCTTTAAATATATTAAAAATATTAAATAAAATGATTAATATTGATCTTTTTATAGAATTCCAAGAAGAAATCACTGCTATAGATTGGATGCTTCCACTTGGAATTTCTTTTTTTATATTTCAATCTATGAGCTACACCATTGATGTGTATCGTGGCACGATTCAACCTAGTCGTTCCTGGTTTGATTATTGTCTTTATGTAAGTTTTTTCCCTCAATTAGTTGCAGGACCTATCGTTAAAGCTAAGGATTTCTTACCGCAGATTTACGAAAGGCTTTCCTGGGTTCAGGTTCCTTTATTTTCTGCTTTTTCTTGGATAGCCTTAGGTTTTTTTAAGAAGGCAGTGCTTGCAGACCGTTTGGCAGAAATCGTGGATTTTGCTTATTCAAATCCAAATGCCCTAGATTGGTCATTTGGATTCATTTCTGTTTTGGCTTATAGTTTCCAAATATTTTTAGACTTCAGTGGATACAGTGATATTGCAATTGGAATAGCCTTATTGTTTGGATTTCGTTTACCTAAGAATTTTAACCTTCCTTACCTCTCTAACAGTTTCAGTGAATTCTGGAATCGTTGGCACATATCTTTGTCTTCCTGGTTAAAGGATTATCTTTATATATCTTTAGGAGGCAATCGTGTAGGTGCTCTTTTAACTTATAGAAATCTCTTACTTGTGATGTTACTGGGTGGACTCTGGCATGGTGCTAATTGGAATTTTGTAATTTGGGGTGGATCTCATGGATTTCTACTAGCCTTAGAACGATTCTTCTTTGATAGAATTAAATTAAGACCATTTCAAGCTATGAATGATTTTTGGAATCAAGTGCTTCAATTAATGATCTATAAATTATTTCCAACTTTATTCGTTTTTTCTGTAACTTCTATTCTCTGGGTATTTTTTAGATCACCGAATCTAAGCATTGCCTTGGATATGATTAATAGGATCCTTACCTTACAGTCTGGTATTAATTTACCTTATGCCATGCTATCTTCTTTTTTCTTTGTTTTTCTTTGTTTGAGTGTAGGTCACATAGCTGGAAAATGCAAAATTCATCCAGAATTTTGGGAAAATACCCCATTTCAATTCCGGCATGCTTTGGTTTTTTCAACGATAGCCATTTTAATAACACTGCTTTCAAAGCCTGGAAAACCCTTTATTTACTTTGTTTTTTAGCAAATTCAAGAATATTGGAGCAATGTTCTGGTCCAAAAATACAATATTTGCTGTCCTTTTCGTCTTTTGTCTTTTTGTTTTAGATACTGTTTTTTTTGAATTTCTCTTATGGAAAATACCCAATGAGAGTCCTTGGAATTCAAACCATTTCTACAATTTCATCTATGAATGGAAGTCTATTGAAAGTCGTCCCAAGAATAAGAAGAGAGTATTCATTGTTGGGTCAAGTATTGCATACTATAGTTTAGATAAAACTTTAGTTCAAAATGAACTCAGTAAATTGACTAAGGAAGATTGGGATGTAGAATACTTTTCGTACGCAGGTAAAAGTCCTTTGTATCTTTATTTATTTTTAGATGAGTTATGGAAATTGAAGCCAGACTTAGTAGTTTATCCTATAAACTTTATTGATTTCAGAATGCACAGGGCTAATGTACTTTTTCCAGGTCGATTGCTTTCCAATGTTCCGAACGAAGTGCTAATTAAGGATGCTATCTCTGAAGGAGAAGCTCCTCAGTCAAAAATTATTTTTCCATGGCAAACACTGAAACATTTTTGGAATATCCTAGATTGGGAAGAAAGGTCAGATTTCTTATTGGCTGGGCTTTTTCAATTTTATGCAACAAAAAATATATATTCCGAGAATATAGAAAATATTTATAATCATAGATTTGGTAGAAATACAAGATATCATGCCTATGCAGGTGTTCAAATACCGGAAAGAGTAAATTCACTCGGTTGGACTGGAAAAAAATTCACATTTCCTCTAACAAAGAAATTGCGCCAAGATGGATTTTGGTTGGAAATCGTATCTGACCTTCTTAGAGAAAAATCTTTAAGTATAGAATTTTCATCCGATAATTGGAAAGAAACTAAAGTATTCCTCAATCCTGGTTGGAATAAAATCTACCTAGATGAAAGACATAGTGATGTAATAAGAGCTGAATTAAGTCAGACATGGCTTGCTACCGAATCAGCTGGTTTTTTGAAAGATTATCACTTTGACCCTATGGGAGTTCGTTTAACTCAAACTTTTGGATTAGATAAACCCATACAAAATGCCCAATACAATAGAGAAGAAAGAACGGAAGATCTTCGCTATCTAAACATGAATGACTCGGATTATGAGAAATATTTTTATTTTCGTCTTTTAGCAGATTTCCACCTAAGACCAGGAATACGTTACTTAGTGGAACTAGCTGAATCTAAGAAAAAACTCGCAAGTCAAGAATTTATTCCCATATTACATTTTCCTTATCTCAAAGAAATCAGTAATGAATTTGATAAACGCAAGATTCCCTTATTGCTTATCAATAACCCAGAAAATCCCATATCACTGAAGTGGTACAAGGATTCAAATTGGTATGAAGGTTATCTAAAATATTTGAAAGATTTAGAAAATCCATCAGTAAAATTCATTGATTTGAAAGAAAATTTACGCATGCAGGATTTTAGCGATTACCACCATTTTACATATCCAGGCATGGTAAAAATGAATCAGGTTTATTGCGAAGAAATTAAGAAATTTTCTGCTTTAAGAAATTAGTGGAAAAGCAAATTTAGGAAGAGATAGCTATGGAAAAAGTAAAAGTAGGAATATTAGGTGCGACTGGATCTGTTGGTCAAAGATTCGTAGAACTTTTGGAGAACCATCCCTTCTTTGAGGTCGCAGCTTTGTGTGCCTCTGAGAAGAGTGTTGGAAAGGCGTATGGGGATTTGATGAAATCTCGTTGGAAGATATCTTCTGATATTCCTAGCTATGCAAAATCTATGTTGGTAACAGCACCAGAACCAAAAGAAACTCCTGGATTGCAAATCGTATTTTCGGGACTTGATGCAAGTATAGCTGGTGAAGTTGAGACTGCTTATGCGGAAGCAGGCGTTATGGTTATTTCAAATAGCAAAAATCACCGCATGGTTGAAAACGTACCTATACTCAGTGCCGAAGTCAATCCAGAACACCTAGCAGTTTTAGATGCACAGAAGACTAAGGGCAAAATAATAACGAATTCAAATTGTACTATAATGGGCGTAACAATTGCACTCAAACCTTTGTTCGATCAATTCGGAATTGAAAGTCTTATGATTTTTTCCATGCAAGCAATCTCAGGTGCGGGTTACCCAGGAGTTCCCTCAATGGATATCCTAGGTAATGTGGTTCCTTTTATTGGAGGCGAAGAGCCCAAGGCTGAGTCAGAACCTCAGAAGTGCCTAGGTCATGTTCAGGATGGTAAGATAGTTTCTGCTGATTTCAAAATGTCCGCGCATTGCAATAGAGTTCCTGTTTTTGATGGTCATACTGTATGTATTTCGCTGAAACTTAAGAAGAAAGCATCCAAGGAAGAAATTATTTCTTTATGGAGGAATTTTCAGGCAGAACCTCAAAAACTAAGTTTACCATCGGCACCTCCCAAGCCGATTATATATAGAGAAGAAGACGATCGTCCACAACCAAGATTAGATCTTTATGAAGGAAAAGGAATGGGCGTTGTAGTGGGAAGACTGAGAGAAGATCCTATTCTAGACTGGAAATTTGTCGTCTTGAGTCACAATACTGTACGAGGAGCCGCAGGTGCAGCTGTATTGAATGCAGAATTACTTTACAAAAAAGGATATCTAAGATCCAAGTAAGTTTCTTCATTCTAATATAGCGCAATTACTATGTTAGATCCCAATTTACCAGAGTTGAAAGTGCTAGATTATACTATGGCACTTCAACGAACACAATCTATTGAAGCAAGGGGTGACTTGCTAAATAAGGGAATCTACCGACTTCTCATAACTCTGTATGAGTGGACTGAAAAATTCACTGTGAACAAATCATTACCAAGAGCTGAGCAGCTTTTAAAGGATATAGGTATTGAGGCTGACAAATTAGATTTTTTCCTAAATGAGTATGGGATTAAATCTAAGCCACCTATGATAAAGAAACTCAATTATCTGGAGTATTCCCCAAGTGATTTAGGCGGAGAAAGCTTTGAGCCAGAATCCCATCTCAAACACCATACAGTATTTTGCCGTCCAACAGCTGCTGATGGAACTACATCGTATCGTTATGCGACTGGATTAAATGATATTAGTATTGATAACATTAAGAAGTGGGTTAAAGAGAAAAGAGAGTCCCCATCCAAGGCCTATCTCAATGATAGAATTAGAAGTGCTGTTACCGAGAATCGTTTATTTGATACTTATGCTTCAACAGAAATTGGAAATTTATTTCGTTGTCCTTTTGATAAAACAAAGGCACTCAAAGATACTACAATTTTAATTCATTTAAAACCCATCCTCAAAAAACTTGTAGAGGATAAAGTAATCTTTTTTATCCGCAACGACAAGGCATCTAAAGCAGGCA
This sequence comes from Leptospira sp., assembly GCA_002786225.1. Taxonomy (GTDB): domain Bacteria; phylum Spirochaetota; class Leptospiria; order Leptospirales; family Leptospiraceae. Next base: position 52,559 of record PEQN01000010.1, on the reverse strand, counting down.
ATAAATCTGTATTTTATTTTTTTAAGAAAGAAGAAATCTTTAGCCGCTTAGAAATCTACCTCGATATCTTAAAAGAAGTTATAATACCTGATTTAATTCGGATCGGAGTTATTGAAAAACCAAGTGAGGAAGATTGGGAAGACCCTAAGGAAATTGCAACTAAGGTATCTACATTTCTAACTGATTCATACGGTGATCAGAAAGCCTTAGTTGAAGAAATTATTCTTCTTTCTGACTATTATAATCAGGAAAAAGAAAAAGAAAAGAAAGAAGAAAAGAAGAAGACTTTTGATGAAATCATGACTTATATCCAATCTTCTGGAAAAATTATTGATCTTAATCTCTTGAGAATCCAAGGGGAAACCTTGGATGAAGAGATGCGAACTTCTATTATAAAACATTCTGCTATTCATTACACGGAATTTGCCGATAAGAAAAATTATTTTGAGTATATCCTTCATAAAGAAGGTGTAAAGTCTGCTATTGACTCAGCAAAAAGAAGTTTTGCAGCCACAGGAAATGATACAGAGATAACTGTTCTTAGAATGATGGATGTTATTTCAAATCTTGAAGATCCTGATGTTATTAAATCATTTGAAGAAGCTGAGAGCAGTGCATTATTTAAACATCTTCCATTCCTAACTTGGCTTTGGCGAATGCTAATGGGGAATAAGAAGGTTCATAAATTTGAAGCTACTAGCATTAGGAATGCAGTCTTAAAGAATGTAAAGCAACAAGTTGCCGACCAAAGATCCAAACATATTGCCAAGAGACGAACAGAAATAGCGGAAGAACGTATCAAGAAAGAAAATGAAAAACTTTCAAAAAAAACAAAAGATACGGATACTGCTAATAATAAATCATCGGAAGATAGTATTCCTTCACAGGGAAGTTCAGAGCTTGAGGACGATCCAGCAACCAAGGAAAAGCTAAAAAGCATCCTATCTGCACTAGATGAGGCTTGGGATTTTGGAGTTTATCCAGATAGAACCTATGTCTTGGATAAGGTAAGTAGTTCTATGACGGAAGATGATCTTATTTTCTTTTTGAAGAAAAAAGGCGGTAAGGATATCTATTCATATATGGTTCGAAATCAGCCTGATAAATACATCTGGCCGATTCTAATCACGAGAAATTATTTGAAAAAAAATGGGAAGAAGCTGCTAGAAAAGGCAGAAGAAGTCATCCAATCACAAAAGACGGGAGCTATGAGAGAACAGATGAAATATGATTTAGCTGTCTCCTTAGCTGAATTTTTAGATAGAATATTGCCTAAGATAAGATAAGAAATGGATAAAAACAAAAAACCTACCAACCAAATTCTCCGTGCGAGAAAAACTAAAATTATTTGTACTATCGGCCCAGCTACCTCAGACAAAGACATGATCAAACAACTCGCCATGGCAGGAATGAATGTCGCGAGACTGAACATGTCGCATGGGGATCATGAATTTCATAGAAAGATAATTAAAAATATCAAATCCTTAAACAAGGATTTAGGAAAATTTCCAATTGCAATTTTAATGGATACCCAAGGTCCAGAGATCAGAACAGGGGATGTTGATAATGAACTACATCTAAAAGTTGGGGAAACATTTTCATTTCATGTCATTCCAGGTAGAGAATCAGAAGCTAGATCTGTATTTGTGAATTATATCGATATAGTCAAAGATTTGAAGGTTGGCGATAAGGTTACAGTTGATAATGGGCTTATCAATCTTGCAGTTCAAGAAATTAAAGAAGGTGAGCTCGTTTGTAAAGTCTTAGATGGTGGAAAGCTTGGATCTAGAAAACATATTAACCTTCCCGGAATTCGTGTTAATATGCCGAGTATAACGCCTAAGGATCATAAAGATATTTTATTTGGTTTGGAAGAAGAAATTGATTTTATCGCCTTATCTTTCGTTCGTTCGCCTGATGATGTAGTCGAGCTTCGAAAGATTATTGAAGATAAGGGTGCCCATTGTCAAATCATTGCAAAAATCGAAGATCAAGAAGGTGTTCGTAATTTAGATGAGATCATAGCTGTTTCGGACGGTGTAATGGTTGCTCGTGGAGATCTTGGTGTGGAAGTAGCCTTGGAAGATCTTCCCATTATCCAGAGAAGAATTATTAAGAAATGTGCCTTAGAAGGAAAGAAGGTAATAGTTGCAACCCACCTTCTAGAAAGTATGATTAACAACCCGACACCTACACGTGCAGAAGTAACAGATGTTGCGAATGCTGTATATGAAGAAGCAGATGCTATCATGCTTTCTGGTGAAACTGCAATGGGTAAATACCCTGTAAGATGTGTAGAAATGTTAGATAAGATTTCTCGTAGAATTGAAATGAGTGGCGGGATGGGTTATGTAAAAAGTAAAATTCCCCAAGACAAGAAAGAAGAGATGGCAAGATCTGCAGCTCATCTTGCAGATTCTTTGGGAGCACCTGCAATTATTGTTATTACTCGAAGAGGGATAATGGCAAATCATGTATCCTCTTTTCATCCAGAAACAGCAATTGTTCATGCTTTCACAAATATGACATCTGTTAGGCGAAAGCTTTGGCTTAACAGAGGAGTTATTCCTTATAGAGTCGATTTTTCGAGTGATCCTGAGAAGACGATTAAACATGCTATAGAGATTCTTAAGAAAGAAGGCATGATTGAAAGTGGAGAAAAAGTTGTAATTCTCTCTGATGTTATTGCAGGAGAAGAAAGGGTAGATACTATTCAAATACGCGAAGTGAAGTAAAACGTCTAAAACTCTATGAAGCAAAGTAACAGATTAAATGCAATATGCTTAGTTGTTTGGGCTATATTTCTATTCATACAACCACTTCTAGCATCTGACAAGATTGACTCAAATAATTGTACTTTTAAGGGGCATAATTTATATGGAAAGATTCAATTTGTGAACTCTTTTCCTGACCTTAAGGTTCAAATTGTGAATTCCTTCCCTGATATTCAGGTGCAAATGGTCAATTCCTTTCCGAGTAAATGCGGGCAATGGCAGGCAGTTAATTCTTTTCCTGATTTAAAAGTGCAGATAGTGAATTCCTTCCCAGATATCAAGATTCAATATGTTAATTCCTTTCCAGGGATAAAATAAATTGTAAGATTTTTCAAAATTGTGAAAAATAAGTCAGTTCTGTTTGTTGAATAAAACAGAATGGTCTTCGAGATTTTACTTGATTACTCTGCCAACTCCAAAGTATTGGAATGGATGTTGGATAAAAAGCTATCTATGGAGAAGCTCTATGCTTCGGCCCAGAAGCGTATTTACGATTTTTTGTTTAAATATACAAGAAATCCTGATACAGCTATGGATTTAACCCAAGACACTTTTCTAAGCTTTTTCAAGACTTATTCAGATCAAAATCTCACAGAAGAAAAATCCATCATGCTGCTTTATACGATTGCAAGAAATCGTTCCATTAACTTCTCTAAAAAATTCTCCACCATGAAAGAAAACTCAAGTTTGAATGAGGATATCCATTCCAAGAGTGTAAGTTTTGAAAAAAAATTAGAATGGCAGGATCTAGAGAATAAGCTTTGGAAATGTATGGATGAATTAAACGAAGACGAAAGATGTATTATTGAACTTAGGCATATACAAGATTACAACCTTACTCAAATTTCTGAAATTATGGGGATTTCAGTTTCCACTGCTTCTCGAATGGTCGTGAAGGCAACCTCGAATCTTCTAAAACTTGCTGAAAGCAAGAATATCAATCTCGAGTCATAAATATGGAAGAAAGCTTTATGAAATGGAATCCTGAGGAAGTTGCTTCTGCTTTAGAAGGGAAGGAAAGCAGAACCAAAAAGACCTTAGATTTACTTGTTTCTAAGCTCAAAGGGATGGATACTCAGTTACAATCTGAACCTTTAACTTTTCCACCCTTTGATGAATTATGGAATAAACATTTAGAAGAGAAAAATAAAACGAATGTAGTTCATTTTGGTACAAGAAAAAAGATATTGGGCTCCTTATTAGCCGCAGCAGCATTGTTTTTTGCATTTATATACCTCTCTCCATTTTCTGAAGAACAAATCGTAAAATCATATTCTATCAAAATTCATGCAGTAAGTGGTGATGCATATGTAGTTAACTCTGATGGTTCAAGAAGATCTCATTTGAACTTACTAAGTACCTTAGAAAAAGGTGATCGCCTTCATGTAGAAGAAGGATCATTTGTAGACTTATATCTAACGAGTCAATCGAGCATACGCATTAGAGAGAATTCAGATGTTATTTTAGAGAAAATGATCCAAGATCTGGACATAAATAAAATTACGATCTACCTTTCGCAAGGTTCTATCCTAGCTCATATTCATAAACTCAATAAATCATCTCAATTTACAATTCGTACCGAAGATTCTAAAGTAGAAGTTCGTGGAACAAAATTTTTAACTGAGAAACAAGAAAATGGCTTAGTCGTTGCTGTGAGTGAAGGCAAGGTTCTTGTTTCCCAAGCAAGTAAGGCTTTTTCTCAAGAAATTATTTCCAATGAGGAATTGATCCAAAATGGAGCAGAGTGGAAGAAATCTTCCCTAGGTGCTAAGAATTTACGTAGCTTAGCGGAATTGGATTATGTTGCCATTGAATCTATCCCCCAAGAGAATCTAAGTAGAGTCATTCAAAATGAAGATGATCTTTATAGAATTTATTCTATCCTAGAAAGAGTATCCACGACCGATGGGGAAGATTTTAGAGGTGTTGTTTTTAAAATGGATGAATCCTTTATTTATATTAGAACAGTGAAGGGCGAATCCAAAATTCCAAGATCAAAGATCAATGAAGTAGAAAAAATACGTTGATCTCTAGACAAGTTGTGCGAATGTTTATCGCATGCACAGCAGTAATAAGAAAAGTTTCCGCTTCAATTATATAATCGATAGAGAATTCCAGTTTCGGTTTCTATTCCATTTTTTTGTACTTTTTGTTCTAGGTGTACTTTCGTCCCTCGTTGTATTGTATTGGCTGAATCAAATGAAATATGAAGGCGGAGCTGTTTTTAAGTTACGCCAAGATCCTATGCAAGTTTATTATAAAGTAGAAGGTGAGGATGGAAAATCTGAGAAGTTTATTCCTAGGGAAGTATTCCTTCCAGATTATGATCATAAACTAGATCGATATTCTATTCAATTTACTGCTGTCGCAATTCTTTCTACGATTTATTTGTTTTTAATTTTAGTATTTTCTATTTTCAAATCACATAAGATGGCGGGTCCTATTCACAATATTAAAATGAATTTGCAAAGATTGGCAAATGGAGAAAACACCTATCCCATTCGGACTCGAAAAGGGGATGAATTCCAAGAGTTAGTGGACGCATTGAACTTAGTTATCGAAAAAAGAATAGTCCCAGAGAAAAAGAAGTAATAATTCATGAAGAAAGGCAAGAAAGATTTAATATGAAAGCAAAGAAGTTCGATTTATTCATCATTTGGGATTTTGTGATGGTAATGGTGGTTCTCGCCAATCTTACTTTAATTGTTTTCGATCTTACTTATCTATGGCTCAGACCTTATTATTATAAGAAGTTCCCAGCTATTTTAGAATTTTATGATAAACCAATACTAGGCATTGAACCACATCGTAGCACAGAAAAATATATCAAATTTGTTGATACTTTAAAGTTTCTTGAACGGATTAAGGATCCATCTGTTCATTCTCAAGAATTCAATTCCAAGCTTAACGAAATGAAAGAAGCCATTCAATTTGTTTATACACAAGATGATGTAAAACTCATGAATGAGAAATCTCTACTTTTAGAAAAATACAGCTTAGTAACTAAGCCTGGAGATATTTCTCAAGACCTACTTGATACAGAAGAATTATTCTTGGATTTGCTTTCCTACAAAGAAGGGGAATATATTTCAGCACATATTGAAAAATTAGAATCCGATTTATTGCTTCTTTCTCGTGTTGAGACTGAGAAGGGATGGAAAGAGGAGAAGGAAGACGTACTATCTAAGATGGATTACCAAATGATTCATATAGTTGAGACCAATCCTTTCCAAGCTTCTGGACAGACCGAAAATATTTCCAAAATTAAATCCAATATCAAAACTCGTTATGATTCAGTTAAGACAAGAGATCTAGATAAGGATTATAGAAATATACTAAGCAAATCTTTGGGTGGTCAGAAGAGTTTTCCTTCTACAGCTTTGGTATTTACATGGTTTTGGAGAAATCCGCAATCAAGTATGGATGAAAAATTTACAATTTTTGATAATGAAATTAGAGATCTAATGGGAGTTAATTATTACCGACATATAGGTAAAAATGGAAAGCCTGTGAATAATTATCTAGTCTTAGATGCTCCTTTTCTTGCTTTTTTCGTTTGTGAATTTGCTCTAAGCTGGTTTATTGCAATTCGCAAGAAAAAATATATAGCCTGGTTCCTCTATCCCATCTACCATTGGTATGATGTTCTAGGACTATTACCAATTGTTGAATTTAGGCTCTTTCGATTAATTCGTATCTATAAAATTTTTCTAATACTTAAGACCAGTAGGATAGTGCCAGTAGGAAATGATATTATATCTCGTACGATCAAATACTATGGGAATATTATTAAAGAAGAATTATCTGATATGGTAACAATTCAAATTATAACGGAATCCCAAGAAGAGATTAAGTCGGGTGCATCATTACAAATCATGACTAAGGCAATAGAAGCTCATAGAGATGATATTAAAAGAGTAGTAGTTCGTAAACTTAAAGAAAGCGCTTCCAATGAAAGATTAGGGGAGCTTATTGAAAAAACTATTGCTGAAATCTTAGAGAAATCCGAAATAGGTCCTAACAAATTTGGCTTCTTACCAAAGGCTTGGAAGGATAATCTTGCAAAAGAAATAAGTTCCATTCTCTATAATGCAATTTCCCAGGCAGTACTTGCTACTCTAGACGATGAATCAGGTGTAAGATCCATAGAGAATTTAGTAGATTATATTATTGATGAGCTAGAAGCAACTGCTCAAGATCCTGAAGTGAACAAATTAAATATGGGTATTACTGTTGAGTTGCTTGAAAATGTGAAGAAATCCGTAGCTCGAAAGAAATGGTTGGATACAAAGATTTGATTTAGCGAATCGCCTCAGAAATCTGTTGTGGAATTTAGTATCAATTTCAAGTTGGAAGTGGTATTATATTTGGCTAGATTTCTTCTCATGATAAAAGATTAGAAAGATGCTCAAGATAACTATTTAATTTTCATGATACAAGAAATCGAACTTAGGCTAGCTCCTGAAATTTCACAGGTTCCAGAAAAATTATTGGAATTTATTTCAAATAAACTCAATATTCCTAGCAAAAAAATAAATCATATAGAACCTATACAGCGTTCTATTGATGCCAGATCAAAACATGTTGTTTACCAAGAGAAATTTCGAGTCTACATAGAGGAAGAGTTCAAACCTAAACTGGCAGGGTCTTATCTACCCAATTTTCCCAATGCATCTAATTCACGTCAAGTTGCTATTATTGGTGCAGGTCCTGCGGGAATGTTTGCAGCCTTACAGTTGCTTGAACTTGGAATCAAGCCTGTAATTTTCGAAAGAGGTAAAAATGTTCGAGAAAGAGTCTTCGATTTAAGAGCAATCAATTTACATAATATAGTAAATGAAGATTCCAATTATTGCTTTGGGGAAGGTGGTGCAGGAACTTACTCAGATGGCAAGCTTTACACAAGATCCACCAAACGTGGAAATGTGAGAAAGGTTTATGAACTGCTAGTAGCATTTGGAGCACCAGATGGAATTCTCATTGATGCCCATCCTCATATCGGTACAAATAAATTACCTGAAATTCTTAAGAACATGCGAGACTGCATACTTGCACATGGAGGCGAAATTCATTTTAATACTAGATTGGTTGATATAGAGCTAGTTTCGCAGTCCATTAAGTCTTTGACATTTAAAGACGGATCTAAATTCAATACCGATAAGGTAATTCTAGCAACCGGACATTCTGCACGAGATATTTTTTATTTACTTCATAGAAAGCAAATAAAAATTGAAGCTAAACCTATAGCCATAGGAGTACGAGTTGAACATCCACAAGCACTGATCGATTCAATCCAATACAAATGTGAAACTAGAAGTAAATATCTACCTCCTTCCCCTTACAGTATAGTTAAGCAAATCAATGGGCGAGGGGTTTATTCATTTTGTATGTGTCCAGGTGGAGTAATTGCACCTTGTGCAACTTCCCAAGAAGAGATCGTTACCAATGGCTGGTCATCCTCTCAAAGATCAAGGCCTACTGCTAATTCAGGTATAGTTGTGGAACTAAGGCTAGAAGACCTAAAAGATTTCCAAAAATTTGGCCCTCTATCAGTACTTGAATTTCAAAAATCCATAGAGCATAGAGCCTGGTTGCAGGCTGGCAAGACTCAAAAGGCTCCTGCACAAAGATATCTTGATTTTATTGAAGGCAAACAGTCCAAAGACTTACCTAAGACTTCCTATCCTCCAGGTCTAAGCTCTATAGAACTTGCCTCTGTCTTGCCAAAGTTAATCTACCAATCCTTACAAAAAGGCTTTGTGGAATTTGGTAAGTCAATGCAAGGCTATGCAACGAATGAAGCTGTCATCCATGCTCCTGAGACCAGAACTTCTTCGCCTATCCAAATCCCACGGAATAAGGAAAGTCTTGAGCATATTGAGATCAAAGGATTGTTCCCTTGTGGCGAGGGAGCAGGTTATGCGGGAGGCATAGTTTCTGCCGCTATGGATGGAATGAGAGTGGCATCTGCTCTTGTGAGAGGGATATCTTGAAATTTTTAAAAATATGATTTTAAAAATAAATTGATAAAGATCATCCTATAACTTTCCAAATCAAAAATAAGGTTTATTTAATAAACTAAATAGATTCTACTAAAATATTAACCAATAGAATCCAATTCAATTAGTAAGCCTTCCAATTCTGTTTCTATGGTTCCTAGTTTTGTCGTAGCATCTGTTAAAGCTTCATAATCTGAGGAAAGGCTAGGAATCTTCTCTTCTAGTTCTTTTTGTTCGCTTTCTAATTGTGCCATCTTGGCTTCGATTTCTTCTTTTCTTCGAATCTGTTTAAAGCTTAGTTTCTTTGGTAAATTCGATTCAGATTTTGATTGAGAGCTATTAATGGAATTAGCTTGGAGAGATTTATTAGAAGAAACTGAGCCTTTTGTTAGCTTGTCTAATTTACTAGATGCAGGATTTAAATCATTCTTTGAATCGGATATTTCTTCTTCTCCAGTGTATGTGAGCTTAGAACCAGTTCGGACTTTATCCTTATCATCCTGGTCAAGAAATTCTGAATAGGATAGATGAGATTGTAGGATTTCTCCATTTTCGCGAAAAGCAAGCAAAGAATGAGTTATCCTATCCATAAAGTATCTATCATGTGAAACCAATACAACACAACCAGGAAAATCCATAAGGTATTCTTCTAATATGGTCAAAGTTTGGATATCCAAATCATTCGTAGGTTCATCTAAGAGTAAAAAGTTGGGATTCTTAAGTAATATTTCAACGAGATATAGCCTTCTTTTTTCTCCACCAGAGAGTTTCTCGATTAAAGAATATTGCATCTCACCAGGGAAGAGAAATCTCTCTAAAATCTTTGAGGCGGAAATTTTTGTTCCATCTTCCAAGGTTATTGAATCACCACTCTTCTTCTTGATATAATCAATTACCTTTAGGCTTGGATCTAGCTCTCTTGATATTTGATCAAAATATCCAAACACAGTATTAATTCCTGGTTTCACTATTCCAGAATCTGGCTCAAGAGTGCCAGCTAAGAGATTAAGTAGTGTAGACTTACCACTTCCGTTAGGACCTACTATGCCCAATCTCTCCTTACGACGAAAATGGTAGTTAAGACCATTGATAATAGGTTTGCCTTGGAAAGATTTCTTTAAATTTTTTACTTCCAGTATCGTTTTTCCCTGTTTGGTTTCTAGGGAAATTAATTCTAATTTCTTATCTACAGTAACTTTTTCTCTACCTTCCACTTCTTCATATCTTTGGATACGAGCTTTTTGTTTCGTGCCTCGAGCTTTAGGTTGTCTTCGGAGCCATTCTATTTCAGTTCTTAGAAAGCTTTTTGCTTTTTCTTCTAGACGTTCTTCCATTTCTCGGATTTCGTTTTTCTTTTCTAAGTAATCAGAATATTTTCCATCGAATACTCGTACTTTCTTACGATCAATTTCTATAATCTTATCCATAATTCTATCCAAGAAATATCTATCATGCGTAATCAAAAGTAAAGCTTTCTTCATATCAACAAGGTAATCTTCAAGCCACATGATGGTCTCCACATCTAAGTGGTTAGTTGGCTCATCTAGAATCAGTAAATTGCTCTCTTCCAGAATTACTTTCACAAGCTCAACTTTCTTTCGCATACCACCAGAAAGTTCACCCATTTTTAGATGTAGATTTGTAATCCCTAGTTCAGTAAGCATAGACTTGAAATTGGATTCTGTATCCCAAGCTTGCAGGCGATCCATTTCCGAAATCGCTTGGTTAAATTCTTCTTCTACTTCTGATGATTGATCTAGTTCAATTTTTTCACAGGCCTCTTCATATCTTCGTATTACTTCGAACAATCTGTTCTTTGTAGATACAATATGATCAATAATTTGTTGCTCAGGATCAAAAGCTGGGTCTTGTAATAGGGCGGAGATTTTAAGGTTTCTATTGTTTACAATCTGTCCGCTGTCGATTTCTTCTTGTCCGAGAAGAATTCTAAGCAGAGTAGATTTCCCTGAACCATTGCTACCAATGATTGCGAGTTTTTCACCTTCTTGGATACCGAGATTTACATCTTGGAAAAGTGTTTTAGGACCTATGGATTTCGTAATGCCTTGGGCGGAGATTAATATCATTTTTTCTTCTTTTTCGTGCTTGAATATTTATTTTTGTTTTTTAGTTAGTATTTAATATTTTCAATCTAGGATTTAAATTTAGGAATTAAAGAAAATAAGTTAAAGCAAGCTTCAAATAAGGTGAGTAAAATGAATCTTAGTTTACTGAGGATCTGTTTATTCTCCGCCTTTAGCATCCTTTTTGCTTGTAGTGGCTGCTTTTTTTTGGAAAGATTCCTGGATTCCTTCTAAGATTCCCGAATTTTTGAAGGCTTTTAGTATTCTACTTCCTATTCCCAAACTATGACGAACTTCTTGGAATTCCATTTTCAATTCTAACTTGCGGAATTCTATGAGCATTCTTAATTCATCCAAATTCATATCTTTGGGATCTTTAGGTAGAGACATTATTTGTTGCTCAAGAGAAATTTAAGGAATAGAAATGATCCTAGCAAGAACACCAAACCAGTGCTAAGTGATGCTTGAATGATAGAGAAGCCAGCATAAATTTGAAAGGCAAGAAAAGTTGAGAAGGATAGATAGCCAAAACCAATGCAAATTGTAAAGAATAAACAAATAAACCAAATTCCTTTGAAGATTAAACTTCTTAAAAATTGTTCTGTATGCCTTTGCGCGTAAAGAAGCAATGCTTCTAAGTATTCAATAAATTTTTGTAAGAAGTTTTCTAGGGAAGCTTGCAATCCACGTCTTTTCTTTTTAGTATTAAAAGTTTTGTTATCAGTGTAGCTTGCAGAAGTAGCTTGGGATTTTTTCGTCATTCTGAAAGTCTAGTCTCGTTTCAATAGGGAAGTTAGAATGACTCCGACTCCAACACCAATTCCGAAACCCCAGAGGGCAGCCTTCTTAGGATTTTCTTCAATAAATTCATCTACATGATCAATTAATTCTTTGGCACGGACGGAAGCCTCGCCACCAACAAGCTTAGCCATTTCTTTGATATCATTGATATTCTCTAGATATTTCTCACGAGCCTTATTGGTGAGTTCTTTGGCTTTGCTTTTATAATTTTTTATTTCTTGTTCTAGACCAATTTCGGATTGTTGTGTGCTCATAAATTAAACTCCTTGTTTAAATGATTCAATGAATAAGATAAAATGGCTTCTAGCACTAGCTAGAACTAGGGACAAATTATCTAACTCTATTCGGGTATGATAATATTATCATAATTATCTGAGAACCGGTATCCAATTCCCCAAATAGTTTCTATCCACTCAGGTTGTGCAGAATTCTTTTCTAGTTTGGAGCGAATTCTCTTGATATGGCTATCAATCATTCTTTCAAAACCATCCCACTCTACACCCCAAACGGATTCTAAAATCATTTCTCTGCTGAAAACCTTGCCAGGCGCAGAAGCTAATAGTTGCAAAATATCGAATTCTTTTCGAGAAATATTAATAATGTTCTCATTCAAAGTTACTCTTCTACGAATTGGATCAATCTTGAGTGCTCCTCGAATGATCTCGCCACCAGAACCTATGTTCGGCTTGATACCAATTTTCTTATCCCATCTTCTAAAGAAGACGTCAACTCTTGTCTTAAGTTCTCGGATTGAAAAAGGCTTAGTAATATAATCATCTGCTCCTAGTTCAAGACCCATGATACGGTCTATTTCTTCAGTTCGAGCAGAAAGTATGAAAATAGGTGTAGATTCGTCGGTCTTGCGAATACTTCGACATACATCCATACCATCTATATCAGGAAGGCTGAGATCCAGTATGATCAAATCAGGATGACTCGATTTGTAATGTTTCAATCCTTCTTCACCAGAAGATTGGATCACAGTTGTATAATGGGCAGAGTCGAGTGATTTTCGAATAAGGTTGCCAATATCTGGATCATCTTCTATGACCAATATATTTTTCATAAAAATTCCTTGTATTTATCAAAAAAACCGAAAATCCTATTCCTGCAAGTAAAAAACATGTTAAAAAAAAATCCAAGAACTTGGGCTACCTTAGTGCTGCAAGGCAAAGGCCTCAATCCGGAACAAGTATCCTTACAATTAGGCATTACTGCTGACTATACAAACGATGATAAGACCATAAATTTTGAGAATAAGCCCATTCAACCTAGATGGCAATTGAATTCTAAACTCTCTCCTGATGCTCTCTACTCAGATCATCTATGGGATATTTTAAAGAGAATTGCACCCAAGCGTTCCGAACTAAAAGAACTCTGCAATGATTATGAAGCAGTGTTTTACACTTCCATAGAGTTTGCAGATTGGGAAGTGGACGGCATTTCTATTGAGCCTCGTTTACTTTTGTTATTGGGAGACTTGGGAATAAGGCTTGAATTTCTTCCATGGATGGAGGTGAACTAGTCTTGGATCTTCTCTTGCGATCCTTATCTGCTTCTTCTATAAGGAAAATAGTGTCTGTGAACTTGAACCTTTTGATGAAATGCATTAAGGATGGATTCAAACCAGCTAGGATTAAGGCTCTGTTTTTATCCTTGAGATCTCTTGCTAGATTTAATAGTCTTGTGGTAAAGCTTAAACTCAAATACTTTAAAGGAAATAAATCTATCTTTATATGATTTCTTGTTTGGTAGTATAGCATGGCAAAAACAGAACTCGCCTCATTCTCAATGCTTTCATTTAGTTCATTGAATAAACAGACTAACTCTATCGCATTGGACACTTCTCGAAAGCGAAAGTATTTCAATCTAGGTTTAGCCATACTTTATACGATTTGCAATTTCAACAGGCTTGTCAAGTGATGAATTTGCTTCCCTCTGGAATATTCAAATTACGATCCAAGTTTCTTTATGAACTTAGAAAACTGCTCTCAGATGAGGGCTTCCTTGAAATCGATACACCTAGTTATAAAAAAATTGTTGGAATGGAACCCTACTTAGATCCATTCGAAGTATTATCACCTAACAAGAAAGAAAAAGGCTACCTCATTACGAGTCCAGAATATTCACTAAAGATGGCTATGAGTACAGGACTTGATCGAATCTATGAAATTGCTCATGTATATCGCTCAGGTGAAGAAGGAAGTTCTATACATAGCCCTGAGTTTCTAATGCTTGAAATGTACGTCGCCAATTGGGATGAATTTCAAATGATGGACTTTTGCGATCAGCTGATAGATCATCTTTCTTTTCAAATCCAAACAGAAGCTCACAGCTTTCAATCTGAGTCTTATTCTAGAAAGCCTGAGACTAATAGACTAGAGAAGGGCATTCTAACTCAGATGAGCAAGAATCCTAAATTACCAAAACATAGATACACGAATCATGAAATTTTTTTGCAAACAACAGGAAGAGGGTGGTCTCGAATAGAGTTGGTAGAGACTCTTAGTGAAAAGAAAATTTCCTTTTCTATAGAAGACCGCTATGAAGATCTTTACTATCTTGTGTTCTTAAATTTGGTAGAACCCAATCTTTCCTCAGGTCTTGTATATCTTTATGATTATCCTCCTGAGTGTGCGGCTCTTGCAAAGGTGGAAAATGGAATTGCACGAAGATTCGAGATTTATTGGGACGGGGTAGAACTTGCAAATGCCTTCTTCGAACTTGCCGACTCCTTTGAACAGAGAACAAGGTTCAGCTCAGAACAAGTTTTACGTGCAGAATTGGGGAAGGAAGTCTTTCCTATTGATGAAGATTTCCTATCTTGCCTAGAATTGGGTTTTCCTAAGAAATGCACTGGTATCTCCCTAGGCTTAGATAGGCTTTTGATGAAAATCTTAGGGAAAAACCGTCTTAATGAGGTCAGTCCTTACAAATAAATTCAAGGAATTTTTCATTGCACTGCCTAGTCTTATTCTAAAACCTATAATAAATGACTGAATATTTAGTCATTGAAATGGGAGTGTTCATGAGTTTCTTTCGTTATTTTATCGATCGTCCATTATTTGTTAGAATTGCTATTGTAGGAATTATTTTGATTTCCTTGGTCTCCATCCGTAAGATGCAGAGGGATGGTTTTCCGCAAGTCGATTTGGGAACCATGATCATCACAACAAAATACTTAGGTGCCTCTCCCAAGGATGTAGAAGAAAATGTAACTCGTTTGATTGAAGATGAAATCAAAGGAGTCGCAGGAATCAAAACCTTTACCTCAACCTCCCAAGAAAATGTATCTTCCATTGTTGTGGAAATTGATATAGATTATCCCGATCAAAAAGAAGTAAAAGATGAAATCCGTAGAGCGGTTGAAAGAGTTACCGATTTACCACCTGAAGTTAAAGAGAGACCACAAATCCGTGACCTAAAGGCGACAGAATTTCCAGCAATCAGCGTCGGCATCTCAGGAGATAAGGTTGAGTATGGAGTTGTAAGAGACGTTGCTAAGTTGGTAGAGAAAGAAATCAAAAGAATCCCAGGTGTCTCTCAGGTAGATAAATATGCATATAGAGATAAAGAATTTTTAGTTTATACTGATCCAGCCAAACTCAAGGCGAATTACATAGGAATTACTGATGTTCTTCAGGCAATATCAGCAAGAAATATCAAGGCAACAAGTGGTACCTTAGAACAAGGTCTTTCTCAAAGAAACATTCTAACAGTTGCGGAATACAATTCTACTTCCGACATCCAAGAAACGATCGTAAGATCAGAGTTTGGTGGAGGTACTATCCGTGTCAAAAATGTTGCTGAAATTAAAGATGGTTTCGAAGACGAATTGATGCGAACTTATTTCAATGGAAAGCAAGGTATTACCCTTACTATAAAGAAATCGGGAAGTGAAGACATCATTCGCCTAGTAGATAGGGTAAATGATTTTGTTCAAAAGAAAAAGAAATTACTTCCAAAAGGAGTTGAACTAACGATAGCTTCTGATGCGTCTAAGGTTGTTCGAAATCGAATAGATGTAGTACTCTCTAATGCATTGTTTGGATTTTTCTTAGTGGTCGGGGTTATGATTTTTTTCATAGATTTCCGTTCTTCTTTATTGATAGCATCCAGTATTCCTTTTTCTTTCCTTTTGACTTTTATATTAATGGATTACCTCGACCAAAGTATCAATGCAGTTTCTCTAGTTGCAATGATAACTGCCTTAGGAATGATAGTTGACCAATCTGTAGTTGTAACTGAGAACTCTATGTTCTATGTAGCAAGAGGTGGTGATAAGGATAAAAATATCCTAGCAGGAACCATGGAAGTAGTGATGCCAATTTTTGCTAGTGTGTGTACAACCGTTTTTGCATTTATTCCAATGTTTGCTGTTACAGGAACTATAGGTAAATTCATACGTGTAATTCCTATTGTTGTTATTGTTTCTTTGTTTGCTTCCCTTCTTTATTCATGGTTCTTCCTTCCATCTTTGTTGAATGAATATGGTAAGGCTGCTCATCATAAGGATGATAACTTTCGAAATAGGCTTGAGAAAAGACTAACTTATTTCTACAAAAATTCACTTAAGATTTTTCTAAAACGAAGGTACGTGAGTTTACTCGGACTTATGTCATTTATGTTCTTTACTTTTTTGGTTATAGCTCCACAGGTTCGTGTTAATTTATTTCCATCTGCTGGTGCTGATAGATTTAATATAACTTTAGAAATGCCGGATTATTATAGTTTTGATGCATCTCAAAAAGTTCTTTTCGAAGTTGATAAAATTGTGCTTTCTCTACCGAAGCAAGAACTTGCTTATTCTACTACTAAATTAGGAACAGGGAACGGGAATCAATTGGCAGTTCCTATAGGTGGAGAGAAAAATCTTTCAATTACGGAAGTTGGTCTTACCGCAAGTAATCTCAGAGATAGAACAGCAGATGATATTGCCGCAGAAGTAAGAAATAGAATTATTGCCTTGAATCTACCTTTAGAAAATCTTGATGTCCAAGTTGCTAAGCCTGGTCCACCAGTAGGTAAGCCAATAGAGCTTAGAATACATTCAGATAGACCTGATTATAGACAAAAATACACTGAGAAAGTTATTGAATATCTCAAACAAACCAAAGGTGTATATGATATCACATCTAATGCTAAGTTGGGCAGAGAAGAATACAAGATTGATATCAACTATGCAATTCTAGGTCAGCTTGGTCTTACGGTTCAAGATGTAACTACTAATTTGCGTATAGCTTTTGATGGGATTATTGCAACTTCTATTGTCAGAGAAAATGAAGAAATAGGGATTCGAGTAAAATTTCCAAGTAAGTACAGAGATAGCACTTCCAACATATTGAATCTTGAAGTTAGAAACAAAACAGGTGCTTTGATTCCTATTCGTTCCTTTGCGACAATATCTACAACTCGCGCTGATTCAAAGATTTACCATACTAATGCAGAAGTTACTACAACTGTTACCGCTAATGTTGAGCCAAATTTTGTACCTAAGGTAATTGTAGATACCACTATAGGACATTTTGCAGATGAACTGAGAGATATTCCCGAAGTAAGTATGTCTTATGGTGGGGAGGCAGAAAAGGCTCAAGAATCTTTCCTTTCTTTAGTAATTGCATTTATGCTTGGTTTTATTGCAATTTATCTGGCAATAGTGCTTTTATTTGAATCTTTCGCTCAACCTATTTTAGTTCTTATGGCGGTTCCATTTGGATTAACGGGCGTATTCTGGGCATTTTTCGCACATGGACTTGGTTTTTCATTCTTTGCTTTAATCGGAGTCATAGGTCTTTCGGGTATTGTTGTAAATAACTCAATCATGATGATGGAATTTATCAACAAATTCTTTCCAAAAGGAAGCACTATACGTAGAACCTCTCACGCTGTGATTCGAGATAAAGTACTTGTTATGCGAGGATCTATACGTAGGCTAAGACCTATCTTGATTACAACAGCCACTACGGTTCTAGGGCTTATGCCAACCGGATACGGAATTGGAGGTTCAGATCCATTTATTGAACCTATGGTATTAGCTCTAGCTTATGGAATCATTTCATCCACAATTATTACATTGTATGGTATTCCCGTTCTTTATATAATCAATCGTGATATTGTATGGTTCTTCCAAAGAATTAAAAAATTTGCATTTAGAGGTTGACTCTAAGAACATTAAAAATTTTCTATAAATAGAATTCTTTTTCACCGGGGGTGTCCCGCTTTCACTAGAGATGTGAAAGTTGGTCTGAGATTATACCCTGAGGACCTGATCTAGATTATACTAGCGGAGGCAGAGTGATGATAACCAATAATCCTCTCATATTAAATATAACCAACCAGGTGACTACGCATTTTATTGCGAGTTCTTTGATTGCATTAGGCGCTTCACCAGTAATGTCAGATGATCCCAGCGATGCTTACGATCTTGTTGACATTACAAATGGTATTTGTTTAAATATAGGAACAATATCATCTCACCAAATGGATATAATGCGAAATGTTCTTTCTAACCCTAAGGCAAAGAATATTGTTTTAGACCCTGTTGGTGCGGGAGCAAGCAGTATTCGATCTTCATCATGTAAAGAAATTCTAGAATCAGGTAAAATCGATTTAATTCGAGGAAATGCTTCTGAGATTTCTAGTATCGCTGGCTTATCTTCCACAACCAGAGGAGTAGACTCAACAATGGAAACTAAATCTGTGGAAATAACAGCCGATAAATTAGCGAAAGATCGTAGTTGTATAGTGGTTGTAAGCGGGGAGGTTGATTATATTACAAATGGCACCGATAAGTATCGAGTTAACAATGGAGCCTCGATTATGGCAAAGATTACAGGAACAGGCTGCGTTCTCTCCTCTTATCTAGCTGCAGTTTTAGCTTCTGGAAATAAATCAATTGAAAGCATTGCTTTCGCAGTCGCATACTATGGAGTATTAGGTGAGAAAGCTGCATTAGACAACACAGGCTTAGGAAATTATAGAGAAAGATTCTTAGACGCTATGAGTACAATCCATTTTGATTCTGTGAAACCTTCATTAAGGATTTCAAAACTATGAAACCAAATTTCCCTATTGCTTTAAGTATTGCTGGTTTTGATGGAAGTGGGGGAGCTGGGATGCAAGCGGACCTTAAGACATTTTCAGCTAGAGGTGTATATGCGTGTACAGTTTTGACTTCACTGCCCATACAAAATACAACAGGAGTTAAAGGTCTTTATGATCTTCCATTGCAGTCTATAGGGGAACAAATTGATTCAATGTTTGAAGACCTCGATGTTAAAGTAGTGAAAATAGGAATGCTTCATAAGGCAGAAATCATCAATTTGGTAGCTTCAAAATTAAGAGAATATAAGCCTAAATTTATCGTAGTTGATCCTGTTATGGTAGCAAAATCAGGACACAAATTACTTCAAGAAGATGCTATTCAAGCTTTAAAATCAGAAATTCTTCCTTTAACATCTGTCTTAACTCCGAATATTCCTGAGGCGGGAGATTTAATTGGGAAAGAAATTGCTAGCTTAAGCGATATGGAACTTGCAGGTAAAGAAATCTTGGGTTATGGCCCCGAAGTTGTAGTTGTAAAAGGTGGACATTCTCAAGACAAAGAAAAGAGTGCTGACTGTATCATTGAGAAAAGCGGTAAGATAACTTGGATCGAGTCTGAAAGAATTGCAAGTAAAAATACACATGGAACAGGTTGTACCTTTTCAGCTGCTATTGCGGCAGAATTAGCAAAAGGAAATAATTCTCTTGATGCAATCCGTATCGCCAAAACTTACCTAACTGGTGCAATCAAAGCCTCAGCTCTTTTAGAGATAGGTAAGGGTAAAGGACCAGTTCATTTTTTTTATGAATGGTGGTGATTTTTGGTTTAAGAAAAATTAAAAATAGTAAAGCGGCATTAATCTATAATTGCAGGAAGATCTTAGCTTGAAAATTTTAAATATAAATACTAGTTTAGTTTTATAATAAACAAGGTATAGTCGTCGTGTTGTTCAGCATTTCCTTGGAATTTATTCGTATGCTGAATAATCTTTGCTTGGATATCTTTGGCAGTATCTTCTTCCATAGCAAGGATATCTTCTATGAATCTTTCTTCCTCATACATTTCATCACTTGTATTCATGACTTCAGTCACACCATCTGTATACAATATGAGATAATCTCCAGGTTCATAATCTATGGTATGTTCTGAGAATTCTGTTTGACCTATTCCTAAAGGAGTGCCTTTCCCTGAAAGTAAACTTATATCCTTTTGAGACTTTCTATAAAGAAACTGTCTATTATGACCTGCTGTAGCATAGGTAAGTGTTTTATTGGAAGTATTGATACGCACAAGCATCACAGTTACAAAAAGAACAAATCCTGATTTTTCTTGAATAATATTGTTAGATTTACATAGGGCATCACGAGGAGAATTAGATCTAGATACTTCACTAGATATAATAGTTTTGCTGAACTCCATAAATAATGCTGCTGGTGTTCCTTTTCCCGAGACATCTGCTATCATTACCGAAATTTCTGTTGGACTATGAACTACCAAATCATAGAAGTCACCACCTATCTCTTTGGAGGCCTTGTAAAAAGCTGAAAACTCCAATTGTCCATAAGTATCTGGTATAATAGGAAGTGAATTCTTTTGTATTTGTGCTGCAACCTGTAGGTCTCTTTGAATATATTTTAATTGCTCACTTTGCTCTTTGACAATTAGAGTTGTGAATGCTTCCGCAATTTGATTAGAAATAGTAGAAAGAATCCGAATCTCTGCATCATCGAAGGATGAATTATCTATTTGATCGGCAACTAATAATATACCTAAGGTTTCTAGATTTCTTTGAATAGGTATAATGATCAAATGTTTCTTAAAGTAACCTAACTTTGATATTTCGGTAGCTGCCGCAGAAGAATTTACATGTAAGGCAACTTTTTGACCAACAGTTCTAACCGATTCTAGGATTCTATCTAAGGGACCTATGCCTTCTTTCAAATCTTGGATAGCAAGAGGGAATCCATGAGTCTTGATAAAATCATAGCCTTTTGGTTGACTTCCTTGGAAAAGAATTCCAACCTTATCCGCCTTCATAATTGCTGTTATCGACTTGACAGTAGATTCAAGAAACTGATCTAGATCTACTATTGTGGAAAGTGATTGAGATATTTGGAATAAAGTATTCAGTTCATTTGCCCGCGCTTCTAGAGCATCTATTAATTTTCTATTGCGAATAGAAATTGCAGCAAGATCACTCAAGTAACGTAGGATTTTAATATCTTTTTCTGTAAAATTTCTTCCATCGGACGAATTCACAGCTTCCAGTACACCTTGTACTTCACCATTGGCAAGCATAGGAACACAAATCAGATTTTTAGTTTTGAATCCAACTTGGTTATCAATATTTTTATAAATTCTATTATCATTTTCTGCATCATTTACTATTTCAGGCTTCAATGATTCAAGAACCATACCTGCAATTCCTTTGCCTCTAGGAACTTTTAGCTTAGATAAAATTTCTTTCTTAGCACCAACTGTAATATCAAAGACTAAGCAATCTTCATCCTTATCATAAAGTAAGAGAGAACATCCATCCGTATTAAGTACACGTTTCGTCGTATCCATAATTGTATGGAGAAGCGATTGAAGGTCTTCTACAGAATTAATCTTTGATGTAATCTCAGTGATGAGTCCGAGTGTGAGCTTCATTTCTGACATAGTACTCACTCTATCAGAGAGCCAACTCCACTGTCAGTAAAGATTTCTAAAAGAACTGCATGTGCAACTCGTCCATCTATTATATGTGAACGCTTGACGCCTTGGTCAATTGCAGAAATGCAGCATTCTACCTTGGGAATCATTCCTCCTGTGATATCACCAGATGCAATATATTCTTCCACTTTGGATCGATTCAATCCAGTTACTAATTTATTATTAATAAGAATACCTTCGGTATCAGTAAGAAGAATTAATTTTTCTGCTTTCAGGGCTGCTGCGATTGCTCCTGCCATAGTGTCTGCATTGATATTCATAGAGGTGCCTTCTGCAGAATAGGCTATGGGCGAGATGACTGGAATGAAATTCTCATCTCTAAGATTATCCAGAAGGGAGGTATCTATTTCTTTGATTTTGCCAACAAGACCGAGGTCAATTTCTTCTCCATCTATGTTCATATAGAGTTTCTCGGCTAGTGCCATCTTTCCGTCTTTGCCGCTGATTCCTACTGCCTTGCCACCTTGTTCGTTGATTAAGGAAACTATTTGTTTATTCACTCTTCCAGTGAGGACCATCTCTACTACATCCATAGTTTCGGAAGTAGTGACTCTATTTCCACGTATAAATTCAGATTTAATATTTAATGCTTTCAAAAGCCCATTTATTTCAGGTCCACCACCATGAACCACAACAGGATTGATTCCCAAAAATTTGAGAAGTACAATATCTTGGGCAAAAGAACCTCTTAGTTCTTCATGTATCATGGCTGCTCCACCGTATTTGATTACGATAGTCTTCCCATTGTATTTTGTGATATAAGGAAGCGCTTCGAGGATGTGGTTTACTTTTTCAATCTGCTTTTCCATTATGACCTTGTTACTAGTAGTTTCTATTTTTCAAAGACGTTTTTTATGCCAAAAACAAAACTTGCAACTATCCAATTAAATAGTTCTGATGAAATTGAATCCAATTTAGAACAATGCCATCATTGGATAAAACAGGCTTATAAACAAGGCGCTAAGCTTGTCGCTCTCCCTGAAAATTTTGCTTACATGGGCAGAGAGTCCGATAAAATTCAAAATCTTGCTTTGATTCAAAAAAAAGCGCAGAATTTTTTAAGTAAGGTTGCAATTGAATTTCAAATCTTTGTTCTCGGAGGTGGGTACCCTTCTATAAGCCCAGATCCAGAAAAAGCATATAACAGAGCATCTATATTTTCACCAGAAGGAATAGAGGTATTCCAATATAATAAAATTCACCTTTTCGATACGAATCCTGGAGATGGAATTCATTACAAAGAATCTAGAACTGTTTTGTCAGGATCTGCAATTCCAAATACAATTGATATTCCTGAAATTGGAAGAGTATCTTCCGTTATTTGTTACGATCTTCGATTTCCAGAACTTTTTCGAAAGATCTCCGAACAAAATGTACAAATTATTTTTGTACCTTCAGCATTTACTGAATTAACAGGTGGGGCACATTGGGAAGTTTTACTTAGAGCGCGGGCTATAGAAAATTTTGTATATATTGTTGCTCCTGGCCAAACTGGTACTCACACATTATCTAACTCTGCCACTGAAACTAGGAACGATGGAAGATTATCTCAAGCCTCCACTCTAAAGAAAACATATGGACATTCTATGGTTATCTCACCCTGGGGGGAAATACTTTTGGATGCTGGAGAAGAGGTAGGATGCAATCTAGTTGAAATAGATTTAGATGATGTAGAGATTGCTCGAAAGAAAATTCCCGCTCTTGATCATAGATTTTTAAGATAATAATATCTATATTAGTTATAAATAGATTTTTATTTTGAAAAACTTATAATCAACTGATTATGATAATTTAGTTAAAGTTTGTATTATATTTTCTGAAAAGGATTCACCTTTTAATTTAGAACCTATATCTAATGTATATGTCTCAAGATTAATAATGAAATTACTTTCATCGATTATTTTCTTATTAAAGAAAATAAAAATCATAGATTCTAAATATTCACAAAAAGTTGTAAGCTGGTCTATTTCACTTAGGCTCATGATTATTTCATCTGTAAATGTAGAGGTTGATAGATTAAAAGCTTTCAATTTAGGTATTAATTCATTTATCCAAGTATTTGTTTTGAAGTTATAAATCATGTCAAATGGATTGGATTTAATTTGTAAATGAAAGATAGCTGTATCTATGACTAGATATAAAAAATTAAACCATAAACTAAGATAAAGCATTAGATCATCTTTTGTAATATTTTCATCTTTTATCTTTTCTTTTAAAAAATATTTGATTCTTACAGATTTTTTATAGTAATTATAGAGTTTTCGATATTCTTCTACATTATTCTTTATTTTAGTTCTATCTGCTTCTGAAGAAAATGAAAAAAGAGATTTGGGTTCAACACCTAACCTTTTAGATATTCTATAAACTGACCTAACAGAAGGATGTGATTGCCCATTTTCAATATCTTGAACTGTTCTATAGGAGATTCCATTTTCACCTTCTTCCATCGCTTCTTGGGTAATTCCTCTTGAAATACGTAGTTCCTTAATCTTCAAACCTAGCTTTTTTATGAATTCACCATATTCCACATTAAAATTATGTATCTTTGTTGACAGTTTTAACACACGGAAATATGTGTTATATTATCTATAACACACGACAAAGCGTGTATCAAATGGGAGCTAAATATGGGTTATATCGAAGAAAATTTATTAAATGATGAGAATGTAAGGTATAAAGCTAAAATATCATTTTATGCCTTTGTACCACATATATTGTTAATGTTTATAATAATTGGTTTTATCACAATTATCAAACCATTAATTTCTTATCTAACGACAGAAATTGGAGTAACGAACAAAAGGTTTATTTTTAAAACAGGTCTTATATCTAGAGACTCTTTGGAATTAAATTTATCAAAAGTAGAGAATGTTAGAATAAATCAGTCTTTTGTAGGAAGAATTTTGGGATATGGTGATGTTACGATTGTTGGAACAGGTGGATCAAGAGCAGTTGTTAATTTTATTGACAATCCACAAAATCTCAAAAGAGAAATAAGTTCCTCAACTGATGAAGCGTAAGATTAAATAAAAACTATTTTTAATAATAGATTTAACCAAGTTTAGTTTAATTTCAAACTTAGTTGGTTGAGTCTATATAAAATTAATAAACAAGTTATCAATTATCTTTCTTCAGTAATTCTTTCAAAATGCACAAATTTGATGGATTTACCCTTAGCCGATTCTTCGAAATAAGTAGTAGTCTTCCATGTCCGAGCAGAAGAGTACATTCGAATACTTTGAACTAGGTCATAAGCTGACAATGAATAATCGATGATTTTTATTGCGATTGGGAGACTTAGAAAACGCTCTTGCACTATAGGCTTTGCCTCAGATACTTTTGATGCTACCAACCATTTATATAATCTTGAGGATTTGTTGACCTCAAGTAAGGCTTCAATCTCCATACGAAAGAAAGGAAGATTTGCTTCCGTGTTCGTAAACTCAACGATAAAAAAATTCTCCTTTGTTTTGCTTAGAGCCTCTTCAAGTTGAAAATCAAAAACATCATCATCAATATATTGGATACTATTACAATTTGAGAAAATCGTCTTGCAAACACTACCATAGTTTTTGTGGACGAAGAAATATGCCATTATATGATGCGTCTTTGGATGAAAGAGAACCTTTGCATTATAGTGTTCCATTCTTCCATAAAAAAGTATGGAATTTAATCTTTCGTAAATAGAAGATCCCAGTTTAAAATAACCACCATAAAGAGGTATATCATTTAAACTCATATCACGAGTTTGAATATAAATTGGTTCAAAAATAACCCTTCCTTTACGATTTGCTATTTCGCGCAGGTATTTCAACCAAAGTTCATTTTTCTCATCACTGATGGTCTTTGAATTCTCCTGAACTTCGATAAAGATTTTGCCAGCTTCCTTACCCATTAACTCAAAAACTCTGTCTTGGATCTCATTTAAATTGAAATCAGTAAGCTCTAGCTTATGGCATTTTCTTTCCTCGCAGGAAATTTGTTCAATATAATTGGGATTGGATATATTTACAGAACTTGAAGTTAAAATAGGCTCATTGCTTTCATCACATGAAATTTTATTGTTTATTATGATTGGTGTTAGGTAGACAAGTAGAACTAGTATCCATAATTTACTATTTTTCATAAAGTTAAGAAATCTTATTTGCAGAAAAGCTCTTACAAAGATAGATCTTAATAATAGGTGTTTTAGGAGTCAAGTTTGAATCATTTACAACAAAAACTATTTCGGGCGAATATCCCTCTTATTTCTGTAATACTAGCAAATATATTTACAGTGGGTTTGAATGCTTGTCTCTCTTATATTTTAATCAAAGAAGAAGATCTTCATTTATTCCAAGAATTCAATAAATTCAATTGGAAGATTAGTATTCTACCATCATTTATCCTCCCTACATTGTTATTGTATGCTATCTTTTTACCAATTTTGATAACAATCAAGAGAGAAATTCCCATTCATAAGATTCCTATTTATATCAAGAGATTATCTCTGAGAATGCCTATCATAGGGTCCTTTATTGGTTCTTTAGGTTGGGCTATAGGGATAAGTCTTTCTAGGTATTTTTTAGTAAGCAATGAAATTCCTATTTCAGAAAGTTCACAAATATTGCTCTTGTTAGTATCAATTCTAGTTTCGATTTATAGTTTCGCACTCTCATATTTTGCTTGTGATTATTATTTTAAAATTTTCCTTTTTCCTTTAGTATTTGAACAAGACGAAATTTTCAATCTTTCTAAATTTTTGAAGGATGGATTAATTGGAAAATTTAGTTTTTATTTTTTCTCAGCAGTAATGTTTCCTATGCTTGTTATCTTCTTTGCACTCAATGCAAGTATTGGAAATGTTAGCAAAGAAGAAGATGTTATATATTTTTTCTTACTAGTTTTTATTTTTATAATTTCTGGTGCAATACTCACTTATTTCTTAGTTCAATCTTTGCGTAGACCACTGAATGAAATCCAAAGCCTGACTGATAATGTTAGAACTGGTGACTTTACTGGAGCAATATTTGTGGATTCCAAAGATGAATTGGGAACGATTAAATACACTATGAATACTATGAGTCGCGAACTTTTGGAGAAAGAAACGATACGTGAAATATTTGGGAAGATGGTTGATGGACGTATACGAGATTATCTTTTGAAACATCCTCCCGAGTTAGGTGGTAAAAAAGAAAAAGTTGCAATTTTGTTTTCTGATATTAGAAATTTTACATCTTTTTCTGAAAAGCTTCCACCTGAACAGGTTGTACAATTTTTGAATACATACTTTGACAAAATGAATACTTGCATAGTTGCAAATGATGGAATTATAAACAAGTTTATTGGCGATGGAATACTAGCTATTTTTGGAGGAATTATTCCTATCCCGAATCCATCCGATTCAGCTTATATGGCAGCAAGAGACATGCTTCAAGAATTAGATTCGATTCCATTTGCCGATGGGAATTTAAAAATCGGTATAGGACTTCATTTTGGAGAAGTTACTTTAGGAAATATTGGGTCAAAGAGTCGCATGGAATTTACCATAATTGGTAATTCAGTTAATCTTTCCTCTCGTCTAGAATCTTTCACAAAGGAATTGAAACTTCCCATTGCTATGAGTCGAGAATTTTATAATGAATTGAATGGAGTTAACAAGGGATCAGTGAATTATCATGGAGAGTTTAGCCTAAAAGGAATGACTGATAAAGTCGCTGTGTATTCTTAAACGTAAACACAATCTATTATTTGCGAGGTAATTGAACCCTTTTTAAAACAAAAATCAGAACATAGTATTACTCTCTAAGAAAAGATAGGGTAGTATTTTCTTTGAGAATTTTTTTATCTTTTATTTCCAAATATAATGCATCTGATGAAGCAGAGAGTTCCAGTTTGAAGCTACCTTGGGGATCGACTATTTTATTTTCCTGTAAATAATCACCTTCATAAATAACCTTATTGTTCAATTCTATTGAATAGGTTTGGTTTAAATCATCCTTAGATTCAATTTTCAAACGAACAGGTGTAACAGAAGCCTTACCATCCCAGTACATAGATGTCCAAGGTCCTTTGAAATTTTCTAATTTGGAATCACTGCCAAAGGATCGTATCGTTGACTCATCTCTTGTAATAGGATGCCAACCATAAGAAAGAGATTTGCTCTTAAAACCTTCCAGATCCAAATCATTCACTGAGCTTACTGAATAAAGATGAAATTTGGAAGCGGGTTGAGTAGGGAATTGAAAGTAATTTGATTTGGAAGTTCCTATAACTGTCCAATTGCCTCCCACAATTTTGGAATAAATTCTATATTCTTTTGCATCCTGGACTGGTTTCCAACTAAGTCTCAGTAGATTTTCTTTAGTCGTCTTTTGCCTAATTTCAAATATACTTAATTCTTGGGGTGGGTTTAAACTAGAAGATCTCATCGATTGTGTGGAAATAAATCCATAAACAGGAAGAGAGGCTCTGCTCCAGGTTCCTAACTTATTTAAAGAAGAGACAGCATAGTAGTGGTTAGATGACTTTGGTTCTGTATCATCAAATATATGGTTAGCCGTTTGACCGAGTTCTTCCCAGAAATTGCTTTCCTTGGTGTAGCGATATACTTTGTAATCCACAGCACCTTGCACTTCTTCCCAGGTTATGTTGATTTTATCTGTATATTCACCCTGGGTAGCATAAACCAACTCAGGAGGCGGAAGTGAAATCCCTCTTGATGTCGTAAAACCAAAGCTAGATTGTGAAATGAAACTTGTTGCAAAACTCCCTGCCACAGAAACTCGGTAGAACTCAAAATTTCCATTCCTTTGTGCTTTTCTATCTATAAATTCTGGTTTAGTTGTTTTTGATAATAAGCGAAATTCTTTGGAGTATATATTGTATTTATACAAATGGTAGTTTCTTATTCCAGGGATTGGGTCCCATCTAATTAGGATCTTATCTGCGAATCTTCCTTGACTTGCTGTTAGTCCAGTTATTTCCATAGATGTGATAGGAACTTTTGACTTAGATGAATATCCTTCGGTCGGATCAGGATTTTGTGATGAACTTTGGTCTGAGAAAACTGAGGCAACACTATATTGATAAGTAATATCTTGTTGCACACCCATGTCCTCAAATGCATTATCTATCGCAAGACCAACTAAGGTATATTTAGTTTCAGATGGTCTTTTGCGAAAAATTTCATAGCCTATTGCATTTTTTACATTATCCCAAGAAATACGCACTTTATCAGGGTAATTCCCTCTAGTTGCATGTATGTGGTTTGGATAGGCAAGAGCCAGATCCATAGGATCAACTAAATTAGCTGGATCATCCATCCAATACACACTGGATCCTAGTTTCTGAAAAAGGGAA
The DNA here is from genome assembly GCA_002786225.1 of Leptospira sp. Lineage (GTDB taxonomy): Bacteria > Spirochaetota > Leptospiria > Leptospirales > Leptospiraceae. The sequence continues at coordinate 23,800 of PEQN01000010.1, read as the reverse complement.
TAACTTATCCAGGCATAGCCATTCTCACCCCAGCTCGGACCCCAAGAATTCCAAACTTTAAATGCCTTTTTGGTATCATCATAACCAATGATGGCAATCGCTTGGGCACCTAAAAACTTTCCCTTTTCTTGGTTCAGAATCTCACCTTTTTTGTATTGAGTGAAATTTTCAAAAAAAAGCATAGATGCAACCAATGGGTTGTTAGCTGCTATGTAGGATTTTATTTTTACAATATCTGATTGAGGAATTTTTCGAAAATCATTGATTCTATGTGAGTAGGCGTTTAAGGAGGTTCCATCTTTTTGGCTTCTATAATCTTCTGGTGAATAGGGCATTTCTTCCCAAGTAGGAATCCCCTTAGCTGCAAGTAGAATCAATCCATCTAAGATAGAGCCTCCTAGGTCTTTTCCATGATTGATTGAGTTATACACAAAAGAAGGCGAATAGAAATGGGAAGACTTCTCTTGGTTGGATACTGAAATTTTATTTAAATCTTTTGGTTGATCCAGTTTTAAATTTTCATAGTAAGATTTCATCAAATAGCCTAACACAAGTCCTACTGAGCTTGCTTGGTTTCCTTGGGGGTAAGGGATAGGGAGTTTGGAAGCTAGATCAATTTTTTTGGGTAGGGCAGAATATTTTAAAGAAGGTGCTTCTTGTATAGTACTAGCAAGGTTCGGTTCATCTTGGAGTAAGCCTACTCTGAAACCATTGAAGGAAACTGGGTCTTCGGAACCTATTAAGGATGACTGATGCCGAAGAGAAGAATACAATACAACAAGTAGAAACATAGCGAGATGTTTCGATTTGAAAAATCGCATATCAATCCTCCAAAGTAAAATTTATCGGAAGTCTATGTGCCATTTTCGTTGGTCGCCCATCCACATAGCCAGGGGCAAAGCGAGCACGTTTCACAATTTGAATAGCAGCTTCATCAAAACCATACCCAGCCTTGCCAGATACAATTTTTGCACTGATAAGTTCACCTTTTTCATTTACTTGAACCATCACTGTAACCATTTTATTGGTTATCCCTGCAGCCTTAGCAGAAGCAGGAAAATAATCAGTTAAATCAAAATCAATAATAAAAGTGGGAGGTCTATCTCCTGCCCAAGAAAATAAAAATCCATCCTTGTCAGTTCCATTTCCATTCAAGGCATTGGGGTTGATATCAGAATCATCAGGAGCTTCTTTAGATTGGTCTTTGTTTGATCCTTCTACCCATTCCGACTTTTCAACAGGAGCCGGGCTAGATGTTCCACCAATGAGTTCGGGAGGTATTTCTTCAAAATCAACATCAAGTTCTGACATTTCATACTCTTCAGAATCTACAGGTGCAACATAGGTAGCAATATAGTATCCTAAGACGACAGAGCCATGAAGAAAAATAGAAGCCAATAGACAAAACCGAAATACACCAAAAATTTTGATCTTAGTTTTGATTTCTTGCCAATCAATTTGCTTCATAATTACTTCTTAACAGAAAGTGCGATTCGAGTCACACCAGCCTTACGAACCTGTCCCATAATTTCTGTTACTCGCCCATAAGGAAGCTTCTCATCTGCGGATATAGTCAAACGCATATTTGGTTGTAGCTTAGCATCTCTTTCTAGTATCCGTATCATTCCTTCTAAACTTGTTTCATTCCCTTCAAAAAGGATCTTGCCATCTTTTGTTAAGGCTATCTGCTTGGATTCTGCAATATTAGGATCTGCAGCTGCAACCTTAGGTAGATTGATATTGATGGATTCTTTCTTAAGGAAATTTGCAGTAACCATAAAAATTACAAGTAATACTAAAATTACATCCACCATGGGAGTAATATTTATATTTCCAATTTCCTCATCATCGCCGCCACTTTGAACTGCCATATCTAGTTTCTCCTATAGTTTAGTGGTTTTGCTTCTTTGAGCCACTAAGGAAATTTCCTGTAAATTCTCTGCTGAGTATTTCTAGATTTGCTAGAATCACTTTCATTTTTCTAGAGAAGAAGTTATTGATCATAACCACAGGGATAGCAATTGCAAGTCCTGCGGCAGTTGCGAGTAGAGCAGTAGATATGGATCGCATAACAACTTCAGCTCCCGTATTTCCTAGAGTTCCTAAATTATAAAATGCTTTGATCACTCCAAGAACTGTTCCCAAGAGACCAATAAAGGGAGCATTATTACCTAAGGTATTTAAAATAGGGAGTCGTTTTTCGAGTTCGATTTTTTCAGAAATGATTTTTCCTTCCATAAGAACAGGAATGCCACTTGGATTTTCTTCTAGGCGTTCCATAGTAAAGGATGTAAATCTTGAGTAAACAGTATCTTCTGATTGAGAGACTAGCTCTTTGATTTCAGAGATATCTTTTTTGCGAAGAGAGATGGTTAAATTTTGCAAAAAATGTTCTGATTTTTCTGATATCGTTCTTCGATATACTATCAATCTTTCTACAAAAACTGCAAGAGCAAGAACACTTGCGAAACCCATAATGACGAAAATTAATGTCTCACCTAAATCTACGTAAGTCTGCATAATACCCTCTAAATACCATTTTTCTTAAATAAATCATGAATCCAAGCCTTTTAAAGCTCTCTTGCATTTGTAAAAATTCACAATACCAAGGCTAATTTGAATATTTTGGATTTAGATAAGATTGAAATAAAAATTAAGAAAAAGTCTCAAGCAATGACTAGACTTGAGTCTAGTTATCAATTCCATATTATTTTAGAGAAAATGATTTTCAGAGATAGATTTATCTTGGCGGAACTTTCTTAAGAGATTTATCTAACTCACTTATGTCTGATTCATAACTGATCACCTTACCCTCGACAGTTAATACAGAAACTGTACCTAACGGAAAAAATACATGAGTCTCATGCCAATAGTGTATATCTATCAGTGATTGACCACCTGGTATTTTTTGAACGGCTTGGCTCATCGCATATTCTATATCCAAAGGACTAGTGACAGGAAAGAGACCAAACAAAAACAGTGTCGATGATTCACCTGAGGAGGTTTCTAGAATTTTATATTGGGAATTACGAATAATAGTAGCTTGTTGTGTTAAATGAGAATTCCGAGTATGACCTCCTTTCTCTAAAACAGCTCCTGCACATTGGCTGAGTATACAGGTGGATAAAAAAGCACAGAAGATGACTCTCTTTTTTGGCATGAGCTTAAAGAAAATTCTTTGGCTCCATTCTGTTGATAAACAATTTATTTCATTTTTTCTTAGGATCATTTTGAAATTTAATAGCTTCTGCTCTAAGTCCAATTCTGTTCAGAGTCACAAAAAAAATTATGCTTTTATCATTCCAATATTGGATATTAATAAGAGCATCTGCACCAGATTCCTGAAGGCAGGCTTTTACCAATTGATCCATTGGTGGCTTAGTAAGAGGGAAACCGATAATCGCAATATCAAAGGTAAACCAATAATCCGATTTCTCAATGGGTCCGATGATAGTGTATTGTTGGTCAGTAATGGGAATGTTGCTTGTTGCAATTCCTGCGTTCGCACTTGCACAATGTGTTAAAAGGCTAGCCAAGAAAAACAGGGTAAATAAATTTTTCATATCGTGAAAGATTCCTACAGTATCCCTCCAAAAAACGTTTATAAAAGTTTAGGTCAATGAAAAATATATTTGAAAAATCTTACCTGTCATCAAAGTCTTTAGATTTCTTTCTTGGGTCTATGCTCCTTGCCTTAGCATTTATTAGCTCCTATTATTTTTTCGATATAGCTTGGTCGTACTTTTTAGAAAATTGCCCCAACCAAGATGTCATGAGTTGGGACGAGAATATTAGGTTAGTGACGGTATTGGACCAATATTCTGATTTTCATTTGGGCAGATGGTACTCTGCCATCCTACCGTTTTTTGAAGCACCAACTTGGCCCCCTCTTCGTTCTTTTATTACCTTGATGCTTCTTTACATTCCTACAGGCTACTCTGTCATATTAGAAGACTCTTTCCTCGGTCTTGTGTTTTTAGCACTTACCTTTCTATCAATAGCAATCGTATCCTATTCTATCACAAAGAATCTTCTATATGCAGGCTTGATTACTTTGGTGAGCCTAGGATTCTTGATTCATACATTCGAAGTTCCTGCTTATAGTTTGTCTTCTATGCTTGAGACCCAAGCTATGTTTGCTTCCATTTGGTGTTTTTATTATCTCTACCAAATTTATTTGTGTAAGGGAGAAATCACATCTAGGTTAAAATGGGGTTTAGGAATTTCTCTTTTATTTTTCTTTTTCACAAAATACCCCTACGGTCTCATGCTTTTTATAGCACTTACTATAGTGGAAAGCCTTAGGTCGCCTAATGGAATATTTCGCCTAGTTGAGCATGCCTTAGTAAGTCACTACAAAGGAATTCGTAGATTCTTTCTAATACTTATTCTAGTTGGTTTATTAGGTTTACCTTTTGCCAAGAAATTGGGTCTTATTGATGCCAACCTACGCATTTATAAATTGATGTATTATTATCTTACACTACCACTCTTTTTGGATTTCAATTATTTTCTTTGGAAACAAAAGCTTGCATTAAGAAAAATTATTCCATCGAGTCTTAGAGCGATTTATATATTAGGAATAATGCCATCCCTATTTTGGATTTATTTGAACCCTGACCGAGTAACTAGCCTTATAGGTGCATCTAATATTGTAAACAAATTCACAAAAAGCTTTTTTTATAGTTTGATAGCTTCTCCATCAGGTGATATATTCCTACCTCAGGCAGTTTTTGATAGTCCTTGGGCGATTCGAATTATGATATTCTTTGCTGTAATTTCTGTTTTATTTTGGTTCAGGCAACAATTTATTTCAAAAAAATCTCAAGAATCTTTTAGAATGCAAGAGCCAAGAAATATATCTGAATCAGATTTATCTTGGTCTAAAAATTTATCTAGTCGCTTAAAGGACTTGGAAATTGGCCCATTTAGAATATTCAAAGATCCTTTAATTGGTTTGACGCTAATTCTTTTTTTTCAAATATTCATTTTAGAAATTACCACCTCCAACAAGCAACAAAGATACGTTTTGCAATTTATACCTTGTTTGTCTTTGCTAACAAGTCTTTGGATCATAAGACCTATGCAGGAGTCTATTTTCAATAAAAGCAATTATTTACAAAGAGCCTGGCAGGTCATAGCAGCCATTGCATTTCTAGTCAGTGTAGGTCTATTTGCGAATGATAGAGGCTTTTGGACAAAGTCCTACAGTGATACAAGATACTATTGTCTCAGAGGAGAAGATGCGAATATCTTTGAGCCAGCTAGATGGATTAGTGCTCAACTTCCTTTAGACCAGAATTTAATTTTGGTAAATGGATTTCATGAAGATATTCATTTTGATAAGGAAGGTAGACTACTTGCTTCCGAAATTGATGTTCTTATTCGAATGAGTCGCTATAAAAATTTTATAATCCGAAATGATCACAAATACAATATGAAAACCTGGGATGACTTCGATAGCCTTGTAGCAATTTCTCCGATTTGTGAGGATCCATTCCTTCAAGAAAAAATCCGAACAAGATCAGACAAATTAAAAACAAAGTTGGAAATTCACTCTCGTGTGGAACATCCTTCCAAAGAATACTGTCTTACCCAGTACAATATCATCCATACTTCTGTAAAGTAAGATGGGGGTAATCCTGCGTATTCATATATTTCTCTTAGCTAGTTTATATTTAGTATCTTGCAGCACTGTTTATAATAAATCTTATGATTACTATCCAACAACTAAAAGTCTTTCAGAGCAGGATTTAGAAACAGCGTTAGAAGTTTTTCCTAAGGGAGAAGATGGTGCATTCATAACAACACTAGAAAAGACGTATCTCAATCTGCTCCAAGGAAAACCAGAGATTAAAAAATTAGAATGGTTTGCTGAGAAAATGGAAGAACGAGTTCGATATAAGGTTTCTCGAGAGCTTAAAGATTTTTTCTATGCAGATACTCCAGATGGTTACTATGCTTCCGAACATGAAATCATATGGATGCATCTATTGATTAGTTGGGGCAATATTATGTTAGGTGATAAAGAAAAAGCCCTTATTCACATAAGAAAAGTTTCTCACTTTTTGGGTGGGGAATGGAGCCATGAAGGTCCATTTGATGATCCAATTTTAAGAATATTTTTAGCATCTATGTGGAGATCCGTGGATCATTGGGAAGAGGCACGTGTTGAATACCGAAAGGCTTATTACATGGATAAATCTATGACTTGGGCCTGGCAACTTTCTTTGATGAAGACCCCACCTAAAAAGATGATCCTGGTTTTAGGTTATCCGGGGAGAGAGCCATTATGGGATCCCAAATTAGAATGGAATGTTGTAAGAGGTTTTAGAGATTTAAAATTTAATTCCAAGGGTTTAGAATCCAAGATTGATCTTAGAGATGAAAAAGAAAAGATAGTTTCCTTTGGAATTACATCCAATTCCAAGGGATGGTATGAAAGGCATTTGGAAAGAGATAATGCAATCAATGAACTCATTCAGGATTCTAAGTATGGTCAGAAAATGGCTGTTAGTATAGTCAAAAACACAGCAGTTGCAACAGGCGGTGTTGCCTTAGGGATTACAGTTGGGGTTTTAGGAATCGCGGTTGGAGGTGGTTTGATTTACTTAGGAGCAGAAGCAAACTCATCGGATCTTTCTGCAGTTGGACTAGTAGTTTTGATAGCTGGACTCCAAAAAGGTGTTGAGATAGCTACGAGTTCTATTGATTCTGCCAAAGAAGATCTAGTAAATACCGCAAATGTCGCTCAAAGCTATCGATATGTTCGGTATCTACCTGACTACATTTGGGTGGGAACTTCAAATCTAGAACTATCTCCCCAAGTTCAATTCCATGAATCTCGTAAACCAATTGCACCTACGAAAATAAATTCGCCTAATAAAGATGCAGTTATTGATTTTTATTTCTACCCAGATGGCAAGAAGTAAATGTAAATAGTTCCTTGGAACAATTCAAATAAATGAGCGATAGGTTGATTCAATATATTAGAAAAAATATTGGATCAAATTTTATTTTACCATTTTACGAATGGGGATTTAGACTCTTTTAGAAATTTCTGTTCGCCTTGCCATACTATAAGACCTGAAGAAAGTTTCGTCATTTGAAAACTAACGATGATGTATTGAATTTTCTTAGTATCAACGTAACGAACATTGTCAAGCACGATTCCATCTAAGACATAATCCACAGATTCCAGCTTTAAATCTTTGCTATCTTTGGTTATTCCTTGTTTTCCAAAAATGCTTTCATTGATAGCTTCTTCTCGTTTAGAGCGGTCAATAAATTTTACTTTGTTTAAGATTAACTTGGATATAAGTTCTCTTGTTATCATCTCAGGTTCAATGTGTTCTGAACTTTGGTTTTCCATTCTGGAAATTGCTAGAATAGCTTTTGGATCCTGCTCTTTCAAGAAAGCACTGATCTCAGTTGCCATTGTATGGATGGTTGCTTTTAGTTCAAAAGGTCCCCATTCAGCAGAAGGTCTGGTATCATCTTCGGTGAGAAACTTAGTTGAGGACATACAATGACAGATTCCTAAAGAAACGAAAATGATTAAGACTTTGGTATTAGAGTTGAATAAGTTGGGAATAGCCAAATGGGGTTGTTCCTCTAGCCACCTCCTTAAGGGGGTGGCTGAATTTCCCTAACTTAGAATCGCAAGCCTATCATGCCATTCCTTTTTTTGGACCGATTTCTGTATATAAGTCCAATAGTAATAAAAGACCCAAGAGTACTTATAAAATTGAGGAACGACTCTGAGAATTTCAGAGTAGGATCATCTTTTTTTCTTGACAATATCTAGATATCTAGATATGTTGAAATCTAGATGGATTCATTAAAGACAGACATTGAGAATGGAGCCCAACCAATAGGGATCATCCCCCATTCAGAGAATGCCCTTATGAGGGCATTTAAATCTGTTTCTGACGAGACTCGCGTCCGTATAATTCATATCCTATCTTATGCTGACTTTTCTGTGAATGAAATTGTGGAAATTCTTTCTATGGGACAATCATCTGTTTCTCGTCATTTGAAAATCCTCACAGATGCTGGGCTTCTAAGTTCAAGGCGTGAAGGTTCCTGGGTATATTATTCTTTGCGCAACTCAGCTAAATATTTTTCATATGATTTGGTTCAACTCATACTATCCTACAAAGAAGATCTTCCGTATAGAGAAATAGACCAGAAGAATGTAAACACTAGCTTACAAAATCGGGAAAACTTAAGTAGGGAATTTTTTGATGACCTTGGTCTAAATTGGGAGAAAGTCCAAGAAGAAGTCCTTGATCCGAAAATCTATAGAGATAGAATTCTTTCTTCTCTATCTGGCAATTCAGAACGGCTACTAGATCTTGGCTGCGGCCCTGGTGGTCTTATCCCGTACTTATTGTCCAAATCTAATAAAGTCATTGGGCTTGATTCATCAACGAAAATGGTTGAGGTTGCTCGCAACGAATTTTTTGGGAATCCTAAAGTCGAGATTCTCCAAGCACAATTAGAGCAATTGCCAGTCGATGATAACACTGCTGATTCAGTAGTTGCATCTATGGTCTTACATCATGTTTCCCATCCACCCAAAGTCTTAGAAGAGATCAATAGAGTCTTAAAGTTAGGCGGTACATTTTGTCTAGTGGACTTAGTTAAGCACAGCCAAGAATTCATGAGAGAAAAATACGCTGACCTTTGGATGGGATTTGAGCCCGACCTAATGCAATCTTGGTTAAAGACTTACGGATTCGAACTGATAGAACAAGATTCTATTCCAACTAACACAGTTTTTAAAATTTTATTTATTAAAGCAACAAAAAAGGAGGACTTAGATGTCCGCAACAGCAACTAAAACAAATTTACTCCCGTACAAGGTGAAAGATCTTTCTCTCGCTGAATGGGGAAGAAAAGAAATCGAGATCGCAGAGAAAGAAATGCCAGGTCTTATGGGAATTCGTAAGGAATACGGAGCTTCTAAGCCATTGAAAGGTGCAAGAATCGCTGGTTCTCTACACATGACTATTCAAACAGCAGTACTCATTGAAACATTAATTGAGTTAGGTGCAGAAATCAGATGGTCTTCTTGTAACATTTTCTCTACTCAAGACCACGCCGCATCCGCTATCGCAAAAGCTGGGATTCCTGTATTTGCATGGAAGGGTGAAACGGAAGAAGAATATTGGTGGTGCCTTGAGCAGACTATTTATTTCGATGAGAATGGAACTGGACCAAATATGATTCTTGACGATGGTGGTGACCTGACTCATGTAATGCATACCAAATACCCAGAACTTCTTAAAGAGGTAAGAGGAATCTCTGAAGAGACTACTACTGGCGTAATGGCTCTTATGAAAATGATGAAGAAAGGTGAATTGAAAGTTCCTGCAATCAATGTAAATGATTCAGTCACCAAATCAAAATTTGATAACCTTTATGGTTGCCGTGAGTCACTTGCAGATGGTATCAAAAGAGCTACAGATGTAATGTTGGCAGGTAAGCTTTGTATCGTTTGTGGTTATGGGGATGTTGGAAAAGGTTCTGCTGCATCGCTTAGAAACTTCGGTGCACGAGTTGTAGTAACTGAAGTTGATCCAATCTGCGCCCTTCAAGCATGTATGGAAGGTTACCAAGTTCTACGAGTTGAAGATATTATTGAGCAAGCTGACATAGTTGTAACGGCTACTGGAAATGATGATATCATTACTTTTGAACATATGAAAGCTATGAAGAGTGGAGCAATACTTTGCAATATAGGACATTTTGATACAGAGATTCAAATGGCTCAATTGAACGCTGCTAAAGAGGTAACAAAAACTGAGATTAAGCCACAAGTTGATAAATATACTTTTCCAGATGGGAAATATATTCTTGTATTAGCTGAGGGTAGACTTGTAAATCTTGGATGCGCTACAGGCCACCCATCTTTCGTAATGTCAACTTCTTTCTCTAACCAAGTATTGGCCCAAATTGAACTTTGGACGAATAAATATGAATTAGGAGTTTATAGACTTCCTAAGCATTTGGATGAAAAAGTTGCAGCCTTCCATCTAGAAAACCTAGGTGTAAGACTTACTCATTTAAACAAAAAACAGGCGGATTACTTAGGTATCAATGCAGAAGGCCCATTCAAGCCTGAGCATTACCGTTATTAAGATATAGCTAGTTTTATAAGAATCCCAGAGGAATTATCTTTCTTTGGGATTCTATATTTAAAAATAACTAAAAAAAATATTGATTATTGCATGCGAAAAGAAAAATTCTTGGGCAGCTTTTAAAATACGAAATTAGAAAAGGAAATGGAGAGTCTCAAAACCATTATGCCCAAATGGTATAAATTGAGTTACTCCGCTTTAAAAATATGGCTTATGTAGTAACAGAAGTTTGCGTTGATTGTAAATATACAAGTTGTGCGGCAGTCTGCCCAGTAGAAGCTTTTCATGAAGCACCTGATGCTTTGTATATCAATCCAGATACTTGCATAGATTGCAATGCATGCATGTATGAATGTCCTATAGAGGCAATCTACCCAGATTATGAAGTTCCTGAGAAATACAAATCTTGGATACAGATCAATGCGGATGAGTCTGCTAAGCATCCTGTAATCTTAAATTCTAAGGAAGCATTGAAAGGGCCTAAATGCAGTGACCCAAGTAAATAAATTTTAAAAGAACAAATCCCTAGGAGATCCATTTGAACTTCCCAAAATACACCACTGAATCCTCGAAAGAAATCCTACGATTATTAGAAGAAGAAATTTTGATTCTAGACGGAGCTATGGGCACAATGATCCAGAAGTATCCGCTGACAGAAGAAGATTTTCGGGGAGAAAGATTTAAAGATCATGGATCTCCTCTCAAAGGGAATAACGATCTACTTTCTATTACCAGACCAGATATAATAACGGAAATTGAATATCAGTTTCTGTTAGCTGGTGCAAATATCCTAGAAACCAATACATTTTCCGCAAACAGAATTTCACAAGCAGATTATAAATTGGAAGATCTCTCTTATGAATTGAATACGGCTTCTGTTTCCTGTGCAAGAGAAGCAATTCGTCGGTATCGTGAAATAGATACTAAACGACCTATTTTTATAGCAGGAGCAATGGGGCCTACAAATCGTACTGCTTCTATGTCACCAGATGTAAATAATCCAGCTTATCGAGCGACAAGTTTTGATGAGTTAGTTGCTATCTATTCCGAACAGGCACATGCTTTGATTGAAGCAGGAGTAGATATATTGCTTCCTGAAACTACCTTTGATACTTTGAATCTAAAGGCAGCTATTTATGCGATTGAATCTGTTTTCGAAGAACGAAACGTACGATTGCCTGTCTCTTTATCTGTAACAATCACAGATAATTCAGGAAGAACTTTATCGGGTCAGACCGCGGAAGCATTTTATAATTCTATACGACATGCTAATCCATTGAGCGTTGGAATTAACTGCGCATTAGGTGCAGGTGAAATGAAGCCTTATATAGCAGAAATATCCCGCATAGCTTCCTGTTATGTGTCCTGTTATCCTAATGCGGGTTTACCCAATGCATTCGGAGGATATGATCAAACTCCAGCGGAATTTGGAGATTGGATAGGAATTTTTGCTAAGGAAGGATACTTGAATATTGCGGGTGGATGTTGTGGGACTACGCCTGATCATATCAAATCAGCAGCAGAGCAAGCTAGAAAGTATAAGCCTCGCAAAAGACCAAATATTTCAAACTATGCAAGACTTTCTGGTCTTGAGCCATTAAACATCACTCCTGATAAAGGATTTTTAATGGTAGGTGAGCGTACAAATGTTACGGGCTCGCCCAAGTTTAAGAAACTCATATTAGAGAATAAATTTGATGAGGCAGTTTCTGTAGCTGTTCAGCAAGTAGAAGCGGGTGCAAATATCATTGATATAAATTTTGATGAGGCACTCTTAGATGGTGAAGCTTCTATGACTCATTACTTGAATTTGATAGCCGCCGAACCAGATATTACCAAGGTTCCTTTTATGATAGACTCATCGAAATGGTCAGTGATTGAAGCTGGATTAAAATGCATTCAAGGTAAACCTATAGTGAATTCCATATCCTTGAAAGAAGGGGAAGAGAAATTTCTAGAGCATGCAAAGAAAGTCCAGAGATATGGAGCGGCTGTTATTATTATGGCTTTCGATGAAAAAGGCCAAGCTGCAACTAAAGAAGATAAGGTTCGTATTTGCAAAAGAGCCTATGATCTGCTAGTTAACAAAATCAATTTTGATCCTCAAGATATTATTTTTGATCCGAACATTTTGACCGTTGGAACAGGCATAGAAGAGCATAACAACTATGCAGTTGATTTTATTGAAGCTACTCGTGAAATAAAAAAAGTTTGCCCAGGTGCCAAAGTAAGTGGTGGACTTTCAAATATATCATTCTCCTTTAGAGGGAACAATCCAGTTAGAGAAGCTATGCACTCAGCCTTTCTATACCATGCAATACAAGCTGGGATGGATATGGCAATTGTTAATGCTGGGATGTTAGAAGTTTATGATAATATTAAACCAGAATTAAAAGAACTAGTTGAAGATGTTCTTCTTAACCGTAGACCTGATGCTACAGAGAGAATGATTGATCGAGCCGAATCATTCAAAGAAGGCGGAGAAAAGGAAGAAAAGAAAACGGACGAATGGAGATCTGGAACAGTTGAACAACGTCTTGCTCATTCTCTTGTCAAAGGAATTGATGAATTTGTTGAACGCGATACAGAGGAAGCTCGCCAAAAATTAGACAAACCACTTGAAGTGATTGAAGGCCCTCTGATGGATGGGATGCGAATCGTAGGGGATCTGTTTGGTGCTGGTAAAATGTTTCTACCTCAAGTTGTAAAATCTGCTAGGGTTATGAAGAAGGCTGTGGCTTATCTACTTCCTTTTATGGAAGAGGAAAAGCGTCTAAATGCAGATACATCCGAACGCCAAAAGTTTCTTATAGCAACTGTTAAGGGCGATGTACATGACATAGGTAAGAATATTGTAGGTGTAGTTCTTGCATGTAATAATTATGAAGTGATTGATCTAGGTGTAATGGTTCCAACTGATAAAATTTTGGAAGAAGCTAAGAAGCACAAAGTTGATGTGATTGGACTTTCTGGATTGATAACACCTTCCTTGGATGAAATGGTAGGAGTTGCTGAAGAGATGAAAAAACAGGGATTTGAGGTTCCTCTTTTGATTGGAGGAGCAACAACCAGCCCAGCGCATACTGCAGTTAAGGTGGCACCTGCTTATGATTTTCCGGTAGTTCATGTTTTGGATGCTTCTCGTGTTGTGAATGTTGTAAGCTCTCTTCTTAATCCCAAGGAAAAAGTTGCCTATGCTGAGCAAATTCATAAAGAGCATGAGAGAATTCGCCAGAACTACTATAACAGACAAAATGAACGAAACTTAATTTCTTTTGATAAAGCTAAGGAAAATCGTACTGCAATCGATTGGGCAAATTATAAACCGTACAAACCGTCCTTTATTGGCACAAAAGTGTTTGACAACTATCCTCTAGAGGAAATAGCCGAGTATATAGATTGGTCTCCCTTTTTCCATACTTGGGAATTGAAGGGGCGGTATCCTATGATATTAGATGATCCAAATATGGGTGAACAGGCTAGGGTGCTTTTCGCTGATGCCCAAAAAATGTTAAAAGATATTATTGAAAATAAACGATTTAGAGCGCGTGCTGTGGTTGGATTCTATCCAGCAGACACTGTGGGTGAGGATATCCATCTCTATACAGACGAAACTAAATCAGAAGTATTAACAACCTTTCATTGTCTTAGACAAGAAATGGACAAACCGACCGGCCAATTCAACCAATCACTAGTTGATTATATTGCACCTAAAGATTTCAATAAGCAGGACTTTATCGGTGGATTTGCTGTGACTACAGGTCACGGTGTTGAGGAATATGCCAAAACATTTGAAGACAAGACTGATGATTATAATTCTATCCTTGCTAAGTCTCTAGGCGATAGACTTGCGGAAGCCTTCGCAGAGCTCATGCATAAGAAAATAAGAGATGAGTGGGGCTACGGCAAGGATGAAAATCTGACTAAGGATGATTTCATACGCGAGAAATACCAAGGGATTCGGCCAGCAGCTGGTTATCCAGCATCTCCAGACCATACAGAAAAATTTACCTTATGGAATTTAATGGACGTGGCAAAAAACACGGGGATTACTTTAACTGAAAATTGTGCCATGTGGCCAGCAAGTTCAGTGAGTGGATTGTATTTCTCTCATCCTGAGTCCAAGTATTTTGCTGTTGGTAAGATATCTAAGGATCAAGTAATTGATTATGCGAAACGCAAAAACATGAGCGTCGATGAAGTGGAAAAATGGCTTGAACCTAATTTAGAATACGATCGGAAGAGAGTTGCATCTAAGGTTTGAATTCAATTCTAATGAAACTTTTTTATATTAATGCTTACCCATTAATTTTAAGGGTTATTTTTTTTTCATTAATCTTGAATTGCAATTTACAAAAGAAAATTATTTTATTCAAAAATGAATTTCCCGTTAATTTTAAAGTAATTGCTAGCGGGGGATTAGTATTGAGAGAGCATTGTGATCAAAATACGAAACGTATCTTAGTAATGCCTTTTTTATCTACTTTCACAGCAGAACGAATTGAAAAAGAAGAAACAATAGATAATATTACAAATAATTGGTATTATGGAAATTACCAAGATCAACAAGGCTGTGTTTTTGGTGGATATCTACACAAAGGTGAAAATTCTTTAGATTACAATCAAACGAAAATCCAAATTAAAATTTTTGACTATATAGTTGCTGAGAAGTATAATTCCGCTTTATCTGAATTAGAATTTCATTCACCTAAGCTGCCAATCAACGGAAAATTATTAGCTTTTAAAGCCGAGATCAATCTTAATATGAAAAAGTATTCTGAGTGTGTTGATAATATTAACAATGCCTTATTATATAGTTCTGAATTCCCTGTATTATTCCAAATTCGGGCATTGTGCAATCAAAAGCTAGGGAAAACGGATGCAGCTGATTTAGATTTTCGATTAGCTTCAAGTTTAAGTAAAAATTATTATGCTCCCTTATTCTATGATTATTGTTTTGATGATAATCTAAACGAAGCTTTAACTAAACCTGAGTGCAAAAGAATTTTGAAATATTATCCTTTTATAAAGGATATGACAAGGTAATTTTGAATAATCAAGAAATGACGATTAAGAAAATAGCGAATAATTATGAATTAAGAATTATATTGTTAATTTTAGTCATATTTTATTTAGTTCACTGTTCTTCCTCAAGAGAAATACAAGTTCCTTCTAAAGGTATCTCACTCGGTATTAATGGTTTGCCATTGCGAACAGGATGTACATTTGATCACAAGATAATTAAATTAATTCCATATAATAGTAGTTTCGAAATTATTAATGTTGGGCCACGCGAAATTTTCGAAAGTCTTGAGGATTATTGGTTCATAGTAGAATATGAGAATGTCAAGGGTTGTGTTTATGGTTTGAATGTATACACTCCTCCTAAGTATGGGGGATTTGCTTCCGATTTTTATTTTTATAAAGGCAAATCTCTTTATGATAGAAATTTATTTGTTGCAGCAATTATAAATTTTGAAAATTCTATTAAATTAAATCCAGAAAACTATAAAAATTATTATTATAAGGCAAAATCAGAGTATTACTTAAAAAAATATTTTGAGTGCATACAAGATTCAACTTTATCCTTAAAAGAAGGTAATGGCAATTTATCTGTTCTAAATTTACGAGCTGAATGCTATATGAGGAGAGGATTTTTTACCTTGGCAGAAATAGATTTAGATTTTGTTACTTCTCAAAAAGAAGGCGAATTTGTTAAATACTATCGAAATTTATGTGAAATAAAAAGTATTTTAAAGAGAGAAAACGCAACTTTAATTTGTAACAAGGCAATAGAATTAGCTAAACCCATAAAAAACTGAGCTATGCTCATCTTAATTATACTTAATAAATGATAAATCAATTTATAATAATATTGAATCTTTTGATTCTCACAGCATATATATTTACAAATTGTTCCTAGGATAAAAACACATACCCTTCAGCATAGCAAATTTCAGAAGACCCAAGTTCAAATATCTCTTTGGGGAATATTTCTTCCTTGAAATGGGAAGAAACAGATTTACCGAAGGCATTAGGATTTACTCATTCGACAAATTGGCTTAGAACCAAAATTTCTCATAAAGATTCCAAGACTTTATATTTTTTTTACGATTCTTGTTACTATTATACTTGTTAATGTTTCATAATATTTTTATACTAGAAATAGCACGAATTCACTCCTTGCAAAATCCTGAAGATTCTAAAAATAATAATTCTATCAATGATATAAAATCCATCTCTAAGAGTTCAACTAGGATTTAAAATATAGATTCTTGAGAAGTTAAAAAATAAAAAAATTTCTCCAAGAATGTAATATAATTTAAAACTGAGAATATTTTTTTCAAATGGATTGTTACAAGTAGCGACAAAATATTTTTCAAATCTATAGTTATCAAAACCTTGAAATTAATTGTTTTGATTGGTATAGTCCTTCAGATATTCTACAATATCCTTTGCATTTTGGTCTAAGCTTGCTCTGACTTTATTCTCTCGGATATCTTGCTTCTGTTTGGGAAGTTTTGAAATATATTCTTTGTTAGAATAAGCAGTGAATTCTGTGGATTTTAATAAATCGCCCTTGGCAGAAATAAATTCGGTTTCTATTGTTGTAACAAGAAAATAAGATTTTAAAATGTAGAGTATCACAAATTCTTCGACAACTTCGAGTAAGAATACGCCCAAACCAACTTGGGGATCACCTGATAATTCTCCTGCAATTAGTCCAAAGACTAAACCTATGGAAAGACCTTCTATGAACATTTTAGGTCGGATTTCCGACATATCTACTATTGATGTTTTTATAATTAGATCAGCTTCTTTTTTGTTTGTAATCCGAAATCCTTCTTTCTCTAAGCTATTCGCTAGTTGAAGATAAAACCATCTACCATAAGATTTTGATCTATAATTTATTTCTGATTCTTCTTTTTCTTCTGGAATGGATCTTGAACTGATTGAAGAAAGATAGTCGATTTTAATTCCAACCTCTACTGCCTCAAGATAAATCTTAGGCTTAGGTTTTTTATGTAAGAAGTCTTTTATATTTCCATTGCAGAATTGAAATAACAAAGATATGGTGAAAACTAAATAAATGTGTTTACTATTGAAATTCATCGATGTGAAACTTAAAAGCTATAACCAATTTCCAAAACGAAGAAGTTTCTTCAATACACTTATCAGAAAACGAATAAAATTAAATCAAAGAGTTATAAACTAATTTAATAATGCCTCTACTTACTTTTCGATTGAACTAAGAGTCTAAATACTATGCACGATCACCTTCCTATATATTCAGAAACCTTTAACCTTGGCCAAGAAATTCCTTTCCATGCTAAGTTAAAAGATTGGTTAAAACAATATTGGGATTTAAAAGATTCGGAAATTTTGCATATACAAGAAATTGGCTGCGATGATCATTCATGTCCAGTATTCGAGACAATAATTGTTGCTACAGAAATCCCCAATTTACCACAGGGGAAGAATCTTTTTCATTCTTTGTCTGATTCTGAGATACTGGATAAAGTTCGAATTCTAAAACTGGGAAAGGCTAAACATTTACTTACAAAACAGGATATCTACTTTTCAGTTGAAAAACAAAAGTAAGAAATTATAGAAAATGAAATATTTTTTTAAATGATAACATTAACAATTTATATTGATATCCATTTCACCGTAATCTATTTTACTAAACTATCTTCTATGGATTCAAATTCATTTTCAACTCGTTCATGAATAATCAATGGAACCTTTGCTGTATAACGAATAATTCCTTTATTGGCTATACTGAATCCATCTATAGTAAGGAAGTCTACATCTATGTCTAAAGATTTGGCACCAAAAGGAAGTTTTGCAAAACTTGCCTTCAGTTTTACCGCTTTATAATTTTTCTGATCAATAAATAATTTCCCTTTCAAATGGCGATCTGTTTTGAATTTAGGTTGGATATCTATGACATAACAAAGCAAACCATTGATTTTAGTTTCTCCAGTTATGTTAAGATCATAATTTTTTTCATTGTCTGGTCCAAACAAGGGTAGTGGAGGGTCTGTTAAAGGGGGTTTAAAAGAGTTTGGATCAACTTCGATTCCATTTTTCTTATATGTTATTGCTTTTACTTTTGGTTTTTTATAAAAGTATTCTATCCTTTCTACCAAAGCTTCTTCGACTTCTGTTAATTCACCAGACGTAGGATCATAATGGCGATTCGTAACCTTACGTTTGCTAAGTATTCCATTGTATTGGTTGTATTTTATTAAGGCATTCTTTTGAAGAATATCAAAAATTTCTTTTTGTTTGGAAGGCTTTATTTTAAATTCTTTATTGGTCTCTTGGGAATAAATAGATGTGAGAGAAACGAATACAATTACAAAAAAATTACATAATTTTAATAGCATAGAATTCATTTTATATACGTGATAAATCTAGCAATAAATTATATATAAGATTATAGTGTTGATTTAAAAAAATCCCATATAATTTTTGTAGCATCGATTTCAAAGGTAGGTTCTCCTAATTTTACAAATGGAATATTATCCTGCTTGCCTGGATAATTATGACCCCCTCCCATAATAGAATAACTCAATACTTTTGTATTGTTTGAACAAGATTCAGATTTCATTATTGTTATTTTGGTTTTATCTAAGGGGTCTCTATCAAAAGTTTCTAATTGTATTTGATTCTTGCATCCATTCCATTCCACCCATTTGTGAAAGCTCTCATTGACACTGAGAATTTCCCCCAGATCTGACACATAACCACCATAATACGGAACTAAGGGATCCTCTGTCCCGTTAAGAAATAATACATTTATTGGTCTCTGAGGTTTATATTTTTTTGCTAGATTGACTGATATCTGAGACACGACACTTGCTCCTGCACGAAATAATTCAGTTCTTTCCAGCAACATTCTTTGAGTCATAAATCCACCATTAGAATGTCCCATGATGAACACCTTGTTCGGATCAAGCTTGTATCTTCTTGTTTCGATTTGAAGTAGCTTCTCCAGAAAAGCCACATCATCTATCCCACCAAGATCTGCTGGGGTTCCACCACGACCATCTGCCCAACTCTTGCCATATCCGTCAGGATAAATGATAAGTAGATTCGAATCGTCCGCTATTTTATTAAGTTCAGTTTGGTACATAACTTGAATCCCCGAACCAAATCTCCCATGTAAAACGAGAACTAAAGCTTGGTACATATTGGAATTCATTTTAGAAGGAGAATAAACATGGTAGGTTCTATTTTTTCCATTGTGTTCTATTTGCATTGAGTGTAAGTTTGGCAGTTTAGATGCCCTATACTTCTGCACTGCTCCACATTGGTTTAAAGATAAGAATAAGATTGATGAAATAAAATATAGTTTCTGAATTCTATTCATTGGCTTTTAATCCTTCCTCTAAGGCTTGAGAAATGTTCTTTTGAAAAACTGTACTAGGCCAAAAGAATGGCGTGGCTGGAATCAAAAGAATCCCTCTCCATTGGTGTAGAGTTAATTCCTGAACTGATTGGTAGAAGACTCCAGATTCATTCCTGAATCGAATGATAAGATTATGATTTGTCTTAGTATAATAAGGTATAAGCGAGCCTGAAAATACTGTTGCAAGAAAATTCAGACCATGCAAGGAAGAACTTGGGTAGATTACTTTTTTTTCTTCTAGAATGATTTCCATAACGATGGAAGATTTCTTGTCAATTCTTATCTCTTGAGTCTGCAATTGCTTTTCAATAAGATTTTGTTCTTCTAAATATTTATGAAAACCAAGCCAATGGATAGAAACAGCATTCTTTCCAAATTTGTGTCCACCTTCTTGGTCAATTAATTTCCTATCTTGGAAGGCTATACACTGATAGCATGAAAAAATACAAATTACTATCAGTATGATTCGATTGGTGCTATTTGGCATTTTCAATATGAGTTCATACCATTCCTATGAATGCTTGTCCACTCTTTTGAAAATTCATAGACACAGCTTGCATACCTAGATTCAATTTCTTTTTTATCATCAAATGGCTTAACGATTAATGGGAGCCATCCAAAAGTATTCAAATGATCTATGCTACAAGACTTTTCTTGGATCAAGGTATTTTGTTTCCAGATTCTAAATAAAATTTTATCTTGTTCTCTTTTAAAGATAGGAAATAGTAAAAATGTCCTAAAGCTGATGATTCTATTGATAAAGTAGATGATTGATTCTTTGCTATTTCTTTCTATTCTATGGCTCACAGGTTGTTCGGGTTGGTCCAAGAGAATTCCTAGAGAAGCTGTATCTTCATAGATGATTTGAAGCAGATAATCTGCTGGAAGATGATTCCTAGATTGGAAGGCAATTATTCTATCTGCTAAGTTTAGCTCATGAAGTTTTCGTAAGACTGTATTTGCATGTTTAGCATCAGATTTACCTAGCCAGCCATAAAGCTCATAAGAAAGGACTCCGTGATAAGTATAAGATTTTTGTTCTGGGATCTTTTCCTCAAGGAGTAAACTCGCACAGTTACTGAATTGAAATAAAAATACTAAGACTAATGGATAGGAAGTCTTTCCTTGGCAACGGCACATATTGTTCATATTCCCTCAGGAGGAAAATAAATCTAAAGAAAATAATTTGCAATTTTATATGGAAACAAACACAAACTAAGCTTAGGGCACTTAGTTTGTGTTTGAGAAGCAGATCCTGATATGCTGAAGAATCAGGTAGACTCTATTTGATTATGTTCCTGAGCAAGTGCTATTGCAACCATCAGCATTTATAGTATTCCCATCATCGCAGGTTTCACCCGAATCCAAATCTAGTAAAATGAAAAAGTTGTTTTCCCATATCCTTGCCCCTACTAGGCTACAGTAAGAAAAGCCATATTCCAATAAATTGACCTCTTTCTGGCTTATGAAAAGTTATGTCTCATTTTTCCTTTTTTTCTGAGAAAATACCTTTATCTTTCAGCTAACGAGCTTACTATTTTAGAGTTTATATCCCTGCTTACTTAAAAACTAATCCAGATTTGGTGGCTTTCTCTCGGAAAGCTATGAGCAATTTGCCATCTTGTTAATGTAATTTGAACCAAACGAGTATTAATTAATCTGAAATTTGTGAGAGAAAGTCGGGCACTGTTAAATATACAGCAACTCGACTTGAATTGATGATTCGTTCCAATTCAAATTGAAGTAGGATTTTGAAGCTAAATACAGTTTGGATTTCCAGCTTTTTAATTGCAAAATATACCGTTAGATATAGAATTACCAAATAACGAAAATATGGAATTAGGTGATCTATGAAATTGAAAAAATATATTGCACTAACGCTCACTACACTATTAGCAATCGATTGCGGAGATACATTAACTGGTGGTGAGTCCGATACATGTAGGGAAGCAAAAAGCCTCACAATTCTTTGTCGGCTTGAAGCGGGAAGACTTGCAGTAGAATGTTCAAGGGAGGCTGCTAGGAGAACCCGATCTACGGCCATTGCAAATTTGGAATGTTCTCCGCTAGCAATTGGATACCAAACTCTCTGTACTACTTTAGAGAAGAATGCCTGTGATTGAAATACCATAAACTAGTGTAAGTAAATGATTATTATAGGAAAACTTTCTTGATTAAGAATACTGAGAACTTTAAGTGGCTCGAATATAATCTGATCGGGGCAATAGTAAATATTTTTTACTCTTAATCCTTCAGTGGATAGGAAGCTACGATTTGTATCTTAACTCGGACAGGTAAATAGTCTAGTGATCATTTTGATTGCGGCTATAGAAACTTTCGGAATTGATCCTACGATTAAGAGAATATACGGTATCGTTCAATTTGAACTCTACCACTCATCAAAGAATTGACGCGCTGTTAACTTTAAAAATCCAATCCAGCTTAGAGATTTTTGGAAAACAAGCTAAGGCAGATCATATGATTTTAGTTAGTAAGATACAATCACCAAACCTGTCTGATCGATTCCTGCGGTTACTGTCCCTATAAGTGTCGGGACTCCGGTAGAGGCATTCACCGAGAATGCGCGCACGTTTCCACCTGTCCCAGAATACAAATAGGTACCAGAAGGATCCATAGCCAAGGCACCAGAGAATCCACTAAATGGAGACCCACTCATAGCGGTTAAACCTCCTGTTGAAGAGTCAATTGTGAATCCTGCTAAATTTGATGGAGTTTGGTTTCCAACGTAGAGAAACCGACTTTTAGGATCAACTAGAATGGAATCTGGTCCATCATTCACCGTGCTGAAGCCAGGGCCCAAGCCCGCGATCTGCGCCAAAACTCCTGAGATAGAGTTGATCGTATATACAAAAACCCGACCAGGCGCAGAATAATTAGCCGCATAAAGATAACGACCTGCTGGATCCGTGGTGATTTCAATTGCGTTAACTCCACCCGAAACGGAGGCTCCCACCGAGGTCAAAGCACCAGTGGTCGAATTTAATGTCCACCCATCCACGTAGCCACTATTGGCACCAACCCCGATGCCAGCGTAGACAAATTTTCCTGTTGAATCAAAGGTAACAGTGTAGGGTTGGGCTCCCGAAGTCGTATAGCTTCCAAGAAAAGTGGGTGCCCCTGAAGTATTATTCAAAGAATACATATGTATTGTTGCAAATGGGTTATCTGTTCCGAGCACCAACCATTTGCCAGTTAGATCAATCGCGAGTTTGGTAGGAGAACCAGATGGTACATCAAAAGGTGAACCGGATATTTCTGAGAGTGATCCATTACTTCTATTGATAGCATAGGCGCGAATTTTATTCTCTACTTGGCATGCCGCATACAGGAAATTGGAGTCGGGTGAGAGACTTATACCCCTAGGTGCACAAGTCCCAGATGATATGGGTGAGCCAGCAATTTGGGTTAAAGTACCAGTGCTTGGATTTATGGAATAAATTGATATATTTTGTGAAGTTACGTTGGATACAATTAAGTATCCTGCTTGTTTGGGAGAACAAGATACTTCAACATTCGTTATGTCGCTTGTTGCACGCCCCGATCCATTGTTTACGATACAGGTATAGAATCTTGGTTGGCTTTTCACTGTAACAAGATAATCTGCTACCTTGGTAGGAAATCGGAAACTCGTTGCTCCATAACTTATGATTTGCTCCTCACCGCCATTATTTTGAAGAACAAGACCCGGTGACAAGAGTCCTGTAATTGTTCCTGAAATTGTAAACGGAGTCCGAGACGATACACAAATGGGACTCCCGTCTCCGAGTGCCAACTTGAGTAATAGGGTTTCATTGAAAACTTTGCTTTTCGGATCACATGGATTGGAAAGTTCCACGGCTCGGCAATCACTCAAAAAAAATAATAACATTAGAAGAAATAAATTTGCGATCCAGAAGGTCAAATTTTTCACCATTGTTTTATCAACTACATGCTAAATTGGTGTCTTTTTGTTCAAGCCAAATTCGCAATACTTCTGATTGCCCACGATTGAAAACGAGACCAAGCAAAAATATAGTTGTCTTTAAGTCAACCAGCCTCCTATTATAGAGTTTGTGTACCTGCTTACTTGAAATCTAATCTAGAATTGGGGGGCTTGGTCTAGGAAAGCAATGAGCAATATCCTATTTTGCAAAAGTGAGTAAAACCTGATTATTTTCTGGGAATGAGAGAGAGGCTGAAAGTAAAAAAATTTCTACAGCAAATTAAAATTATAAAC
>PEQN01000009.1 GCA_002786225.1 Leptospira sp. | reverse complement strand
AGGGATTAGGGATTAGGGATTAGGGATTAGGGATTAGGGAGACTCGTTCGGTGAACTTCGTCTCTGAAACTTTCTACCGCCTGTTGGCTACCGAAAGTTTCAATGGGCTCAGGGACTACGTCCCTTCTTCCTGCGGGCGA
Organism: Leptospira sp.; assembly: GCA_002786225.1. GTDB lineage: Bacteria > Spirochaetota > Leptospiria > Leptospirales > Leptospiraceae. Next base: position 84,070 of record PEQN01000009.1, on the reverse strand, counting down.
AGGGACTCGAACCCTCGCCAGAAGCTTGGAAGGCTGCTGTGCTACCGTTACACCACACCCGCAAATGTGGTACCAGTCTTTTTCAAGGCTTGCCTATGTCAAATATTTTGGTTTTTGAATCGCTTTTAAATTCAAGATCTGAAGAATTGAATCATGATTTCAAAATTCTACGAAGAACTTAGATCCTTCAATGATTTAGATTCTGTGATAAATCCTTTAAACTATATGGAAGTTCCTAATAATTGGAGTGTTGTTATCACTGATGTAATCAATTCTACCGAGGCTATCGAAACAGGAAAATACAAGGATGTAAACATAGCAGGTGGACTAGCTGCAATGGCATTGTCCAATTATTTAGGTAAAATGGAATTTCCCTTCCTTTTTGGAGGAGATGGAATTACTTTTCTGATTCCAAATGAATCCACAGAAGATGTAAAATCAATTTTGAACGACACAAAGAAAAAGGTGTATCACTTTTTCAAATTACGACTGAGAGTTGGAATAGTTCCTTATTCTGTTCTCAAAGATTCCAATAAAAAAATATACATTGGCAAATGGAAAATAACAGATCATTATAACCAAGCCATTCTCATTGGAGATGGAGTTGAATATGTAGAAGATTTAGTGAAAAAAGTGAATTCAGAATACACAATCACCGATGATTACCCAATTAAAATTGAAGCTAATTTTCAAGGATTTACCTGCAGATGGAAAGATATACCTAGCCCTAATGGTGAAACAATCAATTTGATTGTTAAATTTCTATCTCATAAAAATGATCGTAGCTTGTATCAATCTGTACTTACAAATATAGAAATGATTTTAGGGGAAATAAATGATTACCATCCGCTTTCCGAAACTAATCTTAAGGTTACAAGTAGTTATCGAGCCCTAAACAAAGAAGCAATTGCAAGCTCTCAGCAGAAATCAGGATTTAAGAAATTTCTAGCACTACTAAAAATTTATTTTGAAACATTTGTAACTAGAATAGTAATGCATTTTCATTTACCTGTTAAAGCACATTTTTATGAGTTAAAAAATTTAAAAAAATACCAAGTAGAAGCTTCTGATTTTCGAAAATTCGATGGAAGTTTAAAAATGGTACTATCCTTAACAAAAGAAAAGAGAGCCAGTCTTGAAAGTTACCTAGAAACAGAAGAAAGAAATGGAATCTTAGTTTTTGGGACTCATATCTCTGATAGTGCGCTTCTTACTTGTTTAATGCACAGTGAATCTTCAAGTGAAGTTCATTTTGTGGATGGATCGAATGGTGGGTATGCAATGGCTGCAAAAGTATTAAAACAAAAATTTGCAAAAATGCAAGCTAGCTAATTTTGATCTATCTCTTAATTGTAATTCAACTATTTATTTCTTCCTCTTTAACAGGATTAATTTGGTTGGTTCAAATAGTTCATTATCCAGGATTCGTTTTTCTAAGTGAACAAAAGTTTCAAGACTTTCACAAATTCCATTCCAATCGAATTTCATTGTTAGTGATTCCATTAATGCTCAGTGAATTGGGAACTTCAATTTATTGGATATTCCTAGAAACGAATGTTTATTCATATATAAATTTTATCTTTGTTTTGATTGCATGGTTCTCAACATTTCTACTTTCTGTTCCCTTGCATAACAAGCTTTCTCATGGTAGGAATCTAAATACCATAACAAAATTAGTTTCAAGCAATTGGATACGTACACTAGCTTGGACATGTAAATCTATATATTTATTATTTTATCTTTTAAATCAGAATCTCTTCCTATAATTTTTTTCTAGTTCAAAAAGTCTGCTATTCCAAGCTAGTTCTATGTCATTTACAAAATACCGAGAATTCTATAAACGTATTCAAAATTTTCGAGATATACAAAGTTTACTTCAGTGGGATAGCGAAGTAATGATGCCTTCTTCAGGAAGGATGGCGAGATCTCACCAAATTGCTGAGATGAGCAAGCTAATACATGAACTATTTACCGGCGATGAATTTAAGCATTTGCTTGATAAAGCAGAAGAGGATATATCCAGAAACTCAAACTATAATAATATAGATTATAAAAAGAAAGAGTTGAAAGTAATTCAGGAAAGACTAGATAAACAATCTAAACTTCCAACTGCATTCGTCCAAGAACTTTCCCAAAAAACAAATATCGCCCAAGCAAAATGGGAAGAGGCAAAAGGTAAAAAAGATTTTTCCCTATTTTCCTCTACCTTAAAAGAATTGGTTGATCTCGCTATTCGACAAGCTGATTACTATGGTTACGAGAAAGAGAGATATGATGCATTACTCGATGACTACGAAAAATCTGCAACTGGAGAATCTCTAGCTAAGCTTTTCCAAGATTTAAAAAAAGAATTAATTCCTATCGTCAGTAATGCGAAATCTTATCCAAATCCATTTACAAAAAAGGTACCTCCTGCTTTACAAAAAGTATTTTGTGAATCTATCCCTACTTTTCTAGGATTAACTAGTGATTTATCGAGGTTAGATTCTAGTGCACATCCATTTTCAACAAGTCTTGGGCCAAAAGATAAGCGCATAACAACAAGATATGATGAATCTGATCCGCTTTCTTCTATTTTTGGAGTAATGCATGAAACAGGGCATTCTTTGTATGAAGTTGGATTATCCGAAATCCAAGAAGCCCCGCATCCTATAGCAGAATATCTTAGTTTAGGCATGCATGAATCACAGAGCAGACTTTGGGAAAACCAAGTTGGGCGTAGTAAAGAATTTTGGCAATTTTACTATCCTTTAGCCTTAGAAGCTTGGAATTTAAAAGAAAGTGAGTTACCTTTTGAAAAATTGATTCAATCCATACGAAGTGTTGAAAAAACTAAAATTCGCGTAGAAGCCGATCCCGTAACTTATAATCTCCATATTATTTTGAGATTCGAAATTGAAAGAGATCTCATTGCTCAGAAAATCAAAGTTACTGATTTGCCTGATATTTGGAATGCTAAAATGAAAGAATCTTTTGATTTGACAATAGATCATCCTGCCGAAGGAGTTCTTCAAGATGTGCACTGGTCCATGGCTGCCTTTGGATATTTTCCAACTTATGCACTGGGAAATATTTATTCAGCGCAGTTGTATTCTGCTTTTCTAAAATCGGATCCAAATTTCCCAAAAACCTTAGCGAATTCTGGAAATACATCATCCCTATTATCCTGGCTGAAAAGAAATGTCCACCACCAAGGAAAATTACTCTCTGTAGATGAATTAATAGAAAAAGTAACTACTAGCAAACCATCAAGTAGATTCTTAGTGGAATCTCTTACCAACTTCCGCTAGATCCACCACCACCAAAAGATCCTCCTCCTCCTGACCAACCACCGCCAGAGGAGGAGCCTCCGCTGCTCGACCAGCCACCTCCTGATGAACCACTGGAGGAATTTCCATGTATCACTGCTGCTAAGAGAACGACTGCAAATAGAGATCCTAGAACAGAAAAACCTAACAGTCCTAAAATTGTATACGTTCCAAATAATCCAGCAAATAAGAATACTACTGCAATGGAAAGCCAAGCATAGAGATATTTCTCCCCAAGAATAAATATAAAACCAATTATCAAAGCAATCACGCCCATGAAACTTTGAAAAGGAGTAAGATTCGCTAAGGCTCTGGTTTCACCATCGCTATCGAAGACATCTGTTGTTGACGGAGGCGGTAATTCATCGCCTCGGATTAAATTAGCAATCGCATCAACTCCTTCAGATATTCCCTGATCAAAATTACCCTTTTTAAATTGTGGTGTAATTATTTCTGAAATAATTCTCCGAGCTAATGCATCAGGTATGACTCCTTCTAATCCATAACCTACTTCTATTCTAAGTCTTCGGTCATTTTTTGCAACAAGCAAGATCACACCATCATCTACACCTTTGCGACCTATCTTTGATGCTTCTGCAATTCGAATTGAATATTGTTCTATCTCTTCTGGTTGAGTTGTGGGAATTATTAGAACTTGAATTTGTGATCCTTTTTCTTTTTGGAGAGTTAAAATTTTATTAGATATTTCTTGGATAGAAGATTGAGAAAGAGAATCTGTTAAATCAATAACAGGAGAATTAAGAACTACTAAGGATTGAATTTCTTGCGATTGCAAATCTCGAGCTTGGAAAGTTACAAATAAAAATAGTCCCAGGAAAAGACTTAGAATCCCTAATTGATCATATTTTGCTTTTAATTGTTTGACCTGATTCATATTTGCCTCTTTCTTTCTTAGTAACTCAATCATCTTTCTCTTTAGTCTCTCTAAATAAGAAATCCATTCAACCTTTTTATGAAGATTGAATGGATCTTAGATATTTAATTATGGATTCTAAATACTATTATTTAAAAAAGTTTAAAAGAACTCCACCATTTCTAACAAAAAATTCTGTAAACACCAAGCTTGTAATAGCCATCAATTTGATCAGAATATTAATTGCAGGCCCAGAAGTATCTTTAAATGGATCTCCAACTGTATCCCCAACAACCGCAGCCTTATGTTGGTCAGAACCTTTTTTGCCAATCTTCTCTATGTACTTCTTCGCATTATCCCAAGCTCCACCTGAGTTAGCAGAAGAAATAGCAAGAACTACACCTGATACTAAGGCACCAGCAAGCATACCAGCGAGAGATTTTACTCCAAAGAGATAGCCCATAACAATTGGTGATGCTAAAACTAAAACACCTGGAGCAATCATTTCTCGTAGAGAAGCATTTGTTGAAATATCAACGCATTTTGCATAATCAGGTTTGTTCTTTCCTTCCATGAGTCCTGGAATTTCTTTGAACTGTCTACGAACCTCAACAACCATATCTAATGCTGCCTTACCTACAGACTTCATCGTCATAGCAGAGAAAATAAATGGAAGCATAGCACCAAAAAGCAAACCGCCAAAAACAAGTGGATCTAAGAGTTCAATACTATTGAATTCTGAACTTTGTGATCTAGCTCTAGTAATGAATGCTGCAAACAATGCAAGAGATGTCAATGCCGCAGATCCAATCGCAAAACCCTTGCCAACTGCAGCTGTCGTATTGCCTGCTGCATCTAAGGTATCTGTTCTATCACGAACATCTTTACCTAATTCTGCCATTTCTGCAATTCCACCAGCATTATCAGAAACGGGACCGTAGGCATCAATTGTTAATCCAATTGCTATTGTGGAAATCATTCCAATTGCTGAAATCGCAATTCCATACATCCCAGCAATCATAGAGGAAACTACTATGGTTATCACCAAAATTACTACAGGTATTACAGATGATTTATATCCAAGAGCAAGACCATAAATGATATTCGTTGCTGCACCTGTTTCACAAGAATCAACAACTTCTCGGACTGGCTTATATGTATGAGAAGTATAAATTTCAGTTATCCAACCTATCAACATTCCACCAAAGAGTCCAAAGAGCAAAGAAACATAAACATTCCACTTTGTGATTACTTGACCATTGATTTCAAATTCTTGGATCATGAAAATGTCAGTAACAAAATACATAATGATAGCTACTAAGAAAGTAGAAATCCACAATTGCAATTTCAAAGTCTTCTCTACATTGCCATCATCTTTCACTCTAGCAAAAAAGGATGTGATCAAAGAAGCAGGAATTCCAAAAGCTGAAATTAAAACAGGATAAAGTAAAGCTGTTATATCAGCAGAAAGAGCTGCCGCTGTCGCACCAATTACTAAAGCAGCACAAGTTGCTTCGGCAGCAGAACCAAAAAGATCAGCTCCCATACCTGCAATATCACCTACGTTATCTCCAACATTATCAGCTATAGTTGCTGGGTTTCTTGGATCATCTTCTGGGATACCTTTTTCTACTTTACCAACAAGGTCAGCACCTACGTCTGCAGCTTTGGTATAGATACCACCACCCACTCTACCGAAAAGAGCTACTGAGGATCCGCCTAAACCATAACCCGCGAGAGCTTCCATTAAAATATGAATTTCAACATTAGGATGCATTCCAGTAAAAAACATGAATAAGAGTATAAGTCCTAGGATCGCAAGACCTATTAATCCAAAACCCATCACGGCTCCTGAATCGAATGCTACCCGGAAAGCCTTTCCAAGACTTGTCTTTGCTGCTTGAGCAGTTCTTACATTGCCCATAGTGGCAATCTTCATTCCAATAAACCCACACAAACAGGATATAGTTGCTCCAACCACAAATGCTATAGATGTATGGAATCCTTCTGTAAATTCAGTATTTGGATTATCTAAAAGAAGAAAGATCAAAACTGCCATAAAAGCGATAAACAAAGAAATAACTTTGTATTCACGTATTAAGAATGCCATCGCACCGTCGGCGATAGCTGCTGATATCTCTTTTAGTTTAATAGTTTCTGGAGAAGTGTCACCTTCGCCTCCAACTTTGATTGAAACGACTCTGTATGTATAAAACACAGCCGTAAGTATCGCCAAGAATGACATGGCGATGATTATGAACTCTGGGCTCATAGATTACCTCTTTTTAAATTAAATAATGGTTTAAGCAGTGCAAAAACTTGATTTTTAACCAGATATTCCGATGTAGAAACTATGCTTCTGGTTTCGACACCTAATAAAAGACTTTTCCAAAATAATTCTAGTCTTTTTTGTTTTTTGTTTTTAATTTATTTTTGTTCTGTGTGCCATTTATTCTCTAACTCATCTCCGTATACCTATGATGAACTTTTGAACCAAGCTACTACTAAAATGAACGCTTTCGATTACGGAAGAGCCTTAGATAGATTGGATTTAGCTACCGGAAAAATAGAAAAACCAGATTATAGATATTATACAATTCTAGGTGAGATTTATTTTCGTATGGGAAAGAAATTAGAAGCCTTAGAAGCATTTTCCATATCCTTAGAACTGGAACCTGGTCAGATTGAGTTACTTGATAAAATAATAAGTTTTTATGAGAAAGACAGACGTCCTAAAGAAGCATTAGAATTCGTACAAAAGTATCTTAAATTTTTACCCAATGACAAAAATAAATTATTTCGTGGTGCTATTCTTGCGAACAGAATAGGAAACTATACTTTAGGAAATTTATATTTATTAAAATTAGAAGCCGATCCAAAATATTCTCGTGAAAAATCTGCAATAATTGAACAACTATATGAAAAAATAAATAATAAAGAATGGGATGTTGCTTTGAAATCATCCACAGAATACATTTTGTATTTTCCAAGAGAAGAAATAATCCATGAATCTAAAATTCTTTGTGAACGTGCTTTGAGCCTTGAAGCGATGGAATCTTCTATGGTTGATGCAACTGCAATTTTTCATGAAAATCCGAATCTTGCAATTCGCTACGGAATTTTCTTACAAGAAAAAGAGAGAATGCTTGAATCTTTGGCGGCTTTTCGAAGAGCTTTTGAACTTTCATTAGAATATTCTGATCCTGGTAATCGAGAGGAAATTTTTTTCCTGATTAGACAAATATATAGTTATTTAAAAAGGAGCCATGACGCAAATGCCATGAGTCAATTGAGTATACTATCAAAAAAGATTAATTCAATAGATGAAAATGATTTGGAGAAAGCTATCCAATCTTTTCCTAAAAATAGAGAACTTTTAATTTTAGGAATCTATTTTTATAAATCTAAAAATCAAACCGATAAATTAAAATTTTGGAAAAGTAAACTTGCTGAACGAGATTTAGAAAATGAGGAAACAGAACTTGTAAAAGTAATTGGACCATTCTCTAATCAATGATCCAATCTCTTCTATTTTAAAAAAATCAACTATGGTATTTTTTCTTATCGTCTATCAGGGTTTGAACAACTGATGGATCAGCTAGAGTTGAAATGTCGCCTAGACTATCAAATTCACCACAAGCTATCTTTCGCAATATTCTTCGCATAATTTTACCAGATCGAGTTTTGGGAAGACTAGGTGCCCAGTGAATTACATCGGGTCTTGCAATTTTACCTATCATTTTTTCAACAAGTCCAATGAGATCTTTCTTGAGAGAGTCATTTGTAATAACACCTTGATTCACAGTTACATATGCATAGATTGCTTGCCCTTTGATATCATGAGGAAATCCTACAACTGCTGCCTCTGCAACATTCTTGTGTTCAACCAAAGCAGATTCAACTTCTGCTGAACCGATTCTATGTCCTGAAACATTAAGCACATCATCCACTCGACCTGTGATCCAGAAGTAACCATCTTTATCTCTTCGTGCTCCATCTCCTGTGAAATAGTAACCAGGGAATTGAGAAAAGTATGTATCAAAAAATCTTTTGGGATCACCATAAACACCGCGCATCATTGAAGGCCAAGGCGCCTTGATACAAAGATTCCCAGAAATCTCACCTTTATCTGCAATTTCTTTGCCCTCATTATCAACTAAAACTGGTTGAACCCCAAAGAAAGGCAAAGTAGCAGAGCCTGGTTTCGTCGAGATTGCTCCAGGAATTGGGGTAATCATGATTGAACCTGTTTCAGTCTGCCACCAAGTATCAACTATAGGACAGTTATCTTTTCCAATATTTTTATAATACCACTCCCATGCTTCTGGATTGATAGGCTCACCAACTGTTCCAAGTAATCTTAAAGATTTAAGGGATTTGTTTTTCAAAGGAGTGAGACCCTCTTTAGCTAAGGCGCGAATGGCTGTTGGTGCAGTATAAAAGACATTTACACTATATTTATCAATCACATCCCAGAATCTTCCTGCATCTGGATAGGTGGGAACACCTTCGAACATCAGGGAAGTAGCACCATTGGAAAGTGGACCATACAAAATGTAACTATGTCCAGTAATCCAACCTATGTCGGCTGTGCACCAAAAGGTATCTTCTGGCTTATAATCAAAGACTGAGTGAAAAGTAAGATTTGCGCCTAGTAAATATCCACCTGTGGTGTGAAGAACACCTTTTGGTTTTCCTGTAGAACCAGATGTATACAAAATGAATAAGGGATCTTCTGAATCCATTTCAGCAGGAATACAATAATCAGAGATAGATTGATCCTTCATTAACAAATGCCACCAATGGTCTCTACCATCTTTCCATTGAAGATTTGTTTCGTCAGAGGTTCTGCGCACAACAATAACTGATTTTATTTTTTGTTTAGAATTTTGGATAGCTGTGTCAATGTTCTTTTTGAGATCTATGCTTTTGCCACCTCTATATCCACCATCCGATGTAATAACTAAAGTAGGCTTACAGTCATCTATCCTTCCTTGCAATGCCTCTGGTGAAAATCCTCCAAACACAACAGAATGAACCGCTCCTATGCGAGTGCAGGCAAGACAAGAAATGGCTAGTTCTGGAATCATAGGTAAATAAATTAGTATGCGATCTCCTTTTTTAACACCCTGCTTTTTAAGTACATTAGCAAATTTATTTACTTCTCGATACAAATCATAGTATGTTAGAACTTTCGATTCATCAGGGTGGTCTCCCTCCCAGATGATTGCAGCTTTATTTTTATGAATTCCTGTTATGTGTCGATCGAGGCAATTGTAAGATACATTCAATTTCCCTGATTCAAACCATTTTACTTTTGCATTTTTAAAATCATGAGATAAAACCTTTTTCCATTTGGAAAACCATGTTAGACGACTTGCTTGTTCTGCCCAGAATTTCTCAGGAGTATCTATCGATTTCTTATACATTTCATTATATTGTTTTAAATTTAAGTTAGCGCTTTTCACAAATGAATTGCTTGGTTTGATTTTTCTTTCCTCAGACATAAATACCCTCATACCGATTCTTATTTCACTAGTATAGATTGTCTAGAAAAAACTAATCAAGGTGAAGCTTTCTTATATTTTTAAATATTAATTAATACTTTTCGTTTAATTTGAGAATCATTCCCTAGTAGAATGCCTCTAAAAATTGGAATGGATGTTAGAATGATTCAACACTCTGGTATAGGTGTTCGAATTCAAAATATATTGAAATCTATTCGTTTCAGTAATGATTTTGAAATTTTTCTTTTTGGAGATCCTCAAATTCTTTCTAAATACCAGCTTCCTAAAAAATCTAAAATCATTCCATATAATGCAAAGATCTATTCTATTGCTGAATGGTTCGGTCATCCTTCAATGAAGGAAATGGATTATTTAGATATTCCTCACTTTAATGTCCCCTTACGATTCGTATCTAAATGCATAGTAACAATTCATGATTTGATTCCATGGGTTATGAAAGAATTTCACGGAAGTTTCATGAAAAGATTGTATTTAAGATTGGTTCTATCTAGCATAAGTTTATATGCTAAAAAGATCATTACTGTATCAGAATATTCCAAATCTGATTTCATAAAATATTTTGGATTACCAACGAATTCTATTGAAACAATTTATAATGGTATCAATAAAAAATTATATGTAACTCAAACATCTAAAAGCATTCTCGAATTTAAGAAAAAATACAATTTGCCCAAACAATATTTTCTTACTGTTGGAATAGGGAAGGGGCATAAGAATTTTGATTTTTTAATTAGAAACTTGCTAGAACTTTGGAAATCTCACTCATTAGAGCTGAGTCTAGTGCTTGCTGGAGCCTATGAATTTAAAGTGGAACTTCTCAATAATCTTCCAGAAAAATACAAAGTTAAGGTGCATGCTCTACCTCGAATCGAAGATAATGAAATGCCAATTATGTACCAATCTGCAGAAGCCCTCTTGTATCCTTCCTTGTTTGAGGGGTTTGGATTTCCTGTTGTGGAAGCACAATCTGTGAATTGTCCAGTTATTAGCTCGAATGCTTCTGTGCTTCCTGAGATTTTAGAAGATTCTGCCTTATTTTTTGATCCAAGGTCAAATACTGATTTTCAAACTAAAGTTTTGGATTTCTGCAATATGCCAGAATCCAAAAAAAAGAAGTTAATCCAAAGTGGGAAAACCAATTCAAATCGTTTTTCTTGGGAAATTTCTGTTTCTTCAATACAGAAATTCTATCTTTCCCTACTTTAACTTTCAGTTAAGAAACCTATCTTAATTGAGAATCATTTTCATTATCTATTGACAAATTGCAGAAAGCTATTAAACTTGGTCTAGTTAAGGAAATTCAAACATGATTAAGTGCCATTGTGCTGAAGTTTATTTTGACGAAATTGTTCAACTTGCCATTGAAAAAGGGAAGAATTATAAAGAAGTTATGCAAGAACTTGGTGCTTCTCAAATTTGCACTGCTTGCAGAGATGATCTTATTTCTTATTGTGAAAATAAATTAACATCCTTCCTTGAACCAGCCTAGTTTCACAATTATTGACCAAGCGCTTTTCGAATCAGTTAGCCAAAAGGCACTAGCTTCTGAACGAAAAAGATCAAATCATAATTTTCATGAACTGAGTGAAGTCTACCAAAGATTCCTCAATGTTCTTACAAAAGGAACCTATGTTCAACCCCATAGACACAAACAACCTGCCAAACCAGAATCATTTATTGCACTTCAAGGCGAGCTTGGTTTTTTACTTTTTGACGAAGATGGGAATATTACAGATAAATTTCTTATTTCTAGTTCAGGCCCTATATACGGAATCGATTTAAAACCAGGAATCTGGCATTCACTAGTTTGTTTAAGTAAGATATGTGTTTGCTTCGAAGGAAAATCAGGCCCTTACAATCCAAATACAGATAAAGAATTTGCAAATTTTTCATATCCAGAGGGAAGCGACGGTGCTACTTTGGAATTAAAGAAATGGGAAAAACTCTTTATTTAAACCAATTTACCTTAGCTATCAACATAGATTCAATTTTTTCATTTTCGTTTAAGAATATTATAAGATTAAATTACATTTTCCTTTTTTCAATATTTATGATTTTTTCTTGTGCTACCAAACAAATTGTATATATACCTGTAGATAAACATATTTCAGATTCCATAAGAAGTGGTGAAGATATTCGAACTTTTACATATTATGCACCTACCTCATCTTTGGATGAAAAGTCACCATTGCTTTTTGTTCTACACGGAGGAGGTGGCTCTGACAAAGGAATGATGTATCTCACGAGACTTTCAGATTTAGCCGAGCAATATGGTTTTATTGTAGTTTATGCCCAAGGTTACGCAAATAGGTGGAATGATGGTAGAAGTTTAGCTCATTCCATCACTGATCAAAGGAATACCAACGATATCCAATTCCTTAAAGATTTGAGGACACATTTTATATCAAAATTTACTATCGATGAATCCAAGATAGGAGTGGTAGGTTTATCTAACGGTGGTTTTATGGCAACTCAACTCGCCTGCAAGACCAATGGAGAATTTACTCATTTTATTTCAATAGTTGGTGGAATGTCGGAACCAACTTTTGATAGATGCATTCCAAATAAACCACAGAATATACTTTTAATTCAAGGTAAAAAAGATCCCGTTATACCTTTTTCTGGAGGACAAGCCTTTACTCATTCAAATGAGGGTCGTGTCGAATTAGGGAAAATAATTCCTTTCCATGAAAGTTTAAAATATTGGTCCTTTCAAAATAAATGTACTATTTATAAAAAAGAAAAATACATAGATGCGTTTTCTTTAAATACAGACTCGAACTTTCATTTTAAATACTTAGATTGTGATAGGAATACTAAAGTAGAAGGTATAGCTATTGAAAATGGGGACCATTCTTGGCCACATGGTTACTTTTACCAAAGTAAAGATAAATTTGGTTATTTAAATGAAACAATGGATGCTAGTTTCAAAACAGTGAAATTCTTATACGATATAGATTAAACAAAATTAGAATTATTCAAATATACCCCCCATGGTATAATTTTTATTGACATTTTATTTCAATTTCTTATCATGAAGAAAAGGAGTTTTGCTTATGATTAAAAATATGGGAACTATTGATAGAGCAATCCGTGGTGTAGGAGCCCTAGTTGTAGCTGGATTGTATTTTGGTGGAATACTATCAGGCACGATAGCAATTGCTTTAGGAATTGTAGGGATTATCTTTTTAGCAACAAGCTTGGTAGGAACTTGCCCAGCTTATTTACCATTCAAACTTTCTACTAAAGGAAAATAGATTGAAATTTGAATATTTCAGCACCCTAGCAAGGGTGTTTTTTCTTTCTTTAGTGTTTCTATCCTGCGCACCTAAAGTAGATGAAAATTTATACCTAACCAAAACACATTCTGTTGTAAGTGTATTCAAAAATGAGTTACAATCCAATCTACTAAAAGCAGTTCAAGAAAGAGGTGCTGAAAATTCAATAGAAGTCTGTTCTGAACTTTCACCTAAGATAGAAGCAAAAATAGCTTCTGAAAACAATCTACAAATCCGAAGAGTCTCTGAAAAATTTCGTAATCCTAACCATGAACCGGATGCATGGGAGAAAAAGGTATTACAGAAATGGACTGAGGATTTAAAAAATGGAAAGAAACTTGCAGTTTACTCTGAAATTCAAAATGCTGAATATAGAGTTATGAATCCTATCGTCCTTGAAAATCCCAATTGTTTACAATGTCATGGTGGGTTTGGAGATATAAAACCAGGAACGTTAAAAAAAATCCAAGATAAATACCCAAAAGATAAAGCTCAAGACTATAAATTAGGTGAACTTAGGGGTGCATTTTCTTCAAGATGGAAGATTTAACTTTTTATCTGCAATTTTTAAATCAGTAAGGATAATCCATCCTAGAAGGCCCATTGAAATTGCTACTATTCCTGAAATAATAAAGACATTCACCAATCCTATTTTGTCTGCTAAGAACCCATAACCAAGTCCGCTTATTGCTGGAGTTAGCAAAAAGACGAGAGAAAAATAACTCATAACTCTTCCTCTTAAATTATTCGGTGTGGCTGCTTGGATGATTGAAGGGACAAATGAAGTTACTGTCCCTAAAAACAATCCTGCAATAAAGAGAACAGACATTGATAAAATTGGATTTGTAATAGTAGCTATCACTATCATTAAAATACCTGAGAGTGAAATTGATAGAAGAATGCATTTTCCACGACCAATCAACTTTGCTATACTTAGAGAAAATAAAGATCCAAGTAACAAACCTAGACCCAACATTCCCATGAGAGTTCCTCTTTCTTTCTCATTTAATTTGAGTATTTCTTTTGCAAAATCTGGTAAGAGAACTTGAATCACACCAACAATAAACATTCCAAAAAACATAGCTAACAAAGCTTGATTCACGAGCTTTTCTTTTTTAACAAAATTAAAAGATTCCATGAAGGCTTCTTTGCGGTGTGGATGATTATGAACTTTTTCATGTGGAATAGGAATAATTGAAAGTATCATAGCACTAAAGAAATAGATAGAACCTGTAACCATTAGTAAAGTTGCATATGAAAATTGATCTCGTATAATTCCTGAAATCACTGGAGAAAGAGCAAATCCAAAGAGAATAATGAAATTCAGAATAACAGTATTTTTTGCAATTTTGTCATGAGTTACCAACTCACCAAGAACTGCAAACCTTCCTGGCATAATAAATGTCATAGCTATTCCATTTATAAAAGCAAAGAGATACAAGATTTCTTTGTTCGAAGAATCTAAATACCCAAGATAGGTTAGTAAACCAGGAAAAAAACCACAGGAAGCGGTGACTAATTGACTTAAAAATAGGATTAATTTTCTTGAATACTTATCTAAAACGAATCCTGCACGAAAGGAAAAAAGTAAAAATGGTAGATAAGCTATAAAAAATACTGTTGAAGCAAATGATTTATCTTCAGAAAGGGAATGGCTAAAAATTACAATTGCGTAATTGAACATATTTCCAGCTAAAAGTCCGAAAAATGCTGATAAAAAATAGATTTTGTCTTTAGTCATAATTTCCTTAGTTTTATTTAAATTGAATTATCAAAAAAGAAGAATTCAAATTGAATAATTCTATTTCCAAAAATTCTTCTCTTTCTTTCCAGAGCTCGAGTTCAACCAATACCAATTGATAATCTTTGAAATCGTCATGCTTCAAAGTAGTAAATTGTGATATGGTCATCTGTTTTACAGTTCGACCATGCACTTTTTGTAAATAATAAGATAACTTTTCAAATCCTAATGAGTTAGTTGTTTTCTTTAAGATAAGAACCTTTTTAATTTTATCCAAGCCATTATCTAATAATACTCCAACATTGCAGGGAGCATAATTTAGAATAGAACGAATTTTACCTCCGAGAATATTTTTCGTAAACAGCGATTTGGCGGCACCTATAAATAAGAAACGAGAATTTGTTTTCTTAGCTTGGTTCAAAATTTCATACGTTACATTCTCTGTTGTTTTGTGAACCATTTCTAGATTTATATTCAAATGACTCATTAAATCTTCGATATCGGAAAATGATTTCCTTTTGTATTCCGCTTCTTCTTCAGGTGATAAGATTTCAGTTGGAGTAATGTGTATAGCTGTTAATTGAGTTTTATCTCGATAGGATGAGAATAAAAAATCAGAAAGCTTTATTAAAGCTACACCCATAGAAGCTTGTCCAAAAGAGATTAGGATTTTTCTGAAAGCCTCTAGAGGTTGCTTTGTGTCATCATCAAAAAAATTGGATTGAATGTATTTTAATAGAGGCTTGGTGATTAATGTTGTGGCTATTGTCATTACAACTAACACAGTATAGATAACTTTATCTATAATCCCCAATTGGTAACCTATATTGATTACAATTAATTCCATAATTCCACGAGTATTCATTAATGTTCCCAAACTCAATGAATCTCTCCAACTCATTCCCATTGCTCTTGAAGTAAGAGATGCTACAGAAAATTTACTCATTATTGAAACAATAGTTACAACAAGAAGTAAAATGAGATTATCTTGTTTCGCAAATAATGTTAAATCTGTTGCTAATCCCATAAAAGCAAAAAATAAAGGGAGGAGGAACACTAAGGCAATGTAATCAACTCTTTCAGAAATTAAATCTTTTAACTTCTGATCAGACGGCATGATTACTCCAGCAAAAAATGATCCAATAAGTACATGAAGTCCAATCAAATCAGTCAAAAAAGCTGAACTAAACAATGTAAGAAAAACAATTGCCATAGCCGATTTAGTTAGATTTTCTCTACTAACATATATTTCACTTAAGCGCTTAAGAAAAGGATGAATAATAAAAATCATTATTAAAGTATAAGTTATCGATAAAGCTATAGTTAGTAATATACTATTGAAATTGGATGATTTTATTAATATAATAAGTATTGATAGAAAAAACCAAACTATGATATTTCCAAATGCTGCTGTGCTAAGCGCAATGTGGCCGAGATTACTATTGGATAGCCCTTTTTCATTTAGAATTCTAGCTAGCAAAGGATAAGCTGTGATGGTGATTGCAATTCCAAAGAAGAAGGAAAATTCAAAAAAACCAATATTCGAAGGAGCATAATCACTGTAATAAAAAAACGCCATTACAATTCCCAAAAAAAATGGAATCAAGATAAGGGAATGGCTTATCAATTTAATTGATTGGGATTTCTTAAATACGAAAACAAAATCGATCTGCATTCCAATTACGAACATAAAGAGAATAAGACCTAACTCACTTAATGAATTTAAAATTATTGCATGAGAACCTATAAATAGGAATTCATAAAATCCTGGAAAAAAAAACCCAAAAACAGAAGGTCCAATAAATACTCCAGCAAGTATTTCGCCTAGTACTGTAGGCTGGCCTAATCTTCTAAAAAAAAGTCCAATCATTCTCGAAATCAAAAGAATAAGTATTATAAGAAAAAGTGTTTTGGAGAGAGGCTGATCCGCATTTTTAAGAATATCCGAATAAACAGAATCTAAAGAGAACTCTTCATTAATGAAAAACATAGGACTTAGAGCAAGGCCTAATTCAGATTGGTTAGATATTTTATTTTCTTCTAATGAATTCCCTTGTTGAAGAACGTAACCAAGAGATGCGAAGGTTAAAATAAAAAGAAATGTATATATAATTCTGTTTCGGTTAGTCATACTAATGTCTTAGTCTTTCATTTTTCTTGGTATGAAATGTTTGAATATCATTTTTTCTTTAAATGAACTAAAACTTCGTAATGCGGAGTTCTTGGAAAAAAATCAAAAAGTACAATTTGATCTAAAAAATAATCACTATTTGAATTGTTAAGGAATTTTAAATCACGTCCGAGAGTCATAGAGTCGCAACTGGAATATACTATCTCTTTTGGTTTATAATTTAAAATAGCATTTAATACTTTTCCACTTAAACCAGCTCTGGCAGGATTCAAAACCCAAATAGTTTCATCTTTATTTTGGATATCAGGAAAATTTTTATTCAAATCTATTGCTTTGTATTTAAAATTCTTAAGATTATTATTTTCCGCATTTATACGTGCATAGCGTACAGAATTTTCTACTAACTCAAACCCTTCCAGGAAGGCGATTCTTTCACTGGCATAAATTCCGATCATTCCGACACCACAATAGAATTCTATTATATGATTATTTGTTTCTTTTGGTAATAAAGTTTTAATTTTTTCTAACCAAGGTTGGAGAAGATATTGATTGGTCTGCATGAAACCATTTTTGGGTATCTTAAAAAGGAAGTCTTTTATCTCGATTAATGTCTCTTCTTTCGAATAATCGATACCCTTAGAGTTTGAAAGTCTAAATTTAAATTCTTCTTTATATTTTTGGGTTTTTACTAGGGGTGGAAAAATCAATTGCGAATCTAAATTTAAGCATCCAACGTTCTTCAAATCTACAATTTCATTTGAAAAACTTTTATAGAATCCAATCTTACTACCTTCTTTTTTCCATTGTACATTGTTTCTATAATGCTCAGATTTAGAAAAAATTACATCGATAGAATGTTGATCTACATTTAGACATCGTGCTAGTTCTTCTATTTTAAGATGTATCTCATCTTCATAACTAATATTTCTGTAACTGCATCCACCACAGATAGGAAAAACTTTACAATCTGTGGAAATGGAATAATTCGATGCAAAAATTACTTTAGAAGTAATTCTTTCAATTGTGAAATTTCCTTCTATGTTAGGAATTCCCCCTCTTAGAAAAAATGTTTTTCCTAAAAAATGCGAAATTGTATAACCATTATCAACCCATTTTGTTGGAGTTAAAGGAAGAATATCACCAAGATTCATATTTTCTATACACTTTCGTGATCTGATTATTATGAAAAGATAATATTTTATATGCTAATTATTATCTAAGAGCGAAATATAATTTGGAAATTATTTCTTAATTTCGCTTAAGAGATGAATGCTAATTTTTTATTCTTTAAAAGATAAATTCCTTAGAATGGCTAAGGTTCAGAATTCATTGAAAAATTAATTTACTTCATTGTTTGCGACATAAACAATAAATAACAAATTTTAATTCAAAAATCACTTAGTTACAGAATTCAATTGACCATGCACCCCCTTTCAAAAAAATGAGTAAAGCTAGGAGAGGTGGCTGAGTGGTCTAAAGCAGCGGTCTTGAAAACCGTCGTCTCACAAGGACCGTGGGTTCGAATCCTACCCTCTCCGACGCTAATTCCTGGAGACGTGCCTGAGTGGCCGAAAGGAGCAGTTTGCTAAACTGTCGTACGGGTAACTGTACCCAGGGTTCGAATCCCTGCGTCTCCGATATCCAAAATTAATATTTCATAAGTACACAAGAACCTTTAATAAGACATAACTGGAATATCATTTATGCAATCATTTATCATAATTCCTTGCTTAATTAGTATCAATTATTTTTTTAAAATAATCGCAAATATAAATAATTAATTGACTTATTAAAAGTAAATTATCTTTTAATTGATAGTCAAATCCCATAAATCAATGAAAAGAATTCGATTTACTATTCTCAAATTTTTCTTTTTATCTATTCTAATTTTCACAAATTGTAAATTTCCTGGACTTTCTGATAATTTTCTTCAAACCATTTCTTCGCTTCAATTCATTAACAATCGTTCAGGTAATTTAAACCTTAGAGTTCAAGTACAAAATTTATTAGGGAGTGGACTCACTCTTTCCAATAATGGAGAAGAATTATCTATTCCTTCCAATGGGATTTATACTTTTAATAACAGATTTCGAAATGGAGATACATATGATGTAACTATTTCCAAACAGCCATCTTCTCCTCCTCAATCTTGCTCAGTTACAGGAGGCAGAGGTTCATTCTTGCAAAGTGATGTCAATTTAATCCAAGTAGAATGCGGTGTTGCTTTAGCAACGATTAGTGGAACTGCAACAGGCCTTTCGGGAACTGGGCTTCAATTAAGTTATACTGGTTCTGGAGCTCCAACAGTTTATGCAATTAGTTCAACTTCATTTGCACTACCTGCCCAAAGCCCAAATTCTCCTTACACAATTTCAATTTCATCACAGCCAACTAGCCCATGGCAGACATGTACCATTACTTCTCCATTAACGGGTACAATTCCAACTTTAGGTTTAAATATTTCAATTTCATGTGTCACAGATTTTAATCCATTATCAGTGCAAACTGTAGGAATAGGAGCCTTAGGAACTTTAGGACTTGGTCAAGAGTTACAGGTTCAAGTAAACGGTGGTGAAATCATAAATTTTACAGGAGATACGACTCTCAATTTTCCAACATCTCTCTTAAGTGGTTCTGGGTTTAGCTTGGCTATACTTAATTCAGGTGGAAATATTGCAACGGGAAATTGTGTTCTCGCAACGCCAACAGGAGTTATAGGTGGACCAGCGACAAGTGTCATAGTTAACTGTAGTTCCGGATTTTTAATTAGCGGTACAATTTCTATACCTGGTGGATCTCCTTCTAGTATTCTTGGAACTAATACTCAAATTCGGATTTCAAATACTGGTGGAGCTGCTTTTCCTACTCAGGATTTGTCCTTGGCAGCAGGACAGACAATCTTTAGTTTCCCAACACCCATTCCAGGTGGTGGTCAATTTCTTATCTCCGTGTTAAATCAACCTAGTTTACCGACCCAATCTTGTTCATTTACTAGTGGAACTACGACTGGAACAGCATCTTCTAATATATCAAACTTAGTATTGAATTGTTCTCTTCCTTCAGTAAACTTTAGTTTGGCTAGTGGAGTTCTAATCAATGACAATGCTATTTCTCTTACTCATACTTTAGTTGGAACGACTCTACTCTTTACATTAGGAGATGGTACACAATCGGATCCATCTTGTCCGGGAACAGGTACAGTTTATTCAACTAGTATTCCAATAACATCCAATACAAATAATACAATAAAGGCTATTGCCTGTAATGGTGCTTGGACTCCTTCCAGCTTAGCGAATAGTGGTGCCTACCAACTCCAAGTAGAATTACCAACTGCATCATTAGCTTCTGGTAGCACTTTAAATTCTGGTAGTAATGTAACTTTTTCAAGCAATACCACTAGTTCTTGGTTCTGCAGTAATGATGCAAATGCTCCCGCAATACCTGTTGATCCCGTGTGCGGGATGGCAGTTTCAACATGTACAAATGGCAACTCAGGTAATTACACTTTTCCAGGTGTACAAAATAAAAATTTAAAAGTTATAGGATGTAAATTAAACTACAGCTCTAGCACTATAGCATCCTTAAATTACAATGTTCAAACATACATAGTGAGTGGCACAATCACAGGACTTACTACACCATTTGCAGCAAATAGCTTCGTACTTAGAAATAATGGAACAGATGATACAATTATTTCAGCAAATGGGGCTTACTCTTTTGCTACAGCCATTGGTTCAGGTGGCACTTACTCAGTTACAGTTTTGTCCTCACCTACTTCACCTTGGCAAACTTGTAACATAAGTAATTCTTCTGGATCTATATCTAGTTCAAATGTTACGAATGTAAATATTAATTGTACACTCAATTCTTATACCATGTCTGGAAATATCACTAGCACAAACCCTTTACCTTCAGGCTTACAAGTTACTAATGGAGTAGACACGATAAATGTTATTCCTGGATCAACGAATACGCCAATTTCATTTGCTTCATCCTTAAACTCTGGGAGTACTTTCAATATTTCTATAACATCAGAACCAGTAGGTTTAGTATGTGCAATTTCGTCTTCCTACTCAGGTACAATCACAAATACGAATTTGACCAATGTAGGAGTTAATTGTATAAATGGATACAGACTTACAAATGGGATTTCGAAAAATAAACCTGCTCCTTTAAATTTTCTACAATACCGAGGTGCTGTGTCGGATTTAGCTGGAAATTTTTTAACTCCGAATCTTACAAATGGTGTTGGACCAGCAGCAAGATTTAGTACGATAGGAGCTCTTGCTTACGATGGAGTAATAGGTTACATCGTTGATACTGGTAATCATGCGATTCGAACTATAAATCCATCTACGGGTTCTGTAAATACTTTAGTTGGTAATGGTACTGCTGGGAATATAAATGGATCTGGTGCAATTTCAGCATTTAATAGCCCTAGGGGTTTAGCTACTGATGGAACCTATTTATATATCAGTGAAACTACAGGTAATAGAATTAAAAGAACCTTAATCAGCTCAGGATTTACAGAAACTTTGGCTGGGGATTCTTCAGTACTTTCTCCTGCCGATGGCAATGTGGATTCAACTAATCCAAGTTTAGTTCGATTTGCTAAACCAAGAGGACTTCATTTGGAGGGAGAAAAACTTTTCATAGCTGATAGATCCAATAACTCTATTCGAATTTTGAATTTACGTACGCTAGAAGTAAGTACCTTAGCAACTGGAGCACCATTAAGTGAACCTGAAGGTTTAACGATTGTAGGAGACTTTGTTTATACTTGCAATATCGCAACTAGTACTATTGTAAGAACTCATAAAAATACTGGAGTAAGTATTATTTTTGCGGGAACAAACGGAACTAGTGGTTACATAGACGCTGTAGGAACAAATTCACGTTTTAATAATCCTCATGGTATAACGAATGATGGTTCTTACCTTTATGTAGGGGATCTTTTAAATCATAGAGTTCGAAGAATTCAAATTTCTACTCAAATGGTAACTACTGTAGCAGGATCTGGTCTCACTGGAAGTTTAACGGGAGTAGGAGTTGCAGCAAATATACAAAATCCTATGTATCTTTTAAATTCTGGCAATAGTTTAGTATTTGGATCTTTTCATCAATTAAGAAATATTAATGAAAATCAACTAGCCGCTTACTATCCTTTAAATGATAGTTATGCTAATCTCTCAGGTTCTATTGATTTGCTTCCCACAGGAACTCCAACAGCGACTTTGGGAAGGTTCAATGAACCAAACGGTGCAATTTTATTTTCTTCAGGCAACTACCTAACTAACCCTACACCACCTATAACATCCACTTCTAATCTTACACTTTCAGCTTGGGTAAAATGGGATGGATCTCCAACTGGAAATGAGCAACAAATTATAGCAGTAGGCAATTCAAATGGCTATGCACTTACACTTAGAAACTCAATAGGTAACAAGTTAACTATTCTCCAACCTATGACAGGTTGGGGAGTCAATTGCCAGTATACTCTAGCAACTAATACATGGACACATATTTTAGCTATCTCTGATCTCCCAGGTAGATGGAGAATGTTCATAAATGGGAAAAATATTTGCCAGGATATTTTAGCAGCTCCACTTGCTCCTTCGGGAAATATCAGTGTCGGTGGGCTTCCTGCAATAAACCAATACTTTAGTGGCTCTATTTCTAATGTTCGGATCTTCAATAGAGTTCTGAATGAAGGAGAGATACAAGAACTTGCTCAAGATGCAGATCCTTTCTTGGTTGGGAGTTCATACAGTACAGCTGCTACAGGCTTGTTAACTCATTACACAATGGATGGAACAGTCAATCTGGATGACTCTGGCCCATTTTCCAATCTCCTAACTAATTTCAATGCAACTACACCCACTATTGGAAAAGACGGAAATACTACTGGGTCTTTCCGTTTTAATGGTACTAACCATCAAATGGTATCAGGATTAAATTTGGATAGAGGGCTACCTATGGGAGCTTCTCCCAGATCTATGTGTGCTTGGATTGCCCCTGAAGATTACCCAAGCCCTGGAAATTTCGCTATGGTTTCCTTATATGGGAGTCCAGGGACGACGAATGGTGCTTCAACATTGGGACTTCACACGGATATAGGAGGTATTCGATATCTGGCTTTTGTCACAACAAATTCAGATGCTTTATTGCCATTTACTATCCCATTGAATACTTGGAGTCATTACTGTATTACCTACAATGGCGGAACACCAGTTCAATTTTATGTCAATGGTTTACTCGTTGGAACCGCTAATACCCCATCAGCCTTAGCAACAGTACCTAATGGATTTAGAATAGGAAATTGGCATAATAATGCTGCAAATGGAGGAAACCATTTCTTCAAAGGTAAGATCGATGATGTTAGAATTTACAACTCCGCTCTGTCAAGTATAGCTATTCGACAGCTTGCAACTCAAGTCCCTACTGGATTGATTCGTCGATATGATTTCAATGGTGACTTAAATGATATCTCAGGTTTTGGACAAAATGGAACCATAGTTGGAACGGTGACACCTAGCTCAGATAGAAATTCTTTGGGCAATTCTGCCTATTCATTTCCTTTTCTAAATGGAAACTATATTTTCGCATCTGATTCTGGCCTTCCTATGGGAACATCACCTAGATCTATGTGTGCTTGGTACAGAGGAATTCGAACTGACTTCAGTATAGCTTTTTCTTATGGAAATGAAAATGTAGGCACTCAAGTATCCGCTCTTTGGTTACAAGATGAAACTTTATTAAGATTTTGGGGTAATGGAACGGACGTAAATGCTAGTGTAAATCTCCCTTACTACGTTTGGAACCACGTTTGTCTAACTTTCGATGGAACCCAAAGCCAGGTCTTTTCTAATGGTAGATTGGTTGCTGGTCCTTCAGGACATGGATTAAATACAGTTTCTAATCCAAGTAATAGAATGTATCTTGGATCATGGGTTTCAGGTAGAGAATTTCAAGGGACTCTAGATGAAGTTAGAATCTACAACCGAGTTCTTTCAAATCAAGAAATCATGGCCTTATCCGGTACCCATCCTATGCAAGTTACAAGTTGGAGTACAAGTCCTGCAACAAGTAGTCTTAAGTTTTTCTATCAATCCGACACCTTGGGAGTTTTGACAAACGGTGCTGCAGTTGCAACATGGAGAGATTCATCTGGTAATACCAATGATTTAACTTCTTCAACTAACATAACTTATTTAACGAATGGAATAAATTCCAAACCTAGTGTTTCTTTAAATGGTGTCAATAGTCATATGAGAAAATCGACGCCAATTGGAGTATCTAGTTTAAATAGATTTTCTTTTTTCTCTGTTATTAGTCCAACAGCATTCTCAGGTAGCTATTCTTATTTTGTAGATCTTTTTGAACCGTCTTCATGCCCAGGTAGTAATCCTTACCCCAATTTCTTCTTAAATACCAATGCCTTTGGAGGTGGTTACTGCGCTTCTAATAATAGTTGGAATACTTCTTCCTTCTTGAATATAGGACAGAATTACCTTCTATCAATAGGATGGAATAACGCAGTGTTAGATCCAGATCATGGTCTTAATTATGTTATCTTTGTGAATGGAATCCAAGGCGGTGGATTTAATTACCCAACACTTACTCCAGTTGCAACAGAAATCAATTTAGGCCATGCACCAGGAACGGCTGCATTACGTGGTAGTGTTTCCGAAATATTATTCTTCACTCAGTCTTTGAATACGATTAATTCAACCTATGGAGTTACATGGAAAGATAAAGATATAGTTGAATGTTATCTGTCTGCAAAATACAATATTCCTACGAATCATTCCTGTCCTTGATACCTTAGTTATTTATTTCAATAAAATAATTTAATTTCTATTTCAAATAGTTAATAGATTTACTTTGATCTAATCAATTGAGGAAAAAACTGTCGACTCGAAACATTCTTTCGAAACAATTATCCTAGTTATGAGAAAATATTTGGGTCAATTCATTCACATATATAAACAAGTTCTCGTTTTTATTAAGACGGATGATTTTTTTGCACTTCTTGCTCTTTCTCCATTCTATTTTTCTTGGTTACCCATTCTTACATGGAAATACAAAGATTACCATCTTAGAATCTTGTCATACTATAGTGCAATCAACCTAATTATTTTTTTGAGTTTCTTACTTTTAGCGAACATACTTTCTTGGCTACCTATGTTAGGAACATATTTATCCAATTTTTTTCACCTTATCGCAATTTTAACTTACCTAGGATTCTCTGGATTTTTAATTTACTTAGTAAGCAACCAAAAAAAAATAGAAATACCTTATGTTTCTTTGGTTGTGACTTGGTTTGACTATTTCATCGAAGAAAATCCTAAGGCGAACGCGCCCATAGCTCAATTGGATAGAGCGTCTGACTACGGATCAGAAGGCTGGAGGTTCAAATCCTTTTGGGCGCACAAGATTCTTTAAAAATTCAGAGACAATTTCTTTCGAATTTAATTTCTCACAAACCATATTTTAATCAAGAATTACCATCTTACACAGAAATCTATAGTTTAGATGGCGAAAGAATAACTCATTCTTTAAATTTAGTAGAAACTACAAAGAATCCTCTTCAACACAGTGAAAATATAGCTATCAACCAAGCTATTGATTTAACTAAGTCTCGTTATTTAGAAAATTGTATCTTGCTTACTGCTTTGGAGCCATGTACTATGTGTATGGGTTCCATTTTGAAGGCTAGAATTGCAAAAGTCATTTATTTTCTACCTAATGATAAAGGAGATGGAATTTCATTTTCTCCAATTGAATGGATTTACCAAATGAATCATTTTCCCATCTTGGAATATGTGGAGAACAAGGAAATTTTTTCAGAATGGAAAACTTTTTTTATGGATAAAAGATAGAGTACATCCCATAGTTTCTAGGTATGGTTAATCTTGCAGGACTAAAAGGAGAGGTGTCAGAGTGGTCTATTGTGCATGCTTGGAAAGCATGTGTGCCAAAAGCACCCCGGGTTCGAATCCCGGCCTCTCCGCCAGTTGGAATTTATGTCTGAGAATCACCAAGTCCTATTTAGAAAATACCGACCTCAACTTTTCCAAGAAGTTATTTACCAAGATTTAGCTGTATCTGCTATTCAAAATGCTTTTAAACAAAAGAAAATAGGACATGCTTATATATTCTTTGGTCCAAGGGGTGTTGGAAAAACATCAATAGCGCGAATTTTTGCAAAACGATTAAATTGCAAAACTCCCGAAAATAACGAACCATGTAATAAATGTGCATCTTGTACCGAAATCACAAGAGGTATCTCTCAAGATGTTTTAGAGATAGATGCTGCCAGTAACCGCGGAATAGATAACATTCGCGAATTAAGAGAAAATGTAAAATTTGCACCCTTAACTGGTAAATACAGAGTTTACATAATAGATGAAGTTCACATGCTCTCTGAACCTGCTTTTAATGCCTTATTGAAGACCTTAGAAGAGCCTCCATCACATGTCGTATTCATATTAGCTACTACAGAATTTCATAAAATTCCAGAAACAATTCTATCAAGATGCCAAGACTTTATTTTCAAGAAAGTCCCTCAGTCTGTTTTGCAAAAACACACAGAAAGTATTTGTGAAAAAGAGAATATTCAATTTGATAGCGAAGGTTTATTTTGGATAGCTCGAAAGGGAGATGGTTCCGTAAGAGATACTCTTTCTTTTATGGAACAAGCTGTAGTTTTCACAGATAGTAATTTAACCGGGAAAAACATTCGGGAAATGGTTGGCTACCAAGGAATAGACGTTCTCTCAAATTTTGCTAAAGCCTTAATATTACCAGGAACTCACAATAAAATTTTTGAGATTCTAGAACAACTCTACCAAGAAGGACAAGATCTTTATAAATTCATATGGGATTTTTTAGAATTTCTGAATACAGCACTTCTTTCATTACAAAATCTCTTGGATAAAGACACTGCTAATTTTCCAGCAGAAGATATTGAGATAATCAAGAAAGAATACCGTGAATTCAATCTTGAGACTATTAATCTCTTAGCTGAAAACGTTTTCAATATGTATGATAAAATCAATATGATGAGACTAAGAAATTCTCAAGAAATCAAAATCTATTTAGAAATACAATTTCGAAAATTACTCTTTGATTTAGAGAAGCCGACTGTCTCAGGCTTAATGAAAAAGATTTCCGATCTGACCCGCGAAATCCAAAATGAATCAAATACTTTACCGAATGAAACAAATATCCCTAAAAAAGAAGAAACTAAGTCAACTACCAAAGATGGTCTAAGTTCCAGTGACAAAATGGAATTTTTCGTTAAAGAAAACTTCAAGGGAACAGATGTTGATCCATCTACTATGCCAGAGATTTAAGGAGAATTATGTTTGAAGGAATAAAAAATTTATCTGAAATCTTCTCAAAAATGGGTGATATGAAAACCCAATCAGCAGAAATCCAAAAGAGAATGGAAATGATCCGTGTGACTGGAAATGCTGGAGCAGGTATGGTAATTGTTACAGCAACAGGCAAAGGTGATATTGTTGATATTAAGATCAATAAAACAATGTTCGAAGCAGATGACGTAAAGATGATGGAAGACCTTATTGTTGCTGCAACCAACGAAGCACTTCGAAGAGCTAAAGAAGCTATGGAACATGAAATCAAAAAATCAATAGGCTTTTCTCCAGATGATATGATGAATATGCTTAAGAACAAAGGAGGAGTTGATCCTGTCTGAATCAATTTTTGAGAGGATGGTGAGTTCTCTTTCAGGACTTCCTGGTATCGGAAGAAAATCTGCAACAAGAATAAGCTTTCATCTTTTAAGAATGGATCCAATAGTATTTATTCAATTCATCGATAGTTTGAAAGTATCTAAAGAGACATTGCAATTCTGCAAAATTTGTGCAAGCATTACCGAACATGAAATATGTGATATTTGCAAGTCAACAACTAGAGATAGTCGATTTTTATGTGTAGTGGAACAACCTGAGGATATTTTCTTTATAGAAAAAACCGGTGCATTTTCTGGAAAATACCATGTTCTCAATGGTGCTATTTCTCCACTTGATGGAATTGGACCTGACCAACTCAGAATAAAAGAATTAGAATCTAGAATAGAAGAAGGAAAAATTCAAGAAATATTATTAGCTACTAATCCAACCTTAGAGGGAGATGCAACAGCTACTTACATTTCATCTAGATTGAGAGAATCCGAAATCAATATCACTCGTATTGCATATGGATTAACCGTAGGTGGAACAATTGAATATTCTGACCAATACACTCTTTCAAAAGCAATCAATTCACGTTTGCCTTTTAACCAATAGTATTTATTGAATTTAAATAATTTTAGAAACGATGTTCTAAGGTAAAGAAAGCTTCTCTAATAATGGAACCTTGTCTGGTATCTAAATATGTATATAAACCATCGCCTGCAATAAAGTAACCCGATCTGAATATGAATTGTAAATCTCGGTAAATGTTCCATCTCATGTTTAAATTGTATTCTTGCCCAAAATATGTAGATGTTCTATATCCATTTTCAAAATTAAAGACACGATTGTTTTCTATTTTAGGTGAAAGAGAGGAATAAACTTGGTAATAACCCAAGGTAAATTGGTAAGGACCAAATGCAAGAAAGGTATAATTTGTACCTATATTATTTAAACCTGTCATAGTTCTTGCATTAAAAAGTGCATAACCTCCAGTAAAATCCACAGCAATGTTGGATACAGCATAACCAGGTGCTAATGCTCGGTAACCATTACCTCTTAAATTTGCGCTTGTTCCATCATTTTCAAAACCTGGTCTGCCAGTTGTTCCTAGAGCAACTATACTAGCACTGTTGCTTTCATTAAATCGATAAGTGAATGAGACATCGTATAATCCACCTTTAACATAATTTCTCGTATAGCGATAGTATATTGGATTGCCAGTTTCATTTACAATGGGTCTAAATTCCCGAACTACTCCTGAATTTAAAACTCCATGCAAAATAATACTGAATTGTGAATAATTAAATTCATTATAAAATCCATTCCAGTACAACTCACCTATTTCATTATCTGTTCTATCATTATCCCGCATTCCATAATTATAGATTTCTGTTTTATAATTTCGAAAGTAATCAATTTTGAACCTATTATAAAATATATTATTGTTCTGGTAATTTTTATCAGCAAAACCATTGTTATCCGAATCTAAAAAAGATCGCTCTCGCGCTCTAAGCATTCCTCCTTCCCAACTAGTTCTAAGGAACTGAAAAGATTTGATCATATTCACGCCTGTTCCGGTCGAGAAAAGGACTCTACCTCCCACGGATGAGAACAATTGTAGACCTACCCTTGCCTGAAATCCTCTCTCAGGAAGTTTAAAGTTCATAAGTAAAAAATTAGTCTGAACGTTTACTGCGTCAGTACCTCTCTCTCCTCCTGCACTTGGTCCAACGACATTAGGATTGAATCCATCAGGCCCTGCACTTCTTAATCCTCGACCACCGAATGTTACATCACCAACTTGCATACCCCATAAACCTTCCACATATTTGGAAGTTGCAAAATTTAAATTAAAGAGAAACCTTGTATCATAATAGTTGAGATTCTCTTTATTTTTGCTCAAAGAGGATGGTTTACCTTGTCTAAAATTGTCTATTTCAGTTTGCACAGCTTTTTCTGCTGCTGAATTGGCATCTGCTTTTTCTCTTTCTTTATTAAAAATAGGATCAGTAGAAGTTTGTCTTTCAAGAAGCAAATCTCGACCTAAACCAAAACCTCTAGTACGAAAAGAACCAGAAAAATCCATTCTAGTAGTCGCATCTTCTTCTTGGGAATAAATAGATAAGATTGGTAATAAAGTGATTAAAGAAAAAATGAAAATAAGATTTTTCAATTTTTGATCCAATCTCTAGATGAAAAATATTTATTGGTTAAGGTATTTACTCTACCATTTCGCCTTATTTCTTTTATAAAAAAATTTAAACTTTGTAAAAACTCAATATCTCCTTTTTGTACCGCCATAGAAATATGTTCTTCTTGAACATTTCCCAACAATGGAAGATATGTTGATTTTAAGTTAGGTTCTTTTTGCAAGGCGGCTTGAATTCTGAATCCGTCTGCCACAAAGACATTTACGTTATTTTTTTTTAATTCATTCAAAGCTGTTGTATCATCAGAATAGGAATATATAGGATTTTTTTTGAAATTATTTTT
This sequence comes from Leptospira sp., assembly GCA_002786225.1. GTDB lineage: Bacteria > Spirochaetota > Leptospiria > Leptospirales > Leptospiraceae. Next base: position 54,014 of record PEQN01000009.1, on the reverse strand, counting down.
TAACCAAATATGATTAGAACTATTTGATAAAACTGAAAATGAAATACCTGATAAGCTTGAGAGATCCAAAAGATTTCTAAAGGGAACTGAGGTAATGATTTGTCCTTCAGGTTCTGGAGGAAGAACTTGTCGATTGACAAGACCTGAAGGCGATGTAAAAAGATAAGGGTCTGTAAAATTAACTCGCTTTGATCTCTCTAAATTCGTTGAAATCCCAGCTATAGCAATTTGCGTATCACCCCTCTCCAAACGAGTTGCATGCTCATCAAAAGATTTGAGAGGAAGAACTCTTAAACTCACTCCTAAATAATCAGCATAATCCTTAGCAATCTCTACATCTAATCCAGGAAATCCTTCCTTGGGGTCAGAAATATAGAAAGGATCATAGAATTGATTTACTGAAACTGTTAGAGTTTTAGATTTAAGAATTTTTTGTAAGGTAGCATTTTGGGAGAAAATAGGGAAATGAATAATTAACAATAAAAGAATTATAGGGAATGAATTCCATTTAAAAATAAATTTACAACTCACAGAACAAACCACATTATTTATAAAAATATAATTAGAAACAATGAGTTCAATAAATTTATTTTAAAATTTCGAATTCTGTTCTTCTATTTTTCTTTGAAGATTCTTCATCCGTTTCATTGAACAATGGTTCATTTTGACCTTTACCATCTGTTAGTAATCGATTCTCTTTTATACCAGAAGCAACTAAAAATTCTTTAACGGATTTAGATCTGTTTTTTGAAAGTTCTATGTTATCAGAAGGACTACCATTCAAATCTGTATGGCCAGTAATTTTCATTTTTACATTAGGATTCTTCTTTAAGAAAGAAACTATTTGAATTAATGGAGTTTTTGAAGAAGGCAATAATTCAAATGAACCTCTTTCGAAATAAATATTATCTAAAGATATTTTATTGTCCTCTTGTAGTTGAGTTTCTATATTTCTAGGAATATAGGCAGAAAGAATATTAAAGTTTTTACCATCGTCTCTTCGACAGAAAAGAATGGTTTTTGTTGGGCGATGGTAAGAAAAATATGCCTCATCTCCTTCTGTATTGAAATCTTTTCCTAAGTTTTCAATTTCTCCATAAGCTTGATTACCATTCCAGGATGAAGAATAGATATCAAATCCGCCAAAACCTCCTCGACGATTCGAAGCAAAAAATATAGTTTTCTCATCGTGTGATAAGGATGCTGCAATGGTAGCATTGCTATCATTGATGGGATTTAATAAAGCTACGGCAGGCGACCACTCTTTTCCTTTTCTTTTGGATATATAAATTCTAGCTAATTCAGGTTTCGAGAAAGGATATCTCGTAAATAAAAGAGTATCTCCAACAAAATTTGGATTTTCTTCGATCATATCTGTGTTAATTTCCACTGGAAGCGGAATAGGTTCTCCCCAAGATTTTCCATTCCATTCCGAATAAAAAATATCTCTAGAAACTCCAATCTTACCGTTTCCTAGTTTAGCTTCCCAGGCACCGTCACGGTTTGATGAAAAAAATAAATATTTCCCATCGGCTGTAATGAATGGACTTTGGTCATCAAAATCAGAATTAATTTCTTTCACTTCTTGGGGATAATCCCAAGTTCCATCTGTTTTTAATTTGGAAGTAAAAATATCCGTGTATTGTCTACGATCCCGTTTAGAATAAAAAAACAGTGTTCTACCGTCTGGTGATAATGACGGTGAAAATTCTTGAAATTCAGTATTTACATTTCCACGTAACTCTTCTACAACTAAATTAGCTTGTTGGGAATATAAAGAGTGAATCGAAAATATAGAAACTAAGATACATCCGAAAAATATATTTTTCTTTATTAGGAACATTAAGGCCTCCGATTTCTCGTTTATCCCTAATACTTTATTTAAGATAGGGCTTTAACGCTTCAGGAATTTCAATTTGTCCATCTGCTGTCTGGTAGTTTTCCAAAATTGCTGCTAGGGTTCTTCCTATAGCAAGTCCGGAACCATTCAGAGTATGAACAAATTGATTCTTTCCTTCTTTGTTTTTGTATCGGATTTTTCCTCTTCTAGCCTGATAGTCTTGGAAGTTAGAAACGGAAGAAATTTCCATATATCGATTTAATCCCGGCATCCAAACTTCCAAATCGTACGTTTTTGATGAAGAAGCAGAGATATCTCCAGCGCAGAGAAGCAAAACTTTGTAATGAAGTCCAAGTTTTTGTAGTATAGATTCAGCATCTGCACACATTTTTTCATGTTCTTTTATCGAATTTTCTGGTTCGCAAAATTTTACTAATTCTACTTTCTGAAATTGATGAACACGGACTAGACCTCTTGTATCTCTTCCATACGAACCTGCTTCTCTTCGAAAGCATGAAGTGTGTGCCATTATAGAAATTGGTAAATCTTTTTCAGGTAGAATCTCATCTCGAAATAAATTCGTGAGAGGAACCTCAGCAGTAGGAATTAAATTGAGCCTATCGTTTTCTAAGTGGTAGAATTCTTCTCGAAATTTAGGCAATTGTCCGGTTGCAGTTAAAGATTCATCATTTACTAAACTAGGAACCCAAACTTCTTCGTATCCGTTGTTCTCAGCATGATGATCCAACATAAAATTCATTAAAGCACGTTCTAATTTTGCAGCGAGACCGAAATAAGTATAAAAGCGTGCTCCAGAAATTTTCACACCTCTTTCAAAATCTAATATTTTAAGACTTTCCCCTAAATCATAATGCGCCTTAGGTTCAAAAGAAAATTCTCTCTTAGAACCAAAAGATCGTATTTCAACATTATCATCAGCTGACTTACCTTCGGGCACATCACTTGATAAAAAGTTAGGTAATGAGATGATCCATTCATTTAATTCTTCTTCTGCAGTTTTTAATTTATCTTCTAAAGATTTAATAGAATTACCAATTTCTTTTACTGCTTCAGAGGCCTTACTTATATCTTCACCTTTTGCTTTTAGAACTCCGATTTCTTTAGAAGATGAATTTCGTTCTGAACGAAGTTGATCAACCTCTGCTTGCAAATGCCTTTTGTTTACAATCAAAGATTGAATCTTCCCTTCAACTCCAACATCATACATATTTCTCTTTTTCAATAGAGCAACAAGCTCATCTGGGTTATTTAGGATTCGATTTAAATCAAGCATGGTAATAAGCCTTTCTATTTAAAAACTTTTCAGAATTATAAAATAATTGTTCTTCAACTTTAGAATTCAATTCAGAACGCAGAGAAAACATTTTGTCCAATATGATAGGCATGTTTCCTGAGTCATTCCTTTTGCCTCTATGTGGTGGTGGTGCAAGGAAAGGTGCATCCGTTTCAATTAGCATAGCATCAAGTGGTAATTTTTTTGCAGCATCTTGTATATCACGCGCAGAATTAAAAGCTAATATCCCAGAAAAGGAAACATAAAAACCAAGATCTACAAATTTCTTCCCTTTTTCATAATCATAAGTAAAACAATGAATCACACCATGCGCTCTTGTTTTCCATTTAGCTAAAACTTCATATGTAGTTTCAAAACCCTCTCTAGAATGTATCACAACAGGAATTTTAGTTCTTTCTGATAAATCTAAAAATTGTTCAAGTATAGCAATTTGCTTGGATTCACTGTCAGCAGTGTGGTAAAGATCTATACCTATTTCTCCAATCGCTGAAAGATTATCATCATTTACATTCTCTAAAATAAAAGTTTCTATTTCTTTTGCTTTAGGAAATTCCTGAGTTTCTGTAGGATGACAACCAATGCTATAGTATACTTTTGGAATATCATAACCATCTTGTTTTTTGTTTTGAAATTCTTTCGATATACTTTGGGCTCTCAGGGAAGATTCTAAATCTATGCCGATTTGTAGAATTTTTTCTACTCCAGCATTATGAGCTTTTTCAAGGGAAATGCCAATATTCTGCCCCTGTTCTTGAATTATGTCTAGATGACAATGTGTATCAATGATGCGATAAGTCATAAAAAAGTTTCATCCTTGACGAATTTGGTAAACCTCACGACATTTGAAATTAAAGAGTTGCACTTGGTAAATCTTCAAGGCTATAAACGTGGATTTTAAAAAATACTTAACATTACAATTCTATCGTTTACGCTATAAATACCAAGAGTGGAAATTGCGATTTTCCCAATTTTACAATGAACTCAATCTCAAAGGCAGAGAAAAACTCACCATCATGGTCATTCCTCACACAGAGAGGAAATCAGTCAACTTTGTCATTTCATACAAAGCAATTACCATTTTTCTAGGAATCGTCATTATTCTCATGTTCTTAAGCGCAGTGAATGTTCTCAGCCATTCAGGATCTGTTCATGAGTTGACAGAGTTAAATTTATCTAATATAGATTTTCAAAGACAATCTGTAAAATTAAAAGATGAGGTATCTTCTCTTCATTCAACTGTAAATTATTACTATGATAGGATTTCTACATTATATATCAAATTAGGTGGAGATCCATCAAAAGTATCTAAGGGCATAGGTGGTTCCTCTCCACGCATTTCTGAATTCAGTCCCGAGGGTGAGAAACCGAATGATATTACTCTAGAAACCTACAGAATTAAAGAGGATATTCATAACTTGAAATTGTCTCGTGAACTTTCGGAAGAAATTATTACGATGATCAAGAAACGAAAATCTATTATCAAACATACACCATCTATCTGGCCCACAAGAGGATATGTAATGTTTCCTTATGGAAAGTTTATCTCACCAATTACTGGAAGAGAAGAATTTAATCAAGGTGTGGATATCGCAAGTTTTCCAGGTTCTGAAGTAGTAGTAACAGCTCCAGGTCTCGTTTATGAAATTGGATACTCGCAGTCTACAGGTTATTTTGTAAAAGTCGCTCATAAATATGGTTGGAAGACTATTTATTCCAACCTAGATCGAGTAAAAATAAAAAAGAATGATAAAATTTCAAAAGGTGATATAGTAGGATACATAGGAAAAACTTCTGATAACCCTATCTACCACCTACATTATGAAGTTCATGTTGGAACTCAAACTTTGAATCCTTTCTCTTTCTTAAATCAAATTCAGGAATAAATGGCGTCACACAAACACGAAGAAGAATTTGCAGTTAATAGCATCATTGGCGAGGGAGCTGAATTTACAGGCGAATTCAAACTTTCAGGTCTTATCCGTATCGATGGTATTTTTAAAGGTGTAATTATTACAGACGGTAAAGTTTTAGTAGGAAGGTCTGGAATAGTTGATACAGATATTCGAGCTAAAGTTGTTGTTGCTGGTGGGGAAGTTAAAGGAAACATTTATGCAACAGAGAGAGTTACTCTACTATCAACCTGCAAATTAAATGGAGATATTGTTACACCACGCTTGATCATTGAAGAAGGTGTAGTTTTCCATGGTAGTTGCACAATCAACCCTAAGACAAAATCATAACAGATTAAACTCTTTTCTATTTTGTTTAATAATGTAAGAATATTTTTAATTATGTCTCTTTTTAACTTAGGGAAAATATTCTTATGCCGATGCTTATTGTAATATGTTACCAAGTGCACAGGCAACTCGCTTACAATCTGGAAGAACAACTACAAATAGTAAATCTTCGTTAGGGGCTAAAAAATCTGAATCTTCAACTCCTTTAACAAACCACAAACCTGAATTTTTGGAATTATTGGAATCAATTGCTCCTAAAAATAAAGAATCTACGCGGGATATTCATGATTTATGGAAAGAATTACCTGGTATAGAAAGAGATTTAATCGATAATAAGTCGCCAGCTAATTTAGAAAGATATAAAAATCAAGTGAAGGCTCTCTTACTAGCAATACTAAATTCGAATACCAAATTAAAAACACAATTCACTCCTATTAAAAATAGTTCATCTAAAAAGGAGTTCACTCATGTTGAAATACTAGATGATAAATTAAAACTTCTAGCTGAAACTATATCACATCCACATAATTCAGCCTTCCAAATTCTCAAATCATTAGATAATATTAAAGGATTTCTTTTAGACATACAAGGATAAGATAAAAGAATTACACTATGCCTAGTGTAATCAAGAAGCTTTATCCATTTCTTAAACCTTATAAAATAAAAATCTTCTGGGCTTTTATTTCTCTAGTTTTCACTTCTGTAGCAACCTTATCGCTAGGACAAGGATTAAGAATACTAGTTGATCTAGGATTCTCGAATAATGAAAAATCTACTATAAATTCAAATTTACCTTTAAATGTATCTACATTTTCTAATTTAGAAAAATTAGGACTTGCGATCTCTATTTTAGGATTGATTGGTTTATTGATAGCTTTAGGAACTTTTGCAAGACACTATTTGGTATCTTGGTTAGGTGAGAGAATCAGTTCTGATCTAAGAGTAGAGGTTTATAAACATATTATTCATATGGAACCCTCTTATTTTGAAGAAACTTCAGCTGGTGATATTCAATCTAGAATCTTAACAGATACAACACTTTTACAAACCGTAGTTGGTTCTTCTTTTTCAATATTTTTAAGAAATATATTAATCTTCATTTTGGGAATTGTATGGCTATTTATTACAAATGCTAAACTCACTTCAATAGTTTTGGTATCTGTACCTTTAGTGGTATTTCCCATATTGATCTTTGGGAGAAAAGTAAGAGCGCTTTCAAGAGATACACAAGACAAAATAGCTGGCATTGGTTCTCAAGTAAATGAGTCCTTGTTACATATTAGAACAGTCCAGGCATTCCACCAAGAATCTTATGAAAAAAGTAAGTTCAATCGTTTTGTCGAAATAGCATTTAAAGTATCTGCTAATAGAATTCTATTTCGATCTTTTATGATAGTAATTGTTATATCTCTAGTTCTAGCAGGAATCTCTTTTATGATATGGGCTGGTGGAATAGATGTGATAGAAGGTAGAATCAGTCCAGGTGATTTAATTGCATTTTCATTTTATGCCATTATGGTTGCTAGCTCCTTAGGTTCTATCTCAGAAGTGATAGGCGATATGCAAAGAGCGGCTGGTGCTACTGAGAGATTGATTGAACTTTTGCAACTTGAACCTAAAATTAAAGATCCCGAATTATCAGTATCAGATAAAAACAATTTTTTAAGTAATACTACCTATAATATTAAATTTGATAAGGTAACCTTTCACTATCCATCGAGACCTGAAAAATCAACTTTAGACCATCTTAATCTAGAAATACCTGCAGGAAAAGTTACGGCTCTTGTAGGTCCTTCAGGTGCTGGTAAATCTACAATTTTTGATTTAATCTATCGCTTTCACGATCCTAAATCAGGAAGTATTTCTATAGGTGGTATAGATATTAGAGATGTTACTCTAGAAAATCTAAGATCCATTTTAGGTTTAGTTCCCCAGGAACCTAATTTGTTTTCAGGAACAGTTAAAGAAAATATATTGTATGGAAAACTTGATGCTAGTCAAGAAGAGGTACTCTCTGCTGCGGAAGCATCTTACTGTTTATCTTTTATCAATGATTTACCTTTGGGATTTGATTCTTCTCTTGGAGAAAATGGAGTTCGACTTTCTGGTGGGCAAAAACAAAGACTCGCAATCGCACGCGCAATATTAAAAAATCCTAAAATTTTACTTTTAGATGAAGCAACATCTTCTTTGGATTCAGAAAGTGAAATGTATATTCAACAAGCTTTAAATGAATTAACCAAAAACCGAACAACTCTTATGATAGCTCATAGACTCTCTACCGTGATTAATGCCGATTTGATTCTTGTAATTGAAAACGGAAGTTTAGTAGGAAGTGGAACTCATGAAGAATTGCTGAAATCCAATGAGCTTTATCAAAAATTGGCAAGATTGCAATTATTTAGGTAGTCGAATTTTTTATTCAATTATTTGGATTTAATTCCTAAACTATCCAGAATGCTTTCCATTTGGTCCAAGCTTCCATAATGGATTACAATTTTACCTTTGCCATTTGTTTCATTGTGCTGAAGGTCAACCTTAGCCGAAATTTTATTTCTTATCTTGGATTCTAATTTCATAATAGAAGGATCTTTTTTCTTTTCTAGAGTAGAAACTTTCGATTTTATTTTGCTATCACCAATTAGATCAGCCACGTAATCTTCTACTTGTCTTGCCGTCCAGCTTCCTTGGATAATTTTTTCAATGGTTTCAATTTGCTTCTTTTCTTCTGCTATAGAAAGAACTGGCCTAGCTTGTCCTTCAGTAATCTTTCCAGATCGTATGTATTCTTGAATTTTTGACGGAAAATTTAATAATCGAATTAAATTAGAAATAGTTGTTCTGTTCTTACCTATGCGCGTGGCTAGTTCAGAAATTTTAATACCCAATTCATCACTTAATCTTTGATAGGCGAATGCTTCATCTATAGGGTTTAAATCTTCTCTTTGTATATTTTCCAAAAGTGCCATTTCCATAGATTCTTTTTTTGAAACAGATTTAATAATGGCAGGTATTTTTTGGAATCCAGCTTTTCTACAAGCTCGAACTCTTCGTTCACCAGAAATTAATTCATAGCCTCTATCCACTTTTTGTACGACAACTGGTTGAATAATTCCATGGGTTTTTATAGTAGATGCTAATTCTTCTATACTGGAATCTGAAAAGGTTTTTCTAGGTTGATTAGGATTTGGAAGTATTTCACTAAGTTTAATTTCACGAAGATTGCTATTGTTGTCATAGCTAAGTTCCTCCTTCTTTTCATTTACTGGAATTAAATTTCCTAAACCTCTTCCTAGTACTTTTGCCTTTGCCATATTCTACCTCGCAACCACTTCTTTGGCAAGAGAGCGATAACTTTGAGTTCCTATACCTTCCGCATCATATAAATTGATTGGTTTACCAAAAGATGGTGCTTCACTCAATTTTATATTTCTAGGTATCATAGTTTGATATACTTTTTCTTGAAAATAATTTCTTACGTCCTCGGCAACTTGGTTGGCTAGATTAGTTCTTTTATCATACATCGTAAGAAGAACTCCCTCTAGCTCTAAAGATTGATTCAAACCTGACTGAACCATAGAAATTATTTTCATCAACTGACTTAATCCTTCCAAAGCAAAGTATTCGGTTTGGAGAGTGATCATCACACTATCCGAAGCACAAAGAGCGTTAATTGTTAAAATTCCAAGTGAAGGTGGACAATCAATCAGAACGAAATCGTAATCACTTCTTATATCATTCATAGCATCTTTCAATCGGTATTCTCTTTTATCTACTTCAAGTAGATCAACCTCGGATCCACTTAGATTGATGTTTGACGGAATGATGTGTAGATTGTCTATTCCAGTTTTAATTATGCACTCTCTGGAAGTTACATCTGCTAATAAAATTTCATAAGTCGTCTTTTCAATTTCATGAATGGAAATACCTAAACCTGATCCTGAGTTACCTTGAGGGTCTAAGTCTACTATTAATACTTTTTTACCAATCTCACAAAGACATGAGGCTAAATTAATTGCAGTAGTAGTCTTACCTACTCCGCCTTTTTGATTGCTGATTGAGATGATTTTTCCCATTCCTGTTCTTTTATTTCCTTAGAGATAATTTTCCATTCCCTTGGAATACCATGTTTCGCTTGAGAGTGCTTTTTCAATACTTTAATATGTCGCTCTCCCAAAAAGCTCAAATCTTCCAAATCAATAGATCCCTCGATTGTAAATCCTGACTCGGACAAAATTCTTTTCTCTATCAACTCCCATTTCTGTTCTTTACCAAGAAAAGGACAAAAGTATCCATCTTTTAGTACAAGTCTAGAGACTATCTCTACAGAAAAAGGATAAGGAATTGCAGCACGCATGACCACTAAGTTAAAATGATTTTTCCATTCTTCGGCTCTTGTATATTGAAACTTACAATCCTTCTCTGGATATTTAATTTGTAATCCTTTCCACCATTCTTCTGTAAGTCCCAACTTTCTTTTTGAACCATCTAGAAGTGTAACCTTGGGAGATTCTTTCATACAGACAAATAGAAATCCGGGAAGACCTGGTCCAGTCCCAACATCCACTAGCTTTGTTTCACGTGAAACAAGATCATTTCCAGAAAGAACATAAACGAAGTACATTGCTTCAATAATGTGTCGTTCCAAGATATGTTCCGCATCGCGTTTAGAAAAGAATCCGCCTTGCTCATTTTTATCTTTAAGAAACTCTATGTAATCTGAAATTAAATCTAAATCAAAAGTTTCTAAGAGTAATTCTTGGTATTCAGGAAAATATTTCTGAATGGATGATGAGATTTCTAGAATAGACATAATTCGCAATAAACCTTTTATAAAATATACCGATAGCTATTAGTATGAAAGCTATAGTATATTCTTCACTCCTTTTATTCTCCTTGTCTTTGTTTTCTTATTCGCCTGGCAAATGGTCTCATACAGATTCTATATTACTTTTTCCTAAGAAGATCAAAGATTTACCCATTCAAGAACTTGTTTTTGATGAAAACAACTCACTGATACTTACATCTAATTTAAAATACAAAGATGGCTTTTTGGTAAGTGAAGAATTCATCAATAATGGAAAAAAAGAAGGATCGATTTCGTATCAATATGATAAGAACGGTAAATTATCTAAAGAAGTTACCTTAGATTCTTCAGGCAAAATGATAGAGATAAAGGAATTTGTTTTTAATGGTAAAGGAAGTCTTTCAAAGATTAAAACCTTCGATGTAGATAAAAAATTAATCCAAGATGCGACTATTTATTCTATGGATAGCGATATGATTTCTACTGCTGATATTCTATGGACCGAATCAAAAGATAAAGAAAAATATTCTCTCTCAACGAAACCAAATCTAAAGATTTTAACGATAATGGATGAGAAGAAGAAACCTATTGCAAAAATTGAGAACAAAATAAATGCAAAAGGTAACATCATAGAAAGATTATTTACACAAGGGAATATAGAGAGAAAAAATATTCTAGAATATGACAACTCAGATCGTTTAGTCCAATTTACGTTTCACGTGAAACAAGATGGGATATGGAAACATTTAAAGACGCATAAATTATCTTATTAGATAAAAAAAATTCATCCATCAAGATAGAATAATTAGCCTAAATAGAAATAAAAATTCTGAGTTAAAAAGTTAAGTACCTTAATATTATTTAAAATGGACTTAGCTTGCATGCTTGGCTGTAGTTTTGGAAGCTAAGTAAAACAAAAGTAAATCAATATCTGTGGGATCTACTCCTGAAATTTGTGAAGCTTTTTCCAAATTAATTGGTTTATGCTTGTTTAATTTTGTTAAGGCTTCCGTCTTTAAACCTTTTACCTGCTCATACGAAAAATCTTCTGGTATGGGAGTCTGAATATATCTTGACCTTAGATCCACAGAATCGAGCTCTCTTTTTAGATAGCCTTCGTATTTAATTTCCATTTCAATTACAGCCTTATCTGCAAAGGAAAGAGATTTTAATTCTGGTAGAAACATTTCGACATCTTGTATCTTGATTTCTGGCCTTTTTAAAAAATTGGCTACATTTGTTCCAAATTTATAATTTTCTATTCCCTTTTCTTTTAAAACCTCGGTAAGTTCAATGGAAGGTTTCATAGAAGATTTATGAATACTCGTTTTAATTGAATCGATATTTTTATATTTTGTAAGAGTTGTTTCGAAAGTTTCTTTATCAACTAAACCCATTTCATAACCATACTTCATCAATCTTTGATCTGCATTATCTTGTCGAAGAAGTAAACGATATTCTGCTCTACTTGTGAACATACGATATGGATCTTCGACACCTTTATAAACTAAATCATCTATCAGAACACCGATATAAGATTCAGATCTTTGGAAAATCATAGGCTCCATTTTTTTTACTGAACGAATCACATTATATGCAGCTACTAAACCTTGGGCTGCGGCTTCTTCATAGCCTGTGGTTCCATTAATTTGTCCAGCATGGTATAGACCTTTTATCTTATGAGTTTCCAAAGTTGGTTTTAATTCTCTTGGGTCAACATAATCATACTCTATTGCATAACCCGGTCTCATGAGTTCAACTTTCTCAAGTCCCCTAATTGTCCTTAGAAATTTCCACTGTATCTCTTCCGGAAGACTTGTTGAGACACCATTTAGATAAATTTCATTTGTATCATAACCTTCAGGTTCGATAAAAATTTGATGTCTTTCTCTTTGTGCAAAACGAACTACTTTATCTTCAATAGAAGGACAATATCTTGGACCTGTTGATTGTATTTGTCCGGAATACATAGGAGAGAGATGAAGATTTTCATTTATAAACTTATGAGTCTCATCATTTGTATAAGTGATGTGACAAGGAATTTGTCTTCTTGTAATTTCTTTAGTTGAATAAGAAAAAGCTGGTGGAAGCTCATCACCTGGTTGAATTTCTAAGCCATCAAAATCAATAGAGAGTTTATGAACCCTTGCAGGAGTTCCTGTCTTAAGTCTACCCAAATTAAAATGATGTGAGCCTAAAGATTTAGATAAGCCTTTCGTAGTTGGTTCACCTATCCTTCCATTCTCCTTTTGATAAGTTCCAATGTGAACTATAGATGATAAAAAAGTTCCAGTCGTTAAGATAGCATGATTGGTATAAAAAGAAAAACCTCTTCCTGTGATTAAACCTTTGAGTAGATTTCCTTCTATGATTAAATCTTCAACTGTGTCTTGTCTGATACTTAGATTGGGTGTAGCTTCTAAGGTATGTTTTACTTTTAATTGGTATTCTTTTTTATCAGCTTGGGCACGCGGAGCCCAAACAGAAGGACCTTTGGAAGTATTCAGCATTTTAAATTGAATTCCGGTTGCATCAATCACTTTTCCCATCAATCCACCTAAAGCATCAACCTCACGTACCATATGTCCTTTTGCAATCCCTCCTATAGCTGGATTACAACTCATTTGCCCTATCGTATCTAAGTTCATAGTGATGAGTAAAGTCTTAAGGCCACCTTTAGCAGATATGTAAGCTGCTTCAGATCCAGCATGCCCTGCCCCTACAACGATACAGTCGAATTGATTAGGATAAAAAGAATCTGACATAATATATATTAACTTCCTATGAAAGTACTACAAACTTTCTTATTAAGATCGATTTTGAAACTCTAGCTTAGGATTAAAGTAAAATTTAATCTAGTTTTCTTTAATAGGCAGACTAAGAAATTGGAATAGATAAGGAGTTCAGAATTCAATGTCGGATAATACAAAAGATCTAAGTTATTTCGAAGGAAAGATCGTTCCAGCTTCCGAAGCAAAATTGAGTGTACAGACTCATGCCTTTCAGTATGGCACAGCTGTTTTTGGTGGGATAAGAGGTTATTACAATTCAGAGCTTAAAAATCTTTTTGTTTTTCGAATTAAAGATCATTTTACACGCTTAATCCAATCAACTAAGATAATGCAATTAAACACAAGCAGGACTCCTGATGAGTTAGCGAATATAACTTTGGATTTATTAAAGCAATGTGCTTATAAACAAAATGTATACATAAGACCAATTATATATACATCCTCCTTACAGCTCTCTCCAAGATTTCATGATGTAAAAACTGATGTTGCTATCTATGTTTTGAAATTGGATGACTATCTTGATACAACAAATGGATTGACTACATGCATCTCGAGTTGGAGACGAATCGATGATACTATGATTCCAACTATGTCTAAGGCGTCGGGAGGATATGTCAATTCGGCTCTTGCAAAGTCTGAAGCTGTTCAAAATGGTTTTGATGAGGCTATCTTTTTAGATTCTAAAGGATATGTTTCTGAAGGTTCAGCAGAGAATATATTTATCGTTCGTAGAAATAAGATAATCACCCCAAGCTTAGATTCTTCTATTTTAGAAGGGATCACTAGGAGAACAATTTTTGACTTAGCAAAATTTTGTAATTTTGAAATTGAAGTAAGAAATATTACTCGAAGTGAATTGTATGTTGCAGATGAAATCTTTTTCTCTGGAACTGGTGTTCAAGTTGCTTGGGTAAAATCCGTAGATAGAAGAATAATCGGTGATGGTAATATAGGACCAATTTCTAAAAAATTACAAGAAGTTTATTTCAACACAGTGAAAGGAAATCAAAAAGAATTTAAAGATTGGTGCTACTCGGTATATTAAAATGGAAATGGTTTTAGAAAATAATTCCTATAAGATAGATGCGCTTGTGGGTCAACCTTTGGCCTTGCGATATCTTAGAAATTATTCCAAATACCAAGATAAGATTCCTCCCTTGTTGATCTTCCATGGGCCTTCGGGAGTTGGTAAAATGTTTGCTGCTGAATTGTTCTCTAAATCCGTTCTATGTATGAACGGAAATGCATGCGGACTTTGCCAATCTTGTAAGATGTTTCAGAAAAAAGTTCATCCTGATTATATACTTTTTCCAGATAATGAAAAAATCGCAATTGGTGATCTAAAAAATCCAGATGTTTTTACGATTCGCTGGCTACAAAGCCAAAGAGTAATTTATAAACCCGATGTCTCTACCAAAAGATTCGTTGTCTTTCCGGATGCAACGAAAATTAATTCAGAAGCCGAAACTGCCATGCTAAAAACTTTGGAAGAAACGAATGAACACACAAAGTTTATTTTTGTCGTTGAAGACATTCATAGCTTGAAGAGTACGATTCGTAGTCGTGCGGTGGAGATTCCTTTTTTCTATCTTTCACAAAGCAATATGCAAATTATTTCTGATAAGATTGGTATAACTATTCCTGATTATTATTCGGGTAGCTTTGATTTAGGAAATTTAAGTTTGGATGCTTGGAATCTATTCCAAGATAAGGTTGAAAACTCCATCTTTGATTCTATACAACTTCTGCGTTTAGAAATTTGGATTAAGGCTTATAAAACGAATCATACTGAATGGAAAGAAGATTTTGATTATAAAAAATTCTTGGATATTATATCTTCACTTATGATTTATTCTTATTTCAAAAACCAAGAAAAAGATTATTCTCTTTGTATTGATGCTATTTTTGAATTTAAAAATATTTTGCATAAAGACATCAATGCAATGGAAAACTTTTCCGTTTCAAAACTCTTCAATAAGCTCTGTACTTTAGTACACTAAACATTTGAGACATAATATTATTATCCGTTCATTGATCTGATTGATTTTTAAAAAAGTTTTCATTTTTCATTTGAATGTAATCAGCTATTCGAAAGTTTAGTACTGCACTCAAATATGAATCAAGAACTCTCAAACGAAAAATGGAATCGGGTAATGGATGAAGTATCTAAATCTATCAATCCTAGTTACTTTCAAAGCTTTATATCCCCTTTGCAATTTATAAAATTAGAGAACGATTCAATCGTACTTTCTGCACCATCTGACCAAATTAAAAGACATGTTGTTACAAAATACATTTCCCATTTGGAAAATGCCTTTTACCAAGTCATGGGAGATCGTTATTCTGTGGAAATTTTTACAGAAGTAGGATCCAATAATCTTTCTCAACTGATTCAGAACAAAATGAACCATGATGAAGATAAATTAAATCCCGAGATGACCTTTGATAATTTTTACATAGCTGATTCAAATAGACTAGCTTATACAGCTTGCCAAGAAGCAGTAAAGCGTCCTGGAGATATCAATCCTTTGTATATTTTTGGTTCTGTTGGAGTTGGGAAGACACATCTTTTGCATGCTATGGGCAATGAAATTGTACGAAGAGATAGAACTAAAAAAGTTCGCTACGTAGAGATGACCTCCTTTCTTAATGAGTTCGTTTATAGTGTAAGACAGAATTCTAGAACAACTTTGGACTCTTTCAAAATCAAATACCAATCCTATGATACTTTATTAATCGATGATATTCAATTTTTAAATTCAGGTGCAGATAAAACCCAAGAAGAATTTTTCGCATTGTTTAACTTTCTCTACCAAAGAAAAAGCCAAATAGTCATAGCTTCCGATAGACCAAGTTATGAATTACCTATACATGATAGATTGAAATCTAGATTTACAAAAGGTGTTCAAAGTTTAATCCAACAACCTTCCGAAGATTTACGATTGAAAATTTTGAAAAGCTTTTCTTCTTCTTATAATCTATCACTAGATGAAGAATCTTATCAATATATCTCACGTAATGTAACGGGTGATATTCGGTTTTTACTTGGATCTATTAATGATATAATATTGTACAAAAAAGCATATAATATGTTTATTATTCCTTTTGAAAAAGTAAAAGAAGTTGTTGATTCTAGAGTTCAAACTCGAAAGAAATCTATGGTCTATACTCATGATCAATTGATAGATCAAGTTTGTGAGAAATTCAATCAAACTCGAAAAGATATTTTAGGAAAAACAAGAAAAAGTGAATTTATTATTCCTAGGCATCTATGTATGTTTTTACTTCATGAGGTCTTTCATTTGAAGAAAACACAAATAGGTAGGATCTTCGATTGCCAACACACTACAGTAATACATGCAATCACGAACATTTCCAAATTAAGGCAATTGGATGAAAAAATTGAATCCACTATTCAAAATATCCATTTGCAGCTTGGAACAAACGATCTTTGAAGTTAAATAGAAATTAAACTGTGTTTTAACTAATAATAAACTGTTCATAAGTTGTTAATAAGACATATTCCAAAATTACTGTCTCTTCTTAGGTGTAGAATTAAGATAAATCATGGATTTTGAAAAAAGTTATTTTCGAAAATAATGCGACATATTCCTATATCTTTACTGGTGTTTTTTGAGTTATCTACTTATGAACATTACCAACAACATCATCAGATATAAGACATAATATTATATAATTAAGGAAATTAAGAAAATGAAATTTAGTGTTAAAACATCCGACTTTCTCAAAGCCATCCACTCTATAGAAGGAGTAATCAGTACGAAACAAATAAAATCCATACTTTCAAATGTAAAAATAGAAACTCTGACAAATTCAATCGCATTAAGTGCAACTGACTTAGAAATTTCTCTAAGAACTTCTCTAGCTGCAAATATTGTTAAACCAGGATCTACATCTATTCCTGTTAAAACTTTATCTGGTGCATTTAAAACTATTAATTTTTCAGATGCAATGTTAGAACTTGTAGAAGAAGATGATTCTAGTCAAACATTCATTACAGATGCTGATGATAAGAATGGATATAAAACAGGCTTTCAATGTTTGGATCCTGAAGAAATAAAAACTATAGGGAAAGTGGATACTTCAAATATAGTAGACTTTCCATCAGTTCTTCTTAAAGAAATGATTCGTAAAACTTATCATGCAGTCGCGCAAGAAGAAACAAGATTTGTATTTAATGGTTTGTATTTTAAAAGTAACGATACAGAACTTACTGTTGTTGGAACAGATGGTAGAAGGTTAGCAAAGATATCGAGAAAATTTCCCCAGAAACTTCCATTCGCTACAGGAATCATAATTCCACACAAGACTATACGTGAGAGTCAGAAGCTTCTCGATCTAGCAGAAAATGCAAAAGTTGGAATCTCTGAATCACAATTCTATATTAATATTGGACAAGCAGAACTTCTTTCAAAATTAATTGATGGAACCTTTCCTGATTATGAACAAGTTATTCCAAAAAATTCTAGTTATTCGATAAGAATCAATAAAGATGAATTTTTAATTATGCTAAGACAAGCATTAATTTCAGCAGAAGAACCTTCGAGACAAATTCGAATAACTTTTAAGAAAAATGAATTACATATTTCAGCATCTAACCCTGGTTCGGTACAATTTGAAAATCATATGTCTATTCAATATTCAGGTGAAGAAACAACTATAGCTTTTAAAGGTGATTATTTGTCTGACACGATTAAAACTATCGATGATCCTGAAGTTGAAATTAATTTTACTAATTCGAATGTTCCTGTTCTCTTCAAAGATCCATCCGACGCAGATTACGTTGCAGTAATTATGCCGATGAAATTATAGAAGATGATCCTCAAGAGAATTGTTCTGAAAAATTTCAGGACATACAAAGATCTATCTCTTGAGTTCCATTCTAGATTAATATTTTTTATAGGTGATAATGGAGAAGGTAAGACGAATTTACTTGAATCCATATCACTTCTATCTTTCCTAAAAAGTTTCCGTGGCAATTCTGATGATGAAATGCTAATGTGGGATGAAAATACTTTTTATATAGGTTCTCTCTGTCAGGGTGAAGAAGATTTCAAACTCGAATATGGTTTTGAAAAAGAACCTATCCGAAGAAAAAAAATTAAATTAAATAATGATATTTTTAAAAAACAGTCGGATGCCTTCGGATTATTACCTTGTGTAGTTCTATCTCCCAAAGATTTAATAATTATAGAAGGAAGTCATGCTGAGCGTAGAAAATTTATAGATAGTTTAATTTCCCTTTTACACAAACCTTACTTGGATGAATTACTAGAATACAATCGAATCTTAAAACAAAGAAATATAACATTAAAGAAACAATTTAATGACCTAAAAATGATAGATGTTTATAATGCAATGCTAGCTGATAAAGATGAAAGCATAAGGAATAAACGAAAGGAAATCATTGAAGAATTGAATTTTCATTACCAGAAAGCCTTAAGCAATCTTTCGGGTGGTAAAGATGATTTTATATTAATTTATAAACCTAATGTTGATTCCAAAGATAGATTTCTAGAGAAAATACAATCGAATTACCAAAAAGACATCCGATTGGGTTATACAACTGTCGGTTCACATCGAGATGAAATTTTTATTGGAAGAGATGATAAAGATATTTTGGAATTCGGGTCTCAAGGGCAGAAGAGATCTTCCGTTATTTCCCTTAAGACTGCTTCTTTTGAATTGATTCGAAAAAAGATAAAAACTGATCCTATCTTATTGATTGATGATGTAATTCGAGAGTTAGATATTAAACGAAGAGAATTTTTTGTTGATTTGATACGAGAATGTGGTCAAGCATTTTTCACAACTACAGATTTGGAAGGGATTCAAGATTATATTGGAAACCTTGATGAATCTAGGCAAATTTTCCATGTAAAAAATGGGAGCATGGTTGAATCCAAATGAAAGATATAGAGACAGATTTTTCCAGTTTAACGAATTTAGCCAGCCAATTTGATAAAAATGAAATTGATAAAATTATATTGTTAAAAAAATTAAACAGAAATTGGTCAGACTTAGTCGGACCAGTTCTTGCGAATCATTCCTACGCTAAGGATCTTAGTTCTTCAGCATTGGTAATCGAAACGACACATTCCGCCTACAGTCAGGAATTGCATTTTCAAAGTAAAAATATTTTAGATTATATAAAATCTAATTCAAAATTTCAGTTTATAAAAAGTATAAAATGCACTATTGGAAAATTACCTAAAAGACTTAATAAATCTATAGCCAGCAAGGTTCCTACACTCGAAGGAAAAGATAGCCTAATTCTATCTCTTGAAAAAATTAAAGACGAAGAATTAAAAGCTAAGTTATTGAAGATAGTTGAGGTTATGGATTGAATTTGTCCTAAATCACTTGCCCATATAGGCACTTTCAAATAATTTACATATAGGTTAAAGATAACTATATGTCCTATTCTGCAGAAAAAATCAAAATTTTAGAAGGTCTAGAAGCGGTTCGTAAACGTCCTGGAATGTACATTGGTACTCAGGATGAATCAGGTCTTCATAAGATGGTTTATGAGGTTGTTGATAACTCAGTAGACGAGGCTATGGCTGGCCAATGCACTGAGATCAAAGTTACAATCTTAGAAGGCAATATTATTCAAGTAGAGGATGACGGTCGGGGAATCCCCACTGGTATACATCCTGATAAACAAGTCTCTACAATTGAAGTTGTACTAACCATTTTACATGCTGGTGGTAAGTTTGAAAATGATGCTTACAAAGTGTCTGGTGGACTTCATGGTGTAGGTGTATCTGTTGTAAATGCACTTTCTGAATGGTTAGAAGTGGAAGTTAGACAAGAGGGAAAAGTTCACTACCAAAAATACAGAACAGGAATTCCAGTTGCACCTGTTTCTATCATAGGTGAATCTTCTGGGACTGGAACCACAGTTCGTTTTAAACCAGATTCAACAATTTTTACAACAACTGAATATTTATTTGATACATTAGCATCTCGCTTTAGAGAATTAGCTTTTTTAAATAAAGGATTAAAGATCTCTATTACGGATGATCGTAAGGAAGAAAAACAATCTCATACTTTTCAATATGAAGGAGGGATAGTTTCCTTTGTTGAGCATATTACGGAAGCAAAGCATCCTATTCACAAAGTATGTCATTTTATAAGAGAGAAAGATTCCATAATAGCAGAAGTTGCAATCCAATATTGTGAATCTTACAGTGAAAATATCTTCTGCTTCACTAATGGAATTAATAATAATTTAGGAGGAACTCATTTAGAAGGTTTCCGAGCTGCATTAACTAGAACCTTGAATGATTTTCTTAAAAAAGATGCACAACTATCCAAGAAAAATACAATTACTTTAACTGGTGATGATGTTAAGGAAGGTTTAAGTGCTGTAATCTCGGTTAAGATTCCTCAACCTCAATTTAATTCTCAGACTAAAGAAAAATTGGTCAACGCAGAGATCAAAGGAATCATGCAGACCTTAACTTCAGAGGGTCTTGTTTTATTTTTTGAAGAGAATCCAGCCATTATCAAGAAAATTCTGGAGAAAGGTATCTTAGCATCTAAAGCTAGAGAAGCTGCAAGAAAAGCACGTGACCTAACAAGACGTAAGACGGTACTAGAAGGTGGTGGCTTACCGGGGAAATTAGCCGACTGTTCTGAAAAAGATCCTGCTAAAAGTGAACTCTACTTAGTGGAAGGTGATTCTGCGGGTGGATCTGCTAAGCAAGGAAGAGATCGCTTTACACAGGCTATACTTCCATTGAAAGGAAAAATTCTTAATGTAGAGAAATCAAGATTAGATAAAATTCTTGCAAATGAAGAGATTAGAACTATGATCTCTGCTCTAGGAACTGGTATAGGAGATGATGAATTTAACATAGAAAAAGCGCGCTACCATAAAATTATCATTATGACAGATGCTGATATTGATGGATCTCATATTCGTACTTTGATTTTAACATTTTTCTTTCGTTATATGAGAAGCATCATTGAGAAAGGTTATCTTTATGTAGCTCAGCCACCTCTTTACCTAGTTCGTTTTGGAAAAGAAGGGATCTATGCTTACTCTGATAAGGAAAAAGATGATTTAGTTAAAAGTAGACCTAATGATAAAGTTGTGATCCAAAGATACAAAGGTCTTGGTGAGATGAACCCAGAGCAACTTTGGGATACAACTATGGATCCAACCAAACGTGTTGTCCTTCAAGTGAAATTGGATGATTTAGTAGAAGCAGAAGATACCTTCAATATTCTAATGGGAGATGATGTTTCTCCACGAAGGCAATTCATTGAAGAAAATTCTGCAAAAGTATCAAATTTAGATTTATAAAATAAATATGGAAAACCAAGAAGAACCAAAGCTAAACAAATCCTTAAACTTAAATCTAGCTGCCCGACCAGATATTGCTGGAGCTCTAAAAAACGGAATTCGCGTTATTCCAGTAGAAATCGAAGACCAAATGAAAGAAGCCTATCTTGGTTATGCGATGAGTGTAATAGTAGGTAGAGCTCTACCAGATGTAAGAGATGGTCTAAAGCCAGTTCATAGAAGAATTCTTCATGCCATGAATGAACGTGCCTGGAGGTCAGATAGACCTTATGTTAAATGTGCCAAAATTGTTGGGGAAGTTATAGGTAACTACCATCCTCACGGTGATACAGCCGTTTATGATACTCTTGTAAGAATGGTTCAGGAATTTTCGCTAAGAGTTCCTCTCATTGATGGACAAGGAAATTTTGGATCAGTGGATGGAGATGAAGCAGCAGCTTATAGATACACAGAAGCACGTTTAAATAAAATAGCTGAGGAATTGCTTCGCGATATCGATAAAGAAACAGTTAACTTCTCACCTAACTTTGATGATACTAAATTCCAACCTGATGTTCTACCTGCTAATTTTCCAAATCTATTAGTAAATGGATCTTCAGGTATTGCTGTGGGTATGGCTACTAATATTCCACCTCATAATCTTGTGGAATGTATAGATGCAGTGATAGCTTTAATTAAGAATCCTGATATTACAATTTCTGAAATTATCAAGATTATACCAGGTCCAGATTTCCCTACCGGTGGAATAATCATCGGTGGCGAGGGACTTCTTTCTGCTTATAACAAAGGTAAGGGATCGATTCGAATTCGATCTAAAGTGGAAATTACTGAAAATAATAAAGGTCGCGAAGTAATAGTAATAACTGAAATTCCTTACCAGGTCAATAAGAGAGTCTTATTGGAGAAAATAGGCGATCTCGTAAATGACAAAGTTGTTGAAGGAATATCTGAAATTTTAGATTTGAGTGATAGAAAAGGAATTCGTGTCGAAATTCATACAAAGAAAGATGCAAATGCCCAAGTAATACTGAACCAACTTTTTAAATTAACTCAATTGCAAGTTAGCTATGGAATTACTATGCTTGCGATTTTGGATAACAAACCTAAAATTTTTAATATAAAAGAAGTCTTAGTAGCTTATGCTAATCATCGAAATGAAGTAATTGTAAGAAGGACAATTTTTGATTTAGACAAAGCAGAAAAGAGAGCTCATATCTTAGAGGGCCTCAAGATTGCCTTAGATAATATTGATGAAGTGATTCGAATCATTCGCGCATCTAAGAATCCAGGTGAAGCGAAGGTCGGATTGATGAATGCTTTTTCACTCTCCGAACTTCAAACTGATGCAATTTTAGAAATGAGATTGCAACGTCTTACATCTTTAGAAGTTCAGAAGATAATTGATGAATTAGAAGAAGTTCGTGCTTTGATTTTGGATCTAAAGGATATTTTAGCTAAACCAGAAAGAGTAAAAGAAATAGTTTGCAATGAACTTATGGAAGTACGAACTAAAAATAATACTAAACGAATAACAGAAATTAGTTTAGAAAGTGTTGAGAGTTCAACTTTCAATGCTGAAGATTTAATTGCTGATGAAGAAGTGATAGTTCAACTTTCTGAGGATATGTTTATCAAAAGACTTCCATTGGATACTTTCCGTAGACAAAAACGTGGAGGAAAAGGTATCCAAGGTTCAAATGCCAAAAGAGATGATTTTATCAAGAAAGTTGCATCTGCAATGACACATGATAATATTATGTTATTCTCAAATAAAGGTAGAGCATTTAGTTTAAAAGTTTATGAAATCCCTATCGCTTCTAAAGATGCTCGCGGAAAATCCTTAAAAGCAGTTATTAATCTGACTGAAGATGAAGTGATTACCTCACTGTATACTTATAGAGAATTAGATGACTCTGCCCTTCTCATGGTAACTAAACTAGGCTTCATGAAGAAAATTCTTTTGAATGAATTCTCAAACACAAAAAAATCGGGTATAATTGCTTTAGGAATACGAGAAGGCGACTCTCTGATTGATGTGGTTAGTGCCAAATCAGATGAGGATATTTTTATTGGAAGTTCCTTAGGACTAGCTATTCGTATGAATTTAAATGAACTAAGAAGCCAAGGAAGAACTGCTTCTGGTGTCACTGGCATGCGTTTGGCTGAGAATGATTATATCGCTGGAGTAACAATAGTGAAAAAGGGAACAGAATTATTGGTTATTTCAGAAAATGGATATGGAAAAAGAACTTCATATGATGAATTTTCTACTAAAGGTAGAGGCGGTAAAGGTATGACTTTCTTAAAAGTTACAGAAAAGAATGGAAGAGCTATTGGAATTTCTACTGTGAGTGAGAAGGATGAAATTTTAGTAATTACTCAGTCTGGTATGGCAATTAGAACTCCTGTTTCTGATGTATCAATTTTTGGAAGAACAGCCGTTGGTGTAAAGATCGTTGATACGAAAGATGATGATGGTGTAATAGATTTTGCAATTCTATCAGAAAGTGAAAGTGGTGATTGAACCAAAAATAAAGTCACTTGCCTCCCCCAAGGCAAGTGATACACTTTTTTATGTAGGAAATCTTCCTATTCATGGAAGAGCAGTTCTCTCTCCAATGGCGGGAGTCTCTGATAGTCCTCATAGATTATTAGCAAGAAGCAAGGGTTCTGCATGGTCGTTTACGGAGTTTGTTGCTGCAGAACAAATTAATCTTGGAAATCCAAAAGCAATTCGACTCTTTCATCATGAACCCGATGAAGATCCAGTCTGGTTCCAAATATTTGGAAATTCAGTAGAGTCCATTACTTCAGCTGCACAAAGAATAGAGCCATTAAATCCAAAGATTATTGATTTAAATATGGGCTGTTCCGTACAAAGAGTATCTCAGGGTGGATCTGGTGCGGGACTTCTAAAGAATCTTCCTCTTGCTGGAAGAATGATTGAATCACTTTGTAAAAATATTTCTGTACCTGTCACAGCGAAAATTCGCATCGGTTGGTACAATGATTCTTTAAATTATAGAGAAACCATTCATGTTTTGCAAGAGTCAGGGGTATCTGCAATCTCAGTTCATGGAAGAACGAAAGAAATGGCTTATACTGGATTTGCAAATTGGGATGTTATTGCTGAGATAAAATCATTTGCAAAGGTGCCTATCTTCGGTAATGGTGATATAGATAGTGTTAGTCTGATGCAGAAAAGGCTTAGGGAATCTAAAGTTGATGCTGTTTTAATAGGTCGAGCAGCAATAGGAAATCCATGGATATTTGCAGGAATAGAAAAGATTTCTTTAAGTATATTAGAAATTAATGAAGTAGCATGGAGCCATTACCTAGCCATGAAAAAATTTTATGATAGAGATGCCTTTATTTTGTTTAAAAAATATTTTACTAAGTACTTTCATGATTTCGAAGATTATAAAAAAGACAAAGATGCGATATTAAGAATTAGAAACGAAATAGAATTTGAGGAAACTTGGTTGTCTAGTCTTGAAAGATACACTCGAAATTTCAATTTATACTTTATACAACAAAAAAGGCCAGCATAAGCTGACCTTTCTGTTTGTATCTATTCTCTAAAATAAGTAATCTTATTTAGATGCTTCTCTTGCTGCAGATTCAAACGCTTTTTGTCCACCAGGGAATTTCATGAAACCAACGCATTGGCACTGCTCCCAAGTTTCTGGTTCGCCTTTCTTCACACAAAGGCCTGTGTCATTGTCTAGAGAACAACAGTCGTATACTCCAATACCTTTGATTAAACCTTGAGTCTGAGATACTATTACTTGACCAGTTGATTGTCCATCAGATACTCCAGATGCTTTTTCTATATAATCACCAATAACTTTTGACAATGCGTCTCCAGAAATTTGATCCTTAGCAGCTTGTCTGCAAGTTGATTGCATAGATGCGATTCTTCCACTTTTTATTGCCTTTTCAGAAGCAACTGCAGAAAATTTCATATATAAATAATCAAATTTCGATGTGTCTCCCTTGCAATAGTCAGCAGGAGATTCTCCTCTTTTAGCAGCCGCTGTGTCTGGTGCGCACGCCCAGCCTTCAAATACCCATCCGGCCTCTCCAACACTGGTTGCATCTCTTCGAGCGTCTCCGCCCCCACAATTTGCTGCAATGAGAGCAACTGCAGAAAGAACTAGTAAAACCTTTTTCATAAATGGCTTCTCCTTTAAAACAATAGTATAGACTAGAAAATTGATTGTCAAGGCTTCTTTTTAGGATTTTTATTCTCATAGGAAGAACGAATTGAATTCATTATATAAAATTATTTCATTTTTTTTCGTATTGAGCGTATTTTCTGAAATAAAGGCGAATGAAATTCTATTTCTACCCGCAGCTTTGGAGGGTGAAGTTCGGATTCGTAACTCAGAAATCTCTCAATCTGACTTAAAATATGAATTTGCTAAGCTTTCTAGTGACATAATAAATGAGGATCTTTACGTTTCAGCCAGTGCATATGAAAATTCCAACGAATCCTTTAGAGAAGTATGCAGCATAAGAAGAGTACATTATGTAATTAAAGATTTTTACTTTTTTCCTCAGAACCAAACTCCCTCGGTTACTACTTCCATTTACAATTGTTCTAGTTCTCAAGAGATTAGAAAAGAATCTTTACTAAAAGGTTACATCTACCAATCTTTGAGAGATCATTATAAAAAAGTATTTCATTTTATTCCGGCTAAATCAACTAACACTAAAGAAACTTTCAAATCTAAAGAATCCAATGTCTTATTTTTTATTGATGCGAGTGCATCTTTATCAAATGAAAAAGCAGAATTAAATCAATTCATAACGAATGAAATTCAAATGAGAGGAATGGATTTATATTCCAATTTAGTTTCAGAAGGATCATATTTTTCATTCTTGAATGGAGAAATTTCCTCTGTTCCGTTTGCAAAAATCAATTCTCCAGAAGACCTTTGGGTTGGTTATAGAAAACATTTACAATCGATTAAAAAATACAAAGATGTGAATGTTCAATTTCTTGTTCTTTCACCTATTCAATTTACCAAAAAGAAAGAATGGATTAATTTAATCAACGATGCAAGGTCAAAAGGAATTTTAACTTACATTGTAGTTCCGTATAGTAGTGAACATACCTATTATCAAAATATAGATTCTATAGTAAAAATAACCAACTCTAAATCTCTTCCAGTGACAGTTTGGAAAAAAGTAGGATTCCTACAAGGCGATGAAAAATACTTAATTCTTCATAAAGGTTATCTTTATTCAAGCGATGAAAATCCTGGAAATTTTCTAGCTTTAGATGAAATGGATAAAAAAAGAATACAAATAGATGAAAATATTACTCCGTATAATATGAGTAAGTTGGTTGAAAAATATTTAAATCAAAAAATTATACAAGAAAGTAAGTTTCAATCCAATATGACCAATCTTTTAAAAAATACTCTGTCAACTTTGAATTATCCAGAATCTGTAAATTCTAAAAAAGTATTAATTCGTTCCAATGGACAAGCGATGTATATTCTTGTTAAACCAAATGTAAATTTAGTTAAGGGTCAATCTTATATATTGGAATCTAATTTCATTATAGATAGTAGTAGTTCTTGGAATATTCGTAATAATTCTATTCGCACTAAAATTCATAATTTATCTTATAAATATCCTAAATTATTAGAATTTAAACCTTCAGAAATATCCGATTACTTAAAGAAGTTTAATTTATCAGAATTAAAAGCTTATCTAGTTGTTACTGTTGAGGAAGTTCTTTGATTGCAAAACTTCCTGAATCGAAATATATTTTTGAAATCCACGATAAGCTATCTTATTATAAAAAGTCAAAGCCAAGTCTTCTTATCAGAGGTAGATTTGGATCGCGTATTGATGAAATAATTAGACAATTTTTGGGAAATGAAAAGATAGATTTTAATGAAATTGATTTTCGTTTAATCAGTAATCCAACAATATTTAAAAATGAATGGGAAATATTAAAAAGTAACACAACGATACTTTTATTTAAAGGAATAGATTCCTTAAGCAAAGAGCTACAATCTTTACTGTATAAAGAATTATTAAATCTTAGGAACCAAGAATATAAACCTTGGATTATTTCAACTTCAACTTATCGAATCAATGATTTAATGGAAAAAAAAAGTTTTTTGTTCGAATTGTACCAAATCTTAGCAACAAGTAATATTGATCTAATTCCTATCTCCGAAAATAAAAAAGAGCTTCCAATAATAGCTAAATACTATTTAGATTACTACGCAAAATTTTATAAAAAAAGACTAAAATATATTGATGAATCCTATTTCAATTTTATAATTAAGTATGACTTTCCAGGTGATTTGGAAGAATTAGAAAATCTTTTGCATCAATCTGTGATAACAGGAAAAGGTCGAACATTAATATTTAATGATATTCCAAAAAATTTTTATGAAAATTCAAAAAGCAGATATGAAAGAAACCTTAAGATTATTCCTGGAGTTACGCTAAAAGATTATGAAAAACAAATTTTAAAAGAAAACTTAACAATGAATAAAGGTAATAGAGAAATGACTGCAAAAATTTTAAAAATTCCGATAAGATCTTTTTATCGTAAATTAGATGAACATAATTTAAAAGATTCAAATTTGCAATAGCTTAAACATCTTAAGAAAACTATTCTGGACCAACAAATGCAAAACATCTAAGTCGGAACTAGTTTTATGACGAAGATTTAAATTCAATAAAATTTCATAAATCTCCTCCATAGTTTTATCATTGAAGTATTTAGCTTCTGTCCTTAGTTCTTTGAGAACATGAAATTTTCTTCCCTCTGAAAAATGTTCTATACCCAAAAGTTCATAGAATAAAGATTCATCCATATCAGATTTATTTTTCTTGTGAATGACTCTAAAAGTTCTAAGTTCATTGAGTCTTTCTAAAAGTTTTGAAATTAATATCCCTAATTCTACTCGAAGGTCAGAAAGTTTTTTAAGTTCTTTGAAGAACTCAGCTCTTCTATTTTGAAAGTAAAGAGTTACAAGAGAGCTATAATTAAGTGCAGATCGTCCTAGAAGTACATTCTCTATATCTTCAACTTCAAATTTTTTTTTACCTAAAAAAGTTTTCAATTTGGTTAAAGATTTCATATACGAACCCATATTTGGTGGGATTCTGTGTAAGAATTCATCCATGGCTTCGGGACTTAAATGTATATCGTATTTCTTAGATAAAATTTCTAAATTCTTTCTTGTTTCATTTGGATAAAAATTTTTACTTACAATAGAATTCGCAAGATTACCAAATAATTTTTTAATAGTGGCTGGAAGATCCCAAGTATCATAATGAACTAGAACATAAACTTTGTCACTTAGTTGTGGTAGATGGTGTAGAAAATTTTGGTAAAGATCATTTGGTTTTTTATTTTGATTTCCGAGAAAAGCTTTGAAGAAAGTCGTTCCAGATTTGATAACGATCAATTTAGTGGGATAAAACATGTCAGGTGTAAAGCAATGAGAAAAGAAGCTATCCATCTCGCCGCCTTCCCCAGTGAATACAATGATTTCAAAAGTTTCCTGATTTTTTGATAATTGTTCTTTGTAGTAATCCAAAAGTACATCGAATTCAAAAGAGTCCTGGGCTGCAAAAAGTAAAACCTGAGGCGCAGAATCTCTTTTGGCTTCTAGGAAGCTTAAACAATTCGGATAGTCTTGGATTTTTTTTTCATTAACCATTACTACTAACCATTTAAGATTATTTTGTTTAAATGAAAATCATTAATATCGAAAGGAATCTGATTAAAAAAAGGTCAGGTAATAAAGAAAAATATAGCGAAAGCATAGGATTATGATTTTTTTTCTGCAATAAGTCTAAAGATCAGGATAGAAAACCGATAATAAAGTGAATGGAACTGTCTAGTTTAGTACAATCTATAGGTAGAAGTGGAGAGTCAGCCTACATATACACCTTACCCAACTATGCCCCCATTCAACCTGTGACTCCAGTTCAAGGTCGACAAGGTCATTTTGATTCAAATCTTGGAAATTCTAAAAATTCATCAAATAAAACTAATCTTTCTCAAGACTATAAAGAAAAAGCAAATCAGATACTAAGTGATTCTAAATCCATTGGTTCATCTATTGTTCCTGGAATGCTTTTGAATTTAATCGCATAGATTTAAAGTATAATAAATTCTTTCCAGTATTGGATTTCTTGGAAGAATTTACGAATGGGAAATCCTAAAACATTTGTATAAGAACCTTCAAATTTGTCGACAGGTCCATCCTTGTCTTGGATTCCATAGGATCCTGCCTTATCAAATGGTTGGAATAAGTTGATATAATTGTGAATTTGATTCAAACTCCACGATTTAAAATAAACCTTAGTTGAATCATAATTAAAAATTTCTACTGTTTCTTTTTGAAAAATATAGAAACTAGAGTGAACATAATGGATTTTTCCTGATAATTTAGATAAGATTCGAATAGCTTCTTCAAGATTTTCTGGTTTATGAAGAATTTTATCTTCAAAGGTAACAATTGTATCCGAAGAAACAAATGTCGCTTCTTTGTTTGGAACAGTATTGCAAATAGAAAGAACTTTTTTTATACTAATTCTTTTTAAATAATCCAGAGGTTTTTCATTACTATCTTCAGATTCATCTATGTTAGGTGTTTGTATGGAATAGCTTAAATTCAAATCGGTAAAAATCTTTTTTCGTCTAGCGGATTGGCTACAAAGTATCAATTGTTTCATTGTATTAATCCATTGACAAAAATTGAGAAGATATTACAATTTATAAAATGATTCCTAGTTCTTATTTTAAATCAATTGGTATAGCATTTCTAGTTTTATCACTGAATTCAATTTATGCACAATCTGAAAAGATTTCCGCGAACAGAAGTGACTCTAGTATAAATGACCACAGTGAATTATCAAAAGAATCTAATCTTCCTGAGTTAAAATATGAATTCGGTGATGTGACTATAGATTTAAAAATTGAGACTGAAAGATTAAAAAAATTATACGAAAAGGAAATACAAAAAAATAAAATCCATCTCAAGAATACTTCTCAAACTGAGATTTTGAAATCTTTAGATAGTATTAGAATCAATTCTGAAAATCTATATATCAATGGAAATTATAAAGAATCCAGACGTTCTTACAAGAAAGGATTTGAAATACTCAATCAATTTTATAAGGCTCAATCGGATTCTTATAAAGAGAAGTTTAAAGAATACAATCAAATTGTGAATCAAACTAAAGATAAATTGAATGAAGTAAATTCTGAAAATACAAATAACCGATTAGAAACAATAATCAAAAAACAGAAAGAGGCTATGTTATATAATTATTTGGCTAAAAACCATGAAGCATCTGGTCGTTTAAATCAATCTTATAACTATTTTAAATTGGCAAATAAAGAACTTCTGCAAACATTAATGATTTTAGGAAAAGAATTGGCTACTTATAATTCAAGTAAGGAAAAATCTGAAAATGAAAACGATTCGAAATATTTGCTTTTGGATTATCTTTCTCCTATAGGTAGAAAAGATTGGGATGATATTGTTGGGGTAGATCATATAATGGAAGAAAACAAACGTGAGACCGAACGAAAAAGAATACAAAAATATTTATCCAACAAAGTAAAAGAAGAATCTAAACAAGCGCAACCTGATTCTAAACAAGAATCTAAATCTACGGAAGATTCTTTAAAATCACAACAGCAATGAAAAATTCTATTTATTATATAATTCATCTTGTATGTTTATCTTTAATTAGTATCTTATTTATTATAGATTGTAAGAAAAAGACTCCAGATGTGGACATTCAAGATTGTGATGCTATTTATAATTATTATAAAGATGGAACTCATTATATACGAAGAGATTTAGTTACTGAGGATGGAGTTTTGGATTATGATAAATTATTGGAAGATGGAAAAATCAAGAATTCCAATTGTTATCCAGCCAAAGATAAAGAGATGAATACAAATATTGAACTTGAAGAAAGAAGAACTCTTAGGCAGGGAAATTAGAAATGAAAAATTTATTCGATGTAAGTGGCAAAGTTATTGTCATAACAGGTGCAAGTCGAGGAATAGGTCGTGCTATTGCAGAATGTTTTGTTGACTTGGGTGCAAAAGTTTATGGGACTGGATCCAAAGATTCATCAATAGAATGGATGAAGGCAACACAGATAACAGGTTATGCTGCTGATTGTTGTGTAGATGGTGAGATTCAATCTGTTCTTCAATCGATTCATCAGAAAGAAGGAAAAATAGATGTTCTAATTAACAATGCAGGAATAGCATCCAACACCCCGGCAAGTAGAATGAAAGATTATGAAGTGAATCGAATTGTTGAAACAAATTATATAAGTCTGTTTAGATCTTGCCAAGCTTATTACAAACTACAAAAAAATGTAGGTGGAAACATCATCAACTTTGCATCAGTTTTAGGTATGATAGGCTCTCCTTTGGCAGGTGTCTATTCAGGTACGAAAGGTGCAGTGATAGCGTTAACTAAAGCTCTAGCAATTGAATGGGTAAGAAATGATTTTCGAGTAAATACAATTTGTCCTGGTCTTGTTGAAACAGATATGACAGCTATGATTACCGATAAACCAATAGTAAAAGATCAAGTTCAAGCGGCAATTCCCATGAAACGAATGGGGCTTCCAGAAGACTTACTTGGAGCTACAATTCTACTTGCGAGCGATGCATCGAGATATATGACTGGCACTTCAATCATTGTTGACGGTGGAATGACAGCTCAATAATCAAATGATCTTATATTTGCATCCTATCAATCCAGAAGTTCGGAAGTTAAATTCTATTTCAGAAGATTTGAAAAGAGGAGCCAATTATATTTTTCCAACTGACACTGTTTATGCAATAGTTGCAGATGCAAATAGTAAGGAAGGTACTGAGAAGCTATATAATCTTAAGAAATTAAATAAAAATAAGCCACTTTCCTTACTTTGTAAAGATATTTCAATGGCTTCTCAATTTATAGAATATCTTCCGAATGAGGCATATCGCCTAATGAAGAAAATCACACCAGGTCCATTTACTTTTATTCTTAAAGCAAATAAACTTTTACCAAAACCTTGCATCATTCATCATAAAGATAAACACATCGGAATACGATTTCCTGACCATATCTACTTGCAAGAGCTATTAAAAATACATGATTCTCCACTTACATCTACCTCGGTGATTACAGATGATGAATATCTTACTAATGTAGATGATTTAGATTATCAATTTGGTGATAGAGTAGACGGAATTATAGATGGCGGCATCATCCAAGTCGAACCATCCACAATCATAGATTTTACATCAGAGCCTATGACTATCCTTAGAGAAGGAAAAGGCTTCGAAAGAATTTGAACAATTTTAGAATCTATTCTTCCATTCCTCTTCCTTAAATCCAACTAAACCAAATTTATCTGATAATACAAAAGGTCGTTTGATTAGATTCCCATTGGAAGCAAGTAAGGAAATAATTTCTTTTTTGGTCATTGATTCTAATTTATCTTTGATTTGAAGTTCTCTATAATCTGATCCTGATGTATTGAATAATTTTTTTAGATCTTTTTCGAATGTATCTATCATTGTTAAGATCTCTTTCTCAGAAGGAGGTTGCTCTCGAATTGGAATCTTTTCGTAAATTACTTTTTTCTGATCTAAAAACTTGAGTGCTTTTTTACATGTTCCACAATTCTTATATTCATAAACTTTTAATTTCATATAAACCTCTCAAGAATTATAGTCGAATATAAACATATGAAGATATTTAAAATCGAAATTCTCATTATTTTTTTATCTCTTTTAATTTCATCTTCCATCTATTCTCAAAAACTTTCTGATTTATTGAAAGAAGATTTTAATAAACGCGAGCAATTATTAATCCAAAATGAAGTTAGAAAAAAATTAGGATCGAGGGCAAATCAAAAGGATGTTACTAATTTAATCTCGGATTTGCTTCCTTGGGCTGTGATGGAAGGACAGGATTCCAAAACATTTGCAAGAACCATTGTTCTATTTACTAGAAATTTAGATGCAGGAATTGAGTTGAATGAATCTGAAGAGTTAATTCCTCTCTTAAACAATTACTCGGGAAGTGATGATGATTTTGTTTATCTTTCTAAATTCTACCAAGAAGCTAATCTTGCTAATCTGCCTATTGAAGTTAGAGATTCTTATATCAGAAAATCAAGAAATATTAAATTTGATGGATTAAGTACTTGGATAGGTGGTAGAATATTAATTTTTGGATTAAGCGAAAAGTTAAATTATCAAAATTTATTCACTAGAATTCTAAAACTCTTACCAAATAATCTACATAGAAATTCTGAAGCTAAGAATATGAAAATATTTTCAGAAATAATGAGAGATTTTACGGAAAGTAAACGAAATTCTTACCTTACAATTTTATTAAATCAAATAAGAAATGTAGAAGCTAAATCTGGTAGAAACCTTACTCTAGCTTTAACAAAAAAAGATAGAAACTTAGAAAACAATTTCGAAGAAATAGGAAAGATGGATCTCACTCTAAGACCTAAAATAGAATTGAGTCCAGAAGATTTAGGAATAGATATCGAATCTACGATTGATCAAACTGAAACTAAGCCTGAATCAATCAACAATAACCTTCCTACGAATTGGAGGTTTCTAATAAGACAAAACCTCAAGCAAGTAGTGAGTGGTTGGATTGGTACTAAATATGTTTATGGTGGAGGTTCAAAAGTAGGTACGGATTGTTCAGGATTTACTATTGGAGTTTTAACTGATCCTTTAATCTCTGTTCCAAGATCAGAATTACCTAGATCAGCACGCCACCAAGCTTTAGTAGGAACAGAAATCACTCGATCCAATATTAGGGAAGGAGATTTGGTCTTTTTTTCTGCTTCTAAAAACCAAACTAAAATTACACATGTAGGCTTGGCTATGGGTGGAGGTCAATTTTCTCATGCTTCCTCTTCTAGGGGCGTTGTCATACAAGGTCTAAGTGAGAGATGGTGGCTTGATAGATTTGTTACTAGTCGACGCATCTTTTCAAAAGTCGAGAATTGAATCACCTAATAGATCAATTGTATTTTTCATGAAAAATTTCATAGCACGTTTAGATTGAGTGTCTAATTCCAAAGGTTGAATTGATTTATCTGTTTCTTTTAAGGATTTATCGAAATATTTTGTAACAGGTAGAATCGCATATTTATTTCCTTTTCCCTTAAGATTAGGATAAACCCAAGTAGGAATATAATGAAAATTTTCTATAGTATTCTTAGTTCCTTGAAAGGTAGATCTATTTTTTTCCATTTTTAAATTCCATTGAAAGATAGCTCCACCATCTGTGTGAGGATATCTTTGACCAGAAAGAAAATTCCCCATAGAATAAAGTATTAATCTTTCTTTAGATTCTCCATAACGATCAGAATATTTTTTAAGTTCATATTTTTGGAGAACATGTGGATGACCACCTAATATAATATCGGCGCCATTATCAATTGCAATATTTACCCAGCGCAATTGTTCCTTATCGGGTTCTCTTAAATATTCTCCACCATAATGGTAAGAAACTATGATACAATCAGCACCCAAGTCTTTTGCTCGCTTCAAATCTTCTTGGATTACAATTTCATCTATGTGTTTTACGATATTAGGTTCCGGAACCACTAATCCATTTGTTCCATAAGTATAATTATAAATAAATATTTTATAACCTTTCAAATTAATATAAAAATCTCTTCTTTTATTATAATCTTCTAGGTTTAAATAGGTTCCGATTTGAGATATTTCTAAAGATTTTAAAGTGCGAATAGTATTTTCTATCCCAACAGAACCTTTGTCTACAGAATGATTATTGGCTGTAGACAAAATATTAAAATGAGCATCTTTGATCGCATAGGCATACTCATTGGGAGATCCGAATTCTGGATACCCAGAAAATAATTTAACATCATTCGGTAGTGTGGTCTCTAGGTTTCCAAAATTGATTTCTGTAGTTTGAAATATGGGTTCCACAAATTGGAAAGATTGATGAAAATCAAATTTTCTCGTGCTCTTATCGTAATTTGCTTCAAGCTGAGAACTATGAACCATAAGGTCACCTACAGCTGAAAAACTTATCTCTACTGAATCAGGTAAAAAGATGGATTCAATAAATGAAGAATTCTTAGTAGAAGAACAATTCATCAAATTGAAAAAAAAGAACAGATAAATCTGTTTACGAAGATTGCATCGTTCAAAGAAATTAAATTCTAACATGAAATTCAATTTTGCATTAGCGATTCTCCTTACAAGCATCTTCTTCCATTGCCAATCCAAAGAAGACCAACTATATTTAGAATCTATACGAAATTCTTTACTTCCTGAAATAGACTTAATTCTCATACCTAATAAATACAATTATCTAGATGAATCATGGATTCTAGAGAGAAAGAAAACACATTTTACGAAAGTAAAAATTTCGAAAGAATTGCAAAGATATAACCGGAATTGGAATGATTTCCAAAAAGATTATAAAGAATTTATTAAAGAAGAAAATGGAAAAATCACATTAGATGGTTATGGGATTTCGCATTCTACACATTTCGATTACGATAGAAATATTCCGATCGTATTTTATGGTCCAAAGTATTTTAACAAATTACTGTATATGAAAACGATATACCAACAACATATAACACCTACTATTGCGACTTTGATTGATTCACCTATTCCTCAAGGAGCCGTAGAGAAGCCTCTTGTAGAAATATTTAGAAAAAATAATAATGAAATTCAAAAACCAGAATTAATTTTATTTATTGTATTAGACCAAGGAGGAACTGAGCTTTATAATTCTCACAAAGAATCATATCCGAATATAAAAAGATTATTTGTTAATGGTGCTTACTTTCCAAATGCAAATGTTGGACATATTGATGCCCATACTGCAGTGGGTCATGTATCTATAGGAACAGGTGGCTATCCAAGGCAACATCATATAATAGGGAATGATCAAATCTATCCATTAGAGAATGGTAAAACTAAAAAAGTTCCAGTCTACGAAAATACAAAAAATTCTATAAATCCTAACCAAATGGAAGTTGAAACCTTGGCAGATATTTGGGATTTATATAGAAATAATAAGCCCGTAATCATAAGTCAATGTTATGCGGTAAGAGCATCTATAGGCATGGCTGGTCATGGTAAAGATTATAATAATAAATTAAATAAAATTCCTAACTTGAATAACATCTCTGAAGAATCTGATAAAGATTTTGTCTATTGGTTATCCAAAAAGGATTTAAATTGGGTGACAAGTACGAATCAATACTCTCTCCCTGAAGTAATAAAGGGATTTAAAATTCAGAATTACTTTGTTAATAATGAAAAATATGACTACTGGAAAAATAATTCAATAGATTTCATTAATGCTGAAAAGGATTTTTATAAAATAGTAGGAAGTCCATACCAATCCAAAATGGAATCTGAAATGCTTCAATCAGTCATTCAAAATGAAATTATCAATAAAAATCTACATAAAGACCAAGAAACCGATTTAGTTTATATTACATTTAAAGCAATCGATGCTGTGGGCCATACACATGGATGGGAGAGTGAGCAGTCTCGCCTTGTCTTCGAGGAAACAGATAATCAAGTTGGTGAATTGATAAAATTTTTGGAAAAAAATTATGGAGATAATTTTGCAATAGTTTTAACAGCTGATCATGGTGCTGGACCAAGAATGGAATTTACAGGAGGTCAATTTCTTTCTTATTCTGATTTAATAGAAGAAATTCAATTCTTACTACCTTCCCATGTTCGAAAGAAAGAATATTTAGTTAATTATTATACAACAGGGCAAATTTCCCTTAACAAAAAAGTAATGGAAAAATACAAGATATCTACTTTTCAAATTCAAAAAGCTATAGAGTCAATAAAGGTAAATAATAAAGAATTCTTCTATAAGGTATTAAGAAGTTCAGATATTCATAATACTCAAAATTGAATCAATTTAACATAAACCTTGATATCTTCGTAATCTATCTTTTCTAATTCGACTTCAAGTTTTTGACCTATAACAAAATCCTTAGAATACTTTTTAGAATAAAATGTAAATGGATTTCGACCAACTAATTCAAATTCATTTGTAAAATAAGATTTTGGAATGCTAGCTTCCATCATTGGATCATCTAACTCCACGAATACCATTGTTGGTTTATAACCAGTTATGTGAGCAATAAATTTAGTTTTATTAGTAGATTCAAGATATCTGCAAGCTTTCAATTTGAATATATCTCTTTCCGCATCAGCTGCCTTTCTTTCCTCTTCGGAAGTATGTATACCCATGCTTTTTAGATTATCTATTGTGTAAGGAAGAGACTCGTTCAGTAGAACAGAATGTAAAACTCTATGAACAATCAAATCTGGATACCTACGAATAGGTGAAGTAAAATGACAATAATCTTGAAATCCAAGTCCCCAATGTCCCAAATACTCAGGTCCATAATAGGCTTGCATAAAGCTTCTTAGTAAGAGATAATTAAAAACTTTCTCGATTGGTTTATCATGGATCTCTTCCAGAACTTTTTTTATATTACCATAATCTGCATTTTTAATCTGGATGTTCATTGAATTTAATTTTAAAAAAGCATTTAAGGCTTCTAGTTTTTCACTATCCATAGCTTCGTGAATTCGATTCAATGCTGGTGCCTTCTTCTTGCGTAAGAATTCCGCAACCTTAGTGTTAGCTGAAAGCATCATTTCCTCAATTAAAATATGACTCTGTAACCTCTCTTTTGTTTGAATGGAAATTGGTGTAAAATTTTTCCCAATTTCCATTATACTTTCTTTGAGATTTAAATCTACCCTTCCAGAATCCATTCGTTTTTTTCGTAGGGCTTTCGCAAATTGATTAAGTTGAACCATCCAATTTTTTGGATCATTCTGAAGAATTTCTTCTTCCGCCATTTCATAAGTATATCTTTGATCTACATTGATGACGGATTTATAAAATTTTGCATTAGTGATATTCCCATCAAAGTCTGCCTCCATTTCAGCAGTAAAAGCGAGTCTATTGGTTTTGGATACAAGGCTGCAAAGATTTTCAGATAAGACAGGAGGTAGCATAGGTATAACTCTATTAGAAAGATAAACAGAGGTAGCTCTTTGATAAGCCTCATCATCCAAAGCAGTTCCTTGACGAACATAGTACGAAACGTCCGCAATATGAACCCATAATCGAATCTTATTGTCTTCTATTACAAAAGATATAGCATCATCAAAATCTTTTGCTGTAGCTCCATCGATAGTGATAGCATATAGTTTAGTGAGATCTTTTCTTGATTTCCAATCACTAACAGTTTTTGAAGAAACTTCTTCGGGATAATCAATAGATATATGATCTGGATGATTTTGTTGAAAATTGTATTTCATCATTACTCTAAGAAAATCTGGATCTTCTTTAGAATCTGATTCAAATCTTACAAAGCTAACTTCATAAAGATTAGGTTCATTTGAATCTATATCTTTCATCTTTACGATGAGTACATCATCTATTTTAATGTTTTTAATATGATCAATTAGAAGAGATTTCTTTAAGAGTAGCCCTTCCTTTTCTTCACCAGTCATATCAAGAAATTTACCAAAGATAAATTTATC
Organism: Leptospira sp.; assembly: GCA_002786225.1. Classification (GTDB taxonomy): domain Bacteria; phylum Spirochaetota; class Leptospiria; order Leptospirales; family Leptospiraceae. The sequence goes on along the minus strand of PEQN01000009.1, from coordinate 15,071 downwards.
CTCTATCTCTCTTACTTTCATTCGATAGAGAACTCTTCCACGTTTATGAATGCGTAATACTTCTGCTTCCATACGATCTTTTCGTCCAAGACCAATAGGTGAAATTTCTACTAAATCACCAGCCATCGCAGTATCAGATTTATTTCCTGGAACAAAGGCCTCATTACCACTTGCTAATTTAACGAAACCATCTCCTTTAGCGCTTAAAGAAATCTTACCTATTAATGTAAATGGTCTTTTGATAAGAATAGATTTCTTTTCCATTTTTATTAAACCTTCTGTTTCAAATAGGAAGAGAAGATTTTCTATCCATTCGAGTTTCTTCGATTTTCTTTCGTTCTTCTTTGCACTGCTTCCTTTTAGTGGTTTCTTTTTTGATTTGGATATTTCTTCTTTTTTATTTTTAATTGGTTCTTCGGTTGCAAACTTTTGAATTAACTCAGTTCGAGTTGTACTTTGTCCTGCCCGAATGATAAAGTAATCGATGATTTTCTTATAGAAAGAAAAATTATCTGATCCTTGCGTACGATTAGTTCGCTTATTGCTTTCTGGTGTGATATGGTTACGTTTTGGTTTTTTAATCGACATATGTTCCCCTCATGTAATTGGGAAGTAAATTTGTATAATTGTATTCTTTAGATTTGTCTTTGTCTAGGAAGAAATCTAATTTTTTGAAAAGAATAGAACCTTGAATATCTGGATAATCTTCATTCAGATCTAAGGTTTTATATTGTATATCTAAGATCGAATTGCAAATAATATTCCATTCTTTATCGGGAAAATTTTGGATTTTTTGTTGGATTTCTTGGATAGTCAAATCTTCAGTTTTCGGTATATGAGCTTGATCATTCATTCTAAAAAAGAATTTTTTCATTTTCCCGTCTATGAGAACTATAGTTGATTTGTACTTGCTAATTGTTAAGTAATAATCTAAATAAACTTCTAAAGTATCTAATCCAAAACATGGAATCTTCCACAATTGAGCTAAGTTTCTTGCAGTACTTACTGAAATTCTTATTCCAGTAAAAGAACCAGGGCCTTTGGAGACTACGATAAGGTCGGGTTTAGAGATTTCAGAAACATCTAAAGCGTTCTTTATCTCTTTTGTTAGACGAAAAGAAGCTTCTTTAGGACAACTTTGTTTGAAGCTATAAATAATTTTTTGACTAGATAGATTCCATACTTGGACTACTATCCAATCGGTGGAAGTATCAAAATAAAGAATATTCATTTATTATCTTCCACTATTTCTATTTCAATCTTCCTTGTCTCTGAACTTTCAATCGAAATTTTAATTTGAAGTCTAGGATAAGGAATCAATGCATCTGCCTTTTGCCACCATTCAATAATGCTTAGTCCCTTAAGACCCCAAATACCTTCAAAACCTAATTCATCAACTTCAGAAATATCTTGCAATCTATATAAATCGAAATGAAAAACCTCCATTCCGTTGTTTAATGTATATTCATTTAAAAGTGAAAATGTAGGTGAATTAACTAAGTCAGAAGTTCCTAAATACTGTAAAAAGTTTCTGGTAAATGTTGTCTTTCCTGCTCCCATTTCACCTGACAAAGCTATGATGTTCAATTTTTGTTGGTTTATAAAATCTCTTTGAATCACTTCAAATATTTTCAAATAGTCTTCTAATCCAACTTGTTTAAAAAATTTCATTCTTTAGGAAAGAGTTTAACTACATCCTCATCTTTGAAATTGTATAAACTCTTACAAAATTCACATTCAACTTCAATCTTTCCTTGTTCTGTAAGAATTTCCCGAACTTCTTGTTCACCTAATGAAACCAAAACTTGGGATATTTTCATTCGGGAACAATCGCAAATTAAATGTGGTTTATCCTTATCTAATACTCTAACTTCCTCTTGAAAAATAGCTGGCAATTCATTGCAAATTTCTTCAATCGTTTTGTTGCTCATGATTTCTCGATTCAAATTGGCATCAGCAAAGCCTTGTATTTTAATTCGGTCAGCATCTGTTGCTTCTGGTAAGGCTTGGAGAAAGAGTCCTTTTGCAGCTATTTTACCAAAAGAAATTGATTGAGTATCCATATAAATCATAGTTAGTTGTTGTTCAGAATCATTGATGTATTTTATCAAATTTGTTTCGAAGGTATCTTCTACTAAAGTTGTAAAAGATTGGTAAGGATCTGCATCCGGACTCCATCGAATAACTTTGAGAATTCCCGAACCTAAGATGAATTCATTTCTTATATCACCTTTTGCAAATTCACCAGGATAGGCGACACCTTTCATAATACCTATGTGATTCGAGTAAGCGAGAACGGAATGTTTGAATTCATCCTTCCATTGAATACTAATTCTTTGGTCTTCCTTTACCATTCTTGCTAAGAAGAAGGCACCCATCATGGTTTTAGATAAGAAATTCGACATACGAAAATCCAAATCATGAATTCTATCTAGGTGAGAACAAATATCAGAGCAATCGATTAAAGTAAATCGAAAGTGTGATTTGGGTAAGATACCTGTTATAAAGAGATCAGACATTATTGAATTGCAGAAAAAACTTCTAGTTTCATCCTATCTCAATAGCTTAAGCAAGCAAGTAGAAAAGGGAGATATTTATGATTTTCGGTGCAGCCTATTATCCTGAACAATGGAATCCAAAAGATTGGGAAGAAGATATCCTAATCATGAAATCTATGGGCTTATCCCAAGTCCGCTTAGCTGAATTTTCATGGGCTTTGATGGAACCTAAAGAAGGTAAATTTGATTTTAGCTTTTTTGCAAAAGTAATGGATCTTCTTCACAAGCATGGCATGGGAGTTATCTTGGGAACTCCTACTGCAACCTTTCCTCCTTGGTTGTACAAGAAATATCCATCAATTGTTCAGACTTCTAAGAATGGAATCATTCGTACGATAGGTACTCGTAGACAGGCTTGCTTTTCTTCCTTAGATTTTAAAAAATCTACAGAACGTATTGTAACGAAAATGACCCAAGCTTTGGGTTCTCATCCATCTTTACGTGCATGGCAAATTGATAATGAAATTGGTCATGAAGGATCTGATGTCTCCTATTCTAATTCAGCATTACTAGGATTCCGAAAATGGTTGAAAATAAAATACAAAACGATTTCAAACCTAAATGAGAATTGGGGAGCATCTTTTTGGGGGCTAGTCTACAATGATTGGAATGAAATTCCACTGCCAGCATCTCATGTAGCGAGTGGATTCAATCCAGCTATGATACAAGATTACTATCGATACAATTCAGATTTAATCATAGAATATGTTCAATTTCAGACCAAAATCATTCGTAAGAATTCTCCAAATATTCCAATTACAACCAATCTCTATCCTAGTCCCTTTCTTCCTGTAACAGAAATGAGTCGAGTCTTTAGTGAGCTGGACTATGTTTCCTGGGACAACTATCCTGTCTGGGGTCCCCAGCTTGAACCCTTCCCTCATCCTATGGTAGCTATGACTCTTCAATATGCCAGAGGTCTTAAAAACCATCCATATACAGTTATGGAACAATTTTCAGGACAACAAGGTCATGATACTCTAGGCTACCTTCCTCCTCCTGGACAGATTGGACTTTGGCTTGTCCAAGCAATAGCTCATGGAGCAAACCAAATCTTTTTCTTTCGATATAGAACTGCTCTTTTTGGACAAGAACAGTTGTGTTATGGAATCCTTGACCATGGTAAGCAACTCACAAATAAATACTATGAGTTACAAAAAACAATTACTGAGTTGCAAGAAGTAGCTGATGATTTCGTAGACGAGCCTTATCCAGCTGAGGTAGCCTTAGTTACCGATATTGACAATGTTAGAAATTACAAACACCAACCATTAACCGATGGATTGCGTTTTGAACCTACAGCTTTTGCGAGCGTAGGCTATGATATTGAAATTGCAACCTGGTATGCAGGTGCCAATATTTTGAATGTAAATACTCACTTAATTCCAAGTGATTTAGTCGATTTGCAAAAGTATAAAATAATAATTCTACCTTTGTATACCATGATAGATGCAGATTTTGTAAAGAGACTTGAAGAATATGTTCGAAATGGCGGTTGCTTGGTTCTTGGATACAGAGCAGGGATTAAGGAAAAAAATCATTGGATGCGACCAGAACGTACGCCTGGCGTGTTTCAAGAAATGGCAGGAGTCACAGTAGAAAAATTCGAGGCGATTGGAAAAGAATCTTATAAGATAAAATTTCGATTCTTTAGAGGAAAATGCAATAAATTCTGTGAACTTTTACAACCTACTTCCGCAAAGGCAATAGCTTGGTACAATGATAGCAAGAAATTCTATAAGGGAACTCCAGCAGCTACAGTTAACAATTATCATGCGGGAAAAGTTTATTATATTGGTACTTCCCTTGCTCCAGAATCCATGGTCTTGCTTTTTAGAAGAATTTTTCGAGAAAACCAAATACCTTTTACCTTTTTAGGAGAGAAAACAGAAAGAATAAGACGAGTAGGTAAACTTTGGAATTATGAAATTACATTGAATTATTCGTCTAAATTTAAATTCTTGGGCCTATCCTTTCTAAAACCTTATGCATATAGGATTCAGAAAATTCCAAAATAAAGTATCATGGATAAAGGATATAAAATTTAAGTGGCTTTTAGTATTCACGAAATAGGGCAGATCAATGACAGATTAGCTAACATAAGTTCTACGTATAAAACGAGAGATATTCATTTTAACAAAGAAAAACATTCTATTTATGTGGATAATCTTCACTGCGCCTATTTAGAATTAGGCGAAACTTATGTTTTACCTTCTTGTTCCTCTATGAATGGTCCAAATTATATCTCAGTCCAAGAATACCTAGACCAAATTCTACCATTGGCTCCTATGCTATTCGATAGTATGCAGCTTCTTCCCGAACCCAGACCTAAGAAGGAAATAGGAAAAATCTTTCTAACCAAAGAAATACCAAGTGTAGGATCTCAAAAATTTATCTTAGTTCTTAGCATTGATTTTTTTTATTTAGGAGGTGCAAAACCTTCTGAAATCCTTCAAAAATCTACTCAAGAATTAACAAGTTCTGTTAAGTCTTCAAGAATTTATTTTAAAATATCAATTGTTCCAGTTCAGGAAATTTTTTATAAACGAGGTCGTATTGTTGGTTTTGATACTTTGGAAATGAAGGAACTACTAGAATTCAAGCAATCAAACGAAGCAGGACCTTCAAGAATTCTTCCCATCACTGTGATGTTTGATGATATAGACTTCCAAGCACAAGAAAGTTTATTGCAAAAGGCATTAAACATTCAAGATTCAAATTGGAAGCTTGGTAAAATTTATACTCTTGCAGGAATGGATTTTTTATCATTTAGTTTAAGATTTTTGATACCTGACATTTCCTTTATTGAAAAGAAATGGTCTGAGATAGGTCCTGAAATATGGAATCGAATAACATCTCTCGAAAGATACATAGATACTAATTCCTCTGACCAAGACCTAAAGAAATTTCATTCCTTTTTGAGACAACACAGAGCGGAATCAGAGATGTCTGCTTCTGGAAATTTATGTTGGAAGATAGATTTGGATTCTTAAAAATATGATTTGAATGGAAAGCATTCTAAAATAATTTTGAATCAAATGAGTACATCGGGCACAATTGAATTTCCTATAGACCAAACCCAAAGAAGAGTTGAAGTTATCAAAGCTAATTCTCCAGGATTTATGCTTGCAGCAAGAAATTTGCAGAAAGAATTGCGCCTTTATCGTTCCAAAACTGACCAAGAAGAAAAAGATAGAATCAATAGTGCCGATTTTAAAATGGGCCAGTTTCTGATTGAATTTTTTCAGAAAGCTTTTCCCAAAGATGCTTTGTTAGTTGAGGATATGGATGCAATTGATGGATCTACAGGTTTTCGTTGGGTTATAGATCCCATAGATGGTTCTATGAATTTTGTTCGTGGCTTGCCAATGTATGCAATCTCAATAGGATTAGAATATAGAGAAGGACCTGTTGCAGGTGTGGTTCTTGTTCCTGAGTTGGAAGATATTTACAGTGCCATTTATGGAGAAGGAGCAACTAAGAATGGTGATACAATTTTTCCTTCTTCTACAAATGAATTGTCTCGGTCGATTTTTGCACCCAATCTACCTAGTAAGCGATCCCACAATATTCCAGAAATCATGGCAGATTTAACTGCGCTTGTTACTTATGCGAGAAGCATACGAAGAAGTGGATCATTGGTTTTAGATCTTTGTTGGATAGCAGAGGGTTGCCTAGATGGAGTTTGGGAAAAGACAGTGAAACATTGGGATATGTGTGCGACGTCCGTCATCTTAGCGGAGGCAGGTGGCAAAGTAACTGATTATGAAGGGAAACATTACCTCAATGGACTCCCTGAAATTGTAGCTACGAATGGTTTCTTACATGATTCCATCTTAGAAGTTCTAAAAAATGCAAAATCATCTCTTGGTCGGAATTAAATCATTTTGAAGCAAAAGAAAAAGAATCATTGGTTGCTCTATGGAGCAACAGGTTATACTGGCAATTTAATTGCTCGCCTAGCAAAAGAAAGAGCAGAATCTCCTGTTCTTGCTGGTAGAAATTCTCAAAAAGTGAAACAATTAGCTGAAGAACTAGGCTTAGAATGGCTTTCCTTTGATCTCTCCTCAGTTGATGAGGTAGCAAAAATTTTAAATAATTTTGATACTGTTCTACACTGTGCGGGACCTTTTGTTGAAACCGTTGAAGTAATGGCTCAAGCATGTATTAAGTCCTCAACAAATTATTTAGATATAACAGGAGAGATACCTGTATTCGAATATTTGCATAAACTTGACTCGGAAGCTAAGAAAGCAGGTATCACAATTCTTCCAGGAGTTGGATTTGATATAGTTCCTACAGATTGTGCTGCCGCTATGGCAAAGGCTGAGATGAAAGATGCCATAGAGATGGATTTACTCTTTGTGGGTTTTGGAGGTGTTTCGGCAGGCACAGCTAAGAGCGCAATAGCCCAAGCACCTATGGGATCCTTCATACGAGAAAATGGTGAATTAAAAAAAGTTCCTCAATTTAGTATTTCCAAAGATTTTCATCTCGAAGGCAAAAGCATGAAACTCTTTGCCTTGCCATGGGGAGATGTGTATACATCGTATCTTTCTACAAAAATTCCCAACATCAAAGTCTTTACCTTCTTTCCGGAAAATGTAGTAAAACTCGGAAAGTTTACTCAACCAACTTCCCTTTTACTAAAAAATAAAATATTACTAAAATTAGCTCAAAGTATGATTGGAACTTTTGTAAAAGGACCAACTAAAGAAGTGCGTGAGCAAGGTAGAACTCTAGTCCAAGCCAGAGTTCGAAATGCAAGAAGCCAAGAAATTCTTGTTCAAATTGATACTTTGGAAGGCTATCGTTTTACTTCTGAATCAGCTTTGTTAGCAGTTCAAAAACTTGCTAGGAAACCAATTGGATCTGGTTTTTTTACACCAAGTCTTGCCTTTGGTAAAAATTTTGTTCTGGAAATACAAGGCACAAAACGGTCTAATAGTAAATAAATCATTAGAATTATTCTAAAATCGGAGAAAATGAATGGAACATAAACTTCCTGAACTACCTTACGCAAAAAATGCATTGGCACCAACTATTTCTGAGGAAACTTTAGAGTTTCACTACGGAAAACACCACCAAGCATATGTTACAAATCTAAATAATTTAATTAAGGGTGGTGAATTCGAAAATTCATCCTTAGAGGACATTATTAAAAAATCTTCCGGTGGTATCTTTAACAATGCTGCCCAAGTTTGGAATCATACTTTTTATTGGCACTCTCTAGCTCCTAATGCAGGTGGCGAGCCAACCGGTAAAGTAGGGGAAGCTATTAATAAATCCTTTGGATCATTTGCAGCCTTTAAAGAAAAATTCTCTGCATCTGCGGTTGGTAACTTTGGTTCTGGTTGGACTTGGTTGGTAAAAAAAGCTGATGGCAGTTTGGAAATTGTGAATACAAGCAATGCTGGTTGCCCAATCAAAGATGGTCTGAATGCAATCTTAACAATAGATGTTTGGGAACATGCATATTATGTAGATTATAGAAATGCTCGCCCTAAATATGTGGAAGCATTTTGGAATCTTGTAAACTGGAAGTTTGCTGAAGAAAACTATAATAAATAAGACAATATTGTCTTCCTAACAAAAAGCCTCATAGAGAAATCTATGAGGTGAATCATTAATCAGTGAAATAAATTTTTATAATCTTCCAACCTAGCAATAAAACTTATTTCAAGATTTTAACTTTCTTTTTTAGATAATTTCTCAAAAGTAACTATATTCTAAGCTGAAAAGAATTCTATCTTCTAGGTTTTATTTATCGTTGATCCTGGTATATTTGCATTAGATATGCAGATGTTGCTATAATTAAAGAAATCAAAGCGATGAGATCAGCGATGACAACGCGCTTCAATGGGTCATTTATACCACCGACACTCCAAGCAAGGATGAGAAATGATATTACGCTTACAAATCCAATAAGAATTGCAATGGGTCTATACATTGGAAAAAAGATTGCATAAATCAAAATCATAGCTACAATTCCAAACAGTATAGCACGATGCCGCATAAGTATACTAAGGTTAGATTCTTCTATAACTAGCCCATACATTTTATTCAATGCGTTGTTTCCTTGAGCACCAAATAAAGGTAAGATATGAATGATTGCAACTATCATTAAAGATATAGAAATTATAAGTTTCATAATTAGATAATAATTCATTAAGTGAAATATTAATTGTATAAATCAGCTATTGAATTAAAAAAATAATAAATGAAGAAATATTTTTTCAAATCCAGTGGATGATTGAATTTGTAAAAATATTCTTAGGATTTATTCCAAAATAACTTTTAAAAACTCTATTTAAGTGAGATGAGTCAAAGAAACCAGACTCTTGAGCAGCGAAAGTTAAGTTTTTATTTTTTTTAAGTGAAATGGAAAGTTTTTTAATTTTCATCCAAATCTTGTAAGATGAAATAGGCAGACCCATTTCTTGTTTGAATAAATGACTCAATCTTGATTCAGATAAGCTTACAGAATTAGCCAATTCTTTAAGAGAACTCTCTTTTTCCAAATCATTCAGGGCAATTAGTTTTAAAACTTTGGATATTCTTAAGTCGATATTTTTTTTCCTTTGTATAGGTATTTGTAAATTTTGAAGAAGATGTCCAATTTTGTGATTAGCTTTATTTTTTGAATAAAGTAAATTAAAAAGTTCAAACTTCAAATCATTCAACACATTCCAGTCTTGCAAAATAACATTTTTTTTATTCCAATCGCAATTAACATAAGTAGAGTACTTTTCAAAAAAAATAAAAACCATAAAAGAACCTTTTGCTTCAATTTTATGTTTTAAATTCGGAGGAATGAGTATAGGTTGTTTTGTTGTTAAAGATTCAACTGAAGAACTATATTGAAAGTTGGTATCCAAAGCAAAGCACAAAGTCCAAGTTAAATGAGAATGAACAGCCAAGTCATTGATTCTCCCCAGATACAATAATTCATGCTCGCCAACATGTATATACTTTTCTGTTACCAATCATCCCTCATCAACACAATCTATTATAAATCAATCGAAATGAGAATTTATAAATTGTATTCAATCTTTTTAGATTTTTAGTAATTTTGAAAATAGACTTCAATTTTTCATTAAAAAAATTAATCATTTGTATATTTATATCATTAAGAAATCCAAAGAGTCTTTTTTAGTCAGAAAGGTAAGGATAAATTTGTAAATTAAAAAAACTTTATTATCATATGTTAATACTTATTTCTATAAATACCATCTCTTCCGATTGACTGTATCGAGATGCATTTAATAAATTTGAGAATGAAATTCACAAAAAAAATAATACTTTTATTCATAGGATTTATCCTTTCTTGTCAATCATCGATTCAAATAGATCAGAGTGAAAATATAGATCTTCCTACCGGTTATTTTCAAACTTCTTATGGAAGGATAGCTTATTATATTCAAGGAAAAGGAACTAATCTCGTCTTGCTTCATGCTGCTGGTCACGATCATAAAGATTTTGATGCGATTTTGCCAGAGTTGATTAAGAGATATCGTGTAATTTCAATAGATTGGCCAGGTCATGGAAATTCGATTTGGACCAATGAAAAGGAAATATCCGCTACTGCTTTCCCTGCTTTATTAAAGGAATTTTTGGAAGGCAAGGAAATTAAAAATTCTATTATCTTGGGAAATTCAGTAGGTGGATACTCTGCTCTACAATTAGCAATAGATAATCCTAAATTAGTTAAAGCTTTGATATTAGTTGATACGGGCGGAATGAATGATTTGGATTTGTTTTCGAAAGCTTTTATAACACTTAAATCTTATCGTTGGTTTACGTACTTTATTTGGAATAAATTTCCCAGTTATTATATGAAAGTTGAAAATGAGTATACACAATTAATTTTACACCGTATTCAAAAATTAAAAGAAAATAAATTAGCAATACAAACAAATTCATCAATTTGGAAAAGCTTCTTAGATGAAAATTACAATCTAAGAGGATTGGTATCAAAAATTAAACAACCAACTTTAATTATTTGGGGATCCAAAGATCCTGTAATTCATCCAAGATTTGGTATTGAATTACAAGACCTCATAAAGAACTCTGAATTAAAAACTATGGAAGTTGGACATCTTCCTTTCGCTGAGAATCCAGATGAATTTATGAATTTATTGACTGATTTTTTAATTCAAAAGAATCTTTAGATTGACCATTTAAACTTAACATAAATCATTCTTTGCATGAAAAGAGAAAACAAAGGTATAGATAATTTTATCAATGAATTAATCTACAATTCTATTTGTAGATTTTCATATATACCTAAAAAAGTTTGGCAAGAGTTACCTGAAGATTTTTTTTCTATATTAAATCTCGAAATGGGCGATTTTTTTGTTAAAGAAAATAAACCTGTTTATAATTTCGGATTTGTTGTTGAAGGAATCTTAAAAGAGTATTATATAACTAAAGACGGAAACGAGTATATTAAGTCATTTAGTTTACATGGAGATTTTACAGGCTCATATTTTGATTTATTAAGTGGGCTTCCTTCTACATGTAATATAAGAGCATTAAAACCAACTAAATTAGCAGTTGCAAATTTTAAAGATTTGCAAATTTATTTTGATAAAAATATTCATTGGCAAAGATTAGGGCGCATGCTTGCAGAAAAATTATTCATAATAAAGGCAAGAAGAGAGTATGAACTTCTTACACTTTCAGCTGAGGAGAGATACAAGAAATTAATTCATGAATGGACAGGAGTTGAAACAGAACTAAGTCAAATACTAATTGCATCTTATCTTGGCATTACTCCTATATCATTAAGTCGAATTAAGAAAAAGATCAAAGAGAGAATAAATCTTAAAGGAAATGAATCGGTTCAATCCATCTTGGTTCCAAAAGGTGAAGGATAAATTTGGCGAGACGGAGGTTCCCATCCTAAAGGTAGTTTGGCGACCTGAAATCAAAGAATTTCAAAATAAAAAAGAAAAAGCAAAATTTGCTACAGTATTTTCCATACCCTTACATATAAGTAAACAAAACGAAATCTAAATTCTATTTATCAAATCCCTTGGGCCTAATAACTCAAGGGTTTATGCTTGATTGGTATAAGCCAATTCTATTGCCTTAACTATCTTGGATTTCAGCAACAATACCTGAATCTCCATTAGAAGTTTTAGGATATAAAATTTTGCCACCATGTTTTAATGCTAAATTAAATGTTTTGTCGATGTTATGTGTAGAAAAATACACTATCACTCCTTGCAGACTTGGTTGATAGACATTCCCTTTGGCTAGTGCACCTGAAATTCCTGAATTTTCTTTCTTAAATGGAAACAGTGCCATATCGTAACCATCGATTTTCGATTGTTCAAAGGTGAAATCAAAGACAGCTTTGTAAAATCGTATAGCTCTTTCCATATTTACAACTGGAATTTCAAAATAAATAACTGGATTTGATTGATGAGTTATATCTACTGTCCCTACTAATTCATTTGAATTGTTGGCGTTTTTGTCACATGAAAGAAGAGTTACAATCAAAATTCCAAATACTAAAAAATTGAATGTAAATTTAAATTTATTCATATTGGTAAAACTGTAATTATTTCAATCTTTAAAAATTGGTCTCATGAAGCTTCTTTCAAAACTCAAAAAACATTTTGTATCTTCATAATATTTAATCGCAGCTTGACAATCTGAATCAATTTTTATTTTATTTCTGTATTCTTCATATAAACTTAAAGTTGGAAATGAAAATAATGCGAGTGCGATATTATTTGCTCCTTCATGTGGCATAAAGTATCCATGATGGATTCCGCCAAATTTTTCCACCAAAGGTATCCATAGTTTTGCATAGTGTTCAAATTCATCTATTTTGAATGTATCTATAATATATTTTAAATAGCAAGTGACCATATTAGCTTCCTTTATTTAATATTAATATTTATTCTTTTCATTCTCTTATGATAAGTTCACAAAGAACTTTATTTTGTCAGACCCATTGCTTCCGCGATAAGGAAGGTATCAGTGTATTGGTTGAATTCGGTAATTTTTCCATTTATGACTTTATATTCACATGCGAATTCAGCTCTCATGGATCTTCCAGTAGCTTTATAAGTTCCTTCATAATATCCAATGACAAAGGCTCCATCACCACTATCAATAAATCGAGTTATAAATGCTTTCCAACTATTCCAGTTTTGATTGAAAGCATCAAATACTTTTTCAAAAACATCATCTGAACCGATATATTGTCCACCTCCAGGAAAGCCTTTCATTTGATTCCAATTTATTTTCTCATCAAATAAAGTACGAATTGCATTGAAATCTTTGATAGAAAATAATTCATACATTTTCTGTATTGTTTGGATATTATTCATTTCAGGTTAAACTCCTTGTTTATTTAATGGTATTATTTTAGATTTATCTCTAATGTAAATCAATATGAATCTAATTTACCATCATTTTGCAATATTTTAATTACTGATGAATGCTCGACTTACTAACTTACCTTCTATTTTAAAGCAAAAAGATCTATATTTAAGAATCGTTTTATTTTGTTAGGAGTGAAAATATAAAAAGTTTACTCTAGGGTATATTTTTTTAATTTTTAGGGCTAATTATATATACCAAAAATAAATTTGTTATACTAAATTTCTTAAAATAGTATACATGTATAATTTCAAAATATTATTTGTTTTATTGAAACTTTTCTATGTTCTATTAAAATTTTAGAAGCAAGGTACCTATGATTCTTTATAGTAAAACTTTTTTTTATTTTTCCCTTCTATTTAGTTTACTTTTCTTAACTAGTTCTATGTCAGCTGAGAATATCCTTTTGAAAAAAGGTGGTTCGATCCAAGGTAAAATTGTTGAGCAGAACCAAAAACAAATCAAAATTAAAAAAGAAGATGGAAGTATTGCTACTATTTCCAAAAATCAAATTTTAAAAGTTATATATAGAGATAACATTACAAAAATTGAAGAAGAAAAATTACGGAAAGCTGAAGAAGCTAAATTGAACTCAATATCCGAGAAAGAAAAGAATCAAATCAAAATAGAAGATACCCCATACTTAGGAAAAGATTCTAAAGAGAAAGATAAATACCCGTTAGGAAGTGAGCTTGAAGATCGGGAAGACAATGCGGAAGAAGAAGAAATAACTCAATTAGGGTCGGTTTGGAGATCCGCAGTACTACCAGGTTGGGGTCAATACAGGCAAGATCGAAAATTGGAGGCTTACATTTATCCATCACTTATAGCCTTGGGTATATTTTTGACTTATGAACAGAATAGAATCTATATAAATTCTAAAAGAGATTATGATAATTTAAATAATCCTTATAATCAAGCTGGTTATTATCGTGCTATCATAGGAGATGGTTCAATAAATTCCCCATCAATAAACTCTGCTTCAGCCTTAGTAGCTAGTGAATTATCTCCATTTAACGGTCAAAGAGATTCTATTGAAAAACACTATAGGAATCTTCAATATGCTGGAGGAATCACAGTACTCATATACCTTTGGAATATTCTCGATGCATACTTATTTTATCCAAAACCAATTCTAAAATTTGCTTCTTTCGATAAATTAGATGGGAGGAAGGATAATTTTTTTATAAAAACTAGTATGGATACTTTGGATGCCCTTCCCATGACACTAGATCTAGAAAAAAGATTTGAACCTAAAGCAAATTTTGGTTATTCTTTTCAATATTGAGTCCAAATTATTTATCTTAGTGATAACTTATTTATTTCTTTTTGTCATCCAAATTTTTAAACAAATACTTATGGTATACGTATTCTGGCATTCCTCGTGGCGGAGGTGGAAATTTAATTTTATTTAGAATATTAACAACGCAGTCCAAGAAAAATTCATCGTTCATATTTGTTTGAATAATTTCTACACCAGAAGTAGTCCCATTTTCTTGAACAGTCCAATCCAATTCTAAAAAAGAATCAGTAGGAGTTGGCTTTCTGAGAAGTAAATCTTTATAACATTTTTGAATTTCAGTTTCTCTTTTTTTTAAAGTATTTTTAATTGCAACATCTTTGTAATAATCTTTGGATTTTCCTTTGCCAAAGTTTTTATTCTCTTCTATTTGGTATAAAATTTGATTTTGAAAGGATTTTTCTCTCTCATAAAAGAAGAAGGATGATGCAAGAACTACAATTATAAGAGTTGCAAAGAGTAATATTGCTTTTCGAGAAAATTCAATCTTCATTAAATTAAACTATAAAAAATAAATTAGTATAACTTGTATAATTCGATTTTATTCTGTCAATCGAAGTAAAGTTAGTTCATTTATGAATAATATATACACATATATTTTGTCAAATTAATTTGATTTATGGAGGCTAAAAGTTAATAATGATGTACTTTTATACAAAAAAATAATCAGATTGCTTTAGTTTATAAAGAAAATAGCCTTAAACGTAAGAGTTATTGTCCCAATAAAGAAACCACAAATTTATCTCTTTCTATTGAAACACAAACATCTTGTTAAATATTTATTTTCTAATAAAGACATAAGCCGCTCCAGCATT
>PEQN01000008.1 GCA_002786225.1 Leptospira sp. | reverse complement strand
ACTACCAAACTTTGAAGCCAAAGTTGGTCAGCCTCGATTTGATAACCAGGCAGATCTTTCTTTAGTATACCTTTAGCAGCTGTTAATAAAATGATTTCTTTGACAGTTTTTGTACCGAGAGTCATTAGGGCTTCTGAAACTGTTCTAACTGGTTTGGATGCTCTGTAATAAGCTGAATTCGAAAGCTTAATTACAGAGGCAGTGATTGCTGGGTCTTTGGATATTTCTGTTGAGAGCTCCTGGATATTCACATCAGGATTCTGGACCATCTGTATTACTTTAGTAACTACCGAAGAGATTACAGGTAACTTATTTACATCTTTAAGAATTTCGTCAATCTTATCTTTCATAAGTTATTTTACCTTGTAAAGGTATTTCTCCGATCCTGATTTCTTTAACAGAACTCTACCATCATCTAAATATAAACTAATTGTTCGGCCATCATGACCGGCAATATCTTCAACTAAAATAGGAATATTTACCGATTTTAAATATTCTTTTACAATAAGAATATTCTGTTCCCCAATATTTTGCAAAAAACTAGAATTAATACCTTTGAACATGGAGGCACCACCAAAAATTCGAGCACTGTAAGTACCAAGAGAGCAACCTTGTTCTTCCATAGCTTTGACAAGTAGAGGTAATGCTGTCTCTCCGTATTTGAGAGGATTCTTTCCTAAATCTTTACCAGTTGGATCTTTGGCTAACATTATATGAGAAAGGGCACCAATTTGTTTCTCTGGATTGTAGAAAACTATCCCAATACATGAGCCTAAAGTGGTTCGTAAGACTTCAGGACTCTTGCCAACCTTGAGATCGGCAATTCCTACATTGATTATTTTATCCAGTTTACCGAGCATATTGTGATGGTTTGAATTTGAATCATCCTAAAAGTAGTATAAAAATAAGGAATTCTCTCTTTCGAGAATGATCTTAAGGCATATGAGTTCAACAAAAAAAAATAAAAAAGTAATATTATCAAATGAACCTATCCGCCATATTCTATTAGGCAATTGTGAAGTAACCATATTAGGAACCGCTCATATAAGCGAAGAAAGTGTGCGTGAAGTTCAACGTTTAAGTAAGGAAATCAAACCGGATACTGTTTGTGTAGAGCTATGTAACTCTCGGATTCGCTCCATACGAGATCCAGAATACTTTAAAAAGTTAGATGTATTTAAAGTTTTCAAAGAAAGAAAGATGTTTCTACTCCTATCATCCTTGATACTTTCTTCTTTTCAGAAGAAAATGGGACAAGGAAAAATCCGTCCTGGTGATGAATTGAAAGCTGCAATAGAATCTGGAGAAGCAATTGGGGCTAGGGTAATTCCCATAGATCGTGAGATTCAAACAACATTAAAGCGAGCCTGGGGGAATGTAAGTGCTTTTTCGAAAATGTACCTACTGAGTGCATTGGTAACATCTCTTTTTGTTAAAGAAGATGTTACTCAAGAAAAGATTGAAGAGATGAAAAGTGAGGATGTTCTTTCCGATCTTTTTTCTCAAATTCCATCTAGATATAATCCCGTAAAAGAAGTGATCATAGACGAAAGAGATATTTATCTCTCTCAGAAAATACGAGAAGCATCGCTTTCTTCTAAGAAGCTATTAGCTGTCGTAGGGGCAGGTCATTTAAATGGAATTATGAATCACATTGAAGAAGATGAACCTATTGATAAATTAGATGAAATTCCTAAACGAAGTCTTTGGGACAGATCTAAAGTATTTCTGATTCCTATGCTTTTTGTTTGTTTATTTTCTTTTGCATTTTGGAAAGGAGGCACCAAAGTTGGAACGGATTTAATCTGGTCTTGGATAGTGGTTAAATCTTCTCTAGCTGGAATTGGTGCTTTGATCGCACTTGCACACCCAATTTCTTTTTTGCTTGCTGTGATTACAGCTCCTTTGGGCAATTTCAATCCTATATTAAAACCAGGTTGGGTTGCTGCACTTTCAGAATCATGGTTTCGTAAGCCAACAGCAGAGGACTTTGAACAAATTGCAACTGATTCCGAAACCTTAGGCGGATATTGGAAGAATAGGGTTATAAGAATATTTTTGGTTTTCATGCTTCCGCAATTAGGCTCAAGTATAGGAACTTTTCTTGTAACTTATAGAGGATTCCAATCTTTGTTTACTTTCTAATTGAATTGGAAGTCTAAACTTCATATTCACTAAGGAAATATAAATGGAACCTATTCTTTCTTATTTTTTACCCGCTTTTTTTGTTACTCTAAGTACTATGATTGTATTTTGGTTTTGGGGAAAAATCAGAAACAACTATGCTGTTATTGATGTAGGTTGGGGACTTGTAATTCTTTTTATTCTTTTTACCTATTATTTTGTTAAAAATCATTTCGAATTAGAATGGGGTTCTTTAGTTTTTGTCCTTCTTGTTACTCTTTGGGGGCTAAGACTATCTATCTTTTTGTTCTTAACGAGGATTTTACCAGGTCATGCTGAAGATAAAAGATACAATTCTTTCCGAAAGGATTATGGAGAAAAGGTCCATAGCAAATTCTTTACAAATGTGTTTTTATTCCAAGGTCTACTTGCTTTAATCCTTACTGCTCCATTCTTGGTTGTTTTTCTTTCGCCTAGCTCAAATTATCCTATCTTAGGTATAGCTGGTATCCTTCTCTTCTTTATTGGTGAAATAGGTGAAACCGTCGCTGACCAACAACTATCCTCTTTCATCAAAAATCCTAAAAATAAGGGTGAGGTTTGTAAGCTTGGTCTTTGGAAATTTTCCAGACATCCGAATTATTTCTTCGAATGGATGATTTGGTTAGGACTATCCATCTATGCTGCTCAATACCATTGGTTGGGAATTCTTCCTGCGATTTTTATGTATATTCTGCTTGTTCATGTAACAGGAGTTCCATTTGCTGAAAAATTTTCTCTGCTCTCTAAGGGTGATAAATTTAGGGAATACCAAAGGACTACGAATTCTTTCTTTCCTTGGTTTCCTCGAAAATAATAGTAAGTAGCACTGAATTTCCTACATTATTGTATTCAACCTTGTCGAAAATACTTTCGGCAAGCATAATCCCTCGACCATGCTCTCGAACTTGTTCTGTATCAAGTGATTTTTTCTGAAGTTCTTTGTAACTGAATCCATTTCCTTCATCTGTGACTCTGTATTTTACCTCTTTATCATTTAATGTATATTCAACGATAATTTTTCTTTTACCATAAATTGGATCCTTCTGGCGATTTTGAATTAACTCTAGATAATTACCCTGCCTAAGATACTCTGTTTTTTCTTCATAGGTAATCGCGAGATTCCCATGTTCTATAGAATTCACTAAAATTTCTCTAAGTCCTGTTCGAACCGCCTCAACTTTATAATCAGGTAGCCTTTTCGAGAGAACCTTTACCAGCCTTAGGCTTAACTCATCTGCCATAATTATGAAATTATCTATTTGGTAGATTTGTGTTTCAGAAAGGATCTGTGAGGCTATAGTATCATCAAAGGTTCTCGAAGCTTTACCTATGAATTCCAAATGACCTCTTGTATCCACTGCTTCAATATGGAAAAGCAATTCAAGAGGTTCATGCATTCTTGAAGTTTTGATTCTTGCCCTAAATCTTGTTTGCTTGCCAACATGAGTCAGAGAATTCAGATTTTCTTTGACTAATTGAGTCAAAATGACCTTATCGTTAGGTGTTGTATATATAAGTTCGAGAAAATTCTTTCCTAGAATATTTTCAGGTTTAGTCCCAAAAAACTTTTTACCTGCATGATTCATAGATCTTACCGCATAATCATTGTCCAAAATAAATAAAAGATCATTAGTCCCATCAACTATGAATCTATATTTTTGGTTTGCATATTCAATTTCGCTTATTTTATCTTCTAGCTCTATATTAAGAGACTCGTTCTTATTGAATAAATTTATAAAACGGTTAGATAATGAATAGGCAATGACAATAACAAAAATCAAAAATCCGTATTGTGTAATGAACATTCCTTGGTGTTTATAGGTTATATCATAAGAATCATAGATCAAAATTAAAATAAAAATTATATTACCTAAGAATACATTCCCTGAGAGACTCTTAAAAATGGTTCTGTAGATTACTTTGATGTTATAAATAGGTAGATTTAAGCTTGCAGCATTCGAATTCAAATCTCTAAGAAAGTATGAAGACACTCCAATAATTAAAATATAAAATGAGAAAACAACTAAGAAATAGATATAAGTATAAACTGTATCATATATCCAAGAGGATGAAAAGAGCAGACAACCTAGCGCCAAGCATAAATTAAGTGGGATAAGAATTTTATCAAAAATCTTTAATCTTTCATTGAATAAAGATCTAAAAAATAAAATCCCAAAGATCGGCATCAAATAAAATAGAATAGTCATCAATCTATGAACTTTCCCAAAATCATAACAATAGAGTGTGATTAAATTAGTCCTCGAAAAGATGAAAAGAGAGAGGCTAAGAGTAAAGAAGCCAAAGTATAAATTATGGTATCCATATTTGAGCTTAGCAAAAAGAAATAGATGAAAGAATCCAATTAAGAAATAAATTGTAATAACAATTAGAACGAAAGCCTCGGACTGTTGTTTGGCTATAGATGCAAAATCTCCAAAATAATAAGCTTCACCATTATTAAAACCGACTAAATAATTACTCTTAGAACCTATAATTTTAAAAACCAAGTGATTTTTTCCTAAAACGAGTGAGGATTTGGGGATAGGAACGATTTCATTAAAACGAGTATGATCATAATCTGCCTGAGATTGGTCTGCAACCATTACCCCATTCATAAACACTACCCATCTGGATCCGATCGTACTCAGTAGAATCGCAAAGGATTCAGAATGATCATAAATCTGCTCATCCAAATGAAATTGAAAAAGAAAAGAGTAAGTTTGCTCCTGGGAATCGTCTAAAGAAAAGATCGTTCGTGATTCAGGCTGTAATTGAGGAATTAGTTTGACAGCTAGAGAAGTATTTCCTTCTGACTTCCTGTCTATGGAAATCCAATCGGAAGTTTGGAAAAATTTATCCTTGGATGGTAAGATACTTTGAGGATCAAATCCTTCTCGAACCAGGACAGGCTGGTCTCGAAGGTTTATAAGTTCTTGAGCTAAAATTCCTTGGGAGAAAAGCACAAGTAAAATTATAAAGAAATACCTCATAAAGCAATACGTTAGGTTACGAGCGATAAATTTCCATAAAAAAAAACAGGAGAACCGTTTTTTGAACGTTATTCAGACCCTAGAAAAAGATATTTTCCCCGATTGGTTGATTCGATTTAGAATCAGACAACTTGTTAAACTAAGATTGAAGCAAGAGACTAAGGCAAATTTAAGCGAACAGTTAGAACATAAATTGGCCTATATACAATCTCTAAAAAAATCTCCTATAGCTGTTCACACAGAAGCTGCAAATGAGCAACATTATGAAGTTCCAAGTGAATTTTATAAGTATGTGATGGGGCACAGAATGAAGTATAGTTCTGGTTACTGGCCAAATGAGAACACAAGTTTCGCTGAATCAGAAGATGCAATGTTGAATCTGAGTTTTGAAAGAGCAGAGATAAAAGATGGAATGGCTGTTTTGGATTTGGGTTGTGGTTGGGGATCAGTTTCTCTGACTCTTGCTGAAAAGTATCCGAAATGTAAGATTACAGGTGTTTCGAATTCCAAGACTCAGAAGCAATTTATTGATTCTGAAGCGAAGAAGAGAGGTCTCAAAAATCTTGAAATCCTTACACAAGATATGAATATTTTCAAAACAAGTAAGAAATTTGATAGAATTATTTCTGTAGAGATGTTAGAGCACATGAAAAACTATGAAATGCTTTTTGAGAAACTATCAACCTTCCTCAAACCAAAAGGAAAATTTTTCATACATATCTTTACCCACAAAACTTTCGCTTATCCCTTCGAGGTAGTTGATGAAACCGATTGGATGGCAAAGTATTTTTTCACGGGAGGTCAAATGCCATCGGATGACCTCTTCTTGTATTTCCAGAAAGATTTTAAAATCGAAAATCACTGGCGCTTAAGCGGAACTCACTACCAAAAGACAAGTGAAGCTTGGCTTGCAAATATGTATAAAAATGAAGAAGCTATCAAAAAAATATTTGCAGAAACTTATGGTGCTGACCAAGCAACAAAGTGGTGGGTTTATTGGAAGGTATTTTTCATGTCCTGTGCTGAGCTATTTGGCTATGACAACGGAAATGAGTGGTTAGTTAGCCACTACCTATTTAGTGTTAAATAAAATTTAAAAGGGAAGGGACTAAGCCAAAATCGAATAAGATTATGATTCTGATTCTGATTAGTCCTTTTTTTAGAGCTTCACATAGTTTAGTAAATCATTGAAATTAAAGGAATTGACCCCCTAGTTTCGATTGTCTTGATTTAGATAGTTTACTTTACTTGCAAATACGGAAATTTTATGAAACCTTCTATCTATGGACACCAAATACACCACGATACTTGTTTCGGTTGTGGAAAGAATAATCCTCATGGACTTCATGCTGACTATTACTTTGATGATGAATCGGGTGAAGTGAGATTCCAATATAATTTTGCACGCTACTTCAATGGTGCTCCTAACTACGGACATGGCGGGGTGATTTCGACTCTCATGGACGAATCCATGGGAGCCTTATGCTTTCATTTAGGTTTCATAGTGATGACGGACACAATGTCCTACAAGTTTCTCAAAGCTACTCCCGTTGAGACACCATTACTTGCACGAGCTTGGCCAATTGATAAAGAAAAAAGAAAAATACATTTGGAATGTAGTCTTACCTCTTTGGATGAAACAATTACCTATGTAAAAGGCAGTGGGGCTTTTCACATACTGCCTCCAAGATTTTTTATTTCTAAATTAGATGGTGGACAACATTTCCAATCCTATGACCAATTAGAAATTAACAAAAAAGCAAGGTCTCACCTTTTTCAAAAAATTCAAAATAGATCTATCTCAGGAGATATTCAAGTATGAAACTTTTTCCCCTATTTTCCATTCTAAGCTTAGCATTTGCAATTCAGTGCTCTAGCGCTGATAACAAAGAAGCAGATAAAGATGCTCCTGATTTTGAAATGAAAGCTCCCAATATTCGAATAGAAAGATTTAGTAATACAAAATTGATACGAGGCCAAGGTCCAGTTATTACAAATTGCGGAGGCAAAGAATGCTCTGCTTCTGAAGTGGAAAGTCTAGGTTTGGGTAAAATTAAATCCTTCCCCAAGAATGGGGAGTGGAAGGAATACCTCCAATTCCAAGATGGTGGCGATCTCAAGAATCCAAACTATAAGAATGTTTTAGATCTAATTGGAAATTATGAGAATGGAAAGAGAGTTGGAATCTGGAAGAGACCAGACCCTGAAACAGGAAAAATCATTACAGAAATTCCTTATGTTAATGGTAAAAGAGAAGGCATTGTAAAAACTTTTAGCGCAAACACTGGTGAAATCTTGAGTGAAACTTTTTGGAAGGATGACAAACAAGAAGGACCCTTTTATTTAAAATCAAGTAAAGATGGTTATCTTCTTGAAGAAGGTCATTACATAGATGGAAAGAAAAATGGCCAATGGAAGTACTACCATTTTGGTAAGGGAACCATAAAACAAATTGTACACTACAAAAATGATCTCTTGGATGGGGAAGAAATAAGTTATTTCGATGATGGCAAGTCTATCTCTTCTCAAGGAATGAACCGCGAAGATGCAAGAGTTGGTACATGGAAGACTTATTATAAATCAGGAGCTGTACAATCTGAGGGAAATTATGCTCCCAGAAAAGACGGAGTAGGCGATAGCAAATACGAAAGAGTTGGATTTTGGAAGGAGTATTATCCAAATGGTAAGCTTTTTGGTGAAGGAAATCGTAAGCATGTTAGAGTTGGGAAATGGTCTTATTACTTCAATGATGGCAAGCTTCGCTATAATGGAACAATGGCAAATGAGGTTATGCTTCAATCTGCTGAAATCTTTGACCGTTCTGGAAAGAAAGTCGGAGAAGGGAAATTTTTCTTTTCTCTGGTTATGATAGATGATGAGACAGGTGATATTAAAGATAGCTATAAACCAGATATTCCATTTACATACTATCATGATAATGGGAAAAAACGATTAGAAATTAAATCAGCCGAAGATGCAATAGAATATGATGTAAGCGGTAAAGAAATAGGCAGGGGAGGATCCGATGCACAAGGCAGAAAGAATGGATGTTGGAAAGAAAGTGGATCTGTTATGTACTATATGTTAGGAAAAGCAAGACCGACTATGACAGCTAATGCTTGCAAATAATCTGAATTCATAAGTAGGTAAATCTATAAAATGGAAAATAAACCAGGTGCTATTCCCCAAGAGAAGATTCAACATCTCCAAGAGACACTTAAGAATACCAAATCTGAATTAGCAAAAGTAATCACAGGCATGGATAGCAGTATAGATGCTATCCTTCTTGCTATACTTTCGAAAGGACATGTTTTATTAGAAGGAATGCCGGGGCTTGCCAAAACTCTTTTAGCCAAAACTTTCGCTGAAGTCCTTGATTCCGATTTTCATAGAATCCAATTTACCCCTGATCTTCTTCCAGCAGATTTAACTGGAACAACCATTTTCAATCCTAAGACGGCAAGTTTTGATGTAAGAAAAGGACCTGTATTTACTGGAATACTTCTTGCCGATGAGATTAACCGCGCTCCTGCAAAAGTACAATCTGCACTTTTGCAATGTATGGAGGAGCGCTTAGTGACCATTGGTGAAGAAACCTTTCAACTGGATTCAAATTTCTTTGTTTTGGCAACTCAAAATCCTATAGACCAAGAAGGCACCTACCAATTACCAGAGGCTCAGACGGATAGGTTTATGCTAAAGCTTAAGGTGGGATATCCATCTGAAGAACAAGAATTGGGAATCCTTGAACAACATGGCAAAACTCAAATAAAGAATCTTAGGCCTATTATTAAATCTAAAGATAGAAACCAATTTTCTGAATTAGCGGAATCAATCTTCATAGATGACAAATTAAAAGAATATATCGTAAGAATCGTACGTGAAACGCGCCCTGAAACGAGCAAGATCAATGACACAAAGACATTTATTAAACATGGGGCAAGCCCAAGAGCTTCTCTTGCCCTATTAAAAATTGCTAAGGCTAAAGCTTTAACAGAAGGAAGGGATTTTGTTTTGCCAGAAGATATTCAAATTTTTGCAAAAGAAATACTAAGACATAGAATCCTACTTAATTATGAGGCAATGGCAGAAGATGTCTCCATTGACAACCTTATAGAAGTGATACTGGAGACCTTAGGAGTTCCTTGATTGCAACTTTTGAATACAAATTTATTCCGACTTGCTCATGAACTTGAAATTCGAACAAGGAAAAGAATGGATGGTAGGAATTTAGGACAAAGTTTTCTTCATGGCAAAGGCAGGGGGATGGAATTTCGCGATGTCCGTCCATATTTAAGTGGGGACGATATTAGAATGATAGATTGGAACGTCTCTTCAAGAACGGGTGAAATCCATGTAAAAGAATTTTTCTTAGAAAGAGATTTACCTGTTTTGATCTTTCTAGATATTTCTTATTCCATGCTCTCCCTTGACTTAAAGAAGCAGACAGGGTTTCAACTTGCTATTTTTCTTGCGTATATTCACTTTTTATCACATAACAAAGCTCAGATTATCTGTTATTCTGATAAGCTTATTGCAAATATCCCTCCCATTCAATCTGTTTCACAGTTATGGAAGGCTGCAAAAAAACTCCAAGAAAATATTTCTTTTGCCCAAGAATCTAAAATGGGAACCAACCATAATCTACCTTACCAATACTTACAAGAAAAAACCCAGTTGAGATCTCTGGTATATTGGATTAGCGATTTCTCATTGATGGAACATAAGGATAGAAAATCCATCCACAAAAAACATGAGATTCATGCCTGTGCTCTTGATTCTGGACTTGATGACTTCCACAATTCAAAATTAAAATCCTTTTTTTTCTCTGAACCATCTGAGATTTCTAAGCTTGGGACTCAGTATGTTTCAAGTAAGGAAGCAGACTTAGAAAATTTGAAATACAATTTTCATCAGAATTGTAATTTCTTCCATGTGAATAAAGATCTAGCCAAACAAATCATGCTATCTTTAGGGAATTCTTTATGATGATCCAGCAACCATTCGGCTTATCAATTTCTCTTAAGAACTATCTAAGAAATTTTATTATCATAGGAATTTATCTCTCACCTATTACCTTCCTTCAGGCACAACCAAATGAAACACTCAGTCAGGAAGAGTGCAAAGTGTTCGAGATTTTTCAATATACTATCGAGTGGGAAGACGAATATTCTATAGAATTTCCTAAGGAAGGTGATATTACTTCGGAAGAATTAGATTTAGTAATTGGAGAAGTTCTTAAGATTCAAATAAAAGACCATAGTGCGACTATTGACTTTAGAATCTTTAAGCCAGGTGAATTTACAATTCCTATTCATTGGAAGAACTCACAATCTACAGCCTACATACTCAGTGAGAAAAAGATTCGTATACTTTCCGCAATTTCAGAAAAAGATAGTACTGAACCTTCGGACTATGAAGCTCCCATTGCATTTGGAAATTTCTTGTGGTATAGATTATTTCTGATCGTAATTTTAATAATATTATTAGTTTTTTGTATTTATATTTTGTACAAAAAATACTCTTCTAGGCCTTTAGATGCAATAATTGAAGAGCCATATATTGCCCCACTTGATGATATTTTAGAAGACAAATTTAACTCTCTTATCAGAAAAGAGAACTTAACGAAGAAGGAATTTGCTTATTTCATGACTGAGTTTATTCAGTTTAAACTTCCCAAATCTAAAAATACTATAACTCAAATTGAGGTACCTTTTGAATTTCAAAACGGTATAGGTTTAAACCAAGATCAAGCTCATCCCAAAATTTTAACTGACGCAGATCTCTTAGAGAATATTTATAAATCCTATCCAATGTCAACTGAGGATATGAGAAAGATGAAGGTCTTTTTCCTTTTTGCAAAATACTCTGATACAAACGAATGCATATCCACTGACGAAGCTAAATCTATGTTTGAGCAGTGGAAGCAAATCATGAATACTATACAAGCTGGAAGAAAGGATGCTTGAATTTCAGAGACCTTGGGTTCTATTCGCTTTTATACCACTGATTGGAATTCTGTTTTTTCATTTTCGGAATTTAGTAATGGAAAATACAACATTTCCAAGATTAAAAATTGCAGATGACCACCTAACATACAAGAGAAATGATCAATTCCCACTAGGAATTCTTATCGAAATCTTTCCTTACATAAGATTCTTGAGTTTGGGCTTCCTCATTTTAGCAGCTTCTGGACCTGGGTCCAAAAGAAATTTCTTACCAGATGAAACACAGGGTATCAATATAATGTTTGCCTTAGATATTTCTGGTTCCATGGTAAATTCTAGAGATTTTTTGCCACGCAATAGACTTGAAGTTTCGATAAACCTTCTGAATGAATTTATACTTAGGAGAGTTTCGGATCGCTTAGGACTTGTAGTTTTTGCTGGTGCAGCATATCTTCAATCGCCATTGACAAATGATAGGATAGCTTTAAATGAGATCCTTGAATCTATAGATACAGAAACAATACAAGAGCAGGGGACAGCGGTGGGTGACGCTATTCTCTTATCTACCTTTCGCTTAAAATCAGCTAAGACTAAAACAAAAATAATCATCTTGCTCACTGATGGAGTATCTAACACTGGAAGGATAGATCCTGAAACATCGGCAGAGACAGCTAAGGCATTTGGAATAAAGATCTATACCATAGGAATTGGTAAGGAAAATGAAGAATACGAGGTGAATTTTTCAGCCTTGCAAAATATTTCCAATTCTACTTTTGGTAAATTTTTCCGAGCAGAAAATGCAAATGAGTTAGGTGACGTATTGAATGAGATAGATAATTTAGAGAAAGACTTCCTGTCAGCTAAACCCAAACAAATTATTGAAACAGATTATATCTGGTATTTAAACTTTGCCCTTGGACTCATGATTTTAGATTTATTAGGGAGAAGTTTTCTTTTCAAATTTTATGCTTAGTGATGTTATTCCTTACTTTTTCGTTTTAGCTATTCTCATTTATACTGGATTTAGATTTTATTATTTATTCCAATTAAAATCGTTTTCCAAATTATATTCTTTGAATACTTTAAGGATCACGATAGCAAATCCTATTTATCTAAGAATTCGAATCCTTCTATATTGTTTAATTGTTGCATTGGCATTTTTTGCATACTATTATCCACTTACAGAAGATATGGAACTGCCCAATGAAGGGAGTGGAGTTGATATACTTTTTATTGTAGATACCTCCTTATCTATGAATGCAGTTGATGTAAGTGGTGGCAGACTTTCTCGCTTCAAACAAATCATTCTACCTATGTTGCCTGAATTAGAAGGGAACAGGTTAGGTCTGTTAGTTTATGCAGGATCACCATTTCTCTATTGTCCTCTTACTTCTGATTTGGAAGCCTTTTCTGATTTTGTGAAAGGCTTAGATACCGATATGGTGGGTGATAAGGGAACTGATATTGGTAAAGTATTGAATAAAGCTAAAGCTATTTTAAGCTCGAATAAAATTCTCAGACATAGAATTCTTGTTTTAATATCCGATGGGGAAGATCATGAAAATGCTTCCATCCCAACAATAGATGAAAAATTACTAGTTTGGGGGATAGGAAGTTTTGAAGGTTCTCCTATCTACTACCAAGAAGAGGAGACGTCTACATCAGGTTATGTTACAATTAATGGAACCTTATCTCCCTTAAGTTCTGGAGAAGATATTGTAATTTCGAAAGCAAATTTGGAATTACTCAAAGAAATCGCAATGCAAAATAGAGCAGTCTACCATGATCTTACGAGAAATGCAAGTTCTGCATTCGAACTTGTTGATTTAGCAAATTCTATGAGTAAAAATAAGCTCATCAATAGATCTACATTTTTTCGATTCCAGAAGGTCCATTATTTTCTTTTGCCTATGATCTTGATTCTATTTCTTGATGTTTTTCTTATTGAATTTCTTATTTATAGAAAGGTAGGGTCTAATGGTTAGGTATAAGTTATTGAAATTTTTCAATTTATTTTTCTGGATGTTCATTTTGTCCGGTTTTTATAATTGGAAGGCTTCCTTGTATGCAGAATCCTTTTTCAATCCTGTGGCTTCCCAAATACAAGAGGGCATTGAATCTTTTCAAAATCAAGATTACCGAAGATCCTTACAAATTTTTGAAAAAGCAGAAGAAGAATTTGAGAATGATCCTAGATTAGATTTTAATAAAGGAACTACCATTGCTAAATCGGGAGAATTCTTAAAATCAATTCCTTATTTCGAAAAAGCCTTAGAATCTACAGACTCCAATCTCCGTTCAAAATCTTATTTCAATATGGCTAAGGCATATGAAAATGCTCAAAATACTAAGAAGGCAATTGAATCTTATCGCAAGGCTATCCAAGAAAATCCAAATAACTTAGATGCACGCAAGAATTTAGAACTAGCTTACAATCCTAAGATGAACAAGAAACAAGGAGGTGGCTCAACTAAGAAAGAAGAAGATTCTAGCCAAAAAAATTCTTCCAATCCATTTTCACCAAACGAAAAAAAGACGAAAGATCCACAGGATCAACAAAATCAAAACAATAAATCGACAGATCAATCTCAACAACAGCAAAATCCAAATTCTTTAACACAAAAAGAAGCGGAAAGACTTATGGAATCTCTCAATGCAGATAAAATACAAAGAAAGAATTCTAAATCCATAACCACATTTAGACGAGATAAGTTTTGGTAAGATGCTGCAATTTTTTTCTTTTTTACTTATACTTTTTCTTCCTATTTCATTAGCTGCAGATCCAATAGAATTTAGAATCTCTTCTGTTGAAGTGGCAATCAATGAACCCCTTATCATTGAAGCTATTTCCAAAACTGGATCAATTCCTAAACCTGTAAGAATACAATTTGAATTGGGCTCTGTGATTGCTATATATTCAGGGATTCAAACAGAAACAAAGATTATTAATTTTAAAGCAACATCCTCCACAATTTTAAAATTTACTATCCTTCAATCACAACCAGGAATCTATACGATTCCACCCATACAAGTTGAAGAGAATGGACAGATCTACCAAATACCAGAACAAAAATTTACAGTAACAAAAAAACAATACCAACCGCCCTCCAATTTATTGAATCGATTCTTTTCTGGAAATGAATCTCAGTTAGCTGATGATGCAATATCCGAGACTTCCTATGTAAAATTCCACACTAGTAAATCTCAAATCTACCTTGGAGAGCCTGTAATTGGATATTTTGTATTTTATAATAAGAAAATAAGGAAGCCATTTTTTGAAAGGAATCCGAATGAATCCATATCCTTTCCATACTTCACATCAACTCTTCTTTCAGGTGTGAAGATCAACTATCCAGAACAAGTTGATATTAATTTGAATGGACAAATAGAACGATATTTTACAAATCCCTACAATAGAGAAATATTTGCTTTAACTCCCATTAAGGTCGGAAGATTTCATATTGGGAAAACTAAATTCGATTTTACTAACTCACAGAGAATTCATTTTTACACTCATACAATAGAATCCAGTCCAAAAGCAATTGAAGTTCTGCCACTTCCGAGTCCTGCTCCGAAATCCTTTTCTGGAGAGGTAGGGGAATATGAAATGCTAATTCATTTTCCAAAAGAAGCTATTCTTGAAGGCAACCCTTGGAAGTTTAATATAGAAATACAAGGACTGGGTTTTTGCAACCAATTCAAGGATCCATTACTGCTAAGCTTACCTAAGAATTTTCCAGGAAAATTACAGAGTCTCTCCGTTAATAAAAACCAAAAGTTTACAGAGATTGCCGAACAAGAATATGGTTTTCGTTGCACAGCTAACTTTGAATATTCTTTATTTCTAAAATCGAATTCATCTTCTTTTCCATTTGAGATCTCATTTTTCAATCCAAAAAATGGAAACTTTCAGATAATTAAAAAAGAATTCCCTGCACTAACTTTAAAAAGAAATCCAAATCTTTCCAAGGAGAGCAAGCAAGAGATCATTGATTATTCTAAAGAAAGAAGTATCAGTAATCTACATTACTCGATTTTCATCTTTTCCTTTTTAACTACCTTATGTTTTGGATATTTTTTTTGGAAAAAATTCAAGACCGGAAGATTCCAAAAGCAAAATGAATATTTACTAAGAATACAAAATATCGCTGGTCAAAAAACTGGAATATTATTAGAGAAAATTCTTTTGGATCGTGGCTTTTCCCAAGAGGAAGCAAAATTTTGGGTAGCTTTAAGAAAAAAATATGTTGGCGAAAAATTCACAAATATTTTTTCCATACTAGAACCTAGAGAAAAAGAATTATTATCTAAATACATAGAAGGAGATTTAAAATGAGCACTGCAGAAAAAGGCAAAATATCCGTAGATACAGAGAATATATTTCCAATTATTAAAAAATGGTTGTACTCCGAAAAAGATATCTTCATACGAGAGCTTGTATCCAATGCTTGCGATGCAATTGCAAAACTCAAAAAGATTTCTTTATCTGAGGAGTTCGAAGGTGGAACCGATTATAAAGTAAATTTAAGCTTTGATCAAAAAGAAAGAACCCTAACGTTCTCGGACAATGGTTTGGGAATGACAGATGAAGAGATTAAAAAATACATCAACCAAATCGCTTTCTCAGGTGCCACTGAATTTGCTAAGAAGTATTCATCAGAAGAGAATAAGGCTGAGATTATTGGACATTTTGGACTCGGATTTTATTCTTCTTTTATGGTATCCAAAAAGGTTGAAATTATTACCAAATCTTATAAAAAAGATTCCAAAGCTGTACATTGGATTTCCGAATCAGGTACGGATTTTAGTATAACAACTTCAGATAAGTCCGACCGCGGAACTACGATTATTCTGCACTTAGATGAGGATTCGGGAGAGTATTTAGATAAATGGAAGCTAAAAGAGCTTATTAAAAAGTATTGTGACTTCCTTCCTGTGCCGATTCATGTTGAATCTGAACAAGCTAATAAAATGAGACCGCTTTGGTCCGAGTCACCATCTTCAGTCAAAGAGGAAGACTATAAGGAGTTCTACAATTATTTATTTCCTTTTACGTCTGAGCCTCTTTTTCACATTCATTTGAATGTTGACTATCCCTTCCGACTTCAAGGAATCTTATATTTCCCAAAAATTACTCATGAGTTAGAAGCATCCAAGAATGGTGTCAAATTGTACTGTAATCATGTATTTGTTTCGGATGAAGCGAATGAATTGATTCCACAATTTCTAACGATTTTGAAAGGAACAATAGATATTCCAGACCTTCCTCTCAATGTTTCGAGATCATATTTACAGAATGATCCTTTGGTTAAGAAGATATCTTCCCACATAATAAAGAAAATTGGGGATAAGTTAATTGAAGATTTCAAGAAAGACCGAGAAAAATTTGAGAAGAATTGGCATGATATATCAATTTTTGTCAAATACGGTTCTATGATGGAAGAAAAATTCTATGATGCTATTAAAGATGCTCTATTGTTTAAATCTTCTGATGATAAGTACACTACCTTAACTGAGTATTGGGATAGAAATAAAGATAAAAATGATAAGAAGATCTTCTATGCCAATGAAGCAGAAAAAAGCTCTGTATATATGGATCTTTTGAAGTCCCAAGGATTAGAAGCAGTGATGGTAGATTCAAGAATAGATTCTCACTTCATTCAATTTCTAGAAGGAAAGAACCCTGATTGGAAATTCCAGAGAGTTGATTCTGAGCTAGCTGATCAGGTTGTTGATAAAGATGAAAAACCTGGAGTCGTCGATCAGAATAATAAAACGGAATCTGATCGTATCAAAGAATTCTTTGAAAAAGCCATTGGTAGAGAAGGTCTTGAAATTAAAGTAAGCTCCTTGAAAAGCCAAGAAGTGCCAGCTGTAATTCTTCTACCTGAATATATAAGAAGAATGTCTGAGATGAATACTTCTATGAATTCAGAGATGGCAGGTGGACTACTTAAGAATCATACTCTAACAGTAAACTCTAGCTCTTCTTTAGTAAAAAATGCTCTTAAGTCTTATGAGGGAGTGAACCCAGCAAAAGGAGAATCTATCGCTAAGCAAATCTATGATCTTGCCTTGCTTTCTTCAAAGGTAATGACTGACCAAGAAATGGGAGAGTTTACAAGAAGAACAGTAAAGCTCCTAGAGGAATTGACTAGCCTAAACTAAGCAAGGTTTTAAATTTAAAAATACGTCTCAAGATAGACTCTATGTTCTGTAGTGTTCACATTGGCATAGTTTGGTGAACGAACAGAATTAGAGTCTATTTTTATTTTTATATCACCAGCTTGAGGAAAACTAGAGTTCTTTCCATCTGATATGGATGAAGAATCTGGATGAAAAATAAAAGCATCAATCGCATTCCAAACCCAAAGCGCTGCAACAGCATATGAAATCACTCTAAGTTCTGAATAATGTCTTTCTACTGCTTCTTTTTGTTTGGCGATAGGAGATTCATTGGTGTTATAAAAATTCAAAAGAACATCATTATTGCTCCCAGAAAAATCCACAATTTGATTGATTGAATTTATTGAGTTAGGAACATTCAATGCGGAAAGTAATAGAGCTGATTCTGAATATGGATTATTTATATTATTATAATCATTTAATGCATTCCTATAGATTCTATTCTTCTGGTAAGCTGCATAACCACCACCAAGAATCAGAGTAGGGTAGATCACTCCAGCCCATTCTCTACCTTGGTAGAATTGACCCCAACCTGGAACTAAGGCAGATCTCCAGAATGCACCCAATGACGTTTTTTCCTCTCCCAAATTTATTTCAGGTTTGAAAATCACAGTTTCTTGTTTCTCCGGAGATTCTTTGGGAAGTTGTTCTTT
Source organism: Leptospira sp. (assembly GCA_002786225.1). Classification (GTDB taxonomy): domain Bacteria; phylum Spirochaetota; class Leptospiria; order Leptospirales; family Leptospiraceae. The sequence goes on along the minus strand of PEQN01000008.1, from coordinate 70,318 downwards.
TTTTATCCTTTCTATCTCTTCTTTCTTTGCATTCAATGCAAGTTGCTTTTGTTCTTCTTCAAGACGGATTTTTGCTTCTTCGTCGTCAGAAATTTTATCTTTATAAATTACCTTAGTTATCTCACTTTTTTTGACTATTTGAACCCCTTTCGATGTTTTGATTGTAATGGTGTTCTGACCCTGGGTTTGAATTTTACCTTGTAATTTTGTTCCGTCACGAAATAAAATTGTTTCAGCATACAATTGCGTACTGAAAATGAGAAGAGAAATGGATATATATTTAAATGATTGCATATGTGTAAAATTTAAGATCCTTATACCAATCTGTCAAGGAGGATTCATATGACCTTAACTATAGATACTCAGAACCATATTGTTCATATTATCATAATAATTGTCGGATTTATACTTATAAAACCTATAGTGTTTGAATTGATAAAAAGAGTTTTCCTCCTAAAATCGCCAAGAAAATTGAATTCAGGTAGCTCGGAGACTTACTTACAAAGTTTTGATAAATCCTGCAAAAACTGCAATGTCAAACATTAATAAAATCTTTAGGAAGATTCTATTAGAATCTTCCTGTTATGGTTGTGTAGATTTTCGTAAAACTAACAAAAGCTTAAAGGAAAGGCGCAGAAATTAAGGATTTATGACTCAACTTCTGTCATAAGAAAACGGTGGACTTGTTCTGCACATTTTCTTCCTTCTGATATTGCCCAAACAATTAAAGATTGTCCTCGTCTCACATCGCCACAGGCATAAACCTTATTCAGACTTGTAGCAAAGGAGCCTTCTTTGGTTCCAAAACTTGCAGCAACATTTCCTCGGTTATCAACTTGCATACCCATTTCTTGGAATTGCGAAATGATACCATCTTTGATTGGATGGACAAATCCCATAGCCAAAAGCACTAGATCAGCTGGCCACTCAAATTCTGTACCAGCTACCGGAACCATTTTACCATCTTTGAATTCAACCTCTGAACCTTTCAAAGCTTGGACTTCTCCCTTGTCATTTCCAATGAAGGCTACTGTGTTAACAGCCCATTTGCGATCAACTCCTTCTTCATGGGAGCTAGAGGTTCTATAGATTTTTGGATACAAAGGCCAAGGAGTAGAAGCATCTCTATCTTTGGGAGGCTCTGGGAAAATTTCTAGTTGTTTGATAGATTTTGCACCATGTCGGTTTGAAGTCCCAACACAATCTGAACCAGTATCGCCACCACCAATTACTATAACATTCTTACCCGTCGCCATTATTTTGTCTGGGACTTCTTTACCATCTACCAAGCGATTGTTACGCGATAAAAAGTCCATAGCATAATGAACTCCTTTTAAATCACGTCCTTCTACTGGAAGATCTCTAGGATGTTCAGCTCCCATAGCAAGAATAACAGAATCAAAGTCTTTCATCAAGTCGTTAGCTCTTATATCTTTACCAACATTTACATTAGTTTTAAAAATAACACCTTCCGCTTCCATCTGAGATTGGCGTCTATCGATGTGGTGTTTTTCCATTTTGAAATCTGGAATACCATAACGTAGAAGACCTCCGATTTTTTCATTCTTCTCAAAAACGGTTACAGAATGTCCAGCACGAGCTAATTGCTGTGCAGCAGCAAGTCCTGCAGGTCCAGATCCAATGATAGCTATCTTTTTCCCTGATTGGAATTCAGATGGTTGTGGTTTAACCCAGCCTTCCTCCCAAGCCCTATCAATAATAGTTCTCTCAATTGCCTTTATAGATACTGGAGGGCCAATAATTCCAAGGGTACATGCTGATTCACAAGGGGCAGGGCAGAGTCTTCCTGTAAATTCCGGAAAGTTGTTGGTTGAATGAAGATTCTCTATAGCTTCCTTAAATTTCCCTCTATATACATAGTCATTAAACTCAGGAATTAAATTATCAACAGGACAACCTGTATCACCATGACAGAAGGGAATACCGCAATCCATACATCTTGCGCCTTGTTCCTTGGCTATGGGTTCAGAAAAAGATGATTCAAACTCTTTATAATTCTGTACTCTTGTTTCAGGAGCAATTCTTTCTAAATATTTTTTATCAAATTCAATAAAACCTGTAGGCTTACCCATGTAATGCGACTCCTTCTTTACTTGCTGGTTTAGAATCCTCAGCTTTTTGACTAGCTAATGCCTTTTTATAATCTCGTGGAATAACTTTTATGAAATTCTTTATTTCCTGAGACCAATTATCTAGAATACTCTTTGCGCGCTTAGAAGATGTGTAATCAAAATGGGATTGTATCATAGATTTTAGATAGTGAATATCTTCTTCCTCTACCATAGGATCTAAGTCCACCATCTCACTGTTCACAAGTTTCTCAAACCTTTTCTCAGGGTTCCAAACATAAGCAATTCCTCCAGACATCCCTGCTGCAAAATTACGTCCTGTCCTTCCAAGGATAATCATCCTTCCCCCGGTCATGTATTCACAACCATGGTCGCCCACACCTTCCACAACAACTTCAGCTCCAGAATTCCTAACTCCAAATCTTTCACCTGCAATTCCGTGAATGAAGGCTTGTCCGCTTGTTGCTCCATAAAAGCAAGTATTCCCAATGATGATGTTTTCAGTTGGGTCATATTTGATTGCCTTATCTGGATTCACGATAATTTTCCCACCACACAATCCCTTACCAACATAATCATTTGCCTGACCATTCATATTGAATCGCATTCCTCTAGAGAGGAAGGCTCCAAAAGATTGACCTGCTGTTCCTGTGAAATCAACTTCAATTGTGTCTTCAGGAAGGCCTTCATTTCCATACTTCTTGGCAACTTCCCCAGAAAGCATGGCGCCAATAGTTCGATTCAAATTGATCACTTCCATTGAGAATTTTACTTTTTGTTTGTAATCAATGGCTGCCCGCGATTTACGAATCATTTCATTATCTACTTGCTCTTCTAGTCCGTGGTTTTGTTCCTTGGTTCTATACAATTCAGTTGGGAAATTCGCTACTGGCTTATGCAATACTTTGGAAAAATCAAGTCCTCTAGCCTTCCAATGGTGGTGTGGTCGGTTAAATTTTATTTTTTCAACATGTCCTATCATTTCTTTGAAAGATTTAAATCCGAGTGCAGCCATATACTCTCTTACTTCTTCAGCTATGAAGAACATAAAATTTACAACATACTCTGGTTTACCCATAAATTTAGATCTTAAGAATTCATCCTGGGTAGCAACTCCAACAGGGCAGGTATTTAAATGGCATTTCCGCATCATGATACAACCCATAGTCACTAGAGCTGATGTCGCAAAACCAAATTCCTCAGCACCTAACAAGGCTCCGATAATTACATCCTTACCAGTCATGATTTTACCATCAACAGCTAAATAAACTCTATCTCTCAAACCGTTCGCTACCAAAGTTTGGTGAGTTTCGGAAAGACCTATTTCCCAAGGAGTTCCAGCGTAATGAATAGAAGAAATAGGAGAGGCTCCCGTTCCACCATCATGTCCTGCAATTAAAATATGATCTGCACGAGCCTTTGCTACTCCTGCAGCTACGGTTCCTACTCCGATTTCAGAAACTAATTTTACGCTAACACGTGCTCTAGGGTTCGTATTCTTTAAGTCGAATATTAGCTGTTTCAAGTCTTCAATAGAGTAAATATCATGGTGAGGAGGTGGGGAGATTAAGGTAACACCAGGAGTTGAATATCGCAACTGACCTATGTATTTATCAACTTTGTGCCCAGGAAGTTGTCCACCTTCACCCGGTTTTGCGCCTTGTGCCATTTTGATTTGAAGATCATCTGCATTAACTAAATAATCCGCAGTAACACCAAATCTTGCAGAGGCAACTTGCTTAATGGATGATCTCATGGAATCACCATTGGGCATGGTTTTGAAACGAATAGGATCTTCTCCACCTTCACCTGTATTTGATTTGGCTCCTATACGATTCATAGCAATAGCAAGAGTTGTATGAGCTTCCCAGGATATAGATCCAAAACTCATAGCACCTGTCTGGAATCTTTTTACAATTTCCTTAGCAGACTCAACTTCCTCAATAGGTATGGGTTTTGATTTGGAATTATCTAACTGAAACAAGCTTCTAAGAGTAATTAAACGATCATTCTGCTCATCAATCAATTTAGAGTATTCTTTATAAACTTTATAGTCATTGTCTTTAGTTGCAATCTGTAACTTGTGAACTGTGATTGGATTGTATAAGTGAGCATCACCGTTTTTGCGATAGTAGTGGAACCCACCTGACTCAAGAGTGTTAGGAAAGAATGTCTTATCGTAAGCATTGTTATGACGTCGAACAGTTTCTTCTTCTAACATTTCCAAGGATAGACCTTCAATCCTAGTTGCAGTTCCTGTAAAATAATTATTAACTAATTCAGAATCCAAGCCAACCGCTTCAAAAATCTGTGCTCCGCAATAGGACTGTAAAGTCGAGATTCCCATTTTACTGAAGACTTTAAAAAGCCCTTTGCCAATTGCTTTGATAAAATTCTTCTTTGCCTGTTTGTATTCGACTTCAGGGAGAACACCTTCCTTAGATAGATCAGCCAAAGTCTCAAATGCTAAGTAAGGATTGATGGCGTTCGCACCATATCCGCAGAGCAAGGCAAAATGTGCTATCTCTCTTGGTTCACCTGATTCTAAAACAATACCAGTCTTAGTCCTAAGCCCCGCACGTATTAAATAGTGATGAAGTCCTGAAACCGCAAGTAGACTCGGAATAGCAGCCTTTTCCTTGGAAACAGAACGATCCGTGAGGATCAAAAGGTTGTATCCTTTTCGAACAGCGTCAGCCGCTTCACTGCAAGCCTTCTCAAGACTATTTCTCATTCCATGTTTCTTGGTCGGATCAAAAAGAATCTCTATAGTATAGGATTTTAATTTTCCTTCTTTGATATGCTTGATTTTCTCAAAATCATCATTTCCAAGAATTGGATGTTCTAGTTCTAATCTTTGGCAATGTTCAGGAGTCTCCGCAAGAAGATTTCTTTCAGGTCCTATGTAAGTAGTGAGTTCCATAACCAATTCTTCACGAATAGGATCAATGGGTGGGTTGGTAACCTGAGCAAAAGATTGTTTAAAATACTTGAAAAGAGGTTGCGGTTTATCGGATAACACTGGCAATGCGGCGTCTTCTCCCATAGAACCCGTAGCTTCCTCCCCATTGACAGCCATGGGCTTCATTAAAGTAAAAACTTCTTCATTCGTATAACCGAAAGCTCTTTGCCTTTCTAAAATAGTTTTGTGATCGGGTTCGGTTGCTGTATTTGTGCTACTAATATGGCTTAGACGAATCAAGTTGTCATCGACCCATTTTTTGTAAGGCTTTTGGGTGGATATTTGCTTCTTAATTTCTTCGTCATCTAAGATCTGCCCTTTTTCCATATCAATCAGAAGCATACGACCTGGCTTCAATCTCTCTGAGATAACTATATCCTCAGGCTTGGTATTCAGAACACCAGCCTCGGAACTCATTATGATTTCATCATCTTTGGTAACTATATACCTTGCTGGTCTGAGTCCATTGCGGTCTAGAGTAGCTCCAATGATTCTACCATCTGTAAATGCAATAGCAGCCGGACCATCCCAAGGTTCCATTAAGCAAGCATGGTATTCATAAAATGCTCTTCGGTCTTCATCCATGTCTTTGTTCTTGGACCAAGCTTCTGGAATCATCATCATAACTGCATGAGGTAAGCTTCTTCCTGCCATAAAAAGAAGTTCAAGAACCGTATCGAAGGTAGCAGTATCGGATTGGCCTTCCATGACAATAGGGAGCATGCGTTTTAGCTCCTCTCCATAAAGAGGTGATTCCATAACCATCTGTCTAGCCTGCATCCAATTGATGTTCCCACGCAGAGTATTGATCTCACCATTGTGTGCAATGAGTCGATAGGGGTGAGCGAGATCCCAAGTCGGGAAAGTATTTGTTGAAAAACGTGTGTGTGTGAGACACATAGCTGATTCAATATCAGGAGAATTTAAATCTTCATAAAAAGGCTTCACTTGGGTTCCAAGTAACATTCCTTTGTATACTATAGTTCTAGAAGAAAAGCTTGGAACATAGTACTGGCTTCTATCTAATTTGTATTCAGCGCGAACTCTTCGGTCTATGATTCTTCGAATCAGAAATAACTTTCGTTCAAATTCATCAGAGGTTTTGATTTTCTTGCTTTTGCCTATGAAAACATTCTTGAAGACTGGGATAGTTTTGGAAGCAACTTCGCCTGCATATTCTGGATTAACGGGCATAGTACGAAAGCCAAGAAAATGCTCCCCTTCATCAATGATTACTTTTTCAATAATATTCTCAACAGCTTCTCTTACTTCCTTATCTTGAGGAAGATATAAAACTCCGACACCATATTCTCCTTCTGGAGGCAGGGAAAAGGGTAGGATTTTTCGGAAAAATTTATCTGGGACCTGAATGAGAATACCAGCCCCATCGCCAGTTTTTGGGTCTGCACCTTCGGCACCTCTATGCTCTAGATTGCACATGAGCTTGATGCCTTTATCTACGATATCTCTAGAACGCTTTCCTTTGATATTCGCAATAAATCCAACACCACAGGAATCTTTATCTAAAGCAGGATCGTACAAACCTTGGGCTTGTGGACCAAGAGCAGGCAGTTGCGGTAGGGAATGTATTCTATCCATAGTTTGAGCCTTATATTATGATTTAATATTACCTTGTTACCAAGGATTGCTAATTCGAAAATCAATATTCATTCAAAGATTGTTCTGAGGGAGGAGGGAGTTTAGCCTCTCCTTGAAAGCGAGCAAATTGCTGATTAATTACATAATTCGCTTATTTCGTACTCATAGCAAATCTCAAATGTTCCACGAATTAGCTACTTTGCTTATTATTTATGCAAATCTTGTACCAGGAAAAATCTTCTTTTAAAATTGTCCACTGGCTTTTCCTAGGAAAAATCATTCCAGCTGAAGTCTAGCCCATCCTACAAATTCACTGTAGACCGAGCAAACTCCTAAAGAATCTTTAACACATCCTATTTTTGAATAGGGATCGAAAGGATAGATTCCAATTCCTCCAGATTTTTGAGAATCTTGAGACCTTGCTGAAGTTGATGCTCCAAACATGAACATTTTGTCCGAATTATCCCTTCCCAAATAAATCATCACATGTGAAATAGGTGGATTGGTGTGCACATTGGTAGTATTCTTCCAAAAGAGAAGATCACCTGGTTGGAGTTTTTTTAATATGATCTTCCGTGTAAGATCTTTCTCTTTTTCCCATACAATAGGATAAAATAGACTCTGCCTTTTGGCAAATAAATACTGATCGAGGGATGTTCGGGGTATTTGCTTTTGGTAGATTTCCTGGTAAGTGTACCTAGCAGTATTGGAACAATCCATAAGCCAATGAATAGACTGTCCTGCAGTAGTCTCGCCATAATTGGGAATCCAGGATTCTGCGTAGGATAATTCCTTCTTCCTCATTTCCCTTGCAAATTCTTGTAAGGCTATATCCTTTTGGCTTACATTTGGTTCGAGTTGTAGATAGTTATCAATCTGTGCAGAAGGATTTTTAGTTTTATGTAAAGGGATTTGTGAAGAATTTTCAGTTTCAGACTTATTTTGTGATTCTGAGTATCGAAATGCAATCGCAAGCAGTAAAAAAGTCAGACAAATTTTCCACTCAATACGCATGCCTTATGTTAGTAATATACTTTAGATGAAATCAAGAACTAAATAAAGAAGTAGTGAGGAAATTCAAAATGAATGGGAAAGTGGTAAAACGAGCATAGCAATAGAGCAATACTCTGTGCTACACTCGCAGTAATCTTTAAGAAAAATTCTTACATTCCAGGTAGTTTAGTTGGAACGCTTTTTGGAATTTCTTTAGGAATTTCTTTTTTGATATCTGGAGCAGAAATTTTTGTTCCCGCAGCAGAAGAAGCACAAGCAGCTCCTTTTTTGTTGGCAGCATCAATTTTTGCTTTTTGGTCATCAGAAGAAGCAGCTTTCAGATCATTCATATCAGTAGTCATAGTCTTGAAAGTTGCTGAGTCAGAAGCAAAGTCCTTAGCTAGTGCAACAGAATCTGTAGCAGATGCAGTCTTCATTTTCTCAGTAAGAGCACAAAATTTTGTTACGAAATCTTCGTATGCCTTAACTTTAGAGTTAGATCCACTTCCTGAACCAGCACTTGCCGATACTTCTTCTGTAGCTTCCTCAACAGGTTCTTCTTTTCCGCAATTGAATGAAAGACCTAGAGCCAAAATCATCATTGCTGTAGTTAATCGAAACATTATATTCTCCTAGAATTTAGATCATACAAGTATGTTTTTTCTTTCTAATCTTGTCAAAAACTTTTATGTGTATTTTTCATTACATTTATATGAAATATATTCCAACTGGAAATATTTTATTGATTCCGACCGGGAAGTCTCTCTGGAATGAATGGTCACTTCCCATAATTTATATTATGTCGTATTAAGGTTTTTCCACTTTTTCTGTCTCATTTAGCTTATTTTGCCAAATGAATGCAGAATTTGGAAATCTTTTTGGGACATAACCAAATTACAGGAAGAATTATTTATGCTGACTTCTGCTTCTTTGCACCATCAGCGACTTTCTTATGAGATTCAATGAACCATCGAAATATCTCATTTGCTAAGTTATTATTCGTATCATAATCTTTTTCAAAAGATTTTACGAAAACAACTTTTGCATCTTTGACTAATTCTGGATTTAATCTTACTTGAATTAAGTTATCAGCCGCCAATTCCGTTACCTCCTTATTCATAATAAAGTAACATTAATAGCAGATGTTTTTTCTGTCAATATAAAAATTATATTTTTTATATTTTATATATCGGAATTTTTTTATAAAGTCGGAAATAAAAAAACCTGCTAAAGCAGGCTTCAGGATATCTTACAATTTAATAAACGAAATGAATATTATTCTTTGGAAAAATAGGCGTTACTTATAACTTTTTCTTTTAGAGATTTTAACTGGATATAGACATTTTTCCATCCCGGAACATTCCCTTCATAACTTATGTTATAATCGTTACTTTTTTTTGATTTATTGGATAAGTAGGTAGATTAAAAAAATAAATTCCTTTATCATCAAATTTTGGTTTATTGGTTATATCTGTTATATACAAATGAATTAACCTCTCTCCTCTAAAATCAGGGAAAATTGTTGCTTGGGGTGTTTGGAATGAGCAATAATCAATTCCTTTTTTGAGGTCACATCTAAACCCATAATCCTTATACCTCTTCGCAAACTCAGACTTGGCCATGTCCTGGTGCTCCGCAACATCGAAAATGGCGTTTTCCTTTTGCATATTCGCAAATTCTTCGCATCCGGTTAATAGACACATAAGTAAAATGAATGGAATTATTGTTTTTCGGATCATCTAGTTACCTCTTGTGTAAGGGTAAAGTCTACTCCCTGTAAGGTCAAGGGGGAAAATGAGGGGTTAGATGAGAGGGATTCAGTCTCTAGATAATTGATAGCGTTTTCAAACGATTTGAAAACGTCTAAATTGGTAACGACTCACCAAGCCTTCTGGTTTCTGCAATGCAAAGATCATTGCGGACGTAGATCCAAGCTCAAATCGGTGGGTCAATTTTTGCTATGGAATTGGAAGATCTATTCACTATCTTTGGAAAGGAAAATGTGACCGTCCTTACAGATGATCCAGAATACAAGAAGGTAGTTGATGAATCTAGGGTAAGAATTAATCGAGAGATGGAAGAATACCGAGATTCCCTCCCAATACAAAGTAAATATCGTAGCTTCCCATAATTTTAGAAAATTGCTTCACGAAACCAAAATAAGGGAAAATCTCAATATTTACTCTAACTTTCCTTAATTCATTCCGATTATTAACTAATCTAAAAAAATGATAATACGCAAAAAAGATATACTCTTGAAAGAATATGAGATTGTTTCCGATCAAATTACCTATTGGGATAATCAATACTGGACCAAGCAAAAATTTTTTATATCCGTAGAAGGATTATTTCTATCCGGATCTTCTTTTCTCTTAAATAATGAAATGTTCCGAGAAGATAATATTGAGTTACAGACCCTGTTCTTTTCTCTGATAGCCTTCAATATTGTAATGTGTTTCATTTGGTTCATTAGCTGCAAAAGAACTAAAGAATATATCGATCTAAGAATGAAGAGAGCTAAGAACATCGAAAAATACATCAAAGTTGCGAAGCTATACCGATATCACGACAATAAATTTTACCTAAAACAATGTAATTTTTCTGGAAAATTAGAAAGGCATATCCCTTCTGTTTTTATGGTTTTATGGTTTATAATACTCTTTATGCATTTCATCTTTCCATTTATTAAGAAAGTATGCTGTTTGCTCATTCTATGCGCTAAGTAACCAAGTTGACAAAAATTGCTAAAAATAGTGTAATTTGTCGACCGGTAGGTTGGATAATACTGGATTAGTAGAAGTTCATGTTTCAAAAAAAGAACAAGGCTTCAAATCCATCCAATAGAGAACGGTTTTCAATTCGAATTTTATTAAAAATAATATTTTTTAATTGCTATTATTATTATCTAATTATTGAAATGAAAAGATAATAAAGGTAAACTAAGATTCCGTATAGGAAATTATAAAGAATGATACAATTAAGGGACATCATTGAAATTGGGAAAGTTACAGGTTTTACAAATCATAATAACTTTGAGCTTCATTATCTTGTCTATGAATCTGATGGTCCCAGTGGAGCTCCAGGATTTTCAGTAGCTGGGCTAGAATTGGGATTTTTTGCTTGGAGTAATTCTCGTCAAGATGCTAAAAATAAACTTTTTGAAATCTATTCTAACTATTTATCAAGTAACGAAATAGATTTTTCCACAATCCTCTATCAGTTAGGTGAAAGTGGCATGGAGGAATGGTGGGGGTTATATAGACAGATTACATATATCTTTGGGAATGCAGAAGCTGAAGAAAAAGAAAAAGTAATAAAATCTTTAAGGCAAGAATTAGCCAATACTCACGAATCTCTAAATATTTTAAAAATCGATGTTTTTAATTTATTAGAAAGAATTACTCAATTAGAGAATAGTAAATCATCAATTTTGTAATTTTAAATTTTACGGATGGGAGATTTAGATAAAGATAAATGGTATAAATGGGAAACAGTTAAAAATCTAATCCTGGGAAAATATTCATTTGGTCAATTTTACCAAGAAAATTTAAAGACAAGTTATGGATATCTTGGAGATTGCAACTCATACTTCTTTAAAAAAAGTAAAAATGATAATAAAGCATTATGTTATTTCAATGTTTATATTGATAATGGTATAGAATATATTACACTATATAATCTAAAAAGACAAATTTATTATCTAGATATGAGCTTAGAAGAGTTTGAAAATTAAGATAAAAAGATTACCAGTAAAATGAATTACAAAAATCCACCTATTGAGGAAGCTATTTTTGATGTAAAAGTTGAAAATTTGAATATTTCAAGTATTGAAGATTTAGAATTGTTTCATGGCTTTATTAAAGATGATTATCCAAAAAAGAAAAAGAACTTTAGTTTTACTAGTTCCATCAGTTTGGATACTAAAAACAAAGTCGGGAGCCAAACAAATTCTGATTTAATTGGTTTCGTATTTTTAAATGAATCAGAGAATGAGCAAATTCAATTAAGATTAGATGGTTTCACATTTAATATTGTAAAATCTTACAAGAATTGGGATATTCACTTTTCTAAATTTCTAGATCACTGGTCAAGGTATAATGAATTGTTTAAACCAAATAGAATTGCTGCTATTGCAACTAGATATATAAATAAAATTAATTTACAGATACCATTTCGTAATTTTGAAGAATATCTAACAATAATTCCGTCAATCCCTGCTTCACTTCCACAATCGTTTGCAAATTTTTACTTACAAATGCATATTCCTTGCTCTGATAATATAAGGCAATGTGTGATGAGTGAATATTTAGGTCCCCTTAATGAGGGGAAGCTTCCGATATTTCTTGACATAAATGTATTCCAGGATAACAAAATCGAAAATTCAATTAAGGACTTCGAACTTAATTTTAATGAAATAAGAAAAATAAAAAATGAAATATTTGAAAGTTGCATAACACAAAAAACTAGGGAGCTATTTGTATGACATCTGTAGTAACTTATCCTGCTCAAAAAGATACCTTTAGAGGGAATCGTAAATCTATATATTATTCTATACGCGAGCAAAATCCAATATTAAATACTCTAACGGGAGTAAGCATAATCGTAAAGAGATTACATTACGCTAGAGTTAAAGTTGAGTTTGATGAGCTAAAAGAAAAATGGCTTAAGGATATAATGTTTACATCGAATTACAGTGAGATTATAAACCACTATGCATATCGTCAGATTATCTCACTTGGATTCGATGCAATTCCATTCATTGTTTCCGATTTAAAAGAAAACAATAACCATTGGTTTCATGCATTAAATAAAATTACAGGATCTAATCCAATAAAAGAAGAAAGCAGAGGAAATGCTCTCAAAATGAAAAAGGATTGGCTTGACTTTTTAAGCGAAAAATATGATGGAATCGAGAATATCGCTTATTAATTTCCCGAATAGTATAAATGATCCATTTCTAATAACTAGCCCGACTTCTCCATTATACAATTGTATAGCGTGGGCTTATGGTGATAATGAAAGATGGTTCTGGCCCCAAGAACAAGACGCCTTCTGGCCAGAAAATGTAACAAACTCTGTCAAACTCGATAGTTTTATTGAATTGTTTGTAAGTATAGGTTATGTGCAATGCGATGATTCTACACTTGAAGAAGGGTATTTAAAAATAGCAATCTATACTAATTCTAATAACCTGCCTACTCATGCAGCTAGACAGCTTGAAAATGGAGAATGGACGAGTAAAATGGGACCTTGGCATGATGTATCCCATTCATTGAATTCAATGGAAAACGGTGAGTATGGTAATGCGACTGTATTCATGAAGAAGGCAATTTCCTAAAAACTTCACTCAGGTTCTTCTATCGAACACTCTTCTCTTTTTTGCAGTGCATAAGGAACCCATGAATTGATCCTGTTCTCGGCTTCTACTAAACAGGAATATTCCCATTGTAATCTTCTGGCCAATTTATTTTGAGCATCTACACAAGTCGAAAGATCCTTGGCATGGAGAGTCATCCCATCATAATTCCTGCGATCGACCCATTCTATCCCTTTGAATTTTGCTCTGTCAAATGAAAATCCTCTGATGTTTGAGAATGAAAATTATTCCTAAGGATGAATACATTTTTCTTAGAAAGCTCTAAGCTAATGAAATTTGAATTCTATAGATGTCTGATTTATACAATACAAGTTCTTTTGATTCGAGTAATGTTATTCTATAAATTACTGTATGTAGGAGAAAAAATTTATGAAAAAAGTATATTGTTTATTTCTAATTTCGATTTTTAGTTTATTTTGTAATGAGAATAAATTAGAAAATGAATCAACTGGGCTGAAACCAAATGCTGTAGGCTGGTTTGATATTTATGTTGATGATATGGAAAGAGCATCCATATTTTATGAAAAGATTTGTAATCAGAAACTGGAAGATTTGGTAGATCCTACAGGAGAAACTAAGATGAAAGTTTTTTCTGGAGCGATGAACGCTTATGGATCTTCTGGAGCCTTAGTAAAGTCAAAGTATTCCAAACCAGGTAAAGGTGGAACATTGCTCTACTTTAGTGTGGAAGATTCTGCTATCAGCGAATCGAAAGTTACTCAACTTGGTGGAAAAGTAATCCGACCCAAATTTTCTATAGGAAAATTTGGATTTGTAACTCTCTTAGAAGATTCCGAAGGAAATAGGATTGGATTAAATTCCATGAAATAGTTGAGGGAAAATAATAGAGTATTTTATAATACTTCTCTTAGAATCTAAATAAATTTTTCGCAAGGTATAATTTCATAGGACTGAGCATGTTGGTCGTAGAAATTATACCTTTAGCCTTACGACCGTAAGCTTTGTAGCGACTAAGCTTGCCGACTTTTATTATCTTTGCATTTTTTTTGCTATCGAGTTTCTTTCAGCCTTTGCTATTTCTCTTCTTGTCGCTCTACTCTTATTAAAAATCAAACTTGAAAGATTGAAAGAAAGATTATTGCTGACACTAGCTTTTGTATTGATAGCCAGTTTTGTCATTCACATTCCATATTTTAATTAGTGGGGCTTTTCATTCTCTTATACAATCGGAGTTGTTTTAAAAACTATCTTTTGTTGGACACTCATTACTTTTATTTCCCTTAGAGGTTGGAGAACGAAGTACAAAATGGTGGAAAAAAAATCATGATAGAGTGCCTCTTATGGGAGCATTTTTAAAACAGATGCCAATATATTTCTCAAATAGTCGTCTCTTTCTTTTCCTGATTTCATTGTTCTGGCAAGGCTTAAAGAACCGACCATAGTGGAAAAAATATATTGAACATTCTTCCTCTTATCTTTATAGTCTGATGGTAATCCGCTTTCTAAAGCAGAATAGAATTTATCTAAGCCTGCATGGAAGACATTTTTGATCTTTTGAGGTCCAAGTGCAACTTCTGATACAAGAGCTGAAAAGATACATCCATTTTCTATATCTCGAACATGCTGCTCACTCAAGTAATATTTAATCCAATTCCTTAACCCATCTTTGGTATCGTTCTTAATCAAGGCGCTAAGGTAGTCTGTAAGTAAATTTATTTGCTTTTCTATACTGAGTGCCAATAGATCGTCTTTACCTGAGAAATGGCTATACAAAGCTCCAGAAGTCAGACCGAGTGACTCCATAATGGTATCAACACTTGCACTATGAATACCTTTCTTTTTTATAACTTTGATAGATTGATCTATAATCTTTTCTCTAAGTTTTTCCTTTTCACCAGACTTAGTTTTCATTTAGATTTCCCTTTTCACTATAGTTATATTTATGCTAAAAATTAAAATCCAAGATTATTTCTAGTAATAAAAATAGAAAGATATCCTTTAAGAAGACTAGATTGCAAAAGATATTTGTAGCAATCTGAAACAGCTTTTTCCTTATGTTGTGAAAAAGATGTTTCATTCTTTTGATGAGGTCGTGTTAAAATGAAGTATCCTCCAAAATTTATACTTACCTTTCCTGAATTGGGCGAACTTCTACGCTACCTTCTTCATCCAAGATCGGACAGCCCTTTGAAATTTCCACAGCATCATTCATGTCTTTTGCATTTACTATAAGATAGCCGCCAACCATTTCATTTCCTTCGGCATACAGACCATCCGAAACTACTTTCTTTGATCCTTTGACATGCTTGCCAGATACTTTAAGTGCATCCCCTCCAGCAAGAATTCCTTTTTCAGCTAGTCCACCCATCCAAACATTCCAGGTTTGAATCACGTCTTTTGCGGCTTGTGAATGAGCTGTGGAAATATGAGTATTGCCACCTCTGAATATTAATGTAAATTTTTCCATTTTGGTATCTCCTTTTCATTGTGCTTAAATTTACTAAGCATTATTCATAGTAATCGTTATCATATATAAAATCAATCTTTTTTTGATAACGATCGTGATTTTAATTTTCACTATTGAAAATCCCTGAGACTATTCCTGGGATCAAGTCTTCTTTTTAATATCAAAATCCTCAATCCCCTGAAAGATCTGAAAATTGATTCTTGCAATCAGAGAATAGAAGGTCCCTAATTGAAACGAAATGGCTAACACGCATTACTCCTAATTACCCCTAAGGCTGAATGCTTGAGCCTAAGGCCTTTATCAACTTGAAACTTATCAGGATTATTGTTTTGAGTTTTGTCCTAGCTACAATGCAATGCAAAACAATGTAAGACTATCTTGGTATAAAGTGAAAATCCGGAAATGAAAGGAAGACTTTTCAAAGTAATACGATGCAAGAAATGTGTGAATCCTACCAATAGATACAACAATTATTTTTGATATTTAATTGAAAAAAATACTACTAAATAAACTAAATTAATGAAATCTATCCAATATGTCCCAATCTTTGTTTAACGAAACTTATTTCAAAAAGAACAACTATTTCAGGAATGAATTGAATATTCCTTCTGAAAAATTGAAGGAATTAGGCGGTCTAGTTTCCAATTGGCAAAAGAATTGTGAAACTTTCAATCCAGATGTGGATAAAGAAAGTACAGATGAGTTAGAATTTGTAGACTTAATCTTCAAAAAAATATTAGGTTATGTTGGCAAAGGTCAAAATTCTGAAAATTACCATATTTTACCTAAATTTAAAATTGAAGGTGCTGGAGTTTCTGGAGGAGCAGGTTTTGCTGATTTAGCTTTAGGAGAGTTCTCTAAAAGTAAAGGTGATGCGGAAGTTGTTATTGAATTTAAAGGGCAGGATTCCAATGACCTAACAAAGCTATCCAATCGACGAGATAAACTGTCCCCAGTCGATCAGTGTTGGAAGTATCTTCTGAATCACTCATCTGCAAAATGGGGGATTGTAACCAACTTCAATGAAATTAGAATTTACAATCGAGAAAAAGGTCAAAATACTTTTGAAACATTTTTCTTCAACGTTCCCTTTGAATACAAAGATAAATATCTTCCGCTTTCGACTGAAACCGAGCTATTAAAATTTATAACTCTTCTCAAAAAGGAAAATCTTTTAACATCTAAGGGGATATCTCATACTGAAGAACTACTTAAAGTCAAAGGAGTTGAGGAAACTAAAGTTCAAAAAGAATTCTATCTAGCTTATAAAAATCTTCGCAGCCAAATTTTTTATGAAGCTCTTAAATACAATCCACAGTATGAAGAAATAAAAACTAAATCTGAATTATTGCAACTTGTTCAGAAACTTTTGGATAGAATCATCTTTTGTTGGTTTTGCGAGGATTCTAGAGAACATTTAATTCCATCCAATATTTTCTCCAATGATATCATCCAATCTCAGATTCAAGATAAGTATTACAATGCACAGCACTTTAGTATTTACGGAAAGGTGAAAGATTTATTCCAAGCAATCGACGAAGGTAAGGCTTTTGGAATTGAGAACGGTTACAACGGAGAATTATTTAAACCCGATAGTGAACTCGATGCATTAAAGCTGCCCAATTTTCTATTCGAGAAAGTTGCCGAAATTGGAATGCACTACGACTTTGGTGATGAAAACGAATTAAATGTAAATATTCTTGGGCATATCTTTGAGCAAAGTATTTCGGATTTAGAGGAAATGCGTGTTAGCTTCCAAGAGTTAGATCAATCTGTTCGTAAGCAAGAAAAGCAGATGATTATGGAATTTGCAAAGGAACTAGATGTTGTAGACCATAAACATTTAGAATTCGATGCCAAGAAAACCAAACGAAAGAAAGAAGGTGTCTACTATACTCCTGATTATATCACTCGTTATATTGTTGAAAATACAGTCGGAGTATGGCTCAAAGAAAAGGAAGCAGAAGTTACTAAGAAATATTCTTCTCTGAAAAAAAACAAAGACTACACCATATTACGTGAATATAGAGATGAATATCTTTCACAGATTACTATTCTAGACCCTGCCTGTGGATCGGGTGCTTTTCTAATTGCAGCATTCAATTATCTATGGAGAGAGCATGAACGTGTTTATTCTGATATCAAAGAAATAAAAAATAAGACAGCACAGGGCGAACTCTTTGATTTTGATTCCATTAGTAAAACAATCCTAGAGAACAATTTGTACGGTGTAGATTTGAATAGGGAATCTGTAGAAATCACCAAGCTTGCCCTTTGGCTCAAGACAGCTGCTAAAAACAAAAAGCTCAATAGCCTACACAATAATATCAAATGTGGGAATTCACTGATCGATGATCCAGCTGTAGCAGGTGAACTTGCCTTTGATTGGAAAAAAGAATATTCTAGCATTATGAAAGACGGTGGCTTTGATGTAGTTGTGGGGAATCCGCCTTATGGCGCTGAATTACAAGAAAATCAAATCAAATATTTTCAAAATAATTTTAAATCATTTGCACAAAATAATGACATTTACACTTGCTTTTACGAGAATACACTTCACGTTACTAAAAACGAGTTTATAGCAGCTTTTATTACTCCTGTCTCTTGGCAAACGAATGAAAAATATTTAACATTGAGATACTCATTTATTGAAAAATTCAACTTAATCAAAGCAATAAAATTACCTTATAATATTTTTGAAGATGCTTATATCGACACCGGTATTTATATATATACTAACAATAAGCAACTAAGTTACCAAACATTGGTTTATGATTTTCATCCAAAAGATAAAATTAATAATGACACTTTATCAAATTTAAATTTTCAAAAACTTGAAAGTAAAATTTGGCAAAAAAACAAAAATGCAATCATAGTTCTTGATTCAAACTTTTATTTATTTAATGATAAAATATCAATTAATTCAATTCCTCTTACAGATATTTCATCATCAATTCGTGGAATACTTGCTTCAAAAACAGATATACAAGAAAGAAAAGAATCCTCTAGCCATAAGCCTTATTTTTTAGGTAATGTATATCGATATCAAATTTTTAAAAACACTAAATGGGTCAATTATGGTGCTAATCTGAAAGAATATCCTAACAACTACTCATGGTTTACTGGAAAAAGAATTTTAATTCGACGAATTATTAACCGTAAATTTAGAATTATGTGCGCATATACAGATGAAGAATTTGTAAACAAAAAAGATATCTATATACTTAAAATTACTGACTCTAAGTATGATATTAAATTTATTCTTTCCATATTAAATTCGAACCTTATTTCATTTTTAAAAACTAAATCTTCTACAAACGCAACAAAGGATGACTTTTCTCAGTTAACTTTATCTGATATTAGAAATTTATACATTAAGAAAATTTCACCCAAAGAACAAAAGCCTTTCATTCAGCTTGCCGATATTATGCTCACTAAAAATAAAGAGCTGCAAGAAATCCAAAAGAAATTTACTACTCTCTTGGCCGCTGAATTCAATATCGAAAAACTAACTGAGAAATTAGAAGATTGGTATCTCTTGGATTGGTCAGAATTCGTAAGCGAACTCAAGAAAAAGAAAATAGCCCTTAATGCAAAAGATGAAGAGAAATGGCTGGATCGATTTGAGCGCTTGAAGAAGGAAGCTGTAGCTATTAAGGATGTGATTGATTCTACGGATAGAAAGATTGATGAGATGGTGTATGAGTTGTATGGATTGACGAAGGAAGAGATAAAGATTGTTGAAGAGATGGAATAGGTGGTGGTGTTGTGGGTTTGATATATGAATGAAGGCCATACTTTTGAACATGACACCTTCACATTTGAATATTGGAAAGATTTTAGAAATTATATCTTCACGGAATTAGATGATCCATTAAAAAGGTTTGGGGAAGTTTATCGTGGACACTCGAATGAAAACTGGCCTCTACAACCATCTATACATAGAATACGTGCTAATGATGACATTAAATTTATAAATTCAATGGCTTTTATTCAAGAATTAAATGATATAAAAGAATTGAAGCAATCGATTCATTTATTTAATAAGGATTTCATTAATTTTGATCATTCTAGTTCGAATATTGATCTATTGTCCTTGTTGCAACATCATGGAGCAGCAACCAGGCTTTTAGACTTTACGGCGTCACCTTTTATAGCATCCTTTTTTGCTCTTACAGATCCAAACAAAAAAGATGATTATTGTTGTGTATGGTCAATATCCTTGAAAATAATTGATGAAATAAATAAAAAATTACTTGAAATAATAGATCCAAATCCTTTTCAAATTCTTTATGATTTGTATTGTAAAGACATATTAGATGAACATAAAACAAAAGATATTATTGGTTATTCATTTTTAGAGAGACCATCCATCAGACCATTCCAACAAAAAAGTGGATTTTTATTCTCATTATCTCGTGATAATAATATAGAAAAGTTAATACCACAATATAATTCTTTTAATAGTAAACTTTTAACAAAGTATAAAATCAGAGTAAATAAAGAAAATATCCAATCTGCATTTAGAGATTTTACAAAAATGAATATTTCTTTTGCTAATTTATTTCCAGGATTTGATGGATACTGTAAAGATATCTTAATGCGTCAATACGCAGAATGGTATTAATCCCCCTCACCCATCTAGACATGAGACTTTAGTCTTATGCTAGATGGCAAGTCTCAGAAGATAGTTATCTTACAATGTTGCATTGGTATATACAATCACCTTTCCGAACCAAAGACATATCCCCCTGATGCCACGGGTTTTAACCCGTGGTGAAGTATTCAAAAGAAGAATCCCAGCGATAGGGATTCGTAGGGCTTGGTCCAGCACCATGGTGACATATGAGGGTATGCGACAAATGGTGCTGGACGGGAGCGTGAGCGTACCCCGAAGAAGCCCGACCCAGCAGTATTTCTCATCAATTAAGAAGTATTCTAAAGGAATAAAATTTCGAGAAATGCTGCTGGGGATCGCCCATATCATAGGATTGTTATTTGTAAGGACTAATTACTAACAAACATTTCTTTAAAATGATTGATTTTTTTATAATTCACATTCTACTTGTTCCATGTCCAAGATCACCTTTCAATCCTTAGTTGAAGAAATAGTATTGATCCATGAATCTGCATTAGCTGATGGAGATATGAATTGGAACCAATCTATTCTTTCATCCAATTGGAAGATAGGGCAAAGGATTATTGAGGTTGAGCAAGATTCAAAACTCCGTGCTAAGTATGGTGAGAGATTGTTGAATACTTTGTCACAGGAGTTGCATAGAAAGCTGGGAAATGGATTTTCTGCCAGGAACTTGCGTTATATGAGGCAATTCTATTTGGTTTATAAAAAGAAAAATTTTCAGCCTAAGGTATCCTGGTCACACTATAGAGAAATTGTATCCCTCGAGAAGAAGAGTGAGCGAGATAAATTGGAAAAGCTTGTTCTAGAGCAACAGATTTCAGTTAGGGAATTGATCGAGATAAAAAATGAGTTATTGAGTTCTGATTCTAGGCAGAAAGATAATGGTTTTTATTCTGAAGAAGATGAAACAATAGATGGCTTAAAATTGCTAAGAAAGCCTGTTTTGCAGCTTTTTACATATAGAGTGGATAGAAAATTTTCGATGAATTTGGTCCAGCACCATGAAGCTCGTTGACGCCGGTCCAGCATCGGTTTCTATAAGAAACAGTGCTGGGGGATTCCGCTTGCAAGCGCTAAATGGTGCTGGATTCCAAATCTAGATCTTGGGTTTAGAATTAAATATGAGTTCAGCGACCTTTCAAACTTGGAACAATTCAAAACTAGCGATATTGTAAGTGTGCGTAAAACGCGAACTAGCTTTCATTTTACAAAAGTGAGTAGTGTTCGAGAATTGTATACATACAAAGCCTATCTCGAGCGTGTGGTTGATGGAGATACCCTGCTCGTACATATTGATCTAGGATTTGGGATCTTTATCCAACAAAGGCTAAGGCTACGAGGTCTAGATACTTCCGAGATTGATTCAAATGATGGGCAAAAGGCTAAAAAGTTTGTTGAGTCCGAATTGAAGAATACTGATTTTCTCATACTTAAGACTCATGGTTCTGATATTTATGATCGCTATTTGGTTGATGTTTTTTATCTTAAAGATGAGTGGAAGGCTGAAAGAGTTATTGAACATGGGAATTTCTTGAATAATCGTTTGGTTCAGGAGGGATTGGCTAAGAGGTTAACGTTTTAGCCACCCCCTTAAGGGGGTTGGCTGGGAATCGAGTCAAATTCCATATTTATAATTTGATAGTTTTGTGATAGGTTTATTCGATTTGAAGCTTTCTGCCCTTGGAAATAAAAAGTAGAATAAGCATACAAATAATTATTTTCTAATCAATTTGGCACACTGTGTGCTTAGTATTTCTCATTTAGGAATAACATACATTAAATTATAATATTTAGAATACAGAGAGACCTCTCTTCATTCATCCAAACCCATCCTTTCGTTGAGCATTAGCCTAATGCAGGATGAAACTTAGAATCGAATTATCAACTAACAATTTTATATTGACAGCATAGAATAATGTTTCTGAACAACAGCCTATCCCACTGATGCCACGTGCTTTAGCGCGTGGTGAAGATTCCAAAGACCAGCTCATGCACCCCAGTCCCAGCACCATTTAGAGAGGCGAAGCCGAGTGTTAAAAATGGTGCTGGGCTTGTTGAGCGGGGTCAATAAATTAAATGAATAAGAAAGATTTTGAAACTTAAACGATAAAACAATTTATTGACCAAAGAGAAAGCTGGAAAAGGTGCCCAAAGTATTTTATTCTTACTATGAATAGACCAGTATACACGAAATTACTAGGGAATATTTGCTAGACATAAGTTTTTGCCATGAAAGTATTGATGGAATGAATCATAGCGTAACAACAACACCTTTTCCAAGCTCATCTAAGATCTATATCCCAGGAAATATCCACAATATCCAAGTTGCAATGCGAGAGATTCAACTTTCTGATACCAAAGTCCATGGCAAAGGAAATCGGATGAATGATCCAGTTGTCGTATATGATACAAGTGGAGCTTACACAGATTCTAATCTTAAGATTGACATCAAGAAAGGTTTAACACGAATGAGAGAATCTTGGATCAAAGATCGTGGTGATGTTGAAGAACTCCAAGAAATTTCATCTGAGTATGGCAGAAAAGCCCAGCTAGATTCTAGTCTCAATCATTTACGATTTGAACATATCCAAAGACCTATGCGTGCCAAAGCAGGTTCTAATGTTTCCCAAATGCACTACGCCAAGAAAGGAATCATCACAGCGGAAATGGAATATGTTTCCATACGGGAAAACCAAGAGCTTGAAAGAATCAAAGATAAGGGTATGCAGCACCCTGGAAATAGCTTTGGTGCAAATACTCCTACCAATAAGATTACACCAGAATTTGTACGAGACGAAATAGCTATGGGTAGAGCGATACTCCCAAGTAACATCAACCACCCTGAGTCTGAACCTATGATTATTGGGCGTAACTTTTTAGTGAAGGTCAATGCAAATATTGGAAATAGCTCTGTTACATCAAGTATCGATGAGGAAGTGGAAAAAGCGGTCTGGGCTTGTAGGTGGGGTGCTGATACTATCATGGATCTTTCTACTGGAAAGAACATTCACGAAACCAGAGAATGGATCATTCGTAACTCCCCCGTACCAGTCGGAACCGTTCCTATCTACCAAGCTTTAGAAAAAGTGAATGGAAAAGCAGAAGACCTTACTTGGGAACTCTACCGTGATACCTTGATTGAACAAGCGGAACAAGGAGTGGATTATTTTACTATACATGCAGGAGTCCTCTTGCGTTATATTCCCCTAACGGCAAGTAGGGTTACTGGAATAGTCTCCCGTGGTGGCTCTATCATGGCAAAATGGTGTCTAGCCCACCATAAGGAAAGCTTCCTTTACACGCATTTTGAAGAAATCTGTGAAATCATGAAAGCTTATGACGTAGCATTTTCATTAGGTGATGGTTTACGTCCAGGTTCCATAGCAGATGCCAATGATGCAGCACAATTTGCAGAGCTTGAGACTTTGGGTGAACTTACAAAAATTGCCTGGAAACATGATATCCAAACCATGATAGAAGGACCTGGGCATGTTCCTATGCATTTAATTAAGATTAACATGGAAAAGCAATTGAAAGAATGCCACGAAGCCCCCTTCTACACTCTTGGACCTTTGACAACAGATATCGCCCCAGGTTATGACCATATCACTTCTGGCATAGGTGCGGCTATGATAGGATGGTTTGGCTGCGCTATGCTTTGTTATGTGACTCCCAAAGAACACCTTGGACTTCCCAATAAAAAGGATGTGAAAGACGGAGTCATTACATATAAGATAGCTGCCCATGCTGCAGATCTTGCAAAAGGTCACCCTGGAGCTCAAATCCGAGACAATGCCTTAAGTAAGGCAAGGTTTGAATTTCGTTGGCAAGACCAGTTCAATCTTTCTCTGGATCCAGATACCGCAGAGGAATTTCATGATGAAACTCTACCTGCTGATGGAGCTAAGCTTGCTCATTTCTGTTCTATGTGTGGACCCAATTTTTGTTCTATGCGCATAACAGAAGATATTCGTAAGTTTGCAGAAGAGCAAGGATTGGAGACAGAAGAGGCAATTGAAAAAGCTATGTCTGAGAAAGCAAAAGATTTTGTAAAACTGGGAAGTGAAATATATACCTGACTTTTACAAGGCTTACCAACTATACCTAAGTTAGGAGATTGGGACTTTTAAAGAACTTTCTCAAAGCTGCTAATTTTATAATCCTTGTGAAGGAAATATTTTCCTTTGCAACTTGGGCAAGTGTTATTGCCCATTTGGTAGGTTCTAAGAATGGAATCACAGTGGGGACAATAGAGAGCGGTATTCACAGAAAGATAGGGTCTTGGTGGTATCTTGGCCTGAGCCTCAAGCCTACTTTCTATCTTGGATGCTAGGTATTTCTTGGCAGAATCTCGGTCGGCAAAGTTAGGAATGCTAGCCAGTAAATTATTCCTCATCCAACCAGAAATAAATTCTTGGTTTAATCCGTTTATTGCAGCGAAACTTTCGGAATCCAAAATCTTAGTTTGGCATTTCTTGAGAAACTGCCAACCAATTTCATCAATCATTTCTAGTCTGGATGCATCAAATAAAACTAAGTGAGGACTAGAAAGTAAAGATTTCAATTCCAAATACAACTGGGAACCTGACTCAGCAGAAAGTAAACCCACAAGATTAATGATTCGTGATTCCAAGAATTTTAGGATAAATCTTTTGATTTTATAGTCAAGAGTTTTCTACTTTTGTTTACAAGCTTCTGACTCAATATAAGATTGAACAAAAGAAAGATATGAATCGTATACAGAAAAGATATTTAGTATTCCCTATAGATCTAGCCTTTATGGTGGCATCCTTTTTTCTTGCTCATTTAATTCGTTACGAGAACCTTAGTTTTTTAGAAGATCGCAACCTCTTTTTTACTTCTCTTTTTATTGTAATTTCTGTTCGTTCACTTATCTTTCTCTTCTCTGGAATCTACAGGTCTCTTTGGTCTTATGCATCCATTCATGACCTGGTTGAGATCATTAAGGTTACTATGCTCTCCTCCTTGGTTTCAACAACAGCTCTACTATTCTACAACAGATTCTTTCAGCTTTCCAGAATGGTTCCCATTCTAGACACTTTGTTGCTGCTTAGTTTTCTTTGTCTAAGATCCTTTTCATGGAGAATGATGCGTGATGAAATCTTTCGAAAGAAGACCTTTGAAGAAGGGAATATCCCAGTAGTTCTTGTTGGTGCTGGCAAATTGGGTGCAACCTTCTTAGGTGAGATTAGACGTCATGGAAATTTAAATCTTCTACCCGTTGGATTTATTGATGAGGACACTTCAAAGATTGGTGGGCATATCCAAGGAATCCCCATATTAGGAAATTTAGATATTCTTGAACATGTTATTCGTACCAACTCTGTTAAACAAGTAATCATTACTATGAACCAACCAAACGGTTCTGTAGTTTCAAGAATCATGAAAATTTGTGAAGAGCTCAAGGTTGTGTATAAAATCCTTCCTAATTTTAACGAAATTTTAAATGAAACTCCCAAGATCAATCAACTTCGCGAGGTGGAAGTACAAGATTTATTAGGACGACCTACGGTTAATTTGGAAATCGATAATATTAAATCTTATTTAAAAGGGAAGACTATCCTTATAACAGGAGCAGGCGGTTCCATAGGCTCAGAACTTTGTCGTCAGGTGATGTATTTTGAACCAGAGAATTTGATCCTTTTGGATAATGCGGAAACTGCTCTTTACGAAATCGATTATGAGATGAGAACTAAATTCCCAGATAAAACGAAAATTTTTCCCGTAGTAGCTGATGTGAAAAATCTATCTCGACTTTCAACTGTCTTTAATGAGCACCAACCACAGGTAGTATTTCATTCAGCTGCGTACAAGCATGTTCCTCTGATGGAGATCAATCCCTGCGAAGCTGTTCTGAACAACATCAATGGAACCAAAAATGTTGCCGATGTATCTCGTTTAACAGGCGTCGAGCGTTTTGTTTTAATTTCAACTGATAAAGCGGTGAACCCTGTAAACATTATGGGAGCCTCCAAAAGAATAGCTGAGCTTTACTTACAACATATCTCCATCAATTCACGAACAAAGTTTATTACTGTGCGATTCGGGAATGTACTAGGCTCTAATGGTTCCGTAATTCCAAGATTTCGTGAGCAAATTAAGAAGGGTGGACCTGTTACTGTCACCCACCCTGATGTAATCCGGTATTTCATGACTATACCGGAGGCATCCCAATTGGTGCTTCAAGCGGGTTCTATGGGAGAACATGGTGAAATTTTTATTCTTGATATGGGCGAGCCAGTACGAATTACAAACCTAGCAGAAGAAATGATCCGACTCTCAGGCTACACACCTTATAAAGATATACAAATAGAGTTTACTGGGTTAAGACCAGGTGAAAAGTTATTCGAAGAACTAATGTTAGGGCAAGAAGGAATTAAAAAGACCCATCACCCTAAGATACGAATTGCTGCTCCTTTAGAAAGTTATAATTTACTTCTCTTCCAGAATAAATTAAACACAATGTTTAGCATGGCTAAGGCGAATAAAGACCAAGAGATTTATAGACTTTTCCAAGATTTGGTACCGGAATATGTGATTCATACAGATTATATGCAGACAACTACCGATACCAAAAAAGAATCCAACCAAAATCTTTCATAATGAAATAGGGGAACTATGGACGGCGAAATAACGCAAGAAGAGATTAAGAATATTAGATCATTTAAAAGTGATCTATTTACTTTGTATTGGGAAAAGTTTGGAACCTTCTACATGCATGTTCTCCCTCACCCTCAACTAAAAATTGGAACAAGAGGACTGGTAGGCGAAGAAAAAGAATCAGGCATAGTACTTGTATTTGGACCTCGTGCAGTAAGAGAAGTTCAAGCTATGGAGAAAGAACTTTTCGCGGAACTTCAATTTGGTTATAACTGGGAGAAAGTTGTTATACCCTGGGATAGTGTATTTCGAATCTATGATAAAGCGCAATCCTCACTGGTGCAGTTAAGAATCCTACCCATTTCAAATGAATCATCCAAGCTTGGAAGCGAGTCGCAAGAACCACGACAGGAACCTACTATAAAAGCAAAGAAAGAAGCAAAAGTTTTAGATAGCAATAAAGATAATGTAATCAGAGTCGACTTTGGAGGAAAGAAGAATGAAACCTAAATTTTTCGTTCGTGGAGACATTGATGGATTCTTTGGATTGATGATAGACAATCTCATCCAGCTTTTAGTGCTTACTGGTTTATGTGTAGGACTCTGTGGTTTTCCTATGGAATTTATGACTACTGTTGTTCTGCCCGGTGTCGCAGTTTCTTTGTTAATTGGGAACCTATTCTATGCATGGCAAGCATACAAGAAAGGATTAGCTGAAAATCGTGATGATATAACTGCACTTCCTTATGGGATCAATACTGTCTCACTATTTGCTTTTGTATTTTTTATACTCTTTCCTGTTTATAAAGAAACAGGTGATTACATGCAAGCTTGGAAGGTCGGACTACTAGCTAGTTTACTTTCAGGTTTAATCGAATTTGCTGGATCATTTGTCGCCCACTCCATTCGCAAGGCAACACCACGTGCTGCTCTGCTCTCTGCACTGGCTGGAATAGCCATTACTTTTATTTCCATGGACTTTTTATTAAGAACTTTCCAGAATCCGTTGATAGCCTTTGTCCCTTTTGGAATAATTTTATTGCAGTATTTTGCAAAAGTACAATTCCCTTTTCATATACCTGGTGGTCTTTTGTCCGTTCTAGTCGGTTCCTGTCTAGCTTGGATGAGCGGATTCTGGGGAGAAGGCTTTATGAAGGCAGCTGCGATTTCTTCTTCGTATGCTACTATAGGATTCTCCATTCCAAAAATATTCATTTCCGAAGTTCTTTCTGTTATGAATCCAACTTATTTGGCTGGCTATCTTTCCATTATCATTCCTATGGGAATTTTCAATGTGATAGGCTCCTTGCAAAATATAGAGTCAGCTGAAGCAGCAGGAGATTCTTTTGATACAAGATCTTCCCTTATGGTGAATGGAATTGGAACTATAGTCGGAGCCTTCTTTGGTTCACCCTTTCCTACAACGATTTACATAGGTCATCCTGGTTGGAAAGGTTTGGGTGCTAGAATCGGATACTCTGTGTTAAATGGAATATTTATAACTATTATTTCTTTGTTCGGACTCATTGCCTTTGTATCAGCTCTAATTCCCATTGAAGCTGGGATGGCTATAGTTCTTTGGATAGGAATCGTGATAGGCTCCCAAGCATTTCAATCGGTCCCTTCCAAGCATTCCCCTGCCGTCATCATAGGCTTATTTCCAGCTTTAGCGGGTTGGGCGGTGCTTATGATACAATCTGTATTCAATTATACGGATGGCATACTTCAATCTGTTCTTGCCTCTCATTCCATTAAAGCATCCCACCATATCTGGCTATCTGAGACAGCTCTCAATCAACCCATACTTCCCTATGCCTTAGATGGGATTCTATCCTTGTCGCAAGGATTCTTGCTTTCATCTATGGTTTGGGCAGCAATCACGGTTTATGTTATCGACCGTAATTTTCTTAGGGCTGGTATCTGGTGTGCAATTGGAGCTGTCTTAAGCTTTATTGGTATTATACATTCTTATACGCTTTTTGGAAATGCGATTCTGAATACATTCACTCTTCCTGCAAGTGGGAAGTTCACTATCGCCTACCTAATATTAGGTTTACTTTTGGTTCTATTTCATTTTTCTAAAAAAGAAAAAACTAGAGCTATATAGGTTACAGAAGCATGGGGCAAACGCAAAACCAAGTTTACTTTACTGAACTACTTGAATTAGTTTATGCACCCTTGCCCAAGTTAAAACAAATAGAGAAGACTATCGAATTAGTGCATCCTGCAACTATCTCAACTGAGATAGAAAAAAATGTAGGCTTCGCTTATATGATGGATTACTATTTTCGAATTATAGATCTAAATTTAGTTAAAAGTATACTTCAGAATCCACTATTTAGCCACCAAGCACTCACGGAACTTTTCTATTGCCAAATAACTTCTATACACAAAGCTAAGTTATTGAAGCGACCTATTCCTGAATTGATTTCATCGTATTGGAAGAGTCTCTCTAAGGCGCAGTATGCAATTCTACTCAAAGATTCCATTCACAGAACTTATAATCTTGGACCAGCCAAAGATTTACTTTCGAAAATTGAATTGGTTCATATCAAACTGCTAACGGGCTCAGGTGGTGTCTCAGCTAATAAGATGTTAAATCTTTTTAAATCCTTAGGCTCCGATATCAAAAAGGTTTTTTCAGAAGATATGAACATCTATGACTACGCCGTCGACCTAGCCGTAGAACAATCGGATGATGATTTTTTGGCATTTCTAGAAGAGTATACTATACTTTTTGTTCAGCTAAGAATCGTATCCAGTTTCACTTCGGAAATGGAGTCTTTGATTCAGAAAAATAGTGGAAGATTAAATTATTCCGATGTCTTTCAGTTTTTTTCTAATATACCATTAGATGCTATTGAACTTACTTTAGAAATTTTCCAAGATAAGAACTGGTTGAAAAAGAGTGAGGCTGAATTAATTTTAGAATCTTACTTGGCAAAAAAATAAGAATTCCTGTCTAATAGATAATTAAGGAGTATATAAATAATATGGCTTGGATGAAAAGAATAGGATTGTTTCTACTTACGAACATTCTAATCATTGCTACAATTTCTATCATTACAAACATTTTGGGTGTAAGGTATTGGGTTGAAGCTAATGGAATCAATTATGTATCTCTTATTATTTTCTGTTCGCTTTGGGGCTTTATAGGAGCCTTTATTTCTCTAGCCTTGTCCAAGGTCATGGCAAAGTGGACAATGGGTGTCAAAATCATTGATCCAAACAAAGCAACTGGAATTGAGAGAGAATTACTTTCTAGAGTTCAAAGACTTGCCAGTTCGGCGAGAATTCCAATCCCAGAAGTTGGGATTTATGAATCTCCTGAGATCAACGCATTTGCAACAGGACCAACTAAATCTAGTTCTTTGGTAGCAGTTTCTACTGGTCTACTTCACTACATGGATGATAGAGAAGTGGAAGGAGTTCTTGCACATGAAGTTTCCCATATTGCGAATGGTGACATGGTGACTATGACCTTAATCCAAGGTGTTGTGAACTCTTTTACTATGTTCTTATCAAGAATAGTTGCTTTTGCAGTTGGACGAATGGTTAAAGAAGACTTAGAACACATTGTACGTTTTGTTGCTACTATCGTTTTTGATATAATTTTCTCCATTCTTGGGTCTATTGTAGTTGCTTACTTCTCTAGAGCGAGAGAGTTCCGAGCAGATGCTGGTGCTGCAAAGTTAGCTGGTAGAGAATCTATGGTTGCAGCTTTGGAAAAATTACAAAGATACGTGGATGCACCCCAAGACGAAAGAGGAGCTGCTCTTGCTTCCATGAAAATTTCGGGAAAGAGTGGACTCATGGCACTGTTTTCTACCCATCCACCTTTGCCTGCCCGAATTGAAGCTCTAAGACGTGGAAGAATGTAATCGAATTAAAAAGATTTAATTTTTTTAAATTTAGAAAACTAGCCCTAGCATTTGTTAGGGCTAGTTTATATTACTTAGACCTACTTAGACCCTCTGATAAAATCTTCAATGATCTGCCCTACGGATTCAGGTTCATCCATATGCAAATGATGATTCCCTTTTACTGTAATTTGTTTTAGCTCTCTAACTGCTTCTGCTCTTTTCTGAAGAACCTTCTTCTCCCATTGGTAACCTTCTTCTCCCCAAATCAAGAGACTTGGCGATGAAATTCTGCTTAAAAATTCAATGACTTGAGATTCTGTTAGTCGAAGGAAGGAAGGCAGATTCAATCTAGGGTCTCTCCTCAAACGAAAGGTTCCATCAGAGAGTAATTCTGTTCCCCTTTCAATCAGCAATTTGGCAGAATCTAATTTCATTTTGCCTGCTCTTAGACGAAGTTTGATCAGTTGGTCCAAGCTACGAAATCTGCCAGACTCTTCCTCCCTTGAACTATGATCTAGAAAACGGTTAATGGCTAATGCCAGGTTTTCTGGTGCTTCGGAGGCTTCCCTAGTTACAGGACCAAGAGCTTCAATTAATATTAGTTTATCAACTAACTCTGGAAAGGTGCCTGAAAATAATGAGGCAAGTCCACCTCCCATAGAATGACCAAGCATAATACAGCTCTTCCAATTTAGGTTCAATAAGATTGCTTTTATATCTGCAATATAATCTATGAAAGAAAAAACTGTTCGTTCAGGACGCCAACTCGAGTAGGCATGCCCTGGGAAATCTATAGCAACAATATGGTAATCTAAATTTTTTTTGGAAAAAAAATCAGCTAGGGGTTCAAAACTAGATGCATTATCCAGCCAACCATGCAAGGCAAGAATGGGTATGCCTTCGGGAGACCCCCATTCTAGATATGCGATTTCTGAAATTGCAGTTTGAATTCTTTTTTGCATCTGGGTCTAGATTTATTCGTTATAAAGAAAATCCAATTTATTTTTCTTTTTACAGAAACTTGAATCCATAGAATCTATGCTATAGTTAGTGATTTTTTACTTAGTTGGTAAGAACCTTAGGATTAAAAGAACATGAAATTTGATTTTGACCAAGAAATTCTTAAAAGCGAGAAGTTGAGAATTGAAATTTTAATAGTGTTCTTTTTTACACTTTTGCTTGGCTTCGTATTTGTGTATTTCTTTAGACCCCAAGATTTTTTCATTTCTAGAGAACAAGTCGAAAACATTGGTCATCTACCAATAATTTATTTCGCAGTTGTTATGAGTTATTTTATAGCAATAAGACTTAGAATTATAAAAGCAATTCGCAGAGATGAAAAAGTTCCTATTTTTATCCGCTACCTAAATGCAACAACTGAGATAACCTTACCTACTCTATCCATCTATTTTATATCACTCAATCTTCCCAGTCCTGATATGGCTTTGCATAGTCCGCCCTTCCAAGTATATTATATTTTCATAATTCTTTCCGTTCTGAGATTAGACCCTTGGCTTGCATTTTATACAGGTTTTCTTGCAGCTTGTGAATACTTCGGATTGTTTTTCTATTTAAAGAATTCACTTTCATTGCAAGAGATAGATAGCTATTATGCTAATTTAGGACTGCATTTAGCTAAGACAATGTTATTGCTTGCAGGAGGAATGGTTGCAGGTTTTGTGACCTCGCAACTTCAGAGAAGAATTACTGACACATTAAATCTAATCCAAGAACGAAATCGAATCACAAATATCTTTGGACAACATGTATCCCCAGCAGTCGTTGATAAATTGTTGACTCAGAAACAAGGAGAAGATTCTGAGATGAAATATGTTTGTATGTTGTTTTTTGATATTCGAGATTTCACAAAATTCAGTGAAGACAAAGATCCTATACAGGTCATAGAGTATTTAAACTATGTTTTTGAAATTGTTGTCGATTCGATTTTAAGGCATAATGGTGTAATCAATAAATTTCTTGGAGATGGCTTAATGGCTGTTTTTGGAGCACCTATTTCGTCTGGAGATGATGTCGAGAGGGCTATAGATTCCAGTCTAGAGATTTTAGAAAGAATTGAAAAAGTAAATGAAACAAATCAAAATCATCCTATAGATTTTGGTATTGGTCTTCACTGCGGAGAGGCAGTAACAGGTAATGTAGGCACAAACCATAGAAAGGAATACACCATCATTGGTGATGTTGTCAACCTTGCTTCTAGGATTGAACAATTGAATAAAGAATTTAAGACTAAAATTTTAGCCAGTGAGGAAGTGATACAGTTTGCTGACAAAGAAGTGCCTAAATTTCTTTCTGAAGTCCAAGTCAAAGGCAGAGAAAAATCTGTAAAAGTGTACAAACTTGCATAAAAATATTCAAAACTGTAACCTTCTCCAAAAATTACCGAAACGAGTAGTGTGGAATGCAAGATAAGGAAGCAAAATGGAATCTTTGGGTCAAAGAAGCCCAGGGTGGAAATAAAATTTCTTATAAAAATCTGCTCAGTGAACTCTCAGTGGAAATAGAAATGATTTTAAATAAACGAATTTTTAATTCATCTGATAGGGAGGATATTTTACAAGAAATACTATTTGGAATCCATAAGGCATTGCCTAGCTTCCAAGCTGATAAAAAATTTAAACCTTGGTTTCATTCTATAGTAAATTATAAGATTATTGATTACATTCGAACTTATCAGAAAACCAATAACCAAGAAATCCTTCCCGAAGAAATCCTCGATTCAAAATCTGAGAGAGATAATAACGAAGAAGCAAAAGATGAGTTGATTTTAAAAATGAATGAAGCAATTGAGCTTCTACCTAATAAACAAAAATTAGTTTTTAAGTTAATGAAACTAGAAGGAAAAAGTTTATTAGACGTTCAAAAAATAACAGGGATGAGTATAAGTGCCATTAAAGTTACCTCACATAGGGCTATGAAGAATATAAAAAAGGAGATTCAGTTATGAAACAAGATGCATATATTGACTTGTTGACAAA
Source organism: Leptospira sp. (assembly GCA_002786225.1). GTDB lineage: Bacteria > Spirochaetota > Leptospiria > Leptospirales > Leptospiraceae. The sequence continues at coordinate 36,747 of PEQN01000008.1, read as the reverse complement.
AGATTGGAAACCTTCTGCTAAGAAAAATATTTCATATCTTTATTTTGTGTTGATTGGATTGCCTTTATTTCTTTTAGTCCTTGAAACTAACTTTAAATCTATGCAATTCCATCCAATGAGGTTGGATTTTATCATTCCTTACTTAGTTTTTGTTTTTGGAGTATATGCGATTTTTAAACTCTCTGCGCCTGGGCAAGATCTTAAGTGGGTCTTAATCATATCAATTATTTTATTATTGATTCGAACTATTTATATGGTTTGGAATATTAATTGGATAGAATTTACGAATCCTTCCTTTTATACCTTGGGTCATACATTTTGTCCATCGCATTTTGCAATTTATGGACTCCCAATACTCTTTGCTATTCTCTTAACCTTTCGTTCTAAATTCACTACTCAAATCCCTCAGGCAGCTACAGTGAGTATAATTTCATCTTTTTGCTTAGCAGAAATTATCTTAAATATGTTCTGCCCTGATATAAGATTTTCACACCTTAGTTTTTGGCATCTCCTATCTTGGGTAATACCAATAACAGTGGGATCCATTTTTAATAAGAGATACTTGGAATGGTAATATTTCGCTGCGATATAAATAAATTATTAATAACATTAAGCATGATTTGAGTAATGGGGAAGCAATAAATTGAGTACGAATATTTTCTTAATAAAAAGTTTAACAAATTTGAATGAGATACTTAAATGTATGACGGAGGAAGATTACTCTAGAACATTAAGTACCTTACATGGAGCTAGCATAGGACAACATGCACGTCATATCATTGAATTTGTGGATTGCCTTCTTTTAATCCAGGAAAATGAAACGATCTCATATGATGACAGAAAGAGAGACACCAATCTTGAGCGCAATCTGAATGATTATCTTTCTCGGTCGAATGACTTTATCCATTCTTTGTATCAAAAGAAAGATAATTTTCCATTACGAATCAAATTCTATTTGGATAAAGATTTATATACAATTACCGATTCGAATTATTTCCGTGAAGAACTATTTGTTCTAGACCACACCATCCATCACTTAGCAATTATAAAGATTGGTATCACTGAAAATTTCCCAGATTTAAGGATCCCTGCTGAATTTGGGTTTACTGCATCTACCATTCGAGCAAAAAATCTCATTCCTTCTTAAGCAAGACTCTATTGTTTGTTTTTATATCTTTATTCTTAGGCACATTTGTATCGGAAGATCTCACTTGCATAACAGGTGGGATTCTTGCTGAAAAAGGTCAAGTGAACCTTTTGCTTGTAATATCTGCTTGTACAATTGGGATTTTTATTAGTGACTTATGGTTATTTATTATGGGCAAATTTTTTCTCGATTTATCTAAGAATTGGAAGCGATACGGTAGGATTTTAAATTCAAATTTAGTATTAAAAATAAAAAACCAAGTTGAATCTAACTTTGGAAAACTAGTGCTTCTATCGAGATTTACTCCAGGAACTAGATTGCCTGTTTATTTTCTTTCGGGAACACTTGGAGCTAGTTTCGCTCGTTTTAGTTTATTTTCTTTCATTGCTTGTACTATCTGGACACCCGTACTAGTTGTACTCTCCTATTTCTATGGCAAAGCAATTTTACAAATGTTCGAAGACCCTTATTCATACACTGCTTTAGCACTTACAGCAGTTTCTTTTTTTATAATATTTAGTTTGATTTCTAAACTTTCTCAACATCAAACACGAAGTGAACTTTGGATTACAATTCAAAAAATCCCCAAACTAGAATTTTGGCCGATTTGGATATTTTATATTCCCATAATTCCGTACATCGCCTTATTGATGCTACGTTATAATGGATTTTTAACCATTACCTGTTCCAATCCAGGAATAGAGACTGGTGGAATGGCTGGTGAATCCAAATCAAAAATTCTCACTCAGCTACCCCGAGAGTGGATTGCGAGATTTATTCTAATCGAGCCTGGATCAAAAATTTCTGAGGAAGCTATACTCCAAGATGGATTTCAATTTCCTTTGATTCTTAAACCTGATGTGGGAGAAAGAGGAGCATTTGTACAAAAAGTTCATAATTACCAAGAATTAACTTCCATTCTAGTAAATGTTAAGGTTCCAACTATTCTTCAAGAATTTCATCCTGGTCCTTTTGAAATTGGTATCTTTTATTATAGATATCCAAGTAGAGATAAAGGAAAAATATTTTCAATAACTAATAAAATATTTCCAGAACTTATCTGTGATGGTAAATCTACAATAGAAGAATTAATTTACCAACACCCTAGATACAGATTCCAAGCTAATGCATTTATACAAAATAATTTATATCAGCTGAATGAAATTCCTCCAGCTGGTGAGATAAGAAAAATTGGAATTCTAGGAAATCATATCCAAGGCTGTCTTTTTAAGGATGGATCAGATTTGATCACTAGAGAATTAGAAGAACGCATAGACGAAATTTCCAAGCATTTTACCGGTTTCAATTTTGGAAGATATGATCTCCGTTATACGAATGAAGATGAACTTAAGCTTGGTACAAATTTTCAAATAATTGAGTTAAATGGTGCTATGAGTGAATCTACAAATTTATATGATCCAGATTTTACCATCATCCAAGCATACTCCTATTTATTTGCTCAATGGAAGCATCTATTTCAAATTGGATATGAAAATCGAAAATTAGGTGCGATACCTATCACCTATATGGAACTCTATCAGACTTTAGAAAAGCACTTTCAATACAGAGAAGAGCTTCTTAAAAAGTCCGAATAATAAACAAATTAAAGAGATTCGAATAGAATGAGCCTGAAGCGGGAATTAAGATATTTTAAAGAATGTTATCGTTCAGAAAAAAGAGTTTGAAAGAAAATCCCCAGAAGCATCTGCAATGAATCATTGCCCATTTGAGTGACCAGCTCGTGGAACTTTTGGGGATCGGTGGTCTGATGGGATTGCAGTAAGCATAAGCCTACTAACAAGTAGTTGAGCGTATGTCTACTGCTCAGCCACCTCGCCGGTCATTTGTTTATTACTGTTACTCAATGTGGACCACCTCCTTTTTTGCTGGTTCCAAGCTGATCTATGTCTGAAAAATGTCAACGGAAAACAGATGACAGTTCTATTTTTTTATAAAATCTGGTGAGTGATGAAGAATTTTTTTCCAATAAATTATAGAGTCGATGCAACAAATACAATTCAGCATTATTTTCATGTAAAATGCCAGTTCACAAGCAAGCAAAAAGAAACCATCCTTAGGATGCCGAACTGGACACCTGGTTCTTACATGATTCGCGAATATTCGAGATTTCTTCATGGATTCAAAACGGAGAATTCATGGAGCCAAACTGATCTTGCCGAATGGACAGTGCTAGGTGAAGGTCAGATTGAAATTGAATATCTAATTTATGCATTTGAAGACCTGACTGTAAGAACCAATTATTTAGACTCAGAATTTGGATTGATAACTCCAGCAGCCTTGTTTCTGCAAGTGATTACAGACGAAGATATAAAAATTTCAATTGAATGGAAGCTCCCCCAAAATAGACAAGTCTTTAGTCCATTGAAAAATAAAAATGACGATCTATCTAACTTTGTTACAGACTATGACCTGCTATATGATTCTCCATTTTTTATCACAGACCAAGAACCAATCTCACTTAACACAGAAAATTGCACGCATGAAATACTCATTCAATCAGATATAGAAGATTCATTAAAGAAAAAGTTATGCGATGATCTTAAGGTAATAGTTGAATTCCAAGCAAAGATATTAGGTGGATATCCAAATGAATATTATCTTTTCATCTTGATCTTTACAGAAGGTGGTTACGGAGGGCTTGAGCACAATGCTTGTTCGGTGAATATTTTCGATGCTAGTAAGCTAAAAGATAGAAATGAATATTTGAAACTTTTAGAACTACTTTGCCATGAATACTTTCATCTATGGAATGTTAAGCGAATTCGTCCCAAAGCATTAGGACCTTTTGATTATTCTAAACCAAATTTAACCAAAGAACTTTGGATTGCTGAAGGAATAACAAGTTTCTACGATGCTTATTTTCTTTTGCAGGCTGGATTCTTAACTATTGAAGAATACCTAGCAAAAATCTACCAAGATATCAACTTACTGGAAGATAATTCTGGCGAAGAATGGATGAGTTTGGAAGAATCATCCTTCACTGCATGGACTAAATATTACAAAAGAACTAGTGACTCACATAATACTGGTATTTCATATTATACTAAAGGTGGAGTCTTAGTGCTTTGCATGCAGATTCGTATAATCGCTGAAACCAATGGGAAGAAATCTTTTATTGATATTATGAAGAAACTCTACCAAGATTTCTATTTAAAACAAAATAGAGGATTTACAAAACAAGAATTCTTTCAAATAGCTAGTGAAGTTACTGGCTTGAATTTACTTGATGAATTCAATATTTATTTGACACAAAATGTGCGAATACCCGTTCTCGAATACTTGGCAAAATTAGGAATCTCGCCCAAACTTGAAAATCCTATCAATGAACTTGGATTTACTTGCCGGGAAAGCAATCGTGGTTTGTTTGTGAATAAAATTTTCCATAAAAAAATTGATCCCCTGGCTGAAATCTACTTAGCAGATGAGATCTTAGCTATCGATGATTTTCGTATAACATCGAATTCCCAAATGCAATCTGTTTTGGATACAAAAAAAGAAAATTCGTATATTAAAATTCTTATAGCACGAAAATCGAAATTAAAAAATATTAATCTCAAGTTAGGAATTAGTTATAAAGATAGGTCTTTAGTATTTACTGATAAAGAATCTAAAGAAGTAAATCCGTATTGGGATTTATTTCATAAAGTTCATAGCAGATAGAATATAATCAAAAGCTTCTATACTTCTATTCACATCAATAGAATCCCTGCCCCAGAATGTGGGACCGTGGTTCTCTACCATGAGAATGGGAATTTCATTTGAGTTATTTTCTGCTTCATTAGCATTTGCATTGGATTGAAAATAGTTTTCAATTTCTTGGGCTATTTGTTCTACTTTTCCGTGGTTATAAAATACTGGTATTGAAACTTTTGGATTTTCATCCCAGATACCAAAAGCCTTAATTAATTCAAGAGGCGGAAGAGCAAATCTACCATAGGAATTATATTTTGTTAGGTGGAGTTGAATTCTCATGCTACTTAAATTGTGAATATGAAAGATAGTTCTAGCACCAGGATGATTTAAGTAAATTGCTCTATGTATGCTAGTTTCAGCGGAGGGTTTGCGATTGCCATTTAGCTCTAAGGGAAGATTTTCGCTTAATGAAAAAGGAAGAAAATCTTCAACTTGAAGATTCCCCTTATCTAAACCAGAACATGTGATCCAGATCCTATCATCGGATTCCCTAAAGGATAGATTCCCAGCTGTAGCTGGCAACCAACCCTTACTGTAATAGAGCCTTGCATAAGATATGATGGCTTCAAGTTGAAGAATTGGTGCATCTAAAGTCATATTGAATCTGCTATATCTAAAATTAGATTTAGTGATAGAAAGAATGAAAAAAGTTAATTATTTATTTACTCTTTCTACGTAAGAAAGGTCTCTTAAATCAACCTTTATCACATCGCCCTGCTTTACAAAAATAGGGACGTTTACTTCACCACCTGTTTCGACAGTAACCCTTTTTAAAGCTGTTCCAGATGTATCGCCCTTGAGACCTTCTTCTGCATAGGTAACTTCCAATACAGCAAAGTTAGGTGGTTCAACACCTATTGGTTTCCCTTCATAAAAAGAAACATCAACCTTGGTATCTTCTTTCATGTAAGGAAGAACATCTTCAACATAATCCTTGGAAACAGGAATCTGTTCGAAATCATTTACATCCATAAAGATGATATCATCACCATCTGCATAGCAATAGGTCATAGATCTTTTTTCGATATCTACGTTTTCTAATTTCTCAGAGGCTTTGAAAGTTCTTTCGATACCAGTACCCCTCATCACATGTTTGAGTTTAGTACGAATGAAAGCTGAGCCTTTTCCTGGATTGACGAATTCAGTTTTGATTACACTGTAGAGTTCGCCTTCTACTTTCAAAACCATTCCTTTTTTTACTTCTGTGATGCCTAATGCCATAATGATTCTCGATGTTTTCTCCAGAAAATTCCTTATTCATTCTCAGTCAAGGTGGTTTTCTAAATCATTTCGCTTGTGAATTGCATAGCCAAATAAATTATAGAAATACGTGAGTGTGAACAAGGACAAAGATTGGGGGAATTGGAAGTGGCAACTTCAGAATAAGATTCGTAACAAAGAATCTTTAGAAGCTTACATCGTCTTATCGAATGAAGAAATATCAGCCATTGATCAAGCGGATTCCCTTTTTGAGCTTGGAATAACACCTTATTATGCTTCATTAATGGACCCAAGAAATACAGAATGTCCAATAAGATTGCAAGCTATACCTAAGCTTATTGAATTGCAAACAAATGATAGGGACCAGCAGGATCCTTTGGCAGAAGAAAAATACATGCCTGTGAAAGGTGTAACACATCGTTACCCAGATAGAGCACTTTGGTATCTTTCTCATACTTGTGCTGTATATTGCAGATTTTGCACTAGAAAAAGAAAAGTCTCCAAACCTTTAGGGACCCCCAATCGAAACGAATGGCATTCTGCCTTAGATTATTTTCGCAAAACAAATGCTATCCGAGAGATTATACTTTCTGGAGGTGATCCATTGAGCCTCTCTGAAGATCATCTTGACTGGATACTTTCTGAACTAAAGAAAATTCCGCATATCAACCAAGTAAGAATCCATACTAGACATCCAGTTACCTTACCAATGCGCATTACCGATACTCTGTGTGAAATATTCAATAAATACTTTCCAATTTATATGGTTACTCATTTTAATCACCCTAAGGAATGTACACCTGAATCTGAAGAAGCTATTCGACGACTTGTCAAGCAAGGAGCAGTTTCTGTAATGAACCAATCTGTGCTATTGAAAGGCATCAATGACTCATCAGAAATTTTACAAGATTTGAATTATAAGTTAATTTCTATGGGAGTCAAGCCATATTATCTTCACCAGTGCGACGAAACATTTGGAGTCTCTCATTTCCGTGTACCTATACAAAAAGGGAAAGAAATTTACCAAAAACTTCGAGGCAAGCAAAGCGGAATTACAGTTCCTTTGTATGTTGCCGATTTAACGGGAGGTGGAGGAAAAGTTCCTATTCTCCCAGAATATGAAGTTGAAACAAAAGAATTTACGAACATTTACCGAAACTATAAGGGAGACTATTACGAAATTTCCAATGGTATTTAGAAAAATGTTTTATAATAAGATATATACAATCAGAATTTTAATTTTACTACTTTCTGCAATAATTCTTTCTTGTTCCAGTTCAGAAGTTCTTCAAGATAAAGAATCAAATGATAAGAATAAATTTTTTGATAAGGAAGATAAACCCGCCCTTCTTCGTCTGAGTTATTATCTTGCCTTTCGGCCTCCTCCCGATTATAAATTATTAGAAAAAGGAGATGTAGGTGATAAAGGCAATCGCTATAAAATTTCATTTTCCTCAATAGCTGGACTCTTTTCACAAATGATTATTTCTACTACCAATACTGAAAATAGAAGTCGCTTCAATTATAGTGTTTCTCAATCAGAACTTGATAAAGCAAAATGGAAGAAATACTTTTACTTAAAAGTACAAGATGAACCCAATAAGGCAACACTCACTATTTTTTCATGCAAAAAGAATTTGGCCTGCATACGATGGGAATGGGTTTATAAAGGTTTTTTGGTTGTGTTCGAATCGGAAGGCGAGCTACCTGCTCTTGACAAGGCGGAAGAAGAAATGATAAATACTTACCACACTTTAGTGGAAAAGCACTTGTTACTTTATTGAAATATTCTACACTAGACACAATAGGAAGTTTTGCATGTGGTTAAAATTAGGAGATACAGAAGTTATCAATTTGGATTACATTTCATCTATAAAGAAAAATCCGAGTAAACCAACTATTGAAATCATTTACCACGATTTAACCAACATCAAAGCCTTGAATTTTCCTGGCAATGAGGAACGAGACAGAGCTTTCGCAGCAATTTTAGATAATTTGTCCAAAATGAGATTGTTTTTTCAATAATGAATATCCAATGAATAAAATACAAAACCCTAATCCATCTGACTATCTTAAGATTTTTGATAAACTCGAAGAAATTGAATCGGATCATCCATTTGAAATTTTATTTTATGGTTCTAGAGAAAGAGGAGATTACTCAGAGGATTCCGATTTTAATTTCTACTTATTAGCATCTACACAAGATCAAATGAAGCCTGGTTTTATTCAAAAAGTAACTATGGCTTTAAATATTTTAGAAAAGATAGCGCCCGTTAATCTTATTGCAGGTGATATAGACACATTTCGATTGAGATTAAATCTTATGGAACCCACTGTTGTTCATCTGGTCAATTTGGGTTCAGTCTTTTATGGAGATACTCATTTTCATGGCTTCCATAAAGACTGGCTTCAAATTAGTAAGCATCCTATTCCTAAAGAAAAGCTAGTTCCTTTCATCAACAGAAGAATCCGTTTTTATAAAAACTTAAATACAAGAACAGAGAAAGAAGAATCCGTTCAAATGGAACGTGTCCTAACTTTATCTATACAATCCTGGGCAATCCAGAATATCAAAGATATTTCTATACAAGAACTCATCACACTAGACATTCCTTCCCGCGCTGAGAAAATGATTCGCATCTTATACAAAAATGAATTGGATACGGAAATTCTATCCTTACTCGATAACAAGACAGAAGCCTTAGCATTGAAGAAATTTTTTCAAAAAGACAAGGACTTCCCTCCATCATTGAAAGAGAACCTCAAATCAAGGATGAAGGTTTTGAAAAGCGACAAGGTATTCACCTAAGTTTAGAGAGTCTTTTATCTTCCTTAGAAGAAATAAAATTTAGTAAGGATATCTTTTTTACTGAATCAATCTATATCAATGGATCGCTTCATGTTTTGGATCTTTCCAGGGCATTTCGCAAGTTGAGAAACATAATGACTTTTTATTCTATCTCTAAGACATTTTGCATTGAAATCATCGCCGAAGCAAAGTCTGGAAAATGTAAGCCCGAAGAATACCATTCGGAGATATTGCATCTCCCCTGAAAGATCTTCTATTCCTAAGGTTGCAAATCTTCCTTCAACCCTAGAAAAAAAATCTTCCATAATTTCAGATTGAAATTTTACAATCCAGTCTTGGATGATGCTTTTGGTCTCAGGTAAGAGCATCATGCTCATGATCAAGCGCATCTCCAGACTTTCGTCCCCATCAAGACCTTTCGCGAAAGGTGTATCCATTTTAGTAAGTATAGTTTCAATAAATTCTTCAATGGTATTGAAGTCTTTGGGAACTGAGGCAAGGAATTGCTTTTCACGATCAAAATGCCGTTTTAAAATAAAAAACAACAATCTTTCTTTGGATTCAAAATACAAATAGGGCAACCCTCTAGAAATACCAGCTCTATCCGCTATCATTTCCATGGTAGTGGATCCATACCCCTTCATTGAAAAAAGCTCTAAAGAAGCTCTGAGAATGAGTTCTTTGGATTTTTCTCGGTTTTCTTCCCTTTTATTTCTCTTTTTAGGAGAGGGAGATTCCACATTTAGAGTTGTATTTTTCATTTTTTTCATTCTATTTCCATGTGCCTTAAATTTTCTATCACTTTCTCTGGATTCACTTGCATTATTTTTAATGAATAAATATTTAGTCAATAAATAGATTTTTATTTTATGAATAAATATTTAAAAACATTCATTGATCCATTTTTCCTCTTTTTTGTATCCATAGCCTGCCTTTTGCCAGGGATCCAAAGCGACTCCTTACTTCTGCAAGGGGACGAGGTCATGCATATCCGGACGATTCGGGAAAGCTTAAACTCGGGAGCCTTCCTTCATCCTGTAGTAGGAGGTTATACTAACCCTTACAAGCCGCCTTTGTTGTTTTGGTTGGGTATGCTTTCTGATGCCATTTTCGGTAAAAGCTTCTTTTCTGAGAGGTTTCCTTCCGTTCTTATGGGAGCTTCCTCTGTGCTTCTGGTCTTTTTAATCCTAAAGAGCCTCAAGGTTCCTAGGATACAGACTTGGATTATTTCGATGATGTATTTATTTTCTCTGGGTCTTTATAAGTTTGCTAAACTTGCTATGATGGAAGTTTACCTACTCTTCTTCCTATTGCTTTCTGTTTATTTTTATATTCAATATCTTAAAAGAGAATATAAAATTTGGTTAGTTCTCTCCGCTTTCGTATGTGGCTTAGGGGTTCTTTTGAAAGGACCCATACTTATAGCTTATCTTATCATTATTCTTGCTAGTTTTTGGACTATGAGTCGATTTAGAATCCGTTCTGGAAAGGCTTTATTTCTGCCACGAGGAAGTAAATTCCATTTCCTTAGAGGTGCAAAATGGCATGAACTCTTGTTGATATGGGGTCCAATAAGTATACTGCCCCTTCTTGCTTGGTTTCTTGCGATTTTCTTTTGGACAAAGGAAGGACTTGCTTTCATTCAATTTTTTATTGGAACAGAGAATTTAGGAAAATTCGGTTCAGAAAATCAACCCGAATTACGTCTGTTAATTGGGATTATAGGCTATTCGATTCCATGGACAGTGTTTTTTGGGATTGCATTTTGGAAAATTCTACTTCAGAAAGAGAAAAACCGTAAACACTTCATAGCGAAATGGTTAGTTGTATCATCCATTTTAATCTTACTTCTCCATTTATTGCCAAATAGAAAGGATGCATACTATACTCTTCCTTCCCTTACCTTAGGTTTCGTAGCTATTGGAATTGGATTGAACATGAGCACACTAAAGAAAATTCTTGAGATGAAGACTAATCTATGCTATCAGTTTATCATTATATTATGTTTCATTGCATTAGGATTTTTCTTTGAAAGTAAATATTTAATATTTATCTTCCTTCCTTTGATTTTATTCCTCTATGGATTTCTTGCACAGTTCATTCTAAAAGTTGATGCTAGAATTTACCAGTCCAGTTATTTCTTATCTCAGCTTACAGCCATTTTGTTCTTACAATTGTTTTTGCTTCCATCGGTTCCAGATAAAATCCCAAATTTAGCTAATAAAAACTTACAAGAACTCTGTGTTGTGTCGCAGAACCCTTGGGACGCTTGGCAGATAGAAAATGCTTACCCTAGTTTGAATGTATATTACTCGCCAAATATCAAATCAAATTGTGATAAAATTGATATTCCAATCCTTGCCTTAACTGAGGATATTCACAACTACTTACCTGAAGACTACCAATTAACAGATATTTGGAGCTTATGGTCTGGGAAATCTTTTGATTTTAAATCAGGAATCCCCCACTACAAAGATCCTATGTTTTATACGAAAGCCTATTTATTCAAAAAATTTCGAAAAAAGGAGATTTAAAAATGTTTAAGAATTGGATACTTCTAACACTACTTCTATTCTGTATGAGTTTAGTAACGGCAAAGAGAATTTACTCATCCAAAAAAACAAGCAGTCCCTTAGTTACTCAAGTGGATCGCTGTCATGAACTCTGTAGTTCATTAGAATCCTGCTCCTTGCAAAATTCTGATTTACGAATTGTGAGCAGCTCTAAGGAAATTGGAAGAGCCTGTGAAGTTCTCTGCCAGAAAAATCATCCCAATTTTCAAACTTGCAGTCCGAGTTTGAAATGTGAAGCCCTGTCACAGTGTATCATTACTGGTAGTGCAGAAGAATTAAAATAAAAAAGATAATTCTGATAAAATTTATCAGAATAGTAAAAGTCTTTTCACTTGCAGGAAACTTAGACTAAGACAGTTTGGACTCATGTCAATAATCAAATCCAAAATACGTACTATCCCAGATTATCCAAAACCAGGAATCCTTTTTCGTGACATCACCTCCCTTCTCTTAGATCCAGAAGGACTTAGTCTTTCTATAGGAATGTTCGTGAATCGTTATCAAAATCAAGGAATCACTAAGGTCGCAGGCATAGAAGCAAGAGGATTTATTTTTGGTGCGGCTCTAGCTTTTCAACTAGGAGTCGGTTTTGTTCCCATTCGAAAGAAAGGAAAGTTACCTGGTGAAACTATTTCACAAGAATATATTTTAGAATATGGAACAGATCATATTGAAATTCATAAGGATGCAGTTCATCCTGGAGATAAATTCTTAATCCTAGATGATTTGATTGCAACAGGTGGAACCTTGGCTGCTGCCATACAATTGATTCAGAAGCTAAACGGCAAAGTTCATGAAGCTGGGGTTATTGTGGATTTACCTGACCTAGGAGGTTCTGCAAAAATCAAAAAAGATCTAGGAGTCGAGGTTTATTCAATTTGCCAATTCGAAGGACATTGATGTACCATCAAATACCCAAGATTCTATTTCGAATATTGGGGATACTAAGCATTGCTTTTTTTCCCCTAAGTACAAATTCTATAAGATCGGAATCTATTGAAGATTTCGATACCATTCGAAAATCTGTTGTCCAGATTAAAGTTTTTTCACAAAGTGCAGACCCCTACTCTCCTTGGAACCCAGGTTCACTTTCCGCTTCAGGAGGTACTGGTTTTCTTATAGACGGCAACAGAATCCTAACGAACGCACATGTAGTTTCTAATGCCAAATACATTCAAATCCAAAGATACAACCAAACAGAATGGTATGAGGCTAGACTGAATTATATCGCTCATGATTGTGATCTTGCAATCTTGCAAGCTATCAAACCAATTTTTTATAAAGATGCTGAATATTTAGAATTTGGAGGAATTCCAGAATTAAATACTCCTATCACAATCATTGGCTACCCAATTGGCGGCTCACGAATTTCTGTTAGTCGAGGAATTGTATCCAGAAAAGAACAATCTACCTATGCACATTCTCAAGTGGACAACCATCTAGTCATACAGGTAGACGCTGCCATTAATCCAGGAAATTCCGGTGGCCCCGCAATCCAAAATGGCAAGGTAGCTGGTGTAGCTTTTCAAGTAGCTGCTAAGGGTGAAAACATTGGTTACATTATCCCAACTACTGTAGTAAACCATTTTCTTAAAGATATAGAAGATGGTGTCTATGATGGCTACGTCGAGTTAGGAATTCAATTCCAAAATACATTCAACTCGAAACTTCGCGAATACTATAAAATACCTGAAGAGACTGAAGGCGTACTTGTAAATAAAGTTTATTCAGGAGGATCAGCCTTTGGTTATCTGAAACCGAAAGATCTTCTTATATCTCTTGATGGGAAGAAAATCGCAAGGAACGGTTCTATAAATCTCGATACAGACACTCGCATTGATTTTGTTGAACTCATTGATAACAAGTTTGCTGGAGATAGTATAAGCTTTGAGCTCATACGTGATGGGAAATTAGAGAAAATTGTTTTTCCAGCCAAAAAAATGCCAGACTTTGATTTCATGAGATTCTCTTATGATCAAAATATAGATTATGTAATGTTTGGTGGTTTAATCTTCCAAGAGGTCAATCGTAATTTGCTTTCTGTTTGGAGTCGATCATCCAATACTTCTGGAGGCAGCCAATTACTTTATAGATTCTATAATTTTATTTCTGACCAATGGAATAGTAAGAAGAAAGCCGATGTTGTTTTATATCGTAAGTTAGATCACCCTGTAAATACTCATACAGATCACTTCTTAAACCTTATTATTCATAGATTTGATGGCAAGGAGATTCAATCTTTAGATGATCTAAAGCTTGCAATTCAAAATTCCAAAAATCGCTATGTAAGATTAGAATTTATGGACTTAGATTTTCCTCTTATTCTTGATAGAGAAGAAATCATAAAAGCAAATCCCATTATAAAGAAAACCTATAATATGGAACAATAATTTGAAATACATAACTATCTCTCTTTGTCTATTTTTTCTTTCATACTCAAGCATTCTATCTACTAAGAATGAGATACCAAAATTAGAAAAACACCAATTTCTAGTTAAGGTCACTTACCAAAACCCTAACTATTTAAATCCGTGGAAGAAGAAAACGCCAGATATAAGAATTGGAGTTGGCACTTACATTGGTAAAAATCAATTGCTATTGCCTGGAAGTATACTAGAGCATAGTACCTTGGTAGAAGTTCAATCCCCACAAGATTCCATATCTAAGATTGCAAGTATTAAGAAAATAAATGTGGAAGCCAATCTAGGTTTAATTGAGGTGATAGATGCTGATAATATCTTTGATAAGACTGAAATCATTGAATTTAAATCAAATATCGTTTCGAATACAGCGGTAAAAGTTCTTGGCCAGGACAGCCAAGGAGAAATATCGAATAAATCAGCAGAACTAGGTAAAATCCAAATGGAGACCTATGCAGATGGACGAATTGAATTGCCATCTGTAGAAATTTCTTCCAATGAAAAACTACATGGAAATGGAGAGCTGATTCTAAATAAAAATTCAACGCAAGCTCTAGGAATTTTATATTATTTCAATAATACCAAGAATAATGGTAGAATTATTCCTGGTAAAATTATAAATCTTTTTCTAAATATGAAATCAAAATTTCCTTTTAAGGGGTTTTTCTTTCAGCCTATCAATAACCAAGTCACTCAAGATTTTTATGGATTAGGTGATAAACTAACGGGCGTTTTAGTTGCGGAAGTAATTTTGGATTCAACTGCCTATAATTTACTAAAAACAGAAGATGTAATTACTAAAATCGGAAATTACTCAATAGATAACCAAGGACGCTTCCAACACCCAGTCTATGGGAAATTGCCGCTTAGCTATTTATTTCATTCAGGGGAAGATTTGGGATTTACTTATGGATCCAAAATTCCATTAGAAATTATTCGAAATAAGAAAAAAGAAAATTTAAGCTTAGTGCTCAAAGAGTTTCCTGAATCTTCCATTCAGATTCCATTCGGGAATCCGCAGAATTACAAACCAGGTTATTTAATGGTCGGTGGTTTTGTGTTCATGGAGTTAAATGAATTTTATCTGAAAGAATGGGGTCGAAATTGGAGAAGTAGTGTTGATAAAAAAATGCTCTATAAATTAGATTATCATAAATTTAGAAAATCAAAATCTTCTGCTAAGCGAATCATATTTATTTCTCAGATATTTCCAGATGAATCAAATAATGGCTTCCATGATATGCGACAAGAGTATGTTGAAAAAATCAATGGCAAAGAAGTTTCTGATTTGAGTCAAATCTATTCAGAAATAGGGAAACTGAAAGATGAAGATTGGATAATTTTTACTCTTGATAGTGGCACCGAAATTCCCATTCCAGCCAAGGATTTAAAAAACTTAAATCTAAGAATTATGAAAAATTTTCAAATCCAACAACCTTATATTCAACCTTCAACCGAATAATTGCATCAATCCCAGATAATTGAAGTTAATGGTTTTGATACAAAGAAAATTTTAATTATAAACAAAGTTAGAATTCCATAGACTAAGTATACAAAGGGCTTAGTATAAAGAGATTCATCTTCATTTTTCCATAGAATTAAAATCGGAATGGATATTGTAAACATACGAGATATGTTTTCGTAAACTGACCAAAAATGATAATGACCTGCTGTTCCTACCATAAATAAAGAAAGCAGCATTGCTAATCTAAAATTCCATCCCTTTTGAATGTTCTTAGAGAATAAAAGACTTAGACCAAACACAAACAAAATCACTAGAGGGAACCTACCTAAGAGCCTAGCCAAATTTCCAAATCCTATGCCATCGCCTCCCAATTGTATATAGAATTCTTGAATCTCAAGGAAATAGCTAGAAATTCCTTCTAATGGAAGTATAAAATCTGTTAGTCGCATTGCTGACCAATTGGGAAAAGTTATCTTTAGATATGCTTGCCAAAGTATAGGTATGACTAAGGAACTTGCAAGAGCTAATATTTTACGTAGATCCTTTTCAAATAGAACTTTCAAACCCAAGGGAAAAAGAAAGAACAAGGCAGGTTCCTTAGTTAAAATTGCTAACCCAGCAAGTATAGAAAATGAAATATATTTTTCTTTAAGAAATAAAAAATAGGCAATGACCACCAAAGATACCATTACCGTATCACTTACCAGAACAGAATATGATCCCAGTGCAAAGGGTGAAAGCAAATACAATAAAGAAAGATTCTTTACGCGAGGTTTAAGTATAGATCTAAGAGCTAAAAATGAAATAAATAATAAACTAATATTTAGAAAGTACATACCAAAGATAGCAGACTTCTGTCCTATGAATCCAAAGATTGCAATTAAGAAGGGGTATCCAATTCTTGGTGCTCTATAGCTTTCATCAAAGCCTACTGGCCAATTTAAATTAAAATTAGAAATTGGTCGGGAGAAATAATAAAAAATCTGCCCATCATACCCAGCACCAAGATTACCATCTTCCCCTTGAAAAACAACTGAGCCCTTGGGAGTTTCCGATGCGTTTTGCGTAGCAAACTCATACCCAAAATTTACCATAGAAGTCGGATTAAAATTATACCTCTTCCATATTGCAAAAGTAGTTAATCCATAGAGCAGAATAAATAATATCGAATAACGGCTTGTCTGACTCATAATATTTTCTTCAATCCCCTTGTTCAAATTCCCATTCTAAAACTTCATTTAGTTTTTTTGTAAATTGTTCTGCACCTTTATAAGTTAGATGGTGCGGATCAGAGAAATACCGAGGATCCTTGAAGAGGTCTGTGAAGTCATAAAAATGACCCTGGGATTGATTTCCTAAGTGGTCAACCATTCCATTGTACCATCTGCTGTTTTTGTATTTAACAACTTCCAAGGGATTCTCAGGACTCATTACTAAAATAAAACGAATCCCCTTTTGCTCGAGTTTTGTTTGAATTGCTTCCAAACGACTAAATTCTAACCAATTGGAAAACTCGGTATCCTTCAAAAGTAACTTTTGTTCGGATAGGGTTTTCATTCTAAGTAATTCAGGTCTATCCTTTGCATCTTGGTATAGTCTTTGAAAATAATCTTCTTTGTATTCCGCAAGACTCATATTTTCAAACCTAACTTCATCTAGATAGTTTGGTCGTATATAAGCCTGATTTATTTTTTTCTCAAGTGAACAGAAATTTTGGGAAAGTCGAATCCCAACTTCATAGTCCTTACCGTACGGTTTCCTTTCCTCTTCTTTATAGGAGGAGGTTTTGTTTATAATAAATTTTAACCGATTTCCCTTTTCATTTTGATCTTGGAAATTTATTTGAATACTATGCCAGCCCTTCTTATCAAAATGTAAATTTTCAATTCTACCATTTTCGTATGTTATACTAATATCTGTATCATCCTTGGGAATAAATGCTATTTCGTTCCAAGCTCCCATTTCATTGCTATCGCAGGTTAGGTGGAACTCTTTTTTGGTCCATCCACTCTGCCATATTCCTTCTTCAGGAATTTTCCCTGAATAAATGTGATAAGATCTACCACTACGAAAGTTTGTTTCTATGTAAGCATCGATTGGTTCCCAAAAGAATTCACGAAAGCGATTCATCCGCAGAAAAGATTTTCCAAGTAATTTGTAAGAATCATTTTTTGGAAGGTCCTTCCAATAATCTTCGAAAAAATAAAAAGGATAGATGATTCTTGCAGGATTTCTCCAATGAAAATATGCCAACCACTGCTCATAATTAAATTTTGGAATTTCAGAATTCTCTGCTGTAAGATTCAAATATTCAAGTTGAAAGTCCGCAGGATTGAATACATAAACAACAATCTCTGGATCATGAGAAATAATATCATCTAAGTAATAGTAAAAATCCGTAGGAGTCATAGCTACATGCGAATATAATTCTGCATGCAATTTTTTTTCTTTCTGAGACTCATTGATCAAGTGAGGAAGAGTTGAATACAAGGCAATAGAACTTCCAACTACCAAAGCCTTGTTATCTTTTTCTTGAAAGTGAATCTTTTTTCTATGGTGGATAAAATTATACCAAGGAGATGTATCCCATTCTGTATAATTGGGAAGCTTAAAATATAAGACTTCCATTAAAATCCAATCTAAGGCTTGTAAAGAAATTAGAAATAGAAAACTAATGATTAGAATTCGTTTCTTCATTTTCTACTTTTTAGCTAGACCAAATTTTCGAAGAAATAATTTACCTGCAAATTGAATCGCGAGTTTAAGAACTTTCTTATTGAAAGAAGAATTGGAGAAAATATAAGTTATATCAATCTCTTTGCATTTTGCTTTATTGTATATTGCAATAGAAAGAGCTTCCATATGAAAATCAAAGGCAACCGATTCTAATTTTGCCTCAGCAATTTTGGAATAAATTCTTTTGGAATACCTACGATAACCTGAGGTACAATCTTTTAGACCAGGACCCAAAAGATTCCAGAGAGAGGGAGCAAGACAGTAGTTCATGACCCTAGCTGCAAGCCAGGAAATAATTTTACGATAGAGAGGTACACCTTGTACTTTACCCCTCCTCCCAATCACCAAATCATATTCCGTAGATTGTTCCAAGAAAAGGGGAAGTTCTCTAGGATCATGGCTCATACCAGCATCCATAGTAATCACCCATTCATAAGAATTTGCTAAAGCAAATTTCATTCCGTCTTGGATCCCTCCAGGAATATGTGTATTCTTCTCATGGCGAATTGTAAAAAACTGCTTGGGGTATTTCTTTGCCAGCTCTTGTAAAATTTGTGGACTGGAGTCTTTGGATGCATCATCTACTACCATTACATGAGAATATTTGATAGCACCTTCAACTACTTCACGAATAGTTGATTCTTCATTATAAGCAGGTATGACAACAAGAGATTTTAATTGCATATGTTTTGTTTTTGTGTTTAAAGGTAGACTTTCATTATTTCTAAAAAAAGTCTACTCTGGTTTTTTGAATTACGAAATATTAAAAACAGATTTATTTGCTTCAATCCATTTCAATAATTTAGTAACTCCCTCTTTCGGTAAAATAGATGGATTGAATCCAAATTTCTTTGCTTCTTTGATGTCACAAATGAAATATCTCATATCACCAGGACGCTCTACTTCGAAAACGATCTCTTGCTTTTTCCCTAAAATCTCACCGATTAAGTGTATGCATTCCAACAAAGATATCTTATGCGGGCTTGAACCACCAATATTATATACACCAGGAATTTGCTTATTAAAGAAGTTCAAATAAGACATAGCTCCATCCCTTGCATGCAAAATATCTCTAGTCTGCTTTCCTGTTCCAAAAATTCTTAAAGGCAGGCCGAATACCGATCTGATTCCAAAATTTGCCACCCAACCATGGTCTTCACCACCAAATTGTCTCTCTCCATATATGCCTGTGAACCGAAAACTTGCAGCCTTGATGCCATACATATCTGTGTAAGCTCGTACATAATGTTCGGCACTCATCTTAGATGCATGTAAGGGAGATAGTTGGCCAACCATAACAGCCTGGGTCTCAGGAATTTCTACTGGTTCACGAATATAAGCAGTTTCACCTTCTTTGAGACTATCATTGATCGAGTTGCCATAAACGTGAATTGAAGACGTGTTGACAACGGGGATCTTTCGCTTACGAGCAACCTCTAAGACATTGAATGTACCAAGTACATTCGTTGAAAAATCTAAGGCAGGATCTTCCCATGAAATTGTCATCGCTGGTTGTGCAGCAGTATGAATGATATAATCACAACCTTCCGTTCTATCCATTAAGTGTTCAAGGTTGATAATATCACCCTTAACCATCTCAACACCAAGAGCTTTTAAGTAATTCCAATTGAAATCTCTGGTTGCATCTGTTCCATAACCAGTTCTTTTTAATTCGTATTTGGTCATATTGTCATAACTGACAACATCCCAACCTTTTTCTCGAAATAGCTCACAAACATGAGAACCAAGGAATCCACATCCACCTGTAACTAAAACTTTCATTATTAATCTTTTCCTATATTCATTTTCTTTTTAATTATTAATCCAAAAATACGCATTATATCTAAGAGAGCATCCGACCATTTTCGAGATTTTACTTCCACAGGTTTATAATAAGATACTGGAATCTCTATGCAACGCATATGAGATCTTACCATTTCAATCATCAATTCCACAATATAGAATTCGCTTTTTACTTCTAAAGAATCAGCTACTTTCAAATAAGAATCTTTCCATATGGCAAAAAACTGGCAATCTACATCTGTAAACCTAGGTTCTTGGCTCCACCAAAACACCTCTACAATTTTTCCCATAATTAAATTCATCAATCGATCCAGAGATTGTAGATTAGATCCTTGTTCTATCATTTGTCTTGTAGTTCTTGTACCTATGACCATGTCGGAGTCTTTCATGTATTCCATAAGTTTTGGATAATCCTTAGCTCTAAAAGATCCATCTGAAGAAACGACAACGATAATATCACCCTTTGCATTTTCAATTCCATATCGAACCTGGGAACCAGGCTCGGATTTTAGAACCTCAGGAAGTTCTAATACTTTTGCTTTGTTTTTGATTGCAATTTCTTTGGTTAAGTCAGTTGAATGATCATCAACTACTAATAATTCTTTGGCTTTGGGTGCAAAATCAACAAGCACATCTGCTATTGATCTCTCATTATTTTTGGTTGGTATCAAAATAGAACTAGTAAACTTAGAAAATTGATCATTGCGAATTTCATAAACAGCATGGTGGAAATCTTGCATGGAATTAATGTTGAAATATTCACAATCCATGAAACTTGCATAAACTCCACCTTGGGATTCCTTAGCCATTTTATCTATAACATCAGTTATCTCAACAACCCCTGATTTAGGAGATGGACTCGTCTTGTCAAAAAAAGAAAAATACTCTGGCGTAAACAAATAGGAGCCTAATCCCAAAAGATCATTAGGTGGATCAGATGGCTTTTCAATTAAGTTAATTATTTTATCTTTATTTAGTTCAACAGAGTAATTCTTGCGTATTCGGGATGTTAGACTCGTTTTTTGCACACCAATAGAGGCAGCTAATTTGGGGTGCTTCTTGAATGTACTTAAAAAATTCTCATGAGTTGTTTTATAATAAAATTCATCACCTAGAATAGTAACAAAAGGTTCTTTGATATGCTCTTGCAAGCTCGCTATATCTGCTCCTAATCCTTTGGTAGTCCAAAGAGCAGGTACTAGTTGAGGGCCTTTCTTAGAGAAGAAGCGGATTTTCTCGATTTCTTCCAGAACTACTTCTTTCAAATGTCCCACAAGAATATAAATAACCTCTACTCCAAATTTTTGCTGTAAGAGATCAATATTTCTATGCAAAATAGTTTTTCCCTCGATTTCAAACAGAGGTTTGGGAATAAAGGTAGTACGAGGGTAGGCTCTAGTTCCTTTCCCGGCAGCTGCAATGACACCTATACGTATTTTTTTCAACTTAGGACTAGGATTTCTACGGAAAATCATTAGTCAATCCAAAAGACCAGTTATGATTTTCCTAATATCCTCTCTTGTGTTTTTTCAAAACTGTAGAACCTATCCCCTGCCTCCTGAGAAGAAACTGGGGATGGATTATTTCCCACTGAAACTTATCTATGAAATTCAGAATAGAGAAAATCTCTCTTTCCTAGAATTGCATTCTCCCAAATTTAAAAATTCTGATTTAGAAGAATTACCACCCATGCCTGAACTAGAAATTCTTTCTATTTCAAGATCCAATCTTACCTACCTAAAGCATTTTACGAAAACTAAATACCCCAACCTTACTACGATTTATGCGAACCATACTTTCATTTCAAGTCTCGATTTAGAAGATTGGAAGGATCCCCCGCCTTTAGATAAACTCTTTCTCAATGATACAAAAATCACAGATCTAGCTTGGACTCAGAATTTTTCAAAAATTAGAAGATTGAGTATAGAGGACAACAAAATCACAGATATTTCTATGCTTGCTCTTCAAAAAAATCTCGTAGAACTTTGGCTTGGTGGGACTCAGGTTAATAGTATAGAACCACTGCTTGGAACGAACAGTTTGAATTACATAGGAATTGATGGATTAAATATTCCTGAGCAAGCAATCAAAAATTTCCAAAAGTCTATGCCCTATGTTAAAATAGTTCGAAGATCGCCAATCTTTTGATTTAGTCGAATACAAATGTTTTTTTGAACAGTCTTTAATCTTACATCCTAAAGAAGGACCAGTAGAATTCTTTTTAAAGTTTAAATTATCTTTTCGGCAATTGGATAATATCGCCAATCTTAATGGAGTTAGACTTCGATGGAGTAAAACGAAAGCTTGTCTCTATAACTTCTTTTATAGTAATTTCTTGTAGAGGGATTCCAACATCAGATAAAATTCTTCCTCTTTGACCAGGTTTATAGAAACTCAAACCTATACCCCAGGCAATCAAATCATTGTTACTTGAAAGAACTACTGCAATTTGAGTATTATTTGCATTTTTAAAACGATTCATAAATTCGCCATGCCCTGAGCCGTATTGGTCCGGTCTCAATTCAAATCTTTCCAATTGGGCTTGGGTTTTTGTAGGATTTATTTGCTTGGCAAAAATCATTTCAATATGATCGCAATCATAGGCACGAGTTAATGCTCTTCTATCAACAAGGGTTCTACTCGTGTAAACTCTGCAAGAATTGGGCCTAAGTATGATCTTATCATCAGAAAGCTGTTTCCATTTTCCTTCATACCGGGACTCTTCCCAATTCCTTTTTGAGTGTAAAAGTATTCTGTAGAGTTGGAATTTCCCATTTTTATGTAGTCTAAGATGTTGGGTGTAGGAACTATTAACCAAGGTGATTATTTCTGTGAAATAATCATTTGCCCAAAATTGGTTACTTTGGTGCAAAGAATCCTCGAGATTCTTACTAAATAAAGAAGGTTGTAATTCCAAGATGAGAATCAAAGAAACGAAAAATGGAACTGCAATTCGACGTACCAGTTTAGTTTTCATTTGTAGCATCTTCATCCATTTTCAATGTGGTCTTTCTTTGTCCAACAAAGAAAACTCCCAGGACAAAGTTTTACAAGATCTATTCGGTCTTTATCTTCTGAACTCATTAAATTGTACGAATGGACTTTGGGCAAGAAATGTATCAACCAATAGACCAGAATGTATACCTGCTACTAAGGCAATCACTAGCCAATTTGCGAATATTTATATAGAGAATGGCTTGAACTTAAAACTGGATCTCAATCTGCTTGCCAGTGATTTCGATACTAAAATCCATCCAGCTTTAACAAGCACATTTGGGCAGCCTAGCGACATGAATGGAGATGGACGAATTGATATTTTCATTTTAGATATACGGGATGGGGCTAGACCCAATGGTCCCTTTGTAGCTGGATTTTTTGATCCTAGTGACCTGGCAACAGGAGTCTCATCCTCGAACAATCGCAGAGAGATTCTCTATATGGATGGAAAGGAATTAATTGCCTTACTTACCAGAGACCCATCCGCCTTCGAATCAACAGTTGCTCACGAATACCAACATTTGATTCGTTATCCTAGAATACAGGCTTCCGGTGGTTCGGATGATATTTGGATCAATGAAGGAACAAGTGAGGTAGCTAGTGATATAGGAGGATTCTTCCCACAAACCAGTCGTATTCGTTGCTTCCAAGGAAGCATAGATTCACCTTGCAGCGGTGGTGGAAATGGCGTTTCCTTATTGGAATGGTCTAGCAACCCAACGAATGATTCCAGTTATATCTTAAAACAATATTCCTATGCTTATGTATTTACTCGTTATCTCTATGACACAGCGGGAGCAAGTTCTGAATCCAAAAGATTGTTCTTCTTCAATTCTGTAAATGGGAACTCTTCAAGAATCCGAGGAAATACAATTTTAAATCTCATGCAATTGTATAGAGAATCCAACTCAATGGATGCAAATATTGGATCAAGCAATGCAGAAGCTTTTCTGAGAATGCTCAATTCTTTTTGGTTGCAAATGATTCCGGGAAGTACTTCCAATCCTATCGTCAGGTCAGGATCACCTAGTACGAATCTTGATTTGGCAACACTTGTTGCAAATTACCCACTTTCATCAACTCTAACTTCTGCTAATTCAAGCGTGTTTCCTATCCTCTCTGATATTCCTAATAGAGTTGCCGCATCAGCAGGAGTACGAGTTGCAAATTCTATCGATGTAAATTCTACTGTTCAAGCGATATCAGCAAGCAATAAGATAACCTCTATAACGAATCCTTCTTCTCGAACTCTTTTATTTGCAGAGGCAAATGCGAATATTTCTCTACAAAGAGGTTTGGAATCATCTGAATCGCCACCAGAAAATACATTTGTAGGTAGTGGTAAACTGGGTGGCAAATGGAATACTTGGAGCAAAGATTTTGAGAAAGACCACGAATCTGGATTCTCTAAAGGAAGTGAGCCCCTTCCTAAGCCTCTTCCAGTTTGTGGACATCCCTTCTTAATGGAATGATTTTTTACTTGCGGAAAAATAGACATTAAATAGTTTAGCATTAAACTATTAAGGAGTTTGATTGAAATGAAACAGTTCACATCTAAAGCATTGATCGTATTGAGTTTTGTTCTAGTGGCAAGTCTTGTAGCCTGCAAGGGGAATTCCCCTGCTGAGCTTGCTGGAGACGTTTATCCAGTGGAAGCCTCTAAAGGTACTAGCTATGAAATAGATACAAATGCATCCATTATTGAATGGGGTGCATCCAAAGTAACAGGTTCTCATAATGGAACAGTGAATTTAAAATCGGGTAGCTTCACAGCAGATGGGGAAACTATAACTGGTGGCAAATTCGTAATTGACATGACAAGCATTGAGAACAAAGACTTAACTGGCGAATACAAGGGAAAGCTGGAAGGGCATTTGAAAGACACGGACTTTTTCGAAGTTGGTAAATTTCCTCTTGGAACATTTGAAATCGCTTCTGTAACTAAAATGGAGAATGGGTCCGAGGTTCGAGGTAATCTAACTATGAAAGGCATTTCAAAAGGAATTCGATTTCCTGTGACTATAGAAACAGAAAATGGAAAACCTAAAAAAGCAAGTGGAACAGCCGAAATCAATCGCCAGCAGTGGGGTATTGTTTACAAAGGTATGCCTGATGATTTGATCAATGATACTATTACTTTGAAATTATCTTTGGTAGCAAAATAATCATAGCTCAAAATAAAATGAGGATCTTTTTATTTGAAGATACTCTCATTCACTGCCTACAAATAGCCAGCTTCTATGCTGGCTATTTACTTCTAGATCTTACGTATGCTTCAAATACCTTAATCTTAATCTGAAAAAACTTCAGTTCTAAAGGACTAGAAAGAAAGTCTTTAAAGATTTAAAAATTTTCGAATAGAATTCATATCTTTTTCTAAACTGTGTTTATGAATTCCTTCTATTGCTAATTCAACAGCTGGCGCAATAAAGAGAAGTTTAGATTTCACTTCAACTTCATAAACTCTTTCTGAATTATTTTCATCAATTTTTTTATAAACAGATACACCCTTGATCGTGACTACATTTTCTTTGTCTGGTGGAAAAAGCTTAAACTCATGAATCAATGTATTTGTAAAAAAAGTTGAATCTTCCATAAGACAAGGTTCGGAGAGTGCTGTGGCAAGTATGGGAGGAAGGGAAGCACCTAAATCTATCTTTCTAGTTTGAAAGATCTTATTGCCTTCTTTCTTCTCTTCTATTAAAGATACATTTTTTAGATCAGGAAATTTATCTAAATGTTTGTATCTATCTTCTCTTGCATGCAAGAGTTTATCTAAGGGGACTTCGAATTTTTGTGTTACTTTATATTTCACTTTTTCTTCTTCTTTACAGTTTTTTTAACTGATTTTTTCTTTATTTGTTTCTTTACTTTAACTTTTGTTTTAGATAAAGATGGCTTTGCTTTGGGTTTGGGTTTATTTTTCTTAGGACTTGGAGAAACTTTCTTCTTTGGTTTTGGTTTTTCCTTTTCCGTTGGCTTAACAGCAGCTTTACTAGGCTTAGAACTTGCTACTGCTTTTGCCTTTGAAGATTGCTTTGCTTTCTTAGGAATACCTACCGCGGCTTCATTCATCAAAGCTTCATCCTCCCAAAAGAATTGGGCTTCTGGCTGAGAAGATTGACCCATGGCCATAATTTGCGCTTCGATCAAATGAGTATTTGTATCTATGAAATCTTGCATTCGAGAAAATAAAATATTGATCTTGGTATCGGGGAATTTATCTTTTATCTTTCCATAGAATTTTTTAGCATCCTCTCCATGAGCTACAGCAAGTTCGAGAGCCTTTCTTTCATCTGCTTCAATTTCCTGGTTCATATTTCTTTCTAACTTTTCCATTAATTTCTGAATGGTGCTAGAATGAAATTTATGTATTTCTGAAAGAGTCTTCAGATTGGGTAGTTCTTTCCCTTCGGCTTGTTTATAAATTTCTTTGATGAAAACAATGTGTTCATCTCCATCAGCAGCAAGTTGTTGGAACAATTCCTTAGTAGCTCCTGGCTTTAATTGGTCACTCAAATTTAGAAAAAAGTTGAATGACTTTACCTCATGTTCAATGGCAGCTGCAACAGCTTCCAGATATGTTGTTTTGTTTAATGATTTCATTGCCCATTTCCCCCGTTCTTATCTTATCCATATTATAAGATGAGCAAGTAAAAATTACTTGTCACTTCAAAAAACAAAAAAAAGAATCAATATTAGAAAACATTTCCTCTGGAGATCTTATGAAACCCAAAATCGCAATTTTATTTTTAATCCTATCCCTTCTCTTTTCTACATCTTTAACTGCTAAGGAAATTCCTAGTGGTGGGGAAATCATGATAGATGCAATAGTAGCTAGACCATTGGGTCTTGCAAGTGTTGGGCTAGGTCTTGGACTTTTTATTGCCTCAAGTCCCTTTAGCCTTATTTCAGGAACATTTATCCAAACTGGTCGAAGATTGGTAGTTTATCCTCTCAAGTTCACATTCACAAGAGGACTAGGAGATTTTCCTGGCTATATGGAAGAACTAGAACTTGTTCAAGATTGAATTTATACGAAATTCATAAAGAATTTTCTAACTATAAAATAATTGAAGCTATAAAAAATATAAGGACTCTGAATTGAAAGATATTTTAAAAGAATTTCCTAGCATCGCTGTTGAAGAATGGGAAAAACTCATCCTGAAAGATCTCAAAGGCCAAGATTACGAAAAAAAATTAATTTGGAAAACGGAAGATGGATTTTCGTTAAACCCTTATTATACGGAAGAAACAACACAAGGGAAGAATCTTCCCAATCCACCAGGTATGCCTGAGTCTTGGCAAATCATTGAAGAGATAGATGAATCAAATTCTAAAAGTGCTTTAGAGCATGCAAAGTCAAGTGCTAGTGTTGGTGCCCAAGGTTGGAAGATCGTCTCCCAGTGGAACAAAGAAATTTACCAAGGGGTTTGTTTAGATTCACAACAAGCAATAGAAGATTTTGCAAAATCTCTTTATCAAATTCAAAATAAGGCATCTTACTACTGGGAGACTGGATCATCTTCTTTGAGCTACCAAGAAGCTCTAAGTAAAGTTTTTCAAAGCAATCAAGAGCTCCCATTTCCAAAGAACCTAACGAGGAATAGTTCAAATCCAAATGAGTCAACCATAGGTGGGTTTTTCCAAGATCCACTTGGAGCTTTAACAATTTGTGGAGAATTACCTCAATCCAAAATTGAGACCTTTGAGACTCTAAAGAAAAGTATTCATCTTTGCGATGAATCCCTGCCTGGTCAT
Organism: Leptospira sp.; assembly: GCA_002786225.1. Classification (GTDB taxonomy): domain Bacteria; phylum Spirochaetota; class Leptospiria; order Leptospirales; family Leptospiraceae. The sequence goes on along the minus strand of PEQN01000008.1, from coordinate 9,101 downwards.
AGAGCATTTGTTGTAAATGCCAATTTGTTTGCCAATGTAGGAGCGAGTTTGAGCCAAGAAATTGCATATACCTTAGCTATGGGATCAGAGTATTTAAGCCAAATGCTTAGTCTTGGTATTCCTGCCAAAGTAACTGCAAGACAAATCTTTTTCCGTTTTTCAATTGGTGCTAACTACTTCCATGAAATAGCTAAGCTAAGAGCATTCCGATTTCTTTGGGCTAAGATTTTGGAGGCATACGAGCTTCCCCAAGAAGAACGAATAGCCCATATTTATTCGGAGACCTCTCTTTGGAATGCTACTGTCTTTGATCCTAATGTCAATATGATCCGAGTTACCACTGAGGCAATGTCTGCTATCCTAGGTGGAACCAATGCCTTACATATTCATGCTTTCGACAAGATAAGTATGGGAGCTGGGAATGATTTTTCCAATCGTATCGCAAGAAATGTATCTTTACTTTTGCGGCATGAATCCTATTTAGATAAGGTAGTAGATCCAAGCAACGGTTCTTATTATATTGACCACCTAACATATGCATTTTCTGAGGCTGCATGGAAGCTTTTTCAGGATGTTGAAGCGAGTAAAGGCTACCTTCAATCCTTTTTAGATGGTAAAATCCAAAAGGCTATAGAAGCTACAGTTAAGAAAAAGAAAGATTCGATTTTATCTAAGAAGGAACCTATCCTAGGAACTAGTTTATTCCCCAACCTATCTGAAAACACTACGAGTCTTCCTACTCAAGAATGGCAAAGAGCCAAATCTCTTCCCTCCTTTAAACAATACTTAGGCGAGACTGACACCAAGGCAAGACTCATACCTACTTGGCGTGCAAGTGAGGCCTTTGAATCTCTTCGTTTTCAAGTAGAAAAGTCTAGTGCTAAATTGGCAAAACCAAAGATCCATCTTTTCATTTTTGGAAATGCAAGCATGAGAACTGCTAGAGCTTCTTTTGCAACAAATTTCTTTGGAGTAGCTGGTTTTGAAATTGTAAATCCTGGAGCGGTGGAAGATGGCATCAAAAGTTTTGCAAGTGCCGTAGCATCCATGCCAGAAGTCATAGTATTCTGTAGTTCTGATGAAGAATATTTGCCTATGGTACAAGAACTCCAATCAACGAAGGAATGGCAATCTGATAGGATAAAATTTGTGATCGCAGGAAATCCAAGCGAAGATTTAGATGCTTTGCGTTCAGCTGGAATCTATGATTTTATCCACGCCAAAAGTAATTTATTCGAGACCTTAGAAGCCTATACAAAAACTCTTCTAGGTTCCTAAATTCGGACACGACTTTGCCTGCCACCTAATGATCTTTGAATTTAAGGATTATTTCAAATGCTATTGAATGGTAAAATCCATCTAAATCCGAAGAAATCTTTTCGTACTTTATATATTTTGATTCTTACTTCATTGCTATTGAGCAATCATAGTGCTAAGGTTTTGTATGCGGAAAGTGGAATAACCGCAAGCTTCTCTTCTGATCTTGAATTGCTTTTCACCAAACTAGAGGCTTGTCAATGCACCTTTATTCGGAATGGATCTGAGCACAGTCCCAAAGAGGCTATAGAGCATATGAGACTTAAATTGAAAAATTCGGGAGGAAGAATTCAGACTATACCTAATTTCATTCAATATATAGCCACCAAATCTTCGTTCACTGGTTCTATTTATAAAATCCGTTTTAAAAATAGAGAAGAAATAGAGGCAGCTCCCTGGCTCATTGAAAGGGCAAAGGAAATGAATATCTACCGCTGAAGAATTTAGGAATTGCTTAGTATGGCTCCCAGCTCAGCGGGGAATTTGCCTTCCAAGGTCTCCAAGTATACATTTTCGAAAGAAGATGAAAAATCCAAGTTTTTGTATTTCATCCAAGTAGAAGAATCCTTAGCATAAGCCCCAAAAGAATGAACTAGCTTTTCTTGGAAACCTGCAAGACCCCACTGCTTACTTTTCTTTTTAATTTCTGCTGGAGCAAAAAATAGAACTCCTTGCGATTCTTTTTGGTCCTGGGCTTGTTCTTCCCAATGAACCATACCAACTAAACAAAGATGTTTGTGATGAGAACCGAAATGCAATTTAATTTCAGATTGGATTTTCTCATTCCCTGAAAAATCTACAACACAGATATCTGATTTATCGAATGAACCTAGGTCTTCATAGCATTTTACTTTGTCATAATAACCTAAAGATTGAACTAAGGATAAATTGCGGTTAGATGTTAGTGCATGAATTTTGAATGAAAAATGATTCTTCTCTCGATTCAACTTTAATAAATAAGCTAAAGCTATGGCTGTCTTACTGGATGCAGAAGTTATAAGAACATCCTTAGCCGTAAAAAATTGATTCTCTAATAAGTAGGATTCCAAAAGAAAAGATGTTGTGAATAAAGGTCTATAGATCAACTGAAAATCTTCTGATTCTTTTGTATAGAATTCATCTCTTGTAGTGTTATAGTAGAAATTGTAAGCGCTTGGCAATTTTGTTCTATGCTCTTTAGTATCTGAAAATCCTGTAGGTCTAACTTTACCAGGTTCAAGAACTAGATGAGATGCGGTAGGATAATACCCATAGAATCTCTCTCCTAGGGAAATCTCTTTGTGATTTGATTCTATCACTGTTCCAAAACCCCAAGTCGGGATTATGCCCCAGACATTGTCGACAGGGAAAAAATTCCAATACCCAAATGAATTGCCCAAATTCGCATAAGTTACATTATTCGATGAAAATCCAAATTTATCGATGAAGATCTTTATTTGACCATCTTTCAATTCAGATTCTGGATGATTGGTCCAGCGAAATTTTCTAAGATCAGAACGATTCACTTCAAATTGGATTCCCACAAAAAACTTCCTTATCTTAATCTATTGTAAAATTGCAATTTTAGATACTTTATTAAAAAAACCAAGAAAGTAAATTGAATTCAGAAGAGCTTTTCAAAGACAAATAAATTCGAATTCAATCTACTCAATAAAAAATATTTCATTAACTAATCAAATTTTTATAATTTTGGGAAAGGTTCTCCTAACAGAACTCCGTCTGTCTTTAAATCATTACAATAAAAAATATTAGTTAAAAAGGAACCAATTAGGAATCCTGATGCCCCACTAATTTCGCTAACACATTCATCCACAGTTGACTTAATGTAATATTTATCAGGATCTATGTTCGCTATATCATCGGCGATTAAGCTTAGGATACTAACATTTGCTCTTCTTGTAAAAACTGTAGAGTTGATTAAATCGGTGAGGATAGCCGCGTTGACAATTCTATCTGCTGCTTCTGAACCTTTTTCTCTGCCTGAATTTAAACCAATTGGATTAAGAATAATACAATTATTGAATATAATTGTAAAAAGTAAAATCCCTAAAACTAAAAATTTTTTCATTTAATACTCCTTATGTTTAATGGTCAATGAACCATACTCTTGAAAAACTGACAAGAAAAATATGGTCAAGCTGTACCATTTGTGCATAGCGAAAACCGAGCCAACTTAGGATCTATAAAGGTATTAGGAGACTTACTCCTAAGTAAAGATCTTGGCATAGAAAAGGATAAGAAATGAGTACATAATTAGAAAGCGACCAAAGTTCAATTAGAACTCCATTTCAATGCTAGCTAATATTGAAATTTCGTTTACTCTACTCAGGAATTCTATGAACTCTATGAATGTCCTTAGCATACATAGAAAAAACAATCCAAGATCGTGAATGGAAAAATGAAAAATTCCTTTCATGGTTCCGATTTTCCGTATCCAGCTTATTTTCCACTTTTGATTGTCTTGCTTATTTTGGTTTGATTCCATTCACGGCTGTACCTCCGAATGGAATAACTATACTTATTGATCTTGGATTACTTATCTATGCATTGTCTGTACTATTTGTTCTATATAAAAATGCTTACCTTCCTAATTTCAAATTTTTAATCATAACTTTTGATTATCTCGTCATCATTCTTACATTTTCATTAGATGAAACTGTTCCATTGAGAGCAAGCGATGGAATCTATGTTATATTTTTAGCTACGATATATATCTACTTATTGAATTTATTGCGTTATTCCCAGAGAGGAACGAATTTTGCCATAGTCGTTGCTCTTCTATTCTTTGAGGGTTGTAGCTTTTTATTTTTACCTCCTGATACAGAAGGTACTATGCCTATGCGTATCGCAGTCTGTGTTATACTTTTATTGGGATATGCAATCACTAAAGCTCAGAAGGAAATGATTCAAGAGATAGGAACCAAGAAAATTATGGAAAGATATCTTTCCTCTGAATTGGTTGGAAGCTTAGATAAAGGGAAAATTGAGGAGATTGGTTTAGGAAAAAGTCAAAATCTAGCAGTTCTTTTTTCCGATATCAGAGGATTTACTTCTCTAACAGAAAAATTGCCTCCCAATGAAACTGTTCAATTTCTCAATGAATATCTCTCCATTATGACTGACCAAATCCTTTCAGAGAGTGGTATGATAGACAAGTTTATTGGAGATGCAATTTTTGCGACCTTCGGTCTTCAGAATTTTTCGAATCGATCTTTAGATGCAATCAACGCAGCCATAAAAATGCAAAAGTCTCTCTCCAAATTATCTTATCCTATCGAAATAGGCATAGGGATTCACAATGGGGATGTAATTCTAGGGAATATAGGCTCCGAAAAAAGATTCGATTATACTGCTATTGGGGATACAGTGAATCTAACTTCTCGTATAGAAAGTTTAACTAAAATCTACAAATGCAAAATTTTAGTTTCTCAGTTTATTATTGCTGAGCTCATAGAAAATAATTTTCAGTTGAACTTTATCTATCGTGAGATAGATAGTGTTAGAGTGAAAGGAAAACTAGAACCAATCACCATTTATGAAATTATTTTCGAATAGTTTTGGTTGATAATGCATTCAATAATCGAAAGTGCTCTCGAAACAATTCCCAAAATCCCAACGCTTCCTTATATTGTATCTCATCTATTTGTAAAGTAATTTCTGAATAATACCGACTAGCTAGCTTAGGATATAAATGATGCGCTCTATGATAGTTTAGTCCTCCATATAAAAGTGTTACTATTCTAGAACTTGTTCCGAAGTCAATAGTTGTATCTAATTGTCTTTGACGAGAATCAGCGTCTTGCCTCGAAAGAAAATATCTTGTACCATTATAAAGATGGCTTGCGCCAATAGGAATAAAGGACCAAAAGGATAATGCAGAGCCCAGCCAAAAGCCAAATAGCATCCACCTTAGATTAAAATCAAAAACAAAGACAGGGATAAAGAACCAATAGAAAGACCAGATTAATTTATTTAGAAAAAATCGAATAACACTTGGTTTCAATTCGTTAGCTTTGGATCTGTATACTCTCAAAAACTGCATAGGATCTTGGATAAGCACTACTATTGGACCTGCAAATGAATATAGTATAGGTGCGTAAAATCCTTGGAAACGATGGTACCAACGTAATTCAGAATAAGGTGATAGTCTTATGAAAGTTGAATCATCCAAGTCTAAGTCATATCCCTGTGTGTTCGGTCTGGGATGATGGGCACGGTTATGTCTTTCAGCCCATAAATCTGCATCGATGCCAAATGGCAGAAATACAAATCTATAGTAAAAGCGATTCACTAAAGGGCTTACAAATAATCTTTTATGAACTGCTTGGTGCCCTGAACTTATCACAGCCCAAGTCCAAAACCAATACGAAAATGCATAGCATAAGGCACTAAATATATCCTTTGTAATTGAAACACCTAACCAAAATAAGATCGCTAATAATGGCATCAATATTGAAACAGACAATTCCCTTGCGCCTGCAAAAGGAAAATTCTTATCTCGATCGAATGATAGTATTTCCATTCGCTTCAAATTAGATTGCTTTTCCCTTTGCCTAGCTCATTCAATAGTTTATAATGAGATTGAACACCTTCCCAAAATCTAAATTTTAACAAAGATAATCCCGCAGAATCACATTCTTCATAGATAATTTTTGAAATTTGAACTAAATGCCTATGGGAAGCACCAGGGAATAAATGATGCGCCAAATGAGCGTTAGCCCCACCCATCCACCATACATAAAAATATGAATCTCCATTCCAATCAGCCGAAGCTAATCTCTGACGATTAAACCAATTGCCTCCAGGTTCTTGTTTATGAAATTCCGTTCCTACAACAAAATGGTTGAGTGATACTGTCCAAACAAAGAATAAAGATGCAGACACTTGAGAAAAAAAGAAAACAGCAAATGATTTTATCAAATCAAATTGAAAGATAATTACAGGCACAAATAGAAAAACAACAAAAGGTATAAGTTTTAGTGACAAAGCTCGTAACCATGCTACTTTAAAATTTGGAATTTTCTTAATATAAGGCAAATTTCTAAGAGCTAAATGCTCAAAATCTTGAACTAAAAATGTATGCGGGAGTGCTATCAAATAAAGAAATGGTGCATAAATTGCTTGCCAACGGAAGTGAGAACGATATTGATGAGTCGGAGAAAGTCGAAGAAATATATTTTCCATTATATCTGGATCTACATTGTGAACGTTCGTATTTCTATGGTGAGCTTGTATATGTCTCAGTTTCCAAAGAATACCATCTATACCTAATAATGCGAAACTTGAAATTAAGTAAAAAGTATTAGCCCAACTAGAACGAAATAGAACTCCATGACTCGCATCATGTGCACCATTAATTACTAAAAGTAATAAAAAAACTCCCGTAATTATTGTAGCTAAACAGGATAGCCAAAATATATTTGTAGACCAGGCTATCCAAACAGAGCTACAAACTATTGAAAAGAAGCAAATTAATTTAAAATGAACATTTAAATTTCCTAATTTGCCTCCATTTTTCATAATAGATGTTTTAACTCTTAAGCGTATCTTTTCCCAAACCCTTTGATATACTATATTCTTGTTATCATGGCTCAATTCTTTAGAGTTCATTTCGGTATAATTATTTTCAATAGCTCTACAAATCATAGTTACACAAAATAAATAAAATATAAGCATAATGTTATATGCTTGATTGGCTGAAATAATCAAAATATATCATGTGTTTTAATTAGCAATGAATTTTTGGTTTAAAGTTTCGTAAAAACCAATTCAACAGGTGAATGCAATTCACCAAAGAGATAAGCATTTTGTTCAAAATGAAAGGCAAGTTGCTCTACGATTTCGCGAGAGATGCCAAGAATCAGAAAACTTTCCTCAGCTGGCCAGCCACCTAGTTCGTAGGATTTGGCGATTCCTGGAAGCCATTGAATCTCTGGGATTTTTTCAAGACAGGCAACTAGCTCTTTATTGCGAGAAAAGTTCACTTCGTCCCTTAGGCTGATACTTCTTGGGTTCCATGCGGTGAGATAAGCATAGCTTTTGACAGTAAGCTCTTGCAATAATAAATCAATTTCAGTATGGATCTTCCCGACAACCAAGGGTCTAGTGATTCTTTCGTCGAAAACCTTATATTCTGTATTCGTGTAAACTTCCTTAAAATGATCCATCAGTTAAGCCCCCCAATTCTAGATTAGATTTCAAGTAAGCAGGTACAAAATCCGTAATATGGGAAGTTGAGATCAAAATAGTTTTTTATTAATACTAAAAAGCATGGGCGAAATCAATGAAAAACTGAGTATCCTCTTTTGATTTAGCTAAGTCAATTAATATGACAGTTGCTTGATTCCATATGATACGAAGTCCACTTCCATAAGAAAATTTATAACTTTGCAAGCCAATTTTTTTTTCAGAATCCCATACTCTTCCATAATCATAAAACGGAACCAAGCTAAATGTAAAAAACTCATCACCAATTTTTAATGAAGCAAATCTCCACCTTAGCTCATAACTTCCAAATCCAACCATAGTTCCTATGAATCTATCTTGCCTATATCCTCTAAGTGTTTGTAAACCACCTATTCCTGTAAATGGACCATCTATACTCCACATATATCTAATTTCAGAAAATGGAGTACCACTCGAAGAATAAGATCCAGCTATGCGTGTAGCAAATACAAGCTCTTCAAAAATTGATGGAAATAATTGTTTAAAATATTTAGTTTGAAAAAATAATTTATTATAATCAAAAGACGATCCTGTACGTTTTGAGACATTAGCGATATTAAATTCAATAAGTATCCCACTATCTGGATCTGGTTCAAAATCTCTAGTATCGTAAGCAATTCCTGTTCTAAAATAATTTGCTTGACCCCCATTATATCCTTTAATTTTACCAGCAAGAAAATCTTCAGTTAATTTAGAATTACTATTTGGAACAGAAGTTTCCCAAATAGCATCACCAAATATGGGATCTTTTGATGGTGACCAATCTTTATCTGAATGTCGAATGATATTTTTTGAAATTTCACTCGCACCTATCCATTTAAATGCTTTCCAAAATGTGTAATCAATGGTATTAAAAAATGTAGTTGAATTAAAAGTATAATTATTATATCCACTATCAGAATAACTAGTATTAGAGAATTCAGAAGGCTTGAATCCAGGACGTATAAATGCTTGATTTGCTTCATAGTCATTAAAATTTGCACTAACATATTCACCTAAACCTGGTTGATTGTATGGACGAGATTTTAATGATTCTAATGTTTGTTCACCTATACCAAAGTATTGTGAGTTAGGATTATAATCCCAGCCTATACTTGATTTAAATCTAAATGCTGTTTCAAAAATATAAGGTGTATCAATAGAAACAAAATGATTTTTTACGCCTTCGTTTGTTTGAAATAGTTGTGTAGTTATTTTATATTGGTATGGCTGGTATTCGAAATATTCATCTGTTTTTTTTCCATTAAAAAAAAAGTTAGTTCTTAATCCACCTCCTTGTCCTCTAACAGGATCTGAAGAAAATAAAGGAAGTGCATTAAAATAAAATCCTTCTCTTTTTTGAGCTAATTCTTCTTTATCAAGTTTTTTATCCTCATGTAATTCTATGCGTTTTGTTGATTCTTCAGCTGTTAAAATAATAGAATGATAAAAAAATAGAATAATAGAAAATATTATTTGTAATCTATTCACAACGAATCCGCAATCGAGATATTACTTTAAAATTTTCTTTCATTTTCATACTTATATCTATCTTAAATCATTATCAAGTTTTAGTTTAT
>PEQN01000007.1 GCA_002786225.1 Leptospira sp. | reverse complement strand
ATTTTATTCGAATGTTACTTGGGTAGTTGGTCAGTTAGTTAATGGAATTATTAGTCCGATAGGAATAGATTTCTTTAATTCACCAAATCTTTGGATAGGATCTTTTCTGTTTATTATTGGTATTTTTGGAAATTTATTTCATCATATCATACTGGCAAAATTAAGATCAGAAAATATGAAATCTTATTTGCTTCCAAGCACATATGGTTTCAAATATGTAATTTGTCCTCATTATACTTTTGAGTTATGTATTTGGCTTGGAATTGCTATTTCTTCAACATTCATAGATATTTATTTTATCTTTTTTGTAATGATCTGTTATTTGTCGGCTAGAGGCATGCGAACTATGAACTGGTACAAGGAAACATTTAAAGATAAAATGATTCAGAAGAATATTCTAATTCCTAGAATATTCTAAATTTTTAATTTTAAGAATCAATAAACTCACTGTGACAATTGTTAATGAAATAAATTGCGCATAGGTTAAATTTAAAGCTAAAATATTTTGATCACCTCTGAAAAACTCTATAATGAATCTATTCATTGCGTATCCTATCCAAAAGAAGAAGAATAATTTTTCTTTGGTCCATTCGAAATTTTGAATTTTCCACAGAAACACGAACAGTATTGAAACCAATGCGGTTTCATAAAGCTGAGTGGGATGAACTTTTGGGTAAACAACCGGGAAGGGAAATAACCCTTTGCTAATCAAAATTTCTTTGTAATTTCCGCTAGCAACAGGAGGATACAACTTAGAGAGACTCGCTAAATTTGTATAACCTTCTTCTTTTAGCTTACTTAAAGCATCGGGCAATGGAATATCCATTAAATTAACCTGATTCACAAATATCTGTGAAATAATATTTAACGGTTTATCTGAGTTAGCATAAAGGGAATGCAAACCTCTCCACTTTTCCATCCAAGCATCACTATTTTCAGAAAATACAACACCAAAGATAGAATCTGTAGGACTTCCGTAAGCATCCCCATTCAAAAAACATGAAAACCTGCTGATCGCCAAACCGAAAGTTAAAGGAACCATTAGATAATCGCACCAGCGAAGAAAAGATTCATTCGTAAATTTACAGTACAAATAACCACCAAATGCCGTTCCTACGGTTCCGCCAAGTATTGCAAAACCTCCACTGGATGTGAAAATGATCATAGGATTCGCTAAAAAATTATTTGTATCCCAAAATAGAAAATGAAACAGTCGTGAGAAAATGATTCCACTCAATATGGCAGTTGAGAAGGCGTTTAAAAACCAGTCTGAACTATATCCAGCTTTGAGACAATTACGTCTCTGCCAGATATAGCCCATTATGAGAATCCCAAAAGCCCAATGACCTTCATATCCATGTATGGATATTCCAAAAAAATTAAAATTGAGTGGATACATTTAAATCTGGTTCTTATTCACCTGCCACTTTAGTGCAGACGACTCCTAAAAGTCCCAAATAATTAATTATTACTTGGTCTACAATTATAGGCTTTTCAATGTCACCTTTTTTAATAGCTGTTAAAATTGAAGAATCACCAGCAGCAATTAGAGCAAAAAAATTATAGGAACAGGATTCACCAACTTTGTAAGTATTTCCTGTATTGATTATTCTCTGAGAATTGATTGTATGTACATTTGCTTTAATCGACTGCAAAGGTAAAGTTGGTCCGATGGTATCGAAATTTCCAGTTGTAACACAATTTAGGTTAATGTGAAATAACAACGCCAATGAGAATGTAAAACCTATGAATGATTTTAACATTTTTATTCTCCAGTTACTTCTGTGCAGACTCTTCCAAAAATAAAAAGTACATTCATTATAGAGCGATCAACAGTTGCTATTTTCGTAATCTCACCTTTCTGAGCAGCTCTCACAATAGAAGAATCCCCTCCAGCATAAATGCCAAGAATATTAAAAGAACAAGCTTCTCCATTTTTTTTAAAAGATGAAGTATTTCCCAAGGTAATCGGTTCTTTGTCAATTTTAATCAAAGCTGAGCCAAGAGGAGTATAGACGCCTGTAGCAGCACAAGAAATTACTAGGAAAGTTAAAGTTAAGTAAACTATTATTTTTTTCATATGACTATTAGGGAGAAGATCCTGCTAATTGCAATTTCTTTTTTGAAATAACTGCAAAAGATGCTATTCTTATTAGTGTATGAAAATATTTTGCAATGCAAAAATATTATTATAAATTTATACTAATTTTTCTTAAAGCTTAGGTCTTTACTTTTTTCAAAGTTAAAACAAAAAATTATGTTACAATTTGAATCGCATTACGAATCGCTAGTGAAATACACCTTTGATGTATTAATACAACCTAAATACAAATAAATTTTCTTTTTTATTGACAGAAAATAAACTAAGAATAAATCTCATCTTAATTAAATTTAACGGAGATTTTAATGAAACTAACTTTCAAGAGTGTACTCACTTTAGCAGTGATCCTACTATTCAACTTCAATTGCGGAACTTTTATTAACCAATTGTCTGCAACCAAAGGCTTACACGGCTTTGACCACAATGGATCTATATTCCAAAATACCAGTAGATCAGAGTCTGTGGTAAATGAAATTGGTTCAAAAAGTGGCCAAGCTTGCCAATCTATGTTTTTTTTCACTGCTGTAGCAGTAGGAGATGCATCATTACCAGCAGCTAAGCGGGCAGCAGGGATAAACAAAATCAACCATATCACATATGATAAAACACGGATATTAGGTTTATTATATATGAAAGATTGTATTACTGTTTACGGAGAGTAATCTCTATGAAAAAATTTATACTTTTTTTTGTAATAAGCTTACTTGCATTCACAGTAAGCAATTGTGTAACGAATCCTATACCATGGTCTGGTTATGGAAATATTAAAGGTAACATTTATACTTCTAGTAATTCTATTGGTACTAAAGTAGGAAAAACATGTTATACTCAATTTGGTATTTCTTATGTACCTTTCTTTCTTATTGGAGATGCCTCAGTTAAAACAGCAGCAGACAATGGTGGTATAACTAAAGTATCCTTAGTAGAATACGAACAAGAAACTTTTTATTGGGGAAGTTACACAAGAACTTGCATCGTAGCATACGGCGAGTAAAGATTTTAATCTGCCTTATCAATTATAAGGCAGATATCCCTTTTGAATATTGAAGTTAAACCAGATTTTCTATATGCTCATCAGTTTCTTAAATTCGTATAAATGAATTAAAATGGTTTTATAACTTTAAACCTTTGCTTAACCTAGACAATCCTTTTCAGTAAAACTATAATTTGGCGCTGAATCCACCATAGTAAAATCTAGGTCGGATTGGATTATAAGTTAGTTCAAATTCATTTCGTACGTTATCGATTCCAAAAAATAATGAGGCTTTCCCATCAAAAAAGTTTTGCTCCATTCTAAGATTGATCAAGTTAAAGGCTCTTCCATAAATTAAATCATTGGAATTGGGATCAATTTGTTGGTCTATAAGTGCGGTAGAATTTCCACCAGTAAACTCATTCGTCGTACTGTAATAAGGTCTTCTATCAATTCGTTTCCCTCGTATTGCAAATTCAAATGCATTGAGTCCAGGTGTTCTGAAGATTAAGTTTAAGGTTCCTTGGTGAAGAGGTCGTCCTTCCAAGGGGCGATCTGATGCGAGATCTCTCGTGTCTGTGTGATTGTAGCCCATCTCAGCAGCAAAATAGGTCCAAAATTTAAATCGAGCACCCAATTCGCCTCCTCTTGTATAAGCTCGTGAAATGTTTGTTAATTGGAATTGGGCGAATTCAGAAGCGCCGCTGGAACCAAAACTAAATTGTATCAAATTTTCAATGTCGTTTCGGAATATGCTAGTGAAAATTGTTAAAGAACGAAGGGGAGACCATTCCAAATCTGCATTAACAGTTGTTGATTTTTCTGCTTTGAGATTGGGATTGCCGTCCACTATGTATCCGACGCCTGGATTCTCAAATCTGAGGAATAATTCTCGAAAAGTAGGCGGTCTAAATCCTCTCCCATAACTAGAACGGAAGATTAAATTATCGAGTATATCGACTCGAAGAGCAAGTTTGGGTGTAGTAGCACTACCAAACTGAGAATCATCATCAAAGCGAACTCCTGGCACCAATCGAACCTTAGGGTAGGATGGAAAAATTGTCCACTCATCCTGAAGAAATCCAGCATGCCGAGTTCTATAAGCAAACCGATTCGCTAGTCGATCTGATTCTAATTCTTCAGCAAATGATTCCACACCCAAGGTTAGAAAATGAGAATCATTGAGTTCATGATCCAATTGAATCGTTCCTTGGGATGATATTTCTTTATTAAGTTCCTTAGCATCCAATTCATCCGATTGCCTTTGGTCTCTTTTAAATTTATTCTCCCAAACAGAATAATTTCCTCGAAAAGAAACTAAATTTCTTTTCCCATAGGAATACTCCATACCGCCAAGTCCCATAAAATCCTTGGTGTTATTCGTTCTATCAAATACAGCGCGTGTTGTGTTCTGATCTACACCTTGTTGAACTCTATCTAAGTAAAAAACACCAGTCTTTACTCGAAAATTTCCATCAGGATTGAAAGTAAGGTTGGTTGCGATGTTAGAATCTTTTGCAGCGTTCGCTGTAGTTGCTACATTCTCTGGTTGAAGATCATAACTAGGAACATGATTGAATCCAGCAACAACATTGGTTGCTACAATCTCATTCTTAAAACCAACATTCGCTGTGGAAGTTATTTCATTCTGGGTTCCAAAATATGATTTCGCCCCAGAACCATAAGTTGTGCGAAATTCATAATACTGTGGTTTATCGTTTTCTCTTGTTATGATATTGATTACACCTCCTATTGCATCTGCTCCATATAAGGCTGATGAGGATCCTTTTACGATTTCGATTCTTTCGATATTTTGAACCTTGAATCTTGTAAGATCAACAGTATTATTTGTTCTTCCTGCAATTCTTTGCCCATCCACTAAGAATAGCACATATTTGGAATCAAGCCCAAGCATTTGCACTTGGGAACCACCAAAAAAAGGACTTACATTGACGCCTAATTGTGTTTCTAAGACTTCTGCCGCATTCCTTGCACCTGAAGATTCTATTCTTTTTCTTGATATAACTTCTGTTGCAACAGTTGAGTCTTTTAGTCTTCTCTCTCCTCTTGAACCAGTTACAACAATGGCATTGGAATTATCGAATTTGTTCCAAAGATCCTCGGAATGATTCAATGGTTCATTTTTAGAAGCAGAATCTTTACCATTGGAAATGTCTTTATTCACATTCGAACTAGTTTGGTTTGTTTCTTCAGAAGTTTGAGTTTTATTTTTTTTTGTATCTAAAAATTCTGAATCATTGGTGGGTTTATTTTTGTTATGGTTTTTTATTTCTTTTTCTGTGTAATTGCGGATTGGTTTAGAAAGGCTTTCTTTTTGTTCCTGGGAGTGAACTGATAAAAAAGAGGATAATCCTAAGATCAGAAATAGGCGAAGGAATTTTTCTGATAGAAAGAATTTGCGTAAAAAATACATATATGGTTGAGATTGAATCCGAACTTAAGGGGCGTTGATCTGTCGCCATCGGAACTTAGGATAACCTGAAGTACCCGCATTTGAGTAATAATCAATGACTTGGATTGCATAAAATTGGTTACCTTGACCTGATCTGAGAACAAAAACTCTTAGATTTGGATTTAAAGAAGGAAGATTATAAGTAAACCAACCGTTGCTAATATCGGTCATTACAACACTACCATTAAAACTAGCTCCACCACCACCAACTACCTCTGCTTGGCCTGCAACATCAATTTCGAAATTAGTGCAACCTATGGATGAAGCTGAGACAGCTGTGGCTGGAAAAGCAGTAGTATTTGACCTACAAACTCCACCTAATCCAGATGGATTTGTAATGCCACTGTTTGATCTAACCTTGTATCTTTGGAAGCCAATATCAAAAGGCCCATTCTGAGAACGAAGTTGCTGTGTAGACAAATTGATGTCAGTCCAAAGTTCATATGAAGTCGACCTAACTTGTGTTACAAAAACACCTGGGCTTTCCTCTATTGTTGACATGATTCTTGGACTGTCATCAATATTGTTTCTACCAGTTCTTGATCCAGTAGTTAAAAATAATAAAGATTCTTGAGCAATTTTTTCTCCAGGATTTAAGGGTTCACTCTTTCTCGCACAATGAATTACAAGCATTGTAGAGATGAGACAAAAAATCATGAATTTTAAATTGCTCATATTTTATTCCTTACAACTTTAAATTTAGAATCCAATCACCAATTACTGAGCTGAGGTGATTACAGAAACTTCCGTATTGACACTTGTCCCTACGGGTCCTTGGTAAACAATATAGAAATATCGACCAGCCCTATTAAATCGAATCGTAGCGGCTGCAGCTGCTTGGTTGAATGTGCTAACTCTAGTTATTCCAGTGAGTGTGAAGTCCGCATTGGTAGTTATGTTCCCTTTATCATCTGCAGTACCTATAGGACAACCTGCTCCTTTTTCATAAAGGATTACATAGTGTCCACCAGTCAAGGTTAGTGTAGTACCAGCATTTGCTGTTAAGGAAATAGCACCAATCACATGATTTACCTTATTACCGTTAGAATCCAAGACATCAATCTTCCGTACAACTTGTGCTGCGGTTGGTGAAGTGTAAGTGATTGGAACATTTGGAATATTGTATGTCGCTGTGCCGACACTTACTGTTACGTTGCATTCTGTCGGTAAACGGTTGAGTTGAGACAGAGCCAAAGCTACCAAAGCATCATTATCATTTTCTTCTTTTTTCTGGCATCCAATTGTTAAACTGAAAGCGAGGACGATTCCTAGTATTTTTTTCATTACGTTTCCTTTAAATTGGTATTTACTACCAAAATTTCTAAATGAGAATGAGAGTCAATATAGAAATTAATTATCTTTTGTAATTTTTTGGTTTTCGCTGACAATTTCATGACAAAAAATTTTAGCTCTGTTAGTACTAACCAAAATACATAAAATAATACTGAGTTCTGTTAAACTTTCATTCTTTTGGGATTGTTTCTTAGCTAAGGCAGTTTGGTCAATAGATTTCTGAATTCTTAGGGAGGTATACAGCAGGTGTAAGGTAAGTGATAGGACAAATAATCATTTGCAGAATTATCCTGTTTTTATATTATTAACCAATAAAACTGAATTTGGAGAAATCAATGAGAACTCTCATATTAATACTTAGCTTTGTTGTCGTAATTCAAAACTGTAAAACTGCTAGCGGAAAGTGCCTCGAAGGAGACTGTAAAGCTGGATCTGGAACCCAAGAAATGAAAGATGGGTCATTGTATGTTGGACCATTTGAAGATGGTAAAAAGGATGGAATTGGTACTTTAACATATACAAACGGTGATAAGTATATCGGTGATTTTGAAGATGATATGCAATCTGGTGAAGGAACTTATACCTATGCAGACGGCGATATTTATATCGGTCAATATGAAAAAGGAAAGAGAAATGGCCAAGGAACCTACAAACATACCAATGGGGATGTGTTTGTTGGACAATACAAAGATGGATTAAGAGATGGGCAAGGGACTTATACCTATGCATCAGGTGATAAATATGTTGGTTCTTATGTTGCTGGTGTAAGATCTGGCCAAGGGACTTATATGTATTCAACTGGAGAAAAATTCCAAGGTGAGTGGAAAGATAATTCTAGAAACGGTGCTGGAAAATACTATAACAAACGTGGAGAAGTTCTTTTGGATGGCACTTGGTCTAATGATGAGTTCCAAGAAAAACCAGCTATGTAACCAGCAGCAAAGATAAAATCATTCTATAAAATTCTACTTCTGCTTTCGAAGGAGTAGAATTTTTTTTTATCTATTGATCGTTAATTTCTAAGATTGAGCATTTAAGCTTTCATAAATTTCTTTGAGTGAATTCGATAATTCGAATTTTTTCTGCCAACCTAAAGCTTTAATTTTATCATTATTTCCGAAAAGACGAGCCGTTTCTGCTTCCCGAAACCTGGTGGGATCTTTTGTAAGCTTAATTGATGTACCTGAAAGACGGATTAGAATTTCTAGAATTTCTTGAATAGAAGTTTCAACATTAGAACATATATTATAGATTTCTCCAGAAACTCCACTTTTAGCCAAAGTTATGTAAGCACGTACGACATCTCTAACATCAAGAAAGTCTCTAGTAGAACTAATATCACCAACTAGTATTTCAGAATTGGATGAATTGGCTGAATCAATAATTTGTTGGCAAAAATTTGGAATCACAAATTCTTTTCTCTGTCCCACACCAATATGATTGAAAGGTCTCGCTATCATGATTTCCAAATATTTTGTAACAGCAGCATACTGCCTGCAATAGACTTCAGCAGATAGTTTGCTAGCTGAATAGGGATTTACAGGATTTGGTAAAATACTTTCAACTAGAGGGTATGAATCAGGCAATTGTCTTCCATAAACATCAGCAGAGGAAACATAGATTAGTTTACATGGACGATTTAATTTTTTAAGGGATTCTAAGATATTTAAAGTACCTTTTACATTAATGTCCAAAGTCCCCCAAGGATCCAAAATTGCCTTAGGCACAAAGGGTTGAGCTGCTAAATGAAAAACTAAGTCAGGCTGCAAGGATAGAATCAATTCTGAGACACTTACTGTGTCTCGAATGTCCATTTCGTAAAAATGGTAGTCTACATTTTTGGAAATTTCACCTGAGCGATGCAAACCATGTATTTCATATTCAGGCAGAGAATTTTTCAGTTCTTCCTTTAAAAAAGAGCCAACAAATCCTCCGATTCCAGTAATAAGGCATTTTTTCAAATCGTTCTCCAAGTTTTACTTGCTATTTTGGTCAATTCTAAGATCTTCTAAAGAAAAGTAAAGCAGCGTCGTAATTGTGTCATCCATAGAAAAATCCCCTGGAGATTCCTTTTTTCAAATTTATGATCCGGAAATCAATGTTTCGGATATAATGAAGGATATTGAATCTAAACTCAAATCTAGAAATATATCCAAGGAAGATGTGGAGAGAATCTCCAAGTTAAGGCTTTCTCCTTTTTCCAAGAGTAGCTCTAGAGAGTTTGATGCAAGTTTATCTGCAAATCTTTTTGAAAAAGGGATTTCAGCTCCTAAATTTACCAATCCAAAACTTTGGTTTCTTAGAGGACCTTTAAAATGGATGATTACGCAATTTATCAATTTTTACGCCTTAGTTGATAAAAAATTATCTGAAAATCGTGTTCGAGCTTTCTTTCAAGTTCTGCATGAAATTGTTCTCTTAAAGAAAAAACAAGATCTTCTAGGTCGAAAATTAGAAGAATTCTACCAAGAGTATGCAGAAAATAAATATCTAGCATTGAAAGGTTCTTCAAAAAGTAATTTGTATTCTCCTCTTTCTATAAGAGTAGATTTTGAATCAGGTGCACCACACGAATCAGAGGAATTGATTGAATTAGTGAAAGACGCTCAACCAGTTCTTATTTATTATCCATCAAGTTTGGGTTTTTTAGAATTGTGTAATAGCGTAAATTTAAAATATAGAGTTTACACTCCCTATGAAGAGGATGTGAATTTAATCCAAAGAACTATTACAGAATTTGTGAGTTCTCAACAAAAGATTTCACCTAATACTTGCTTACTGTTCCATGCGAATGCTTCGCTCTTTCCAAGTAGTTTTTGGGAAGGATTATTAAGACAATGGCGCTCACTTGAGCAAGAAACAAGATTTATAATTCGGTATAAAGAATCTTCGAATTCAAGCTTAAGTCCATTTCATGACAACCTGCCTTTACAAATTGATATTGAATCCCTGCCTGATTATTTGAGAAGTTTAGGATTTAAAAATGTTTTCGTCCATTCACCTAATAGCTATGGTTGGGTAAATATTAGTTTTGTTCTTAGTCCTTTATGATGATTTTCCAACATATTGATGAATACCATCCTTTTGATGGAATAGGAAATGATTGTAGGGGACTTAGAAAAATATTTCAAAAACTTTCATTATCTGATTTTATAGTGACACAAAGAAATTTTTGTCCTGAAGAAGAAAATATTCTCTTAGTTAAAAACTTAATACAGAAAGCAAACAAATTCATAGAAATTAACCAGAATAGTATTCATATTTTACATTATGGTGGATCCGGTTATCCCTTAGATTTTTTTTTAAATTTACCTGGACGTAAATTCTTAAGGTTTCACAATGTTACCCCTTCAGAATTTTACCAAGGTTGCAATGAATCAGTTTTTATATCAATGGATAAATTTTTCACTAAATCAGTTTTAGAGTTATCTTCTCTTTCGAATGAAATTGAATTAGCTATTTGTGATTCAAATACCAATGCAGAATTTATAAAACAACACTCATCTATTCCTACTATTACCATACCAATAGTTAAAGATTATACGGATCTTACTAATTTTAATTCCAAATCTATTTCACTTGAAAGAAAAAGTTCCAATGAAAAAGAAGATTTAGTTTTTGTGGGGCGAATTGTTCCAAATAAAAAAATCCAAGATATTATTGTATTATTTTTCTTCTGGAAGAAAATTAATCCTACCGCAAAACTTCATTTAATCGGTGGACTTGTTCCTGGAATAGAAGAATATTTCAATTTCATCAATTCATTAATTATTGAATTTGATTTAGTGGATTCTATAAAGATCTATTTTAAAATAGATGATACTCAGAAATCAAAAATATTACAAGATTCCTTATATTATATTTCCATGAGTGAGCATGAAGGTTTTGGAATTCCTCTACTAGAAGCAATGCAAAATCATTTAGTTGTAGTAGCTTATGCATCGACTGCAATTCCAGAGACTATGAAACGAGGAGGAATTTTATTCTATGAAAAAAATTTCCCAGTAATGGTAGAAATTTTGAATAAGATTAAAAATGATACAAGTTTGTATGAGTCTGTTCTTGCTACTCAAGAAAAAGCTTTGCAGTATTATAAAAATTATCCTTTCCTAGAAAAAATACAAAATATCTTCTTAAATCATAAAAGTGAAATCAAAAAGTTTTATGAATAAGCCAAGAGTCTGTCAATTTTCTACAGGTTTTTATCCTGGCGATGCTATCACACAAGAGATGCTAACTTTTGATACTTACTTTAAAGAAATGAATTGGAAATCAGAGATTTATTCTGAGCATATTGGAACAGCTGTTAAGAGCAAGGCTATTAAATATTCAAATTATAAATATGAGAAAAATGATATTATCATCTACCATCATTCTATTAATTCTGCCTTAGGTGATTTTGTAGTTCAACAGAAAGCTGCAAAAATTCTTATTTATCATAACGTAACTCCATATCATTTTTTTGAAGAGTATGATCTTCAATTTTCCTATTTTCTTCGAAGGGGCAAGGAACAACTGCTTGAATTAAATCAAACTTTCATTAAATCTTATGCTGATTCTGAATTCAACAAAAAAGAATTAGAAGACTATGGTTATAAGGAAGTCGAAGTTTTACCTATAGCTTATAATTTTAATAGCTTAGATATTCCAGGAGTGAATCGAAATAAATTTGAAGGTATCAAAATTTTATTTGTTGGTAGAATTACACCAAATAAGAGGCAAGAAGATTTGATTCGTTTCGCAGAGATCTATAGAAAATACTTTAGAACTAATTTTCAGATTCAGATAGTTGGATATTCATCACCATCTAGCAAAGTTTATATGGAAGAATTAGAAAGTTTAGTCAGATTTTGGGATTTGGAGGATCATATACATTTTTCAGGCTATGTAACTCATCCAGAACTAATTGGATATTATAGAAATTCTAATGCTTTTCTTTCTATGAGTGAGCATGAAGGTTTCTGTGTTCCCATACTTGAAGCAATGCATTTTCAACTTCCTGTCTTGGCATATTCGGCAGGAGCAATACCAGATACCATGGAGTCTTCAGGGATACTTTTTAAAGAAAAGAACTACACTTTAATCGCAGAAACCTTAGAAGAAGTATTAATAAATGAGAAATTTAAAAAGATAATTCTTATGAATCAAAATAAAAGAATTGAGAATTACTTAAAAATCAATTCAGGTTATAAAATTGTTGAATTCATCCAAAACTTATAAAATTACTGCTGTAGTTCCAAGATTTTCTACTATGATTCGTGGTGGAGCAGAAAAACACGCCTATGATGTCTTATCTATTTTTCCTGCTAATTGTGATCTAACTATTTTAACTTCAACAGCCTTGGATTACATAACATGGAATAATTATTTTAAACCAGGAATATCAATATTTGAAAGATTCAAGATTGAAAGATTTCAAAATTTGAAAACACGAAATATAAAAAAATTCAATCAATTATCACAGAAATTATACAGTAAGTTTCCAAATCAATCTTCTGAGGAGGAGCAAGATTGGTTAGAATGCCAAGGTCCATATTGTCCAGATTTAATAAAAAGAATTGAAGAAACAAAAGCTGAGACAGATCTTTTTATCTTTTTCTCTTATCTCTATTATCCTATATTGAATGGAATAAAAATAGTACCAGAGAAATCAATTTTCGTACCTATGTTCCATGATGAGTTTCCAATCAACTTAATTCAATACAAACAAGTTTATGATGATAAATTATACTATGCATTCAATACTCCAGAAGAAAGAAATTTATTCGAAAGAGTTTTTAATTTTAAACCAAGTAAACAAACTTTTGTTGGTACTTATATTCAATCGAGTAATTACGATGAAATTTTAACAAAAACTCAAAAACAGAAAGAAGCAAAAGAAACCAAGATATTGCTTACGATAGGTCGAATGGATTTAGGGAAGGGTATATATGATCTTGTTCAAAACTTTCAAAGATGGAAGGATACAGGCAATAGAAATTGTGAACTTCATTTAATAGGCGCTAATCCACCAAAATTGATATCAAAATTTGCTTCAAAATCAATTCGGTTTTTAGGTGCATTAAGTGAATTTGATAAAAACCAAGAAATTCAAAATGCAGATATACTAATCAATCCTTCTTCTGTCGAAAGTTTTTCCATAGTGGTAATGGAAGCTTGGTTCCAAAGAACTCCAATTCTAGTAAATGCCAATTCGGATGTCTTAGTGGGTCATTGCAAGCGTAGCAACGGTGGTCTTTGGTATACAGATTTTGAAAGCTTTGCAGGAACTTTGAATTTTATGTTAAATAATAATGAAATTTTAACTCAAATGGGTAATAATGGTAGAAAATATGTAGAAGCAAATTTCTCAAAAGATGTAATAAAGGAAAAATGGAGAAAGTTATTGGAAATTAATCTCAGCTAAAATTTTGTCATGGATTTTCCCATTGGAAGCAACAAGATTAGGAACATAAGGAGAGTATTCTTTACCTTCCATGGTACTTAGTTGAGCTCCTGCCTCTTCCGCTATGAGTCCTGCTGCTGCCATATCCCAAGGTTTCAATCCAATTTCATAGTAACCATCAAATTTTCCTTCAGCTAACCAACATAAATCTAAAGTTGCTGCTCCAGTTCTTCGAATACCTCTAGATCGAATTAAAATATTTTTATAATAACTAAGTAATAAATCTAATTTATCTCCTCTATCATATGGAAATCCAGTTGTAAATAGAGAATCTTTCAGCTCCAAAGTTTGAGATACATGAATGCGATCTTTATTCTTAAATGCTCCATTGCCTCGAACAGCATGGTATAAATCTTTTAATTCTGGAAATAAGACTAGTCCAATCACAATCTGAGATGAACTAATCTGTTCTACTCCAATAGATACTCCATAAAGTGGTAAGTTGTGTGAGTAGTTTGTTGTACCATCAAGAGGATCAATAATCCATCTGTAATCCGAATTGCCTTTAACTTCACCTGATTCTTCCCCAAGGATGGAATCTTGTGGAAAGTGTTGGAGAATTTCTTCAATGACCATTTTCTCAGAACCCAAATCAGCTTCAGTGACTAAATCAAATTGACCTTTCTTTTGAATTTCAAAATTCTTCTTTTGATGGATAGTGATTAAAAAATCACCGACTTTATGAATATAATTATGAAAATGATTGTACCTATCAATTATTTCTGGATGCATTAAATCCAATTTCTTGTAAATAATTTTTGAGTCGATTCAATAAGGGACGATGGACAGAAATTAATGAAAAAAAATTCAAATTAAACCGCATTATGTCATTTCAAAAAGTAAATATATAAAAAAATGCTTGTTAGTATTTTGAGCTTATTTAAAAAACAAATACAAACAAATGATAAATGAAATACAGGGGTTAAACAAATGATAAGGTTAAAAGTTTTCGTCGATTTTAGGAAGATAAATAATCAATATCTTTCAACGAATCAAATTGAAGAGATATTGAATTTAGTTAAAAAAAATCCAGTTCATAGATTAGTTATTAAATTACTTCTATCAACTGGTTTATACATAACTGAATTAATTAACTTACGAATTTCCGATTTGGATCCTTTAGAGTCAACTATCTCAATAAAAGAACATAAGAAACTAAATGGAAGGATTATTTCTATTCCGAAAGATTTATGTATGGAACTATTGCGTCATGGACAGTCCATTCATACTGATGGTTACCTTTTTCAAGGAAGAGACGGAAGAATTTGCGATAGAACAGTTCAAAAAATTCTAGTAAAAATCAATCAATTACACACAGGTAAAAATCTCACCATTGAAAGAATTCGAAATGCAATAGCACTCCAGCTTCTTATTTCTGGGCATAGTATCCCTGAAATCGCATATTTTCTGGGTCATAAAGAAGTTCGCAGCACACGAAGAAGAATACAAAAATTTTTGGAGCACGATACAGCAAGGATAGAGTTATTTAAAGTCATTTTCGCAAAATACGCTTGAAATTTTCTTGTAGTACGTGGACTATTTCTTAAAATGGGTAAAGTTTTGGACTTTATCCATTTACGGGGAAGATTTTGGAAATTAAAACCAAGAAAATAGGAAAACATACTCTGGTTCACTTGAATGGGAGATTAGATATTACTCATTCTGATGAGGTCGAGGCTAAATTAGCAAGCGACGTTCAAGGTGGTGATGGAGATATCATTATAAATCTAGAATTAATTTCATACATTTCATCCTCCGGAATTCGAATCTTTGTAGGAATGGTAAGAGAACTAGATAAGCAAGGAAGAAAGTTAAAGTTGTGTTGCATCACACCACCTGTGAAAAAGGTGTTTGATGTAGTTGAACTCTTAGACCTATTCGAAGTTTTTGAAACCGAGCAAGAAGCAATCAACTCTTTATCTAAATAATTTTATGTGGAGGGCTTTATGTTTTTAGCCCTTCTTTCTATCCTACTCCTATTATTCTCACTCTATCTCGGTTCTTATGTTCCTTTTGTCTGGCCAGACGAAGTTTTATTTTTTAATCCTGCTTTCGAATGGTATCAGTCAGGTGAATTACGAACAACCGTATTAGAAGGTCTTATTCCAGGAATGGAAAAATATACTTTGTGGATGTCTCCCTTGTATATGCTGCTACTTGGACTTTCTTTTCATCTTTGGGATGCGAATATTGCAAATGCTAGAATTTTATCGTACTTCATAGGTTTAATAGCCATTTATCAATTCCATTCCTTCCTTAAATCTGAATTGAAAATTGGAATGAATAAATCTTTTGCTCTTGTTGCGACTTTATTTCTTTTGATTGATGTTCTTTTTTTTAAAATTTCCCACACGTCAAGAATGGAGACACTTTGTATCTTAATGGGAATAACATCGATATTCTCAGCATATAAGTCGATGTATTTTAAATCTGGTTTATTTTTAGGGCTTGCGATTCTATCTCATCCATTTGGAATTTTTTATTCAATTCCAATAGCATATCTTTGGTTAGAACAAAAATCTATTTCTCATTTCAAGACATTTACTTTTATTTCTCTTGGAACCATAATAGTATTATTACCTTGGTTATTTTATATCATACCTAGATTAGAATTATTTTTTATACAATTTGGTGCACAACTTGCACGCAAACGTGAACTTTTCGAATTATTCTCACAATTTGATAAGATAAGAATATATTTTTCGGGATATTACTTTCCAATATTAAAATTAATTTCAATTCTATTAATTTTAATATTCGGATTTAAGTCATTGGGATTAATTCCCAGAAAAAGACTTCGTAATTTAGTAGTGATTTGGTTTTTTGCGATGATACTTGGATTTTACGCTTCATCAGAATCATGGTATGTAGTTCATTCAACTTTTCCAATAGCTATATTTTTTACATTAGCATCTAAAGAAAGAATATGGTTTCGAAATGGGATATTGCTTTTCCAAGGCTTTTTATTCTTATTTTTTGTTTATTCTGCATTATATCAAGAAGATGTATATGCCAAAACAAATGAATTCAATCAAAAGGTTATTGAATTATCAAAGGGAAAAAGAAAGGTCTATTCTCAATTGATACCTGATCCATATTTTATTCTTAAAGAAAATATTCCAGAAGTTAGAGTTTATGAATTCATTCCTGGTGAACTATCCATTTCGAATAAATTCTTTCAAGAAACAATAGAATCTATGGATTTATTTCTATTCTATGATGAAACTTTAGCAAATTCAAATATAAAAGAATTGGTGAAGGATCCATTAAAATACAAAAGAGAAGAATGGGAATTGCAATATAACTCTAAAGTTCCAGGTAAAGGGCCTTGGAAGATTTATTCTTATGAAAAAATAAAAAATGAACCCATTGAGATTCAATGAATTTGTATCAATTTCTATACTATTTAAAAATTACTATAGTTTTTATCTTGTTCTTAACAAATTGTTATACATCAAAAGACACTTCCGACCTACCAAGTATATTGCCTTTACTTATGAATCAGAAAATTGAGCTATTGATGATAGGTGATTCTCTTTCAGAGAGATCCAATACCTTCGATCTTCAACAAAAGCTTGGAGACTCATATAAAATTAATGATATTTCTGTGTCTGGAAGAGATGTTCGAATTTGGCTAGCAGATAAACAAAAAATCCAAGCTAATAAAGCAAATATAGTAATCGTAAATCTCGGAACAAATGATGCATCTTATTATTCAACAAATGAATATCCTAAATACTATTCCGAGTTGATTGAATATTTAAGAAGTATTTATTCTTGGAAAATAGTTTTAACTCTTGTACCACCAACAAACGATCCAATTCTTAAAGAAAGAATTCAAATCAATAATCTGTGGATTCAAACTAATTATCCCACGGAAACCAAGGTAGATCTACTGGATTTATTTGAAAAAAATAAAAGCCTTCCTTTGTACCCAACTATAGACAGTATTCATCCTAATCCTATAGGTTATGATATTATTGGATCAGAATATTCTAGAATTCTAAGTGGTCTAAGAATTTAAAATTGCTAGTTCTTTTAATCCTTTTAAAGTTAAGAAAGGATCTATAGAATCAAAGATTCCTGGGTGTGCGTTATGGATTGTTGAAACCAAACCACCTGTTCCTATCACAAGATAATCAGAGCCTAGCTCCTTCTTAATTTGATCAATGATTCCTTGAATTAATCCAACCCAACCATAAAAGAATCCTGCTTGCAGAGCCTCTATTGTTGATTCACCTAAAACACTTTTAGGTGTCTCAAAAACTATAGGGGGTAGTTGAGCTGTATTTCGTGTGAGAGCATCCATAGAGATTTTTAATCCAGGTGCAATTACTCCCCCCAAATATTCTGGAACATCATTCAAGATACAAAATGTAGTGGCTGTTCCCAGATCTATAATTATACATTTTTGTTTCTTGTAATGAATTGCACAATATGCTGCATTCACTAATCGATCTGCTCCAATTTCGAATGGTCTTGGATATTTTATTTCAAAAGGTAATTTAATTTTATAATTTACTTGTAATGGTTCAGCATCAAACCAATCGCTTAACATTCTTTCTACGATTGGATTAAAAGATGGAACGACACTCGAATAAACTGAACTTATAATTTTTATATTCTCTAACTTCTCTTGAGAAAGAAACCCACGTAGAAATAAACCTAGTTCATCGGAAGTTCTATCTCTTCGTGTAACTGTTCTTTTGTGAAAAATTGGGTTTTCTTCATTTTCTTTAAATAATCCAAAAACAGAATTAGTGTTTCCAACATCGATCACTAAAATATAATTATTACTCATTTATCTCTCCAATGATCTCAAAATGAGATCCTGTGTCCATTAAGCTGTGTTTAAAACCATTTTGGTCAAGTACAAGTAGAAATCCATATTCATCATAACCTAAGACTCTTCCACGTACCATATCATTTTCTAATTTAGTTTCGATGATTTTATGAAGTAACAAAGAGTGCTTTTCTAGCCATTGTAACTCTTTTAAGGTTTTGGAAGGATCCATCAATTGTATGATTGAATCATTTAAATTCTCAATAAATTTTAATATGATTCTTTCAGTGACACCTTCTAAAGGATTCTCATCTAAAAGAAAATCTGCAATCTGTTTGAGTTCTTGGGGAATTTCTTGGCCATAAACATTCAATCCAAAACCAATAATTACTTCGAATTGGTCATCTTGAACTTCCCCCTCAATAAGAAAGCCTGCAATTTTTTTGTGATTCCGATAAATATCATTGGGCCATTTTAATGAAATTTCGGAAACTTTTTCTGGATATAAACTATAAATCGCTTTTAGTAAGGATGCACCAGACATCAATGAGAGTAAAGGCAGTGGAATCGTTGTTAAACCAAATTTAACTTTCCCTGAAAAAATAATATTCTCATCACCTAAAGCATACCAAACTTTGCCCTTTCTTCCTCTACCTTTATTTTGGTATCTTGAACGGACCCAAGAACCTGCAACTTGAGAAGGGTCTTTTATCCAATCATTGGTTGAATCTACTTCTTCAAGAATGGTACCTTTTTGTGGATCGATAAGTCTAAGCGACATGCTTCCAAGTTCGAGTTGATAAAACTACTAGCAAGGAAAAATCTTTATTTTCCTTGCGTATTCCGATTTTTCTTACACAATGACGAATGAGTCATGGCTGAACATATTTCCGAAATACTAAAATCAAACAATCCTTGTATAAGTTTTGAATTTTTTCCACCTAAAACTCAAGAATCATCCGACATATTATTTCATACGATATCCGAACTTATGCCTTTAAAACCTGCTTATGTTTCTGTAACCTATGGGGCGGGAGGTTCAACTAGCGAACTTACTAGAGAACTTGTAGTTAAGCTTCAGAGAGAAACTTCACTTTCTATAGTTTCTCACCTAACATGCGTAGGTCATACTAAAGAAGAAATAAGGTCCTTGCTAAAAATTTATGATGAAAGTGGTATCCGAAATATTATGGCATTGCGAGGTGATCCACCCCATGGCCAGAAGGAATTTGTACCAGTTCCAAATGGCTTTCATTATGCAGCAGAACTTGTAGCCTTTATTAAAAAAGAATTTCCTAGCATGGGAATAGGTGTGGCTGGCTTTCCAGAAGGTCACCCAGTTACACCAAATAGATTGTTAGAAATTGACTATTTAAAAAGAAAAGTTGATGAAGGGGCAGATTATATTTGTACACAACTTTTTTTTGACAATAGAGACTTTTATGATTTCAGAGAAAGATGTGAGCTGGCTGGAATAAAGATTCCCATCATAGCTGGTATTATGCCTATTACTTCTAGGAAATCTATTAATCGTATGGCGGAACTTGCATTAGGTTCTAAATTTCCTGCCAAATTATTAAAAAATTTAACAAGAGCTGTTGATGATACCTATGCAGAAAATGTTGGTATTCATTGGGCTACTGAACAAGTAAGAGATTTACTAGATCAAAATGTAAAAGGAATACATATGTATACTCTAAATAGATCCAAAGCAACCTTGCAAATATGTCATTCTTTGGGTATTGAATCTTTCAAAAATTTAGAAACAAAGAATTAATTTTGAATAGGAAATTCTACTACAAAGGTAGTATTTTCTGCTTCAACATCTAGGTAGATTCTTCCTTCATGACTTTGAACAATTTTTTGAGAAATATCCAATCCAAGTCCACTACCTTCACCTAACTTTTTTGTAGTGAAAAATGGATTAAATATCTTATCTCGAATATCGAATGGAATTCTATCTCCACTATCAGAAATTATAACAAGTATTAAGTTTTTTTCTTGT
Organism: Leptospira sp.; assembly: GCA_002786225.1. Taxonomy (GTDB): domain Bacteria; phylum Spirochaetota; class Leptospiria; order Leptospirales; family Leptospiraceae. The sequence goes on along the minus strand of PEQN01000007.1, from coordinate 85,737 downwards.
TGATATTTTATTGATATCTCAATTTTCCCTAAGTAATTAATAGCTTGCGCAGAATTCATAATTAAGTTGGTCCATAGTTGAATTAGATCATCAGGATAACATTTTAAATCAGGTGTATGTTCAAAATTTTTAATTATCTCAATATTTCTTTTTAATTTAGTATGAAGAATGGTCAATACTGTCTCTATACTATCTTTAATATTATAATAAGTTTTCTCTCCTTTATTATTATTATGAGAATATGTCCTCAATGATCTTATAATATTTGCTACTCTTTGTAAGGAGAACTCAATCGATTTATAATTTCTTTCTTCAAATATCGTTTCGGACAGAAAGAAGAAGAGTTCTTCAGAAAAATTCTTTAAAAGCAAAGGAAAATATTTGCTAGCTATAAAATCTACACCTAGGTCTATATAGCGATCTGCAAGTTCTTCATACTTAGAAATTTTCATTGATTGAAAGAAGAGCTCTAATTCATGCTTTTTTTCTCTGCGTACCATTCCAGAAAAAGTATTTTGATTCATGATAGATTCATTAAAAAATTCTTCTGCCAAACTAATATGATCATTATTCATTTTATAAATAAAAGTTGGTATATTAATTTTAGAAAGTTGCGAGTTATTCCCATTGCTTCGAAGCAACTCTAAAGAAGCTTTAATGGATCCTATTGGATTATTGATTTCATGTGCTATACCAGCGATTAATTGACCAAGAGCTGCCATTTTTTCTGATTGAATCAATTGATTTTGAGCTTTGGAAAGATTACTGAGAGTTTTTGATAAATCGTTATTGGTACTTCTAAGTTGCTGAGTTCTTTCTTCTACGATTTTCTCTAGATTGGTATTTAATAATTTAATTTGATCTTCATTCTGTTTACGCTCGGAATTAATAATTGCTATTGCAGTTTGATCTGAAAGTAATCCAGCAAACATTACTTCATCCGATTTCCAGATTCTCTCAGATTGTATATACTCGATGCAAATTATTCCCACAATTTTGCCTTTAACTCTTATGGATGCAACCAGTAAGGATTTTATTTTATTAGGATATGAGTGATATAAATTAAATTCTCTTATTCTTGTGTCTTGTATGATGGAATTAGCAACTAAAACTCTAGAAGTTAATAAGGCTTTAATGAATATCTGTATTTCAGAAGATTCTAAAGATTGAGTGTGTACTTTGTATTTTTTATCAGATTTAATATATTCATACATACACTCTAGAGTAGTGAAATCTTCTCTAAACATCCAAATACTTGAGCGCTCCGTTTCAAGAACAGTGCAAGCAATAGAGAGAATATTTTTTAATGTTATATCTAATGTTCCGCTATTAAATGATTCATCGGTAGCTAAATCTATAATTGCCTGAGATTGAGTTTTCGTTCTTAAGTATAAATTATTCGTTTCATTTTCGAAAGATTTATTTTCGCTAATATCTCTTACGAATGTTATAATATACGTTTTTTGGCTATAATTAATTTGAAAATGTTGTGTAAGGAAAAATACGCGTCTATCATTCATATCTATAAATGAATATTCATAAACTAAGCCTTTTTCAGGAAGCTTCTCCATTTTCAGCACTTCTTTGATTCTTGATTCTAATGAAACTTCATTAGGTGTATGTAATTTAAAATTTGAAAAGAAATTATTAAGTACATCCCAAGATGGTTTACCTAATGTTTTCTTTCTGGAGAGCCTAGTTAAAAGCTCCATAACTCTATTCCATTCTACTATTACTCCATTTTCATCTATTAAAAATATTCCATCAATCGATGATTCAAAAAGCCTTCTAGCTCTTGTTTCACTTTCTTGTAATTGGAGAAGTAAGTTTTTTCTTTCTGTAATATCTTTAAGTGTACCTAACCAACGAGTTGGTTTATTATTAGAATCACGAAAAATTTTTGCATAGGCTTCTACCCATCTTATAACTCCATTTGAATCTATAATTCTATGTTCGGTGTTGTAATCATCTTTTTCTTTTATAGCTAAAGATACAGTTTTGATAAAACTCGGAAAATCTTCAGGATGAATTAGGTGAAAATACGATCGTATAGAATCATTGATGGAACCTATAGGCAAGCTGAGTAAACTATTCGGAGGCGTTTTCCATATCAAACTGGAGCTCTCGACATCCCATTCCCATATCGCAATTCCTGTAGATTGCATTGTGATTAACAATCTTTCTTCATTCTCAAAAACTTTTGATTTAGAGATTACTCTTTCAGAAATATCAGATATGAGTAAGGTTAATTCATTTTCTGAAAAAATAAAATGAAATTCAGTCCAAATGGTATTTTTATTTTTACCAAGCAATCGAATTTCACACATTACCCTAGTACCCTTGGGTGAATCTAATGTTGATATAAATTTTACAATATCATCTGGATGAATGATTCCTTCTAAGTATCGATTTGATTTATAAAATAGAGAAGGATCCATACCAACAAGATTGCGAATTCCATTGGAGATAAAGATAGTTTTTAGCGTTGGATATCGAGATAGCTTCCAATAAACAATAGGAAGTTTAGTATTAAAAATCTCATAAAGATCATTTTTAATTGAATCCAAATCTAAAGCTTTGGGAAAAAATAAATTACGAATTGACTGAAAGAGATTCATGTAGGAAACTAAAGAAAATAATGTTTTTGAAAATCTTTCAAGAGAATTTTTAAATGAAAAATACTGACGAAGCTGAAAATACAAAATTCCAACCTGACAAAGCCTATTTAATGTGGAGATCTTTTGAGAGATTTAAAGAGTTTCGTGATGGTTTTTTCCGTTTAAATAAAGAAACTACTGTGCGAACTTTTAAGAATCAACCTGAATCTTTTTTAAGTTTTGATTCTGATAAATTTGTAAAACATATGTCCAGTATGATTTCCTCATCTTTATCTCAAGACAAAGACAAATTGAATAAGTTTTTATACAAGGTTCATGAATCTTATAAAAAAGAATTAAATTATCTTTCTAATCGAAAAGAACAATTCTCAATGGATATTTTATTCCAAGTAATCGAAACTTTACTTATGGAAGTAGGTGCGAACAAGGCTGAGAACGAAATCCAAAATCTAGGTGGAAACAAATCGGCAGTAACAAAACAAGATCTAGAGCAAATTATGAGTTACTTAAGAACATACAACAAAATGACTGCGAGATTTCAATCTACAGGAAGTATGAAGAAGGCAATAGAATTATCGGATGAAATCATTTCCCAATCTGCTCATGAAAATATGGATATTCCTATTTTAGCATTAGATTCAATGTTCAATTTAATTACTGCTCAGTTTATTCTTGCTCAGAAATTTAATTGCAAGCAACTGTTAGCTGGATGGAGAAAAGATTATGGTTTTGACCAAGACCAAGAATCTAGAGTAGCCAAGCTTTTGCCACCTACAGCTTCTTTAATTGAATTTAGAAATAACTATGCCAAGGCTTTACAAATGCTTAGAAGCCAGAAGAAGGAAATCGAAACAGAGATGGACCTTTTCTTACTTAGAACGGTTTCGAATTACTATGCTTCTTGGATAAACCAAGTTGCTAATCAAATCAATAAACCAGCAGCATAACCTCTAGATTAAAGAATGGATCCCTTCCAAGTATCAACACCACTTCCTTGGATAGGATAGGGATCTCCTAAATATTTAGGTGCAGTATGTATTAGATTCATGTCTATCCATGCAAGTAGCCTTGCAAAAAATTCTCTAAACCGATAGTATCTCGTTCCTCTATATATTCTCATATCAGATTCATAAGATGCTAATTGGATTCCTACTTTTTTAGCTATAAAATGAGCTCGAGCTTGGTGAAACTTTTGAGAAACAAAAATTGCATCTTGGATTTGATAAACTGCTCTTGCACGAATCATAGTGTCTAAAGTTCTAAATCCGGCATGGTCAACAAAAACGTCCTCCTTTTTCACCCCATTATTTAACATAAATTGTAGCATGGGCTTCAACTCATTGTAATATGCTGTGCCATTGTCTCCAGATAGAAGAATCTTTTTTACTTTACCATTTCGATAAAGATAAAGCCCACAACGAAGTCTATCAATCAAGATAGGTGATGGAGTAAGACCATAGACAGCGGCTCCAGGGATTATAGCAACGGTAGCATTCGGAACGGTTCGGAAATTTTTAGAAGGATTGCTCTGGTTGTATTCATCGATCATGTTCTTGTCTATGGCGAATCCAATAAAAGTAGACATAAGCAAAAATACCAAAAACATTAGTGCTAAAATCTTATGATTGACTAAGAACCTCATTACTTCAAGTTTGAAAGGAAAGGTTCTTATGGACAAGAAGATTCAAAATTTCAAAAAGAAATTTTTCCAAGATAATCCCGTGCTAAGGGATAAGATAGAGAAAGTTAAAGAGAAAGGTCACTCTAGACTTACAATTCTTATTATTCCCCATGGATATGATTCTTCCTTCAATTTTCATATTTCAATATTTACTATCATATTTATTATTTTGCTTCTTTGTTCTTTGATTTCCTTAGCATTTTACGGAATTTTTAAATCAAGCAATACTAGAAAGGAAATCAGCAATCTCTCCAAAATTTATGGAGAATACTTTGATGATTATTTGGATTCTTCTCAATATCTTGATCAAATTGAAGAAGATTATTCTGGTCTACACGAGAATCTTTTAGAAATTTTTGCAAGTATTGATGGCCAAGACGAGGAACTACTAAAGCTGATTGATAGCGATATAATTGAGCAAGACTCTAAAAATCAATTGAAGGACGAAGAGAAGAAAGATAAAGAACTGATGGAAGGTAGATCTTATCTTTCAGAAGTTTATGACTTAAGAAATCTCAAATTAAATATGCAAAGTAGGATCAATCTTCTAGATGCAAATTATGATTATTTTAATAATAGACTTTCTGTCTTAGATAATATTCCACTTTTAAATCCTTTACCAAACTGGAATACGACTTCAACTTTTGGTTTGAGAAAATCACCGACATCAGGTTTTTGGGAATTTCATGATGGGCTTGATATGGCTAATGCCACAGGAACTCCTATTTATGCTGCTGCTCCTGGAACTGTTGTTAGACTAGCATATTCTAAAACAGGTTATGGTTATCATATTGTGATAGGTCATAATTATGGATACTATACTCTTTATGCCCATTGCAATCGAATCTTTGTTAGACTAGGACAGACAGTTGAGAAAGGTAAATTGATTGCAGAAGTTGGTGCAACTGGGAATGTTACTGGACCTCATTTGCATTATGAAATTTGGGTAGGGGAAGGCAACAAGGCTGATCCAGAAGAATATTTGAATGTCAACACCTTCTAAGAATAAATCATTAAAGCCCACTGATACAAAACCATCTTCCAAAGAATCATTAAAGAATGATAAGATTCAAGAAGAGATGAGAGCTTTAGAATCGGAGATTAGAGCTCATCAATATTTTTATTACCTAGAGAATTCTGCAAGAATTTCAGACAAAGAGTTTGATTTACTTTTTACAAAATTAAAGAAGCTAGAAGCTAAGTACCCTGATCTTGTCTCCGAGCAGACTCCAACAAAATTGGTAGGCTCTGATATTTCCGTTTCTAGTGAATTCGAAAAGGTTAAACATAAGGTTCCAGTTCTTTCACTAGAAAATACATATAGTACGGAAGAGTTATTGGATTGGATCCAAAAAACAGATCCAGAACAGATTTATAGTGTAGAATGGAAGATTGATGGAGCCTCCATAGTACTTTATTATGAAAAAGGAATTCTGAAAAGAGCAGTGACCCGAGGAACGGGAGGTGTAGGTGACGACATTACCGAAAATATTAAAACCATTCAGAATATACCTCATGAATTGAAATCTAAGATAGACCTTTATGTGCGTGGTGAGGTCTTTATGACCTTCGAGGATTTCGAGCAATTTAATGAGGATTTTGGAGGAAAATATGCGAATCCACGTAATCTTACCTCTGGTTCGATTAAGCATAAATACGCTTCCGAAGTAGCTAAACGTCCACTTCAAATTTATACCTATGATGCATATTTTCCTAACGGTAGAAAAAATATTCAAACCCATAAACAAGCTTTGGAACTAATGAAAGATGAAGGACTACCTTTGTCTCCTGATACTGAATTTATTTCTTTGAAAGAAATGGAAAAGCATATCAATCGACTCAAGAAAAAGAAAGATAAAATGCCTTTCCCTATCGATGGTTTAGTTATTAAAATAAATCATCTAGCATTAAGAGATTCCTTAGGCGAAACATCTCATTCACCTAGATGGGCAAGAGCTTTTAAATTTGATGCTATGATCCAAGAGTCTATCATTGAAGAAATTATTCCACAAGTAGGAAGAACAGGCAAAATCACACCTAGAGCAAGAATTAAACCAGTTCAATTAGCAGGAACTACTGTAAGTTATGCGACATTGCATAACCAAGATTATATTTCACAACTTGGTGTAGGAATTGGAGCTAAGGTTAAAATTTCTAAACGTGGTGAAATTATTCCAGCAGTTGAAGAAGTTGTAGAACCAGGTTTAAATGGAGTCTACCTTTTACCTAAGAAATGCCCTTCGTGTAATTCTAAATTACAAAAGGTAGATGATTCAGTGGATCTTTTTTGTATCAATTTATCTTGTCCTGAAAGAATGAAGCATACGATTCAATTTTATTGTCAAAAGAAACAAATGGATATAGATGGACTCGGTGAAAGACAGATCGAGATATTCTTTGATAAAAAATGGATTCAGAAAATTCCAGATCTATACAATCTCCAAAATTATAAAAATGAAATGGAGGCTATGGAAGGTTTCGGAGAAAAATCAGTAGCCTTGATCTTGAATGGAATAGAAAAATCCAAATCAAAGAGTCTACGAACCTTACTTCCCTCTCTTGGTTTAAATGAGCTCGGCCACAAGGTAACTGAACTATTGATTGAAAATGGATATGAATCCATAGATTCTATCATAGATCTTGCCAAAAATAAGAATGCTATAGAAATCTTAAACTCTCTCCACGGAATAGGTCCTCGGACAGCAGAAGCCATTGTCAAGCAATTGAATGATGCTTCTGTTTTGGAAATGATTGAAAAATTAAAGAATTCGGGTTTGAACTTTCAAGCAGAGTTAGTAGAAAAATCTGATATTCGGATCTTCGAAAATCAATCCTGGTGTGTAACTGGTAGTTTTGAAAATTTTCAGCCCAGAGACAAGGCTATGGACTTAATAGTAAGGCACGGTGGACGTAAAGTAACGTCTATTTCATCTAAGACCACTCATTTGCTCTACGGAGAAGGAGCAGGATCTAAGTTAAGTAAGGCGGAAGAATTAGGAATTACAATAATCAATGAAAAAGAATTCATTGACCTTCTTAAAAAAGATAATATTCCCTATTCTAACGAGAAAGAATAGAATTTGATTTTTCTATTTGCTGTATTTATGTGGTTCTAATGTCAAAAGTTATCATAGGAATCTCGGCTTACTACCACGATAGCGCAGCAGCCTTAATCCGAGATGGTGAAATTATTGCCGCCGCACAAGAAGAACGATTTACTCGTAAGAAACATGATTCTAAATTCCCTTCCAATGCAATAGAATATTGTCTTAAAGAGGCAAATGTTTCTTTTTCAGATGTTTCTGAAGTTGTTTTCTATGATAAACCCTTAGTTAAATTTGAGCGATTACTTGAGACTTATCTCTCCTATGCACCTCGTGGACTTCTTTCCTTTTTTGCAGCTATGCCAATATGGATTAAAGAAAAATTATTTCTTAAATCTACATTAAAAAAAGAGTTCCAAAAGCTATCTGGACCTGGAAAGCCTATACCGAAATTATTATTTACTGAGCACCACCAAGCTCATGCGGCTTCTACATTTTTTGTAAGTCCATTTCAGAAAGCGGCAGTTCTTTGTATGGATGGGGTTGGAGAATGGGCTACTAGTTCAGTTTGGTTAGGTGAAGGAAATTCCTTGAAACCTTTGTGGCAGATTGATTTTCCACATTCTCTCGGTCTTTTGTATTCTGCATTTACCTATTACACTGGTTTCAAAGTTAATTCCGGTGAATATAAAGTTATGGGACTTGCACCCTATGGTGAACCGAAATACAAAGATTTAATCTATAAATATTTAATAGATGTTAAAGAAGATGGAACCTTCCGATTGAATATGAAGTATTTTAATTATGCTGTTGGTCTCACAATGACTAATTCAAAATTTCATAAACTATTTGGAGCTCCTCCTAGAAAGGCTGAATCGACTTTAACTCAAAGAGAAATGGATCTTGCACGGTCAGTACAAGAAGTAACCGAAGAGGTTATGATAAAAATATGTCGGACAATTCAAAAAGAAACCAAAACAGATTATTTATGTATGGCAGGTGGAGTAGCTCTCAATTGTGTCGCTAATGGGAAGATCTTAGAACAAGGAATTTTTAAAGAAATATTCATTCAACCAGCAGCAGGTGACGCAGGTGGTGGACTTGGTGCGGCACTATCTGCTTGGTATGAATACAATAATAATCCTAGAATACCAGCCAAAGATCTAACAGGATCTATTAAGGGCTCTTACCTGGGTCCCCAATATTCTCGTGATGAAATTTTACAAACCTTAACTGAGCAAAATGCAAAGTATGAAGAATTGAATGATGATACTATTAGTACGCGACTTGCCGATGTCTTGGCAGATGGAGCTGTGGTAGGTTACTTTCAAGGACGAATGGAATTCGGTCCACGGGCATTAGGAGCAAGATCCATCATTGGCGATCCAAGAAATTCCAAAATGCAATCTACTATGAATCTCAAAATAAAATACAGAGAATCATTTCGTCCTTTTGCTCCTGCCGTTCTTGCGGAAAAAGTGAAAGATTATTTTGAAATTGATTCTCCTAGTCCTTATATGCTTATTGTTGCTCCTGTGAATAAAAATCACCGAATCGCAATGACTTCAGAACAAGAAAAGCTTTTCGGTATTGAAAAGTTAAACGTTCCTAGATCAACTTTACCTGCAATTACTCATGTAGATTATTCGGCAAGGATACAAACTGTACATGAAAGTACAAATCCAAAGTTTTACAATCTTTTGAAAGCATTCGATGCTAAGACAAAATGTGCTGTTTTAGTGAATACATCTTTCAATGTTCGTGGTGAACCGATAGTGAACACACCCGAAGATGCGTATCGTTGCTTTATGCGAACTGAAATGGATTATTTGGTTTTAGAGAATTTTTTACTTTCTAAAAAAGACCAACCTGTTTGGGCCAAAGACGAATCTTGGAAAGAGGAGTTTGAACTAGACTAGGATAGAACGGTGATTTATTCATTCCTGAGACCTAGATTCCAAATACACAATTATGAAAAATGAAATTCAAATCCACAGCAAGAAAGACTATAGAAGTTTTGGGCTGATCGTTGGTTCTGTACTGCTTTTAATCTTTGGGCTTGCACTTCCCTATTGGAAGTCTCAGCAGATCAATTTATATTTCACTATTCCAGGTGTAGTATTAATTCTATTAGCTCTTATATTTCCATTGATATTGAAATATCCATATCTTCTTTGGATGAAGATTGGAGAAATATTAGGATTCATTAATACAAGAATAATTTTAAGTATTATATTCTTTGTATTATTCGCTCCATTTGGTTTGGTTAGAAGACTTATTGGCAGAGATTCTCTTGGATTACAACTACATGCAAATGATGAAACATACCGAAAGATTTCAACTCATGTTGAAATCAAACATATGGAAAGACCTTTTTAACTAGGAGAATTTATGGGTGAACTACTGAAAGATTTATGGGATTTTCTAAAGATTAGAAAGAAATTTTGGTTAGCTCCAATTATTTTAATATTAGTTCTACTTGGTGCACTGATTGTGCTAACCCAGGGATCAGCTGTAGCACCATTTATTTATACACTTTTCTAAGTGAATCAGAAAGAAATTTCCCGAAAATACGGTGCCCATTTGAATTCCAATGAGCATCGTAGGGAAAGTAAGCATCATTAGGATTTTTAGAGTAAAATATTTCAGCTGTGTTGTAACAGATTAAATTATTCTTTCTACAAAAAGTATTGATCTGTTTTGCATGAGGATTCTTTTCTAATTTAGAAGATAAAGAAGAGTTAATTATTTCACCGGTAATTCCATCTTTTGCATAAAATTCTTTAGCTGGGATATAAATCAGGCTTAGGCTAACATTATTCTTGCGACAGATTTCTAGAATTTGATTCAGGTAGATTAAATTATTTTCTAATTTTTTCTGCCAAAGTTCTGTATTTTTATTGCTATAGAATTCAAATTGCCCGTTGTATTTTGATGAAATTTCATTACCTAATGGTTGGATTGAACCGTATTTTTTCAAGGAAAACTCATGTGAGATAATTTCCATTTTTGGTGCCTTGTCAGTTTTATAATATAAGATTGTGTTAGGTTGTTTGGAGATGGCGGCAGAGATTCTTTTGCCAAGTCGGTAGAGTGTTGATTCCTTTACCAAATTCGAAATGGTTTCTCCTAGAATTCGAACGGTTGTGTTTGGTTTTGGACCGAGAATTTTGCCATCACTTTCAATTTCCATGAATCGTGTAAGTTTCTCATTATCATCTAAGTCATTATCAAACAATTGAATGAGTACTTTGCTTGGGCGAAATTTAGTGATATGTTTTTCTAATTGAAGAGCGTAGAATGCTGGAGAAGCTCCATGTATCCCTAAATTTCGAATGAGTTGTCCTCTCTCTAAATCTTGGTTAGCAATAGATGAAAAAGTTTCTTCCTCTGCAACTCCCCATCCTTCGGAAAATGAATCACCTAAAAGGATAGTATCATAACTTGCAGAGGGATCTAATTTTTGACGAAAACCGAATTCATTGGTTTTTACTAAGGTTGCATATTCTTCCGAGACAACTTCTGCTTCTCTATCAGGATACATAACAAAGAGATATTCAGAATCATAGCTTTTGACCATGACTTGTTCAGGATCAAAAAAAGACAGAATGAGATTAGCAACTAATACATTGCCAAATAAAAATAAAAGATAGAAAAGAAATTTCTTTCCTATCGCCGAAAACTTTTTCTTCATGAAGTCATTTTATTTACAAGATGATTTAAATTTCGACTCAATTTTTAAGCTTACGTTGGGCCATAATTTACTTTTTCCATCAGCACCCTTATGCAATTCTAGGCAAACTTCATTTAATTTTGCAAGACCCTTGCTTAGTCCAAAATCAACAACATCCAATTCACCTGTTGCTACAATGGTATTCCCGTCAATTTTGTATTCTAAGGGAATCTTTTTGGTAATCCCATTCAGATTTAAAATTAAAAATGCCGTACCATTGGAATTTCCTTTTATGTCCGATAGGGTTCCAACAATTGGTTTTTGGTTTTTAGGAAGTTCAAAGAAGAATTCTTTGATCTTTGAATCTCGGTCTGGAACAGATGAATTGATATCGTTAGGAGAAATGGTAAATTTTGCAGTAGCCATGGAACTTTGGATAGATTCTGATTTTGTAGTTCCAGTCACAGTGATTTTATCAAAAGTCCCTTTTACACCTGTTTTTTCAGTAAATTTGTAAGCAGTCCACTCTAGCTTAGTTTGTGAGGGGTCGTATTCAAATTTACAGTTTTGGGTTTGTGAGAAAAGATTTTGAATGGAAAAACCAAATGTGAGTATTACAATTATAAAAATTTTATTCATAACTTCCTTTTTTCTACTTAACAAATCAGAAAATTCAAAAAAAAACATTTCGTCAATATGGTCGTAGTCTATATATTAGACTTTTCTACTAATTGGAAATAACTCATAAATGTTTAAAAGAAATTGGAAATTCCCTTTTTTGGGGCGTAGAGAAAGCCCTTATGTGCCTAGAAGTTCAAATGAAGGAAATATTCGTCAAAATAAGGAAATCACTCTTATTCTTGAATACCTTGCCAGTATTCATGACGTTTCGTACACTTATGCTGAAGTTCATAAAACGTTAGGTGAATATTGGTTCAACAATCCAAATAGCCAACTTTCTAGCATCCATGAATTGCTAGCAGAAATAGCTCCTATATACTCACTCTCCATTCAATCAATCAATCGAGCTTTAATCAAGATCCAAGACAATGTCTCAGAAATGGCTCCTTGGACGACGAGAGTTCAATCTTCTGAAAATGCCGACCAAACAGATTGGTTAACAATTCTACAATATCGTGGTGGCAAATACAAGGTTTCTCTTTTAGGCAATGGTCAAAATGAATTTTGGCTTACCGAAGATAAGTTATTAAAACTTTTAAATATCTCTTCCACTAAGATAAATGTTAAATGGATTATATCTCGCCCTAAAGAACCACTAGGTTTTAAAATTTCCAAAGGCCACCACCACTCAAAAGTTGATCAAGATCACCACACTACTCCATTTCACAGACTCTATTCCTTATTGCGTGTAGAGAAAAGAGATATTTGGATTATCGTTATTTATGGAATTGCAATCGGTATTCTTTCTTTAGTCGTTCCAGTTGCCACATCTTCCTTGGTGAATATTGTAGCCTTTGGTGTAATGCTCCAGCCTGTAATCGTTCTTACTTTTCTTGTATTTTTGTTTTTATCATTTGCTGGTGTGATGCAAGCAATTCAAACTTATATCACTGAAATATTGCAAAGAAGAATTTTTGTTAGAGTAGCCACAGATTTTGCATCAAGATTTCCGCAAGTTACCGAAGAGAATTTTGATGACAGCCATCCTCCCGAAATAGCAAATCGATTTTTTGATACCATGACTTTGCAAAAGGGTTCAACAAGTTTGCTAGTGGAAGGTCTTGAAATTTTTCTCACTACTATCATTGGATTTTTTGTAATTGCCTTCTATCATCCAGTATTTTTAATTTTCTCCTTAGCTATCATTACGGTTGCTTACATTTTAATTTTTAGGAAATTAGGTGTAGCCGCTAGTGAAACTTCGATTAAAGTCTCTAAGGAAAAATACTATGTTGCTGCTTGGCTTCAAGAAATCGCCAGACATAGGTATGCTTTCAAAAGTAAATTCGGAGCTCACTTTGCATCAGAAAGAGCTGACTCTTTAACAAGATCCTATCTAACAGCTCGAGAAAAACACTTTAAGTATTTATTTAGACAAATCATAGGTCTCTTAGGAATCCAAGCAATTGGTTCTGCACTTGTTTTGGGCCTTGGCGGTTATCTTGTAATTAATAGACAACTTACAATTGGTCAATTGGTTGCAGCCGAATTGATAGTTGCAAAAGTTCTCTTCGGATTAGGCAAACTTGGTAAACACCTTGAAACCTTCTACCACACTATAGCGGCAGTCGACAAGCTTGGGCATGTAACAGATCTTCCAACAGAAGAAACCAAATTAGCTATCCTCGAAAAAGAAAACGAAGCCTTTGATGTTAGGCTCACAGATGTACACTATGAACTTAAAAATGGGAATGTTATTTTTGATAAGTTGAGTCTGCATTTTCCTGCGGGTAAGAAAATAGCAATAGCAGAAGGCTCTACAATTCACTGCACAATGCTAATTGACTTAATTGCATCAAATCGAGTTCCAAAGTTCGGTACAGTTGAAATTTCTGGTGAAGATATCAGGGATTTATCCAAAACAGAACTTAGATCCAACATAGCACTTATACGAGATAGAGAAATTTTTGATGGAACAATTCTCGAAAATCTAAAACTAGGTCGTCTTGATATTTCAAATAATAAAATTAAAGAAACTTTGGACTTAGTTGGATTAACAACGGATATTGATTCTTTGCCTGAAGGATTGAATACAAATTTAAAAACCTATGGATCTCCTTTGAATCCTATTCAGATTAACCTTTTACTAATTGCAAGAGCCTTGTTGGGGAATCCTGGTTTGGTTTTAATTGATTGCTCCTTAGATTCTTTGGATCAAATAACATTAGAGAAGATGGTTCATTGTTTGTTTAAAAAAGATAATAACTTCACTGTGATTGTAATCTCAAATGAGATGAAAATTTTATCCAAGGCAGATGATGTGTATTTTTTTAAGGATAATAAGTTTATTAAATCAAATAAGAATCTACTTGCTTCATCAGGAAGAAAAAAATGAACACAAAGAAAGAATCCTTAGCGATCCGAAAAGAATCCAAGATGGAGGAAATGTCTGCATTTCGAATGGTTCAGTCTTCGAAACCCGCAGCCTCTCTTGCATATATTCTTGTTTTTCTTTTCTTTTCTACAGTGTTTGTCCTAATATTCGTTCCTTGGCAACAGACTACGGATGGTTCTGGTAGAGTTGTTGCCTACACTCCCTTGGATCGCCAACAAACTATCGAAGCACCCATAAGTGGAAGAGTGATCAAGTGGCATGTCATGGAAGGATCCAAGGTTCGAAAGGGGGACCCCATACTTGATATTGCAGACAATGACCCTGATTTTTTAGAGAGAATAGGCCAAGAAAGAAGAGCACTTCAAGCTAGATTGGAAGCAGCTCGTGAGAGAGAATCTTCGATCCGATCCCGAATCATTGCACTTCGTTCTGCCCAATCCAATGCTGTAACGGCTGCTAGCAGTAGAACAAGTATGGCTTCGGATCGTGTGAGAGCAGCCCAACAAGCTGTGGATGCGGCTATTGCACAAGAAAAGACATCTGCTATTAATTTTTCCAGACAGAAGCAACTTCTTGAAAAAGGACTAACTTCCACTCGAAACATGGAACTTGCCGAATTGGATTATGAAAATGCAAGAACTGGTTTGAAGAGAGCAAGGGCAGGGTATGATGCCGCAGTTAAGGAAGAGAGCGCTTTAGGTTCAGATAGATCCAAGGTGAATATGGATGGCTCAGCTGCCATCAATGATGCTCAAGCCTCTTTAGCATCTGCTCAATCTGAAATTGCGAAAATCTTGGAAGAGATTCCCAAAGTCGATGCAAGATTATCTAGGCAGCAAAATCAAGAAGTCTTTGCACCACGAGATGGAACCATTATGAGGATACTCGTGAATCCAGATGGTCAGCAAGTAAAAGAAGGTGATGTTGTATCAATTATAATACCTGACACAAGCGAGAGGGCAGTTGAACTTTACATCAATGGAAATGATATTCCTTTGGTGAGTGAAGGAAGAGAAGTGAGGTTGCAATTCCAAGGATGGCCTGTTTTACAAATTACAGGTTGGCCAGAATATGCAGTAGGTACATTTGGAGGGATTGTATCTCTTGTAGATGTCACGGATAATGGCTCAGGGTATTTTAGAATTCTTGTGATTCCCGATCAAAAAGATGAAGATTGGCCTTCTACGAAATATCTTCGCCAAGGAGTGAGAGCAAAGGGCTGGATTTTTCTGAATCGCGTGAGTCTATGGTATGAGTTGTGGAGAAGATTCAATGATTTCCCACCTATGATCCCTATGGATGAACCAAATCTTATCAATAGATTAGATTCACCTGGCAAAAGCAAAAGTAGTAAATGAAAAAATTTCAATTCTTTCTCTTTCTTATATTCTGCCCTAGTATTTTCGCAGAAGAAAATAATTTGTTAGGTGATTTGGAATTATTTAAGGAACAAGATGTAATCAAAAAAGAATTAACCTTAGATCATGTCTTAAAATCTGTGAATAAGGCTTATCCTCTAATTCTTGCCGCTGAAAGATTAATTACAATATCAGAATATGAATACCTAGCCGCACAAGGTGCATTCGATGCTTTTTTTGATTCAGCGGGAACTATAGCACCTACAGGATTTTACCAAAATGCTAGATCTGATTCAGTAATTAGAAAGCCGACTCCACTTGGTGGAACATCATTCTTTGCTGGATATAGAATGGGGAGAGGCAATTTTCCAAATTACTATGGGGAGCGCGCTACGAACCAATTAGGTGAAGTAAGAGCTGGGGCTATCGTTCCATTATTTCGAAATAGAGAAATAGATAAAAATCGTGCTGAAATGAAAAAGGCAGATGTGGATCGCTCTTTGGCTGAACTCTCAGTTCAAAAACTCAAATTAGAAGTTCTACGCGAAGCAAGCAAAAGATATTGGAAGTGGGTAGCAGTTGGTCAAGAATTCAAGGTAAATTCTGAACTTTTGGCAATTGCAAAGTTACGAACTGTCCAAGTTTCAGAACGTGTTCGCTTAGGCGATCTACCGGCAATAGAAAATACTGAAAATGATAGGGTTATTCTACAACGTGAAGCATTATTGATTTCTTCTCAGCGTGAATTGCAAAAAGCATCGATTGATTTGTCCCTCTTCCTTAGAGAAGCAACTGGAAAGATGGTACTACCTTCTGAAGATCAACTCCCGAAAAACTTCCCTAAGCATAAGGAATTCCATTCTATTGATTTAGAGAAATCTATTTCTGATGCCCAGAAAAGAAGGCCTGAAATAAAAGAATACCAACTTAAGAAAGAAAAATTAGGTGTAGATAGACAATTTGAACAGAACAATTTAAAACCACAAGTTGATTTAGTTGTATCCGCCTCACAAGATTTAGGTGCAGGAAGCCCAACTCGTTCCAAACCGGAAGTAGAAGCTACTGTTGTAATGAATATACCTCTTCAAACAAGAAGGCAAAGAGGAAAGATAGGTTCAGCTGAAGCAAAGATTTCTCAAATAGATCAGGAAGAGAAATTTGCACGAGATAAAGTATCTACTGAAATCCAAGATGCTATCTCTGAATTAAAGGCTAGCTTCGAGAGAGTGGAAGTTGCAAAGAAAGAAGTAAATTTGGCTTTAAAATTACAAGGCTTGGAACTAGATCGATTCAATCTCGGTGACTCTACTTTGTTATTTGTAAATATTCGGGAACAAACTGCAGCTGAGGCAGCGATCCGGGAAGTTAAAGCCTTGAATGATTTTTTTAATGCTATGGCAAATTACCAAGCTGCTACAGCAGAATTTTTAGATTCCAGTCTTCAAAAGATCAATTAAAATATTCCTCAGATCCAACCTCGGGATTTAAAATCCTCCTCTACCAGTGCTACATCTTCAGGATGATCTATAGATAAAGAAGCTTTGTTCGCTAAATGAATTCCAATGGAGTAGCCTGCTTCTATTGCGCGAAGTTGCTCCAAGGATTCGGAAGACTCTAATTTACTTTCAGGCAGGCTATTGTATTTCTTCAGAAAATCTATTTCGTAGCAATAGATTCCTAAATGTCTATAGTATAGATTTTGTTGCTTGAGAGCATATGGAATGATGGATCGTGAGAAATAAATCGCTTGATAATGATGGGTAAAAATGACCTTGACGCGGTTCGGATCCTTAGCTTCCTCATAAGACATTGGAACAGCTGCGGTTGTCATAGCCCATGAAGGTTCTTTGAGTTTTAATTGAACAACGCCTTCAATTAACTCTGATTCAATTCCTGGTTCATCACCTTGGATATTAACAATTACATGATTTGTAATATCAACATTTTTGTCTAAGGATTGAACGACTTCAATCAAGCGATCCGTTCCAGAGACATGATCTGTTCGAGTCATCATTGCTTTTCCACCAAAGGATTGTACTTCTTGAAAAATTCTATCATCATCAGTAGCAACAATTATATCATCTAAGGATTTACAATTGGAAGAAGATTGATAGGTCCAATGAATCATGGATTTGGAACCTATCTTAATTAAAGGCTTACCTGGGAAACGAGAGCTTCCATATCTTGCTGGTATAATCCCTATAACTTTATGTTTCATATTGAGATAAAATTACAGGAAATTAATTTATGATGAACTCTGTAAAGTAGACTTCTTTTATTTTTCCATTGGTAAGTATGTGATTGATATGAGCTTTAATTTCTTCTCTTAGGTCAAGTTGTTGAGTTATTGTCTTCAACTCATCTTTAGTCTTTCGAGATATAATTAAATTGATCAAGTTCTGCATTTGCGCTTTTCTCGAGGCTAATTCTTGAGAAAGTGCAGGTTGTCCGCTTTCAATTCCAAATACCAATTTCATTTTTACGAAGTGCGATTCACCAATATCAGCTGTATTGATTCTGAATTCATCCTCAATCATAAAAGTATCCAAAGGAGGAGGCGCTTTCACTAATGCTATGTTCTTCTGTTCTTTGAATACTGAGGTTGCTGTTCTTTGAGCAACTAACATTGCAATTACTGCAACAATGATAATTCCAAAAATTGCACCAGCAATGTATAGTAACCATTTAACAATTGGAGATGTACCAATCCCAGCAGACCCACCGTCGGCTAACCCACCTTCTTCTTCATCTATCTCTGAATCACCCATTAAAGATCCCTCCTTTCCTTATAATTAAAAATGATCTTATTCATAAAAACTATTCATTGCCCTCAGTTGTTGACTCAGTCTGTGGAAATCTAGCCTCAGGTAAACCAAATGATGGTTCATAAGTTTTTCGTTTTGTAGATTTTTCAGTAAGTATAACTATATCTATTCTTCGGTTGAAAGCTTTAGCTTCAGGAGTACCTAAATTTTCCAAAGCAAGAGGTCTATAACTTCCAAAACTAACAGCTTGGAATTTACTTGGGTCTAATTCTTTGGCATTAATCATAAAAACAGTGGAGTTAATCGATCTTGCACCTGCTAAATCCCAGTTGTTTAAATACTCTCTTTCTTCTCGGTTACTAAATCCAGACGGTGTGATTGCATCCATATCACTGTGGCCTTCGACTCGAACAAAACGATCCAAGGTCTTTATTAAACCAGCAGCTTTCGCAAGAGTTTCTTTGATCGCGGGAGTTAAGATGGCAGATCCAGGATAAAAATAATCAGCACCCACTAAGGATATAATTAAACCTCTTTCATCTTCTGAAACTCTTACCTTTCCTGCTTGAATTTCTGGCTTGAACACCTCTGTCGCATCCTTATTGGATTTAGAAAGATTTCGACCTTGGGTTTGGGATGGAAGGCTCTCTATAGTCATTCCCATTTCTTCTAAGCTACCCTTGGATAAAGTCTGTCCACCTGTGAACAAACCTGTGGTCGATTTGAAAGCTGATAAAATGATATGCATTTCTCTTGCATCTGTTTTACCAGTTGTATAAAGCATAATAAAAAAGCATAAAAGAAGGGTAACCATGTCTCCGTAGGTTAGCATGTATTCAGCAACTTTCTGAACACATTCGGGACATTTAACCTTCTTTGCCATTAGCTTTCTTCCTCTTTCAAGGCTACACGGTCAGCTGGTGCTAGGAAGCTTGCTAATTTTTCTTTTACAATTCTTGGGTTGTCCCCTGATTGAATCGAAAGTGTTCCTTCAACCATTACTTGTTTCACCAAAAGTTCATCTTCACTACGGCGTGTTAATTTTCGAACAAAAGGAATCGCAATTAAGTTGGCACCAAGAGAACCATACAAGGTTGTAATGAGGGCGGCTGACATACCAGCACCGATCGCAGCCGGGTCACCAGCTCCTAAGTTATTTAACATCGCAATAAGTCCGATTAGAGTTCCTAACATTCCAAATCCAGGGGCAAGACCCCCCCAAGAGTCCCACCATAACTTACCGTTATTGTGGCGTTTGGCGATATTATCTATTTCAGTTTCCATAATATTTCGAACAAGTTCTGGGTCCGTTCCATCCACAACTAATTGAATTCCCTTTCTAAGGAATTCTTCAGGCAAATCATTGATATCATCTTCTAAGGCAAGAAGACCTTCACGACGCGCTTTTTCTGAAAAGGAAACCAAGGTGGTTATTAAATTTGGTAGATCAAATTTTGGAGTTTGGAAGGCTTTTTGAGTGATTTTCCCAAGAATTAATGTACTCTCCCATGGGGCAGAAATTACAGTTGCGGCAGTAGCACCCCCAAACGTAATAAAGACCGAAGGAATGTCTATTAAATCCAAGGGTGATAGTCCTGCTTGGATAGTTCCAAACAAAAGAAGAAATACACCTACACCTAAACCAATGACTGTTGCTATATCCATAAGAGAACCCTATGCTAATTCCTTACCTATCCTTCCATAGGTTTTTGTATGACTTCTTTATGATAATTTTTAATCAATTTTAGAACTTCAGGTACTGATTCTTTTACAACAAATTTGCGGTCAGTTGTTAAACTGATCACTGTATCGGGATTTGCTTCAATGGTCTCAATGAGATTTGCATTGATTACAAATTCCTCGCCTTTTAATCTATGTACTACGATCAAAAGATATTACCTTCTTCCTGAGATTCTCTATTTATGTCTATCGACGGTATTCTTAATTTCGTTGATGAATTTTTCTTCTGTGAATCGATTCACGGATTTTTGAAAATCAGAATTTTTATAAGAGATTCTTTCAGAATCTAAAATTGCACCGTTTAAGGATTCTATAGTTTGTTCAGGGAAAAAAACTCCAGTTTTGCCTGGAATAACTGTTTCTAGAGCTCCTCCCTTGCCAAAGGCGATTACAGGAGTGCAAAATCCTTGTGCCTCAACAGGAGTAATCCCAAAGTCTTCCATTCCTGGAAAAATAAAACCCCGCGCTCTGGAATAGTAGCCTTCCACTTCTTCCCTTTCAATTCCCTTCAAGATAGTTACATTGGATGGAAGGTTTTTTTTAATTTTAGCTTCATCTTGGCCGCCACCAACAATAATTAATTTTTTTCCATTGGCTCGAAAGGCTTCGATAGCTAAGTCAATTTTTTTATACGGAGCAAAGGCTGAAACCATAAGGTAGAAATCTTCCTTTTCTCTATTGAAAACTTTGAAACCTTCCGGAAGACAAGGCGGGTGGATCACTTTGTAGTCGCGTCTATAGTATTTTTGAATTCTTTTGCCTACAAAATCAGAATTACAGGTAAAGTAATCTACTCTTGTAGCAGATGCACTATCCCAATTTCGTAAGTAGTTAGCAACCACTTGGTAAAAGAAAAAAGATAAACCTTTCCGTTTTGGAAAATAATCATAAAACATATCCCAAACATATCGCATGGGAGAATGTACATAGGATAGATGAAAGCTATTGGGATGGGGGATGATTCCTTTAGCAACACAATGTGAGGACGAGAGAATTAAATCATAATCTCTTAAGTCAAATGATTCTATTGCCGTAGGAAATAAAGGAAGATACCATCTGTACTTTGTTGATTTAAAAGGAAGATTATCAGTAAATGCAGTAATTATATTTCTATTCTCAATTCTAGCATTTAACTTACCTTTGTTGTAAATTAATGTGAAGAGATCCGCTTCAGGGTAAAGCTTTAATAAGGAATCTAGAACTTTTTCCCCACCACGCAGACCTGTGAGCCAATCATGAATTATTGCTACTTTCAAAAATTATAATTCTCCTAAGGAAACTGTTGTATATTGGTAATCGGCTCAACATATCTTCCTGTGAGTGTATAAGTTCCAAAGAAAGAAGATGATATGAAGAAGGGAATTGGATGAGTATTTTCAAGCTTTCGATTTGCTTCCGTATAACGTCGTCCTTCTTTAGAAAGTATAGCCAGATCGTTGACAGTAAGATCTAAAGCATCATACATTTCAGTTGAGTTAATGATACGAGGAATAGTTCCTTCATTGGAGAGTAATTTGTCGGTTATTTCTCTGGAATTTTGAGTTATAATACGTATATCATTTTTATTTTCAACAATTACAGTATTTGCTGCTTCAAAGAAATTATCTATGAAAGTTGCCGATGGAAAAAAATCGGGTTTTCTTTCAGTCTCTAAGTAAAATGGATTATAGATAGCAGTATTTTTGTCCTCGAAATTACCTGGGTCTATATCTATGACCCTTCCGGAAAAAAGTGTTTTAGTTTTAAATTTGATTTTGTAATTATTCCACAAGGTTAAGGGTTCCTTTAGTGCAAAAGTTACTTCGATAGCCTTCAAGGCATCCTTATCTAAATATCTTTTGTCGGGAACTTGATCTAGATCCACAATATCGATAGAGTAAACATAACCTTTTTCTATTCCCTTAACATAAACCTCGGCGCCTTCGAGCAGCCCATCAATCTTACTATAGTAGATTTTGGAGCGGTAGGGATGCATTTTCATTTTACTATCTACACTAATAATAGTGTAGAAGAATGCATAGGATAATGCTCCTAGAAAAAGGAAGGCTGCGATCATTTCTTTTTTCATGAAAAGGTTGAATTTCTAAGTACATAGATTAGATTGAACGAATCACACTGGCAATCTATTTTTTGGAGGGATGTCTGAAATACTGTAGTTTATGCGGTTCTGATCAATTGAACTTTTTGATTCCTCCGGGAGATAGTCTACCTCGACACATCTGCAAATCCTGTGGCGAAATTCATTATTCCAATCCAAAGATTATAGTTGGTGCTCTACCAGTTTGGGAGGACAAGATTTTGCTTTGTAAGAGAGCAATAGAACCTCGTTATGGGAAGTGGACTTTACCTTGCGGCTACATGGAGAACGCAGAAACAGTAGAAGAAGGTGCTATCAGAGAAACTGCAGAGGAAGCAAAAGCGAATATAAAGATCATTAGCTTACAATCAGTATATAGCATTCCTCATATCAATCAGATTTATATGATTTTTCTTGCCGATCTTGTAGATTTAAATTTTTCACCAGGAGAAGAAAGTCTTGAGGTTGAGTTGTATAATGAAGAAGATATTCCTTGGAAAGAAATTGCGTTCTCCGCAGTTCAATTTTCTTTAGAGACTTTCTTGAGAGACCGAAGAGATAATACATTGGGCTACACTCGTGTTGGCAAATTCTATAGGAACATTAAGGATTATTAATATGAAAAAATATATTAGAAATAATATATATACTAATTTTTCAATGCTATTAATTATTTGTATCAACTTGCAAACATGCATCTTTGCTGATATTCAAAATGTAGATAATCTTAAGAAATGTGAAATTGACTTTAGCTCTATTTCGGTGAAAAATTACCAAACGAGTGGTTTGTTCAGTCTTACACCGAAGTTAGTATTTGATACTGAAGTATCTTTTCATAATCCAAATACAAGTGATGTAAAAATTTATTCTTTCGATTTAGATATATCATTAATAAATGAAGGGCGAGAAGATAAGCTAGGAAAAATTCTTTCTGAAACAGAAATAAATGTTCCTTCCAAAACTACCGTTCAAATTCCACTTAAAATTAACTCTGAATTTGAAGAGAGATTAGATGCTAAGCTACTAAGAATAGCAATAAAATTAGTTAGTGATTTAAAGGATAATAAGGAAACAGAATTTCTTATACAAGGCAACGTTAAGTATAGTACTTTATTCGGAAATATTGATATTCCTGTTAAAGAAATACAAAAAGCAAAATTGAGAGGAAGTTCCAAGTAGTAGTGTCTTATTTTGACTTAAAGGAAGCTGAGATTCGAATATTAATCTCACTAGGCATTGCTGGATTATTGCTTTTCCTTCTTGTAATCACTAAAAGAAAATCTCCCTCAAAAAAGAATGAAATTCGATCAAGGACTACCTATAGACAAGATGGTTTAGTTGATCCAAAAACAAAAAAGACTAATGATGATATTAAAGTTTTGGAAGTGTTCGATTACAATGGAGTTAAAATTCTCCATGAAGATGGTCTTTGGACTGTAAATGATGGGGGTATGATCCAAGTTTATAAAGACTGGGTTCAGATACCACCTAAGTACCAAAAGATGGTAAAGGAATTAGATAATAGATCCATTCATAATAAAAAAAAGCCAGATTATTTTCTCGAAATCTTAAATGGATTTTATTATGTTTCTATGCCTGGTGGTAAGAAAAAAAAATACGATACTTTCACCGATATACCTGTAGATATTCGTAAGTTTTTAGGTAAGAGCTAAGAACTTTATGCTATAAGAAAGGAAACAGTTAAGAGTCAACAAATTGTTCCTTACCGAGGTTGTCTCGAATGTATTTATCAACTTTTTTCATAGCATCTATAGATAGTGTGGTAAATTTAATACCTGCTAAATAATTAATTTCATCTTCGTTCTCAGCTCTACACCACATTACCAATCCTTGGCAGATAAAACGTAAGCTCCCTCCGGGAACGTAAACATTTAAGCTCAACAAGAGATTCTTACTAAGTTGTTTGGTTGTGCGAATCTTGATGCCAACGGTGCTGATATCAGTTATGAAAGCATCGAATCGTCCACCTTCTGTCCATAATGTGAAATTAAAAGGGATGTTTGTTCTAAGTCTTTGCATCTTTCTAATTTGGCTTTTATGAATCACTTTAGGTTTTGAAATATTAATAAACGAACTATGTTCTCTAGTAAGTATTTCCGATTCAAAAACAAAATTATAATTAGACATTGTAAATTCTACGGAGACAGAGCCTTGGATGTCATCTTTGAAAAAGGAATCATCCATCTTGATTTTCATAGAGTTGGATTCCATTTTATCTAAAATTCCTTGAAACTTGATTCCATTTTCATTATTTATTTGTGGTACAATAGTAACTGGTAAGTTTTGTTGAAAGACGGACATGGTTCCTCCTGGTTTATAGAATGTTAATTATTTTTATTTTGAAATAGAATGGAAAGAAGAATATTTTATTTCAAAGTTAATATTTTAATAATTTCTTTGCTTACCCATTGGTTTCCTTCATCAGTAACACAAAAATCATGTAAGCTACCATGAAACAGTGAATAGTTAAGATCCATGTATCTAAGCTTTAATTGATTTAAGCTGGATTCAGGAGCCCACATATCATTTGTGTTATACAAGAAATATCTATCCTTTAATCTATATTCAAAAGAATCTATCTGTAGTTGATTGGGTAGAATTTGAAATTCCGTTTTGGCAAGGAAAAAGATAGATTTTAAAATATGCTTGAATTCAATAAAATATTTCCATGTAACATATCGACCTTGGTCATTCATCGCTTTGAGTTTAGAATTCAATACGATTTTAAGAAAAAAATCAGGCAGTCTTCGAATCACTTGGTAAAGTCTCAGTATGCATTTATCTAAGAACGGCAATCTCAAGATAAGGCCTAATAGATTCTGAATCATAGAAGATTTATCCTTATGTAAAAATGGAAAAATATAAATGACTTTATCAATTTCTAGATTCGGTTTTTGTTCTAGAATCTCATGAGCAATCCAAGATCCAATGCTATGACCCAGTAAAGTAATTTTGAAATCATTTAATTTTAAAATTGGATTTATTTTTCGATAAGATTGAATGAGATTTTCTATTTGTTCTATTTTATATGCAAGTTCTTCCTTGAGATTGAACAGTCTATCTTGTTCAGAATCCTGGAAGCCTTTGTAGTTTAATGTATGAATTTTATATTGACTCTTTGTGAATTGTTCCAGTATTTTTTCAAAAGGTTTATAGTATTCAGCGATACCTGGATTGCCTGGAATAATTGCTAAGATATGGATGTAGGATTTGTTTTGAGTTTGATAGGACATTCGATCAGATGGCTTATTCCTTAATTGGAGAAAGATTAACGATTTTGTCAACTCACCAATTTATTCAATCTTAATGTTTAAGTTGAAAAATATTTACTATTGAATTATAGTTTAATGTCTAATTATTATGCTTCCAACATTTTTCTTGGCACATGGATCACCAATGAATGCCATCCAGGATACAGAATTTTCTAGAGGATGGACAGAGTTAGGTAAGAAATTATTGAGTTCAAAATATGAATTTCCCCGAGCAATCCTAGTTGTTTCGGCTCATTGGGTTACAGAAGGAACTTATATAACAAGTGCTAATCCAATTAAGACCATTCATGATTTTGGTGGATTTCCCCAAGAACTTTTTGATGTTCAATACCCTGCTCCAGGTTCACCAGAAATAGCAGATCAGGTGATTGAGAAAGTTTCTTTCACTCCAATTAAGGCTGATTTTGATTGGGGAATGGATCATGGAACTTGGTCTATTTTAAAATGGATTTTTCCTGATGCGAATATTCCCGTTCTCCAAATTTCTATTGATGGAACTAAACCTTTTCTTTGGCATTATGAAATGGGACAACATCTATCAAAATTTCGAAAGGATAACATTCTTCTTATAGGTAGTGGAAACCTTGTTCACAACTTGGGACTTTTGAATTGGAAGAATTGGGATGAGCAATTGGATTGGGCTGTAGAATCCAACCAAACTTTTAAAACACTTATCCACGAAAGAGATTTTCGAAAAATGGCAAGTGCGCATAACATTAGTCCAGCTGCCAAACTAGCAATAAACTCTGCTGAACATTATGTTCCAGCTTTATATTCTATGGGTTTTGGTCATGAAGAAAAACATTTAGAATTCTTTCATGATAAGGTTCAAAGCTCTATTTCTATGCTGAGCTTTCAACTTGGTGAATAATATGAAAAAATGATAAAACCAAAATCAGAATATTTTGGTTTTATATGGATTAGTTTTTATCTTTTGAAAATAACTTTAGAAAAAAGGATCTTTTAATATAAATAAAGATTCCTATGAATGCTAGAGGTAAAGCATACAAACCCAAATACATTAAATATAAAAAGAAACTAGCAAGGTCATAAAAGACTTCTGAAAAATCAGGCACTTGTATTGATTTTTCTTGGTAGGGATCTATGATAGAGATTTGAACTTTCGCCCATGAAACTCTATCATTGATAAGCCATTTTTCTTTTTTAGCTGTGTCTTCTTTCTCTTCGGATTCAGAGAGTAGTCTTTCTCGATCCGTATAATTCTTTGCATCCGAAGATCCAGAGAGTGCTTTAGATCTTCTTTGACCGCGAATCAATTCTCGATTTAAAGTTACATTTTGTACATAATTTTCATAAGTTAAATCATTCGCAGAGATGGACTCTGATCGCAATTTACCAAGTGTATTAGATGCTTCTAGAAATTCATATAGCTTTTCAGTCTTCACCCAAACAGAAGCATTTAAATTTTTGTAAGAGAGGAAGCTATCATTGCTTTGTTGAAGGAAGCCAAAGCTTCCTGCCATTTTATAAAGATCATCGCGAGTCTTGCTAAAATTTTGGGATTCAAACTCAAGGTTGACTTGGTATTCCAATAGTCTTTCAAACTTAGGATCTATCCCAGAAAATTTAACAGAATAGGATTCTTTACTAGATGAATTTTCTTTCTTTTCTCTAGGCGCTTCCACCTTAGCATCTATCTCTTCTGATTCAAAATCATCCGATATTGAAGAACCAGAACTCATAGCGATTGAATCCTTAGATAATTCAGCTTGTGTTGATTCTTCCGATTTATTGCAATTGTAAAGAATTGCTAATATCAAAAAGCAAGTGAACAAGATACTAGATCTTGTTCTATCAGTTTTTTTTGACAAAGTCATAGTTAATCTTCTACTATTGTTATAGTTTCGATAATTACTTTTTCAATAGGTGCATCTTGAAAGCCTGTTTTGACTTCAGAGATTTTCAAAACTTCTTCACTATTTTCAATCACTTTGCCGAATACTGCATGTTTGCCATCTAGGAAATTATTATTTTTAACATTGATGAAGAATTGAGATCCTCCAGTGTTAGGGCCAGCATTAGCCATTGAGAGTGTAAAAGTAACATTCTTTAGTTCAGGATGAAATTCATCTTGGATTTTGTAACCTGGACCACCTGTTCCCGTTCCATTGGGGCATCCGCCTTGGATCATGAAATTAGGAATAATTCTGTGGAAAATAAGTCCGTTGTAAAAGCCATCTTTGGCTAATTTTACAAAATTTCCTGCGGTAATTGGTGCTCGTTCTGTTTCTAACTCTGCTGTAAATGTTCCGTTGTTGGTCTTAAAAATTGCTTTGGTCATAATTGCCAAAACTACCGATACTTTTAATAATTGCAACACCTTAGAGAGAGTCATATTGAATGACAGAAACAAATATAGAATCAACTGAAGAAGCAAAGCCTACTAAAATAGAAAGCCCTGTCCAAGAGCCAGATCTTCTAGATGAACCAGGCCTTAAAATTATTTTGCTTCAGTTCAATCCACAAGTATCTAAGGATATTATCAAAATTGAAAAAGGGGTAGAGAACTTTTTTTTATTCAATAGTTCTTCTTATGCCTTAGCCAAGGTAGAAGACATGCAATACTTTACCTCAGCAGATCTTAAGATGCTAGCCGAGAGACATGCAGTTGTGCTTTTTCAGTATTTAGAGTATGATGAGAATTTAAAAGATTTTTTACTTCGAAAAGTTATATTAAGACCTTCCAGCCTAAAAGTAGAACAAGTAAAAAAAATCAAACGTGCCTGTGCTGTAGAATCATGCGCATCTATACTAAAATATATTTCCATACGAGATAGGATCATTTCTGAAAAAATCAAGAACAACGAAATAGATGAATATGTTTCTAAAAAACTCGTAAATATCGAAACAGGAGAATGGATTGATTATACTCTTGATAAGATAGCTTCCACATGTATTCAAAATATAGATTCTATTTCCTTCGGATTTCAACTAGAAAAAGTTTGGAAGATAGATTTAGAGTTAATGAATATGATTCTTCATATCTTAGCTAAAAAAGATGGAATTGATTATGCAGAAGTATTTTCAAATACTAAATTAGATGAGGACAAATCCCAAGCTTTGTCTCATCGTGCTGGGCTTTCTATTCTTCAAGAAGTAGGATTGGATTTTTATTTAGTCAGACCAAGCTTTACTCATATGGTGAAGAATGAATCTGAAAAAGTGATTCCAACTGGAACAGAACTAGAAAGTCTATTGAGATTATTCGGACAAATTGCACGTTCAGCTATCATGCAAATACTACCTCTTGAACAATCTATGGGATATTCTACAGATACAAGGCTTTTGCATAAGCAATACATTGAAGAATTGGATAAGCATGCTTCATTCTCCACACAGGCTGGTTGGGAAGGTGCTGAGATTTTTATTTTAAATTATAAAAATTTACTATTAAAAGTAGAGAATTTGAAAGAAGTAAGAAACGAATACATGATTGATGTTATGTTAAAGAACAAATTGTCTCAATTGAATATGCAATTTGATCCTTTATACTTTTCATTAGAAGAGTTTAGTGTTGATCCTGAATTTGCTAAGCAAACAGGTATTGATAAATCTACTTTATTCAATAAATTTCTTCAAAAATGTAAAAGCAATCCTGATTTAGTTAGCCATATCGAAAAGAGGGCAGGACAAGATAGCAGCGGTATTCACTTACTCTATAAGGAGAATCTGCCAACTTCCTTTATTCGATTTAAGAAAAAAAGAAATTTCCTTCACAACATGGCAAAAGAATCCTCTTTGAAAGGTGGAATTTATGAGTTTCTCAAAGAGATTCCGGCTTCTTTTCCCAATCGAGTGCATTTTGTAGAGGAACAATTAAATCTTTCCAAAGCTGTAACTGAATGGGAGTCAGAGCTAGAAGCAGAAAGAATTAGAAAGGAGCAAGAAGCCAAAGGTCTCTTGGTAAGATTTCTAGAATGGATTGCTTCTCTCTTTGGTATCAAAACACAAAAGAGCCGTGAATCAGATAAAGTGGATTCTAAGAAAAATGAAGTTAAACAAAAAAACAAACCTTCATTAGGTGTCTATGGTGGACCAAAAGAAAGAGAAATTATTATTTCCAATGTGGTGCAGAAAGCTATTGATTATGTAGACAGACACAATAGAGGTTTAATCTGGTTGGATGATGTACTTGCCGCTTTGAATTCAAGTAATTATTCTTTAGTGAATCTTTCAGATATGCTTTTCTTTGATAAACAAAGACGTTACCTTGAGATCCGATCTTTAAATGAAATTCGCCATGTGTTCATCCGAAGAGAACTCGAAAATGATACTACATGGCTTCAGAACACGATTGATTATTTAGAGAACATCCAAAACAAAAAACAAGAGCACAGACTTCTATGCACAGAATTAAAGAAAAGATTAGATTAAAATCATAATAAGCTTTCTTAAGAAAAAATAATTCTTCTTCTTAAGAGTTTAATCAACCTTCAGCTATGGATGCATTCACCATGTCGGGCTTCATGCCTTGCGGAATCCATTTTTCTTTTGTCTTCTTAACTTCTATTGGTCCAGAATTCTTTAGTTTAGCTTCTTTCTTGCGACGATCATTTTCCTTGCCTTCTTCAATGACCTTGACAGGAGGCATCTTTAAATCCCAAACGATACCAAAAAAACTTAGTAATTTTAAAATGTAATATGAAAAATCAACTTCATACCAAAAGAAACCTTGGTTAGCTGAATGAGCATAATGATGGTGGTTGTTGTGCCATCCCTCACCCATGGTTATGATAGCCAGAAAGAAATTATTGCGACTATCATCTTTCGTCTCATATCTTCTAGATCCTATAACATGTGCTAGAGAGTTTATTGTCCAGGTTCCATGCCCAAGGAAAAAAGTAGAGACAGCATAACCATAAACCAACCAAGCCCAACCTCCAATTAAATACAAAGCTATTGAATATGAAAGAGGTGGAAGCCAGTGAAAGCGATCTAACCAAACCATTTCAGGGTATTTGTAATAATCTTTGATAAGACGAGAATCATAGTCATTGTAATCGTCTCTTAGAAACCAAAGCATGTGAGAATACCAAAAACCTTTTTGTTTAGGAGAGTGGATATCTAATTCAGTATCAGAATATCTATGATGGTTTCTGTGGTGTGCCGCCCACCACAATGGACCTTTCTGCATAGACATAGCACCTATCCATCCAAGTATGAATTGAAAGACTCTTGATGTCTTGAAAGCATTGTGCGAAAAATATCTATGGTAACCAGCTGTGATTCCAAACATTCGTAGGAAATACATCCCCACAGCTAAGCCTAAAAGACTCCATTGAAAATCAACAGTGAAGACAAAGAGCACAGTCGCTTCGATTAAAATGAATAATGTTAAAAATAAAATGGGAACATTTTGTTTCACCATTGGTTCTACAGTTGATGAAGAATTCATTATTTGCCTCTGTGAAATAGGAGTAGATATTCTCTAAAAGGTTGCAAAAAAT
Organism: Leptospira sp.; assembly: GCA_002786225.1. GTDB lineage: Bacteria > Spirochaetota > Leptospiria > Leptospirales > Leptospiraceae. The sequence continues at coordinate 55,004 of PEQN01000007.1, read as the reverse complement.
AATCTACTTGCTAGAGCAAAATAGAAAAAAATCATAGCAGTAGAGAATCTTAACTGAATGGCAAAGACAATTGTTCAAAAATACGGCGGAACTTCCGTCGGCGACACTACGAAAATTAAAAACGTCGCAAATCGAATTAAAACTTATTTTGATAATGGCGATAATGTTGCGGTTGTTGTCTCTGCAATGGGACATACTACAGACATTTTGGTTGATTTGGCAGAACAAATCACGGACAATCCTCCTAAGAGAGAATTGGATATGCTACTTTCCACTGGAGAGCAAGTCTCAGTAGCTCTTTTGGCTATGGCTCTAGAATCAATAGGAGTTCCTGCCAAATCCTTTACGGGTTTCCAGATCAAAATGATGACAGATGGGAATCACTCAAATGCTAAAATCGACTCTATCGACAGAACTAGAATTGATCATGCATTTTCTGAAAGAAAAGTTGCTATCATTGCAGGTTTTCAAGGGATAGATAAGGATGAAAACATTACAACTCTTGGCAGAGGTGGATCGGACACTACAGCAGTTGCAATAGCCGCAGCCTTAGGTGCGGATGAATGTGAAATTTATACAGATGTAAATGGGGTTTATACAACAGACCCCAATAAGGTTCCTGAGGCTAAAATGTTAGATCAAATCACCTACGAGGAGATGTTAGAATTAGCATCTTTAGGTGCAGGAGTTTTGCATTCAAGATCCGTTGAATTAGCCATGAACTACGGAGTAACAATTCATGTTAGAAGTAGCTTTCATAGAGAACCAGGGACTTTGGTAGTAAGTGAGGATAAAATTATGGAAAAAATGAAAGTTAGTGGAGTAACCGTAAAGAATGACCAAGCACGTGTTACGATTCCAGATGTAAAGGACCAACCTGGTATTGCTGCAGAGTTATTTACTGCTTTATCTGCCAAAGATATTATCGTTGATGTAATTGTGCAGTCATCACCTCGCGATGGAGTGAATACAATTTCATTTACTATATCAAAGAAAGATGTTCCTACAACAAAATTAGTGATTGAAGATTTAAAGAAAAAGCTTTCTTCCGGTGCTCTAGAGATTGATGATGATATAGCTATCTTATCTGCGGTTGGTGTTGGAATGAAATCCCACGTCGGAGTAGCAGCTCAAATGTTCCAAGCCCTTGCAACTGAGGGTGTTAATATTTTAATGATTTCAACTTCTGAAATAAAAATATCTTGCGTGATTCCCCAATCAAAATCAAAGCAGGGTGTTCAAGCTGTGCATTCTGCTTTTGGATTAGGAATTTAAATTTAATAAAATGAAACTGAGAAGAATTCAAATAATAGCATTTTTGATTTTTCTAAGTATGATTTCATCAACTGTGTTAACGGCAGCTAAGCGAGAATCTTTGAATCAGATTCTTGCTATTGTTGGTAATTTTTCTATAAGCCAAATTGATTATGAGGTAGGTGCTGAGCAGTATAAAATAATTTCGAAATTTGCACCCCCAAATAGGAAAAAGCAATCTTTACGAAGTCAGGTGATAGATTTTTTGATAGATAGAGCTATCGTTGATATAGTTGCTGAAGAAGAATCTGTTCAGATCAATGAAAAGCGAATTGAAGCTGAAGTTGAGAAGCGAATGGAGTCTATGGGAATCACTGACTTGGAACAATTTAAAAGAGCGATTCCATCTCAGACATCTATGACGTACGAGCAATGGATCCAAGATTTGCCTTATCAAATAAAAAAAGGTCAATTGCTTCAGATTCGAGTATCAACGCCTTTGCCTTCTGAACAAGAAATCAGGTCCTGGTATGCTAAAAACAAAGCGAAAGTTGGTTTTGAAGTAAAATTTCGAGAAATTGCATTAGCTCCCAAAGATGGCTCTATCGATGAAGAGTCTCGGGTTTACAAAGAGATGACCGAAATTCGTGCGAAGGTTGTTAAAGATCCCAGTCTTTTTCGACTAATTGCTAGTGGACCAAGGAATGACTCACGTTACAAGGCTTCAGGAGGATTAGTGAATTGGATTCCCGCATTTGAACTGTTTAAACAAAGTTCAATCCTAGCTTCAATTACCTCCAAGACTAAAGAAAATAAAATCTCAGAAATTTATCGTGATGAAAGAAAACGATATTGCATACTCTATGTAGAAGGACTAAGACCAACACCTATCGATAGTGTTCGAAGAGGGATACAAAATGTTCTCTATCGTGATAAAGAACAGAAGGCTTTTGAAGATTGGTTGGAATCAATGAGATCTCAAATTTCCATTACGACTTATGATGCAATTTATAATAAAGAACATAATCTCAAAATCCAAGAAGAGTCTTATAATCTAGATTAATGTCAAGACTCACATACAATCCATCTTATGTATGTTTGTATTTAAATAAAGAAACAGATTTATTCTATAGAAATAACACATTCTTTTTAAAGTATAAAAATCTTTATATAGAAACTTTTCAAAGTAAACTTTCGAAATTATTTCCCAAAATAGAATTTATATCCAACAGCAATAGTTTGGGTTTCCAAGAAATACAAGCTGATTCCGAAGTTGATTTCCTATTTAAAATAAAAGAAATTTTACCTAATTCGCAAAGTGGGAATGAGGATTGGGATGAGGTTTGTATTTTATATTTTCATGGGCTTGCACCATTATTGGATCTTCATTTAACTAAAAAAATATGGCAAAGACATACGAAATTTTTAAGTCAATATTCTTATAGCGAAAATTTGCCTGATGGAATTATACCAAGAATTCTAACTAGAGAATTTATTGAGACCTTACCAAAGAGCCTTAGCCAAACTGTTCATGAATTTTTCCTAAAGAATATCAATAATTATGATGTAGAGATATTCTTCGAGCATCCAGATTTGAGACAATATAGATTGAATCTAACTCCAAATAATGCACGTTCACACCATCTTATTAAACATATTTTGGATAAATCTCCAGATTTTCCATATTCAAATCTTATAAATTTCATAAAAGAAAATTCAAATCTTTATCGCAGTTCTCCTTCTTGGATTGAATTAGAGCTGATCCGTGGATGCGAATTAAAATGTACATTTTGTCCGAGACAGTATTCAGATAACGCTTTAGATGGTTCCCAATTTACAATAAATGAAGTTTTAGATCTTAAGAATAAACTATCCTCCTTGGATTCCAATTATACAATTTGTATTGGTGGAATGGGAGAACCTCTTCTTCACACTGATTTTGAACAAATAGTGAAAGAAATTGTATCGTTGCAGAATCTATCAGAATTAATTATTGAAACTTCTCTTTCATTGCACTGGGATAGACTTTCAAATTGTATTAAATCACTTAATGAATTAGAAAAGAAAAAATTAACTATTATCATAAATCTAACAACTTTAAAAGAAGAAAGGTACAAAGCTATCTATGGGCAGAAACTTCTTAAAGAAGTTTTAACTAATGTTGATTCGTTGACTAAGATCTTACCTATAGAAAATGTACATGTTCAGATATTGAAAATTCTTGAAGTGGAAGATGAGGTAGATAGCTATTATACATTTTTTGAAAAGAAAAACATTAATATTATCTTTCAGAAATACAATAGTTATGCAGGAAGCTTGGAAGAGAAAAGAGTGAGTGATTTAACTCCCTTAAAAAGAGAATTTTGTTGGCATCTTGCTCGAGATTTATATATACATGCGAATGGTGATGTGGCAGTTTGCAAACAAGTTGTCAATGACCCAAAGATAAGATCTTTAGGAAATATAAAGACTCAAACTTTTGAAGATATTTGGAATAAATCGCAGTCTATCTTTCAAGAATCTATTTTAGGAAACCATCATAAGACAGGTCTTCCTTGTTTACAATGTGATGAATGGTACACCTTCAATTCCTAAAATTTTTGCATTTATCCAAGCAAGATTAGGATCAACTCGGTATCCTAATAAAGTATTGAATTCTATTCCAGTCAAGGGTATGACTTTACTCGAACACATTCATACTCGATTGAAAGCAATACTGACAGAAGAACAGATTGTATTTCTTATTCCTGAAGAGGATCAATCACTACTTGAATATCTTAAAGAAAAGTCATTTAATTATTATTGTGGTAGTTTGGATGATGTTCGCAAAAGGTTCAGAGATGCCTCTAAATTTTACCAAGCTGATGTAATACTACGTTTAACAGGTGATAATCCTTTTGTTGATACGAAAGCAATAGAAACAATCATTGAAGCATGGCATGTTGCTTTTAATCAGAATACTAAATTAGATTTAATATACTATTCACCTCTACCACTAGGTATGGGTATTGAATCCTTTTCAAGAAGGGCTTTAGATAAATCTTCGGATATTGATGAACAAAGACACTTGGAGCATGTAAGTCTTCATATAAAAGAAAATCCTAAAGATTATACTATTTTGAAACTGCCATCTCCTTTCCCCGAAAGTATAGTTTCCTTGCGACTTACTTTTGATGAAGAATTAGACTACCAAACACTACTTGACATTTATGATGAAGTACAATCTAATACACAGAATGAATTATTTGGAGCTTTTGAAATTTATAATTTGAGTTTAAAGAACCCTGATCTTTTCAAGAAAAACCAAATCGTAGAGCAAGTTAGATTTAATTTACCTAAACCTCAAATAGAATCAAAAAAATCTATATGCATTATAATTGGTAATCCAAAGGAATATGGTTCAGGTCATTGGGAGAGAATGACAATTTTATCCGTTAGATTGGTTCTTCTTGGTTATGAAGTTAGTATGCAATTCAATTCTACCAAGATTTCGCAAGGTTTTGATTATTTCATTATTGATTCTAGAGAAGACTATTATGATGCAAAATTTAAACAGCCTATTCTTAGAATAGATGAGCTTTCACAAAATCGGAAAAATCTTATTTCCTTAGAAGAATGTTTTAAATTAGGATTTATAGATCTCCTGCCTCACCCAGATTCTTTTGGTTGGAGTTCTAAGCCAGAAGTTCTACTTTCCAATTTTGCCAATCAATCCTTATCAAATATTCAAAATACTATTCCTTCGAATACAATAAATTCAAATAATATTATTCTATGTTATGCGGGAAATCTAAATTCAGAGAATAGTAAAAGGTTAGATAATTTCTTACTTTCCAAATATTCTAATAATACAATAATCAGAATTGGTGGATCTGAACCAATCACAATGAAAATAAACTATGAGGCAAGGCTTACAAAGAGAAATTGGTGGAAGTATCTATCGCAATCTGATTATTTTTTATCTTATTTCGGACAGGGTCTAATGGAAGCGATGTATTTAAGAAAGAAACTTGCTTCCTATTCGATAGGAGATTATCATACTATGCTAAGTCGTCATATTGAGGACATATGGTCGGTGCCATTTCTAGGTGATTGTAACCAAGAAATGGAGATTCGCGAATTTAGTAATTCCTATCCAATTATTTATAACACAGCACATGAAAGGATCATTCAATGGTTAGAATCACAATCATATACAGTTTAATTTTATTTTTCTCATTTAGTTCTTTGTATTCTCAAGACGCAGAACTTCAATCAGCCTATTCAAAACAAGATGATCTTGATCCCAGCATGAAACTTGAATTACAAAAGATAGGGCGGGATGTGATAAATTTTTTACGATGGAAAAGATTACCACAAGCAGAAAAAAAATTACAAGATTATGAATCATTGCAGAGCACAACAGATGAATTTTTTTATTTAAGAGCCGCAATTTATTTTACTAAGAAACAACTCAATTTAGCAGAATCAGATTTAAAAAGATCCTTATCGATAAATTCTAAACATGAAGCCGCCTATTATTTAATTGGAATGGTTTATGGAATTTGGTCAGATTGGAATCGTAGTATGGAAGCTTTTAAGATTGCAGTAGAGCTTTCACCATACAATCCGCACTATTACAATAATTTAGCTATTTCCTATTATATGTTAGGTGAATTTGAACTAGCTCGTTTAGCTGCCGGTAAAGCGATTGAGCAAAAAGCAAATTTTACAGAAGCCAAAATCTTGTTGATCCAAATTGAAAGAAAGCTGAATAAGACTGAATCTGCTTATAAGAACGCTGAAAAATTATTCAAAGATGATTTAAAGAATACGGAAATAAAATTTTTACTAGCAGAATTAATTTTTGAATCAAGCAAAGAATACCAAAGAGTAATTCAACTCTTGGAAAAAGAAAGAAATCTTCCAGTATCTACTAAGAGAATTTTAGCTCAATCTTATGACTATCTAATGCAGGAGAATCAATCGGATTCTTTATGGAAAGATATAGTGGAATCAGGATTAGCGACCGATGAAGATAAAAAGAAATACATAAATTTATTGATTAAACAAAATAAAATTGCTCTAGCGGATCGTTATTCCTTGGAATATATAAACCAAAATTCTGCTAGAGCCGACGAAGTTAGATCCCTGTACGAATCTAGTTTAAGATACAACTTTGCAATGGAAAAGTTGTATTATTATTTTCCATTGAGTAAATAATTTTCTTATTCTTTCAAGGCATTGATGATTTCTTGAGTGGCTTTCTTGCCATCGCCAAATAGCATCAAGGTATTTTCTTGGGTAAACAAGGGGTTAGGAACACCTGCAAATCCAGGGCTTAATGATCTTTTGATCACAACAATAGTTCCAGCTTTCCCTACTTCTAAGATTGGCATGCCTGCAATTGGACTTTTTGGATCCGTTTTAGCAAGTGGATTTGTAACATCATTTGCCCCATTTACAATCACAACGTCTACATTTTCAAAAGTAGGATTGATCTCATCCATTTCCTTAAGTTTATCATAAGGAATATCAGCCTCTGCAAGCAAAACATTCATATGACCTGGCATACGACCAGCAACCGGATGAATTGCAAATTCGACTTCTATCCCACGAGAAGTTAGAAGATTATAAAGATCTCGAACTGTATGTTGCGCTTGGGATACAGCCATTCCATATCCAGGAACAATCACAACCTTACGTGCAATATCTAGGATCATGGCAACTTCTTCAGAAGTAGTAGATTTTATTTTTCCAGAGTAAAAATCTCCAGAATCAGCAACTTCTTCTGCAACTTGTCCAAATCCACCAAACAATACATTGGTTAAAGATCGATTCATAGCCTTGCACATAATTTGCGTTAGGATAATTCCTGATGCTCCAACTAATGAACCCGAAATAATAAGAACATTATTATCTAGAACAAATCCATTCATAGATGCTGCAATTCCAGAATAGGAGTTTAATAATGAAATCACAACAGGCATGTCAGCTCCACCAATAGGTAGAACAAGAATAAGCCCAAGAAAAATTCCTATACCCGAAATGATCCAATACAAATCTGTATTAGTTGGTTCATATACAAAATAACCACCAATTGATAATACTGCTAAGAGTGTAAATGCTTTAACAATTTGATCTCCCGGATAACGAACTGCTTTTTCAGTAACGACACCTTGTAGCTTTCCAAAGGCGATCATGGAACCAGAAAAAGTTACAGCACCAATTGCAGCTGAAAGACTAGTTGAAACAGAAAAAGTAGGATCTATGTTGCTTCCTAATTTCAAAGCTTCCAGAAGAGCAGCTCCAGCAACTAGAACGGAAGCAATTCCTCCAAAACCATTGAGCAAGGCAACTAACTGGGGCATAGCGGTCATTTGAATTTGTTTAGCGAGAATGATGCCTATTAAAGATCCTAAAATCACTCCAGCAATAATGTATTCAAAACCAATTATTTCTTTATCTAAGAGGGTTACTGCAATAGCAATTAACATACCTAAAGCACCGAGGGTATTTCCTCTAACTGCTGTTTTGGGGTGGGAGAGATTCTTTAATCCGACAATAAATAAAACAGATGCAATTAAATAAGATATTTTTACAAAATTTTCCATTTAGTCCTTCTTTTTAAACATTCCCAGCATTCTTTGGGTAACGAGGAAGCCACCAACAACATTGATGGTTGCAAAAAGTACTGCAATGAAACCTAAAATTGTTGTGAGTAAAGTAACTTGGTAACCCGCAGAAAGGATAGCACCAATTACGGTGATTCCTGAAATGGCATTCGACCCTGACATTAAAGGAGTGTGAAGGATGGGAGGAATTTTGGTGATGACCTCGAATCCAATAAATATGGCGAGAACAAAGATAGTGAGTGCTGTTACTAAAGTTTCCATGCTTAGTTCACCTTATCCTTAAATTAAGGCTTTTTGTAAAACAATTTAGCAAATCCCACATTTAGTTGTCCATTTTTTGAGTGGATTTGACATATTTCTAGCCGAAATGAGACTTACTTTACTCTTAAAAAATCAAAATATAAGAACAAAAGGTTCAACTATTATCCTAATTTGTCCAAGTCATATTGTATTCTAAACTTAAGGTAAGCAATTATGAAACACCAGATGAAATTTACTCTTCGAAATCTACGAAACTGGGATAGCATTGTTTTCGAAAAAGCGAATAGGTTCCATTCAAAATTTAGAGTTTACCCGAACATTCTCCAAGCAAGTTCGGTAACCTTTCACCAGATTGATATGATTGCAAATTTCTTAGGTCGAGATAAGCTTCAAAATGAACAGGGAATCAAAAGTTACCCAATCACGGAAAATGGTAGTCTCGTAAGTCTTGGCTGTTTTTGTTCTGAAGAATTTGAAATTGATTTTGCTGTAGATGACAATTTGCAATTAAACAAATTTCAATTGATCTTCGATGATAATCCTGAATGGGGTGATGTGGAAAGGCATGAAGATTTACCAATTGGAGAGCTAGTTTGTATTTAAAACATTTGAAAATAATTTAAATTTAAAATCACAATCATTGAATGATAAGATTAAAAAGAATTAAATTTAAATTCATTCTATAGTTGTAAGATCATTTATATTTATTAAACAATCCGACAATTTAGAAATTAAATCTTGTTTTCCAATTTTGTTCAGAAATTTTTCAATCGATCCTATTACTTCTGGATAAATCAAACCACATGAAACATTGAAATTTAATTTTGTAAAGCAAACCATTATAATAGGTGTTTTGAAATTTAATTCTGAATGCTCGAACCAGATATAAATGTCAGGTGTATTTAATGTTGACTTGACCGATACTTTGCTCTGATCAAAACATTGAACATTTGTTATGCTCTTCAATAGATCCTTTATTTTATTGAAATTGTATCCTTTGGGTTGTATAGAATCCAAAAGTCTAAACCAACTTTAGGCTGCTAGTTCAGAAACGAGTTTTAATATTGGAGCTTTTTGTGCAATAGATTGCAACATTTCGTGAAGGATTTCTTTTCTTCTATTAACATCGGAAGTTTTTAGTTCTTTAAGCCAAAATTGAATTTGTTCTCTCTCAGAATCTGAAAACTCTGAAAGGTCATATATACTCTTTTCTTCATCTTCTTTTAAATTAGAAGCATTCGCAAAGTTTTCCATTTGATCCGAATGCAATTCTGTCATTGTTTTTTTTACGCTGGCGATTCTATTCTTCTTGATGAGATTTCTAAATTCGTTCCAGACTGCCTCGTCTGTTACTTCGTTCTCAAAAATATCATCCAATCGCTTTTCTTGGTATAAATCAATGAATAGAATGAAAGCCATTTCGAGAAGCCGAGTAATGACCTTTACGATTCCCGTAGCATCTTCACTTTCTGAAAAAGCCCAAGTATCATAATCCAAACAATGACCACTTATAGATCCGTCTTCTTTTTTCGAGATAATGATATGCATCGTTGGTAGATCGAATACTTCTGTAAATTCAAAAGGACTAGTAAGTTCAAGAGCTATTGGGTAGTTTATTTGTGACATAATTGTATGACTAAAAAATTCAAATTAGATTAAAAAGCTTTCTGCCTTACCAATGTCGGTTAAATTCTAAATCAGTCAATGTAATTTCAATGTTGTATTTCAATAGCTTTCTATAAAATTAATTTGCACCCAGTTTGATTTTCTATATCCTGGAATCATGCCAACACTCCAATTCAAAGGCAAGAATGCCATCTGGAACCACCACCTGAGCGTCCCATACCACACCTTGGAATCGGAAACAAGTCTCGACTTCCAGCCGGAAAAAGGCAGTGGCAACTTCATAGTCGAGGGGGACAATCTCCTCGCACTCAAGGCACTTCTACCTCAATACGCAGGCAAGATCAAGTGCATCTACATTGACCCACCATACAATACAGGAAATGATAACGGATCAGGCAAAGGCTGGGTTTACAATGACAATGTTAATAGCCCCCTCATCCAAGAATGGCTGGGCAAGGAAGTGGGACGCGATGACCTAACGCGCCATGACAAATGGCTCTGTATGATGGTTCCTCGATTAAAACTGCTCAGGGAATTGCTCAGTGATGATGGGGTGATTTTCGTTAGTATTGATGATGAAGAACAGCATAATTTAAGACTTATAATCGATGAGATATTCGGACTCGATAACTTTATTTCAAATATAATTTGGTAAAAAAAATTCTCTCCTCAAAACGATGCATCTTATTTTTCTGATAATCATGATTTTATAATTTGTTATGCAAAAAGGAAAAAGTCCAAGGGTGAAAATATCAATGGTTGGGAAAGAAATCTTTTACCGCGCACTGATAATAACAACCAAAGCTATTCAAATCCTGATAATGATCCCAGAGGAGACTGGACTCCAAGTGATTTTACTGTAAAGTCTTATTCAAAAGAGTATGACTATTCGATAACAACGCCTGGCGGAAGACAAGTTGAACCAACTAAGGGTCGATGCTGGCAAACCTCAAAGGAAAATTATCAAAAACTTGTAGAAGATAATAGAATTTGGTTTGGGGCCGATGGCAACAATGTTCCTCGAATTAAAACATTTCTTTCTGAGGTTAAAGATGGCATAGTTCCTCTAACTATATGGTTAAATCAAGATGTCGGACATAATCAACAAGCAAAACAAGAGCTTAAAGAACTGTTTGAAGGAAATAACGGTTTCGATTCTCCAAAACCAGTCTCCTTAATTAACCGTATCCTTCTAATTGCAACTTCCCCGGATTCCATCATCCTCGACTCTTTTGCCGGTTCAGGAACGACTATGCATGCGGTGATGGAACTCAACCAAGAAGATGGTGGGAACAGGCAGTGCATTCTCGTTCAGATGGCAGAGGCAAGCGAGAAGGAGCCGGATAAAAATATCTGCAAGGATATAACTAGGGAGAGAATCAAGAGAGCAATTGAGAAGAATAACTATGATTCCGGGTTTTCTTACCTTCGTGTGGGGCGTTCCATTGATTCCGAATCCATACTGAATGGGGATCTACCGGATTACAAGACTTTTGCGAAATATGTTTACTATCTCTGCACAGGAAGTCAGTTGGGTAATGAAAAGGAGATCAAGGAAAAGGACTGGTTCGTTGCCAAGGCTCCCGGAATGTCGATCTACTTGCAATACAAGGATAATCTGGACGAACTCATGAAACTAGCTCTGACTATGGAGACAGCAGAAAACTGGAAGAAGGCACACCCACAAGAAAGAATCATTGTCTATAGCCCTGCCTGTTTCTTGGAGGAAGACTATCTCAGGGATTCTCGAATAGAATTCGTTAGTATTCCGTACGGGCTCTACACTAAAACCAGGGATGAAGTTTAGTGTATCTCAAGGAATACCAGAAGTCCTCTGTTGATCGGTTGAGAACCTATCTGACTCTTGCAAAGGAAGAGAAGAAGAGAGCCATCCAAGCAAAAGAAACTTTACAAATCGACCACAATTGGCCGGAGGTAACAGACACTGCATTAGGGATTGCTCATTACGACAGTCCAAAGAATGGAATCAGTGATTACTACCCTCGAGTTGTGATGAAAATTCCTACAGGTGGTGGCAAAACCATTCTTGCTGTAGAGGCTATTCGAGAATACCAAGAAAGGTTTCGAGAAAAAAGAACTGGGCTTGTGGTATGGATCGTTCCCACAGAAACAATCTATTCCCAAACGGTCGCTATGCTAAGAGACCGAACCCATCCACTCCGTCAACTCTTGGATCAGTCTTCCGGTGGGAAAACTCTGATTCTGGAAAAAGGTCAAAAGTTGAACCAAAATGATCTGGAACAAAACCTTGTTGTTTTATTTATTATGATCCAATCCGTAAGTCGCTTAAACGCAAAAGAATCGTTAAAGGTATTCCAGGATTCCGGGGGCTACGAAGGATTCTTTCCTGCCGATCATAGAACGGATCTTCATGCTGAACTTATTCAAAAAACTCCCAACTTGGATCTACTATCCGAGATTCATGGCGTAGGAGGACTGATAAGAACCAGTCTGGGAAATGCCATTCGAGTCTCCCAACCACTAATCATAATCGACGAGATTCACAAAGTATTTTCTGAACAAGCACAGAATACAATCAACGGATTGAATCCGGAATTTGTATTGGGACTATCCGCAACACCTACGGACAGAATGAACCTGCTCATACAAATTACAGGTCTCCAACTCAAAGACGAAGAGATGGTTAAGCTGGATCTCCACATCATTCCACCTCACACCGAAAGGGAGAATGATTGGAAGGATATGATTCGCAATATCCAAAACCATAGAGATAGTTTGGAGAAAAAGGCTAAAAAACTGAAAGTCTCTACAGGAGTGTACATACGCCCCATCGCACTCATACAGGTGGAATCAACAGGAAAGGATCAGAGAGGTAGGGGAAATGTCCATAGCTTGGATGCAAAAGACTTCCTTGTGGAATTGGGAATCAACCCCGATGAGATAGCGATAAAAACATCTACTCAGAATGATATTGAGGATATAAATCTCTTTTCTTCGGATTGTGAGATTCGCTATATCATAACCAAGCAAGCATTACAGGAAGGATGGGATTGTAGCTTTGCTTACATTCTTGGTGTCATTCCCAATGTCAATTCCAACACGGCAATTACCCAGCTCATTGGTAGGATTCTCAGACAACCTTTGGCGAAAAAGACCGGAATCTCTGAATTGGACGAAAGCTATGTCTATTATACGAAAGGCAATACAAGGGAGATTTTGGATAAGGTAGTTACAGGATTTGAAAAAGAAGGACTGGGAGACCTTGCAGGTAAAGTCCAAATCGCGGGAGGTGCAACAACCACTCGAAAGAAACTTGTCAAGATTCGGGATGATTTCAAAAAGCATGCCTATGCCTTTTATCTTCCGGTCTGGCTTATGGTAAATTCCAAAAAGAAAAAGCGAAGATTCTCCTACTCTGTGGATATATTGCCCAGAATCAATTTGGAAAAGTTTTCCATCCAGAAAGATTGGATAGCCAGAGTTCAATCTTCTATAAGTGAAATAACCAGAGAAGTAAATACCTATAGAGTTACAATTGATCCAACCCGACAAATTCGGGAGGAGATTGAAGGAACGATTGCTATTGGGGCAGATCATATATCTTTGGAATATGCCACACGACGTTACCATGAACTCATACCCAATGCCTTTCTTGCTCGAAAATTGGCAAGAGACCATCTAACTTTATTAGAACAAGAATTCACCAAATCCGTATTACATGAAAATTTTGGTTACATTGTTTCTGAACTCTACAAGTCATTGGAGATTGAAAGAATTCAACAAGAGGAAGAAATATTTTTGGAGCTTACTATGGCAGGTGAATTGGTTCTCGCCGTAAGCAGTGATTCTCAATTGGGCTGGCAAGTGCCCGAAAAGGACGAAATCGTCGCAACAGATAGAGTTAATCCGTATAACTATTATTTGTTCACTGATGTGGAAATTCATGGAATGAATGAATTGGAATTGCAAGTAGGTGATACTCTGGAAAGACAAGAAAAAATCCTTTGGTGGTTTCGAAACAAATCTGGTAGAAATTGGTATTCCATCCAGGGTTGGAAAAAAGGCAAAATCTATCCAGATTTTGTAGCCGCTAAGAAGGACGGAGATCGAATAGATGTTGTTTATGTATTAGAATCCAAAGGAAGTCACCTTATTGGTAACTCAGATACAATCTATAAGGAGAAAGTTCTTAACCTCATAACTGAGACCAAAAAACAAGGTAAAATCAAAAAACACCAAGAACAATCTCTACCTTTCCCAGATTTAAACAATAGTGTGGAGGCTTACCTTTTCCCAGACACTAATAGAGAATCTAAAATAAGAGAATTATTTCAATAGGGATAACCTACACAGATCACCGAGACATGAGTAGAAGATTAATTGAAATAATTTAGCTTCAAAACTGATCTAGCCACTCTTTTCCATACCATAAAGCTTTACCCCCAGCTGAGATGCTGGAGGTTCTGTTGGATCAAGTCGGTTTACCAAGCATTAAAAGATCTTGTATCCATTTTGGAAGATCTTGCTGATGGTAGCGTTAACAGTCTTACGAACAAATCCAGTTTGGCGTCACCGTAATAGAGAGCGTGGACAAAAATAGAGTACTAGGTGAATATAATATTTGACAATAACAAATTCTTAAGTTAAGTAAATAGCTTGATAAAGTAAGGCGATACCTTGAAGGGAAGAAACATCCAGAATTGAATACGATGACACGCGAATTACACTTTGAATTATAAGACTACTGCAAGTTGGTTAATAGAATAAGACTTTTAGCAGAGTGGGCTTAATTCATGTTTCATTAAGCCCATTCTTTAGGTTTATGAATAACTCTTCCTTGTGCATCCGTTAAATTTAATGGCAACTGGGAAATTAAAATAGTATTGTGTCGGATTTTTTTCTGGAATAGAGTATATTTTGAAAGCTCTTTAGATGTATTTTTTTGAGGATTAAGGATCCCTATTTTTTTGCCCACATATTGAACCATTTTCAGTGGTTCTGCCAAATCAGAATCATTCGTTATCAGGACTGCTAGATCAAATTTATTTAGATATGCATCATTCAAAATATGAACTGCTTTATTAACATCTGTCATTTTTTCTTCAGTTTTTATAACACATACATTAACTTTGCCATCGCATCTCGGCATATTTACTTGATGTGAAAGAAATTTACATTCAATATTTAACCATTTATCAGGTTTACCTTTCAATTGCCCATAGTAGAGATTGAAAGCATCTATATAAATATAGGTTCTAATCAATGGGTTCATAAAGCAAAGGCTACCTAGTTAAGGCAGCCTTACACCCTTCACCGAAGATCCAAGGTGATATAAATATAGTATCGCATTTTTTAAACTTATGTACGGTCTTTCTTTAATTAAAATGATAAATTAAATAAAAGAAAAAGTTTTCATTCAGCTTTATTCTGTCACTAAAGTTTATTTCTATCCATGTAATTTTTTAATTAAACTCCTATAAACACTTGTTAATTAATGTTTTGACTAGGTGAATTTAGTTTAAATATATATAGTTTTTTACTATTTTCACCCAATTCCTATCCATCCACCACTCCAGCTTCCGCAAAACCTTTCTTACGGAGAATGCAAGAATCGCAATGACCACATGGCTTGCCGGTTCTAGGATCAGGGTCATAGCAAGATATGGTATCTTGAAAAGGAACTTTCAGGTGAGCGGCTAAGGAAACAATTTCTTTCTTAGATAGATGAATCAATGGTGTAATAATTTGAATGGACTTTTCGCTTTTGCCAGATTTACTACCAGATTTTGTTCCAAGGTCTATCATATTTTGGTACGCTTCAATGAATTCAGGTCTACAATCGGGATACCCTGAGTAGTCTAGAGCATTGACACCAATATAAATCTGCCCCGCCTGTCTACTTTCCGCATAACTTAGCGCGTATGATAAAAATAAAATATTTCTTCCTGGAACATATGTATTTGGAATTGTATTTTTTTGTAAATGCTTCTTGAGAGAGTCTTTAGGTACTTTTAACTTTGGATCTGTTAGAGAAGTTCCTTGAAAAAGTTCTGTTTGTATTTTTATGATAGTATGTTCTATATTTTGACTTTTAGCAATCTTTTTAGCTCTTTTTAGTTCAATAGAGTGTTTCTGACCATAGTCAAATGAAATAGCATAGATTTTCTCAGATTGCTGTTTAGCTAAATAAAGACAGGTTGTCGAATCTAAACCACCTGACAAAAGTACTACGGCAATTTTATCAGGAGAAATAGATTTCATTTTTTACTTACCTTCGTAAATACAAGAGCTCGAACAAGTTTCAAATACTGTTATACGAAAAAGCATAGGCAACTGAGGTTTGATTTGTTTCCAAAGCCAGATAGCCAGATTCTCACTAGTAGGATTTTCTAAACCTGGTACATCATTTAAGTAATAGTGGTCCAAATGATTTTCAATGATGGGCTTAACAACCTTCTTCAAGTCACCAAAATCAATCAACCAGCCAGTATGAGGGTCTATGGGTCCTTTTAAATGCACAGAAAATCGGAAGCTATGACCATGCAATCGCTTACACTTATGTCCTTCTGGTACATTTGGTAAGAGATGAGCAGCGTCAAATCCAAAAGTTTTGACTAACTCGATTTCTTCCAAGATTCAACCTTCCTCTATCGCATATTCTTGGAATAAAGATTTCTGATTTCCCATTTCATCATTTTGAAATTCAACAGGATACTTTCCCGTAAAACAAGCATTACAGAAACCACCACCCTTATGATCCACCACAGCTTGGTTCATAGATTCTACTGTAAGATAAGCAAGAGAATCAACTCTAAGATACTTTGCAATCTCTTCTAAAGTATGTGTTGCAGCAATCAACTCTTTATGTGTAGGTATATCAATTCCATAATAGCAAGGAGAAATGGTTGGCGGTGCAGAAATTCTCATGTGAACTTCTTTAGCGCCTGCTAAACGAAGCATTTTGATAATCTTGCGGCTTGTTGTTCCACGCATGATAGAATCATCAATAATGATTACCTTCTTACCTGCTACAACTTCGCGAACTACATTGTATTTGATCTTGGCTCCGAAGTCTCGAATCTTCTGGTCTGGCTCAATGAAGGTTCTTCCTATGTAATGCGAGCGAATTAAGCCTGCTTGGTAGGGAATTCCAGATTCTTCTGAATAACCAATAGCAGCAATGTTAGCTGAGTCAGGAACTGGAATCACAACATCTGCTTCCACTGGAAGTTCTCTAGCAAGTTGTTTACCTAGGTTCTTTCGAACCTTGTAAACCGATTCATTGAAAATATGGGAATCGGGTCTTGCAAAATAGATATATTCAAAAATACAAAGACTTGGCTTTTCTTGGGGAAAAGGATAGTAGCTTTTCATTCCTGTGTGGTCAAGAACGACCATTTCACCAGGCTCTACATCTCGAATGTACTTAGTCTCTGTTATATCAAAAGCGCAAGTTTCACTTGCAAAAACGATAGATCCATCTTCTCTCTCTCCCATAACGAGAGGACGAAATCCGTTGGGGTCACGAATGGCTATTAAATACCTAGGTGTTAGAATCAAAAGAGAATAAGCTCCTCGGATTTCACGAAGTGCAACTCCTAGAGCATCTAATAAATTGGTTTCTCCACTTTTCGCCATTAGGTGAACAATTACTTCCGAGTCTATGGTTGTTTGGAAAATGGAACCCTGCTTTTCCATCTTATTTCTAAGCTCCCAAGAATTCACTAAATTCCCGTTATGAGCTAATGAAATAGGGCCAAGATGGGATTCAACACGAACAGGTTGGGCATTTCTAAGAAAACTAGCGCCTGTGGTCGAGTAACGATTGTGGCCAATCGCTACCTTTCCTTGCAGATCATTCATTTTGTTTTCTGTAAAAACATTTGCGACCAAGCCCATTCCAGCGTATCGATAGAGATGGTTTTCATCGGATGACACAATTCCGCTAGACTCTTGCCCTCTATGTTGCATAGAGTACAGACCTAAATAGGTGAAATTGGCTGCATCCTTGCAATTGAAGATACCAAATATGGCACATTCATCTTTTGGTTTGTCAGATTCTATGGATTCTTTTGTTATGGAAAAGGATTTCATTTATTGGTAGCCTTTCAATAGCTAATATTCCAGAGTCAATTATACATGCAAATAAATTCCAGCTATATTATGGTAGATAACGCAAAGAACTTAGATCTTGCATTGTTAAATCTAAGGAATTCTTCGAAAATCGCAGTAGACACAGAATCGTCAGGTTATTTTACCTACTATGCTCGAGTTTGCTTAATTCAGATCACAGCTAAGTCAAAAAATTATATCATTGATCCACTTAGAATTAAGGATTTGAGTTCTTTGAATGAAATATTCAAAAATCCTGAAATACTAAAATTATTCCACTCTGCCTCAGATGATATCAAGGCTCTCAAGAAGGACTTTGGATTTGAATTTAATAACGTTGCAGACACTATGCTTAGTTCTAGGTATCTAGGCATGGAGCACAACTCCTTAACATCTTTAGTTGAACTTTATCATAATAAACATTTAGCCAAAGAATTTCAGAAATCCAATTGGGAAAATCGTCCATTGCAGAGAGATCAATTGCAATATGCGGCTATGGATACTGCTTATTTGGAATCTATTTGGGAAAAGATGGAAAAGGAATTGCGAGATCGTGGTCTTTATGAAGAAGCATTTTCGGAATTTGAATTTGTCTCACAAGAAGAACCCGCCGCTAAGGAAGGAGAGGGTTTTCAATTAGCTAGATTTCCTGATGTAAATAATCTTACTCCTTTTGATAGAGGAAAGTTATTTCAAATTTTACAATTTAGAGAAGAAAAAGCTAAAAAGATCAATCGTGCTCCTTTTCGAGTTTTGAACAACGACGCCATCTCAAGATTGATAAGTACTGAGATGAAAGAAGAGAATTATACAAACACCCTAGGTAAAAAAGATGGATCAGAACTTTTTCAATTGATGAAAGAGACTGTAATAGAACCTATTGAAGCCTCAGAGTTAAATAAAAGAATCGGTGAAGAGTTAGAAGGTGAAGAGAAAGATAAATTTCGTCGTCTAAAGAAATGGAAAGAACATATCCAAAAATCTAGACGAATGGAACATTCCTTATTGCCATCTAGTAAACAATTGATTCAGATTTTAAAATCTAACATTACTGATTTAGATAGTCTTAGAAATTTGAAAATCTTTTCTGAATGGCGAGTGAAAAATTACGGACCATCCATCATAGCAGTGTTAAATGGAAATCCTTTTGAGCCTCACATTCCACCCAATCTACCAATGGTAAATAGTAAGCGTGGACTTCTTCCCAAAAATCGAAAAAGGAAACCAGAATCTGAAGATTGATTTTGAAAAGTTAAAGCAAGACTTAAGAACTAAGTACGAACCAAGCAATAAGAATGAGGGCAGAGACAATACGCGACTTTCGAGTAGTGTTATTATGCCGCTCTATCATACAGAGGAATCTACTGGAATTATACTCACAACGCGGAGTAAGAAATTAAAATCCCATCCAGGTCAAATTTCATTTCCAGGTGGAGTTCAAGAAGCCAATGAGTCCATACTTCAAACTGGACTCAGAGAGTGGGAAGAAGAAATGGGAGTGCCTAGCCACCATCTTGATATTCTGGGAAGTTATGAACAGATCGATACCAGGACCGGTTTTCATATTACTCCCTTTATTGGGATTTATAAGGGAGATTTTCAATTTAATATCAATGAAGAAGTGGAGTCGTGGATGAATCTAAGCATCCAAGACTTCTGGCTAAGAGATTTCTATTGTGTGGATTTTTTTGGAATGAAGAACCAAAGAGTATATTACTTTGACCTTGGGAAAAAGGGTTTACTTTGGGGAGCAACTTGTGACATAATAGTAAGGTTTCTGAGAGAATTTGCAGAATTTACCAGAGAACCAAAACTTGTAGAACCGAATCTTTCGGCTCCACCTTTCTTTCAGCCTCAAACTCAATTGCTCAACTAGTTAATTCTAGATTCTATCTTTGCGACTTAAGCACTCATTATTTTTTCAATTCAACCGAAATGTATAAGGTGAGGTTCCTTCGATTTCCTTTAATTTTACTGTTTTTGTATCTAGCATCTAGTTCTGTTTTTGCAGAGCCAATGCAAACTAGATCCATAATGTTTATCTTAGATGCCAGTGGTTCTATGAATGATAGAATGAGTGGAACATCAAGAATGAAAGTAGCCTTGGAACAAATGGAAGCCTTCATTAAGACACTTCCAGCTGAAACCGAAATGGGATTAGTTGCTTATGGGAACCGTATTCCTGGTTGTGACTCAGCAAGATTGTACAGCCCTCTCAAAAAATTTGGATCCAGAGATATAATGGCAAAGATGCCCTTATTCTTTCCAGCTGGATCCACTCCAATTGCCCGTACCTTAGAACTTGTCGGTAAGCATTTGTTAACTGGACATCCTTCTACAGAAATCATTTTAATATCAGATGGAATTGAGAGTTGCGATGGAGATCCCATCAAAGAAATTCAGAAAATCAAAAGAGTCAATCCCAATGTAAAAATGCATGTTTTGGGCTTAGATGTTCTAAAAAACGAAGAAAGAGAATTGCAATTTCTTGCTTCTGAATCTTCTGGAAAATACTTTCCAGTTAAAAATCAAAAGTCAATGGAAGAGGCACTTACTTCTATTTGGACAGGTAAGAAGATAGAGCCAAGCTATGATTCCAATATTCCTGACTTTCCTGAGCCGAATCAAAATAAAATTGAAAAACAAAAAATAAATCCAGTTGATCCCCTTAAGGATACAATCAATTCAGAAATTCCTTATATTCGAATTTCTAATATTGAAAAAGTTAAAAACCAATCAGGTGAAGAAGAATTCTTAGTTTGGTATGAATATGAGGGTAATTTAGAGGCAAGCGAACACACTGCACTTTTACTTTTTCATCCAAAATTAGGTAGTAAAGCAACCGAAATACCTAAATTAAGAGTCAAGCAAGCAACTTCAATCTTTCATACAATTGCGGTAGATCATAATCTTCGTTCAGGGAAGGGATATGTTAGAATTCAGGTAGCAGATGGTCAAAATATTTCTGTCTCAGCTGAGCTTTGGGAATCTAATTCAATTCCCAAATCAGTCGCTATTTCTGATGAGAAATTTCTTTCTGATGCAAAAAGTACTGAAACTTTTGATGCAATCTATAGATAATAAGATTATGAGACATAGAAAAATTGTTTTAGTGCTCTTGGTGCTTTTGTTTCCTATTTGTAATTTTGCAGCGGAAGGATTTCCGGATTTAGGAAAAATCTACCAAGAAAAAAGCAATGAGCAAGGAGATTTTGTCCTTAGAAAGGCTGAAAATTTTTTTCAAGATCGCAATTATACAAAATGTGTGGAAGAGTTGAAGACTTTTGCACTGATATATCCGTTTCATCCAAGACTGAAAGATTCCTGGAAAGTATTGAGTAGAGCCTACCAGAAACAAAGAGAATTTGAACTAGCTATCCAAGCAGAAATGGCAATCTATTTAGAATTTCCTACTCATAAAGAGGGTTTTGATTCATTTTTAGAGGCTGGACGTTCCCATTTAAAGCAAGGGGATTGGGATATGGCTGAAAGAATCTTTGATGAGATAAAAAAGCAAAGTTATTTTCCAGAAATTGCCCGCGAAGCAGAAATTGAGTTAAAACAAATGAAAATTTTACGTCAAATGATGGCTAAAAGTTAATACAAATTGCAAATTGAACAGAAAAATTGTTTTTAATTTATCCCGACGAAAGATTTGATGTAAGAGAGCCGATATTCATTCTAAGGTACGGCTGGTAAAACTATAATGTCTTTTTTTAACATGGTAAATTATACTCCCAACTCCTACATTATTGTAGAGGGTAAAAAAGAAGCGTATAATTTCTATATCATTCGCGAAGGTAAGGTAAAAGTTAGTCGGGAAAACCCAGTAGTAGGAGAAGATCCAAACCAAGTTCTTGGTCCTGGAGATTTCTTCGGGGTTGTTGCAGCTATGAGCCAGCATGCTCAGATTGAATCTGCTATCGCGCTAAGCAATGTGTCATTGATCTCAGTAAGTTTTGATCAATTTGGAACTCTCATCCAGAAAAGTACTGCTGTTGCTATGAATATCATTCGCTTCTTCTCTATGAAGCTGCGACAGTTCGATTCTACCATCACACGTCTTTCGTTTCGAAATGCTGTTGAAGAAGATCCTAATGAATTATTTCAGATTGGTGAGTATTATTATAACCAACAAACTCCAAAACATGCAACTTTTGCTTACCAATCTTATATAAAACATCTACCGAATGGTCAATTTTCAGCTCAAGCGAAAATAAGACTTCAGACTCTGAACCAACCCTTGGCTGGTCCAGAAATTGATTACACTAAATTCAACAGAGCCTATCCAGATGGAAATATGATTTTCTGTGAACACGAGCCAGGCAAAGAGTTGTTTATTATCCAAAAAGGTAAAGTAAAGATTACTAAAATTGTAAATAACAATGAAGTTATGTTAGCTGTTCTACAAAGTGGAGATATTTTTGGTGAAATGGCAATCTTGGATAATAAGCCACGATCCGCATCTGCCATTGCCTGGGGTGAGGTAGATTTACTTGCAATCAACAAAGCCAACTTTGAAGGTATGGTTAAGGCACAACCTCAGCTAGCTACCAGGTTGATTACACTTCTTTCTGAGAGAATTTGGACAGCTTACAAGCAATTGGCGAATCTTATGATCAAAGATTCCCAAGGTAGAATTGCAGATACTCTTATGACTCTTGCTGAAAAAAACAGAGTTAAGATTGCACCAAAATCAAGTTATAATTTTGAAATCGGGACCAAGGATCTTTTGAAAATGGTAGGTTTAACTGATCCCAAGGACGAAATGTTAGTTTTGGATTTAGTAACTAAGAACAAATTCATACGTCTAGACCAGGGCAAATTAAGTTGTACAGATCTTGCAGAATTAGAAAAACTCGTACAATTCTACCGAAAAAAGGCTCAAATGGATAGCAAAATTAAGAAAAATAAGTAGCCATTATTTATTGAATTTCAATACTTAGGTTTATAATTATGAGTGATAAAATCCAAATAGAAGAATCAAGTTCCTTGGTTGTTGTAAAATTTTTAGACCAGATATTAGATGGTAATTCTCCTGAACTCATAGATACATTAAGTACGATTCTAGAGAAAGGGAAGCCAGAAGTTCATTTAGATTTAGAGAAAGTTGTGATCGTCAGTTCACTTGGTATTTCTAGACTGCTGTCTTTCAAGAACAAAGCTGATGAGAAAAAAATTGCTGTAAAAATCATTAATATCCAAACTAAACTCAAAGAAACTTTGAAAAAGTTGATGTTGGATCAGTTTTTCGGATTATAAATCAATTATAGAAAATCCACGAATTTTCTAATCAAATTTTCTCTTCTTCTTACAAACTTTAGTTCACAATACAAGTTCCCAAATAAAGACTCATAAGATTTTTTTGGGATTTTTTAGAAAGAAATAATTCATTCTTTGATTTCTATAAATCCAGTTAGTAAATACTCAGAATTAAATTCATCATCATCTAATAATAAATCCATTTCTTTGATATCTACATTCGTTAAAGGTGAGAATTTTGAATATGTTTGAGTCATTTCTATATCGAAAAGATCTCTAGTCTTAGAAAATTGAAAATAAATAGCCAAACCAACACTACTTACTAAGAAAATCATCGCCGCTTTCTGTAAATTAAATTGGGAGAACCAGTAAGGTTTATCTGAATTATAATTATCTTTTACTTTTTCAGAAATATACACATTCCAATTCGGGTCATGTAGTCGTTTTTGAATTTCATCTTCAAATTTTGAATTTTTCATTCAATATATTCCTTGCTCTTGATAGTCTAGATTTTACTGTTCCATTTGCTATATTAAGTTCTTCTGAAATTTCTTTACCAGACAATCCTTCCATTTTCAAGAGAATTACATCTTTAAATTGTTTTGGTAAGGATTCTAAAAGTTGCTCATATTCGATTCTATCAATTAAATTTGTTTCAAATTGGTTACTTGCTTGCTGACTATTCTTTTCAATCAATTCCACTTCATGAACATTCTGTAGATTCTTTTTAGTATTAAACCTTAAGCTTTCATTTTTACTTATAGTATATGCCCAATTTCCAAGTGAATCAATTCTTACTTTATCTAATCCATTTTTAATAATATACTTATACATCCTGAGATAAACTTCTTGAGCGACATCATCTATAGAATCAATGAACTGATGGTTCAAATATTTTTGAATCGCAGTAAGCACTGCCCATTTGGTAGCGCTTACTATTTTTTCAAATTCTATATCTAATGAATTTTTTGTATCAAACATAAAAGTGAATTAGAGATCAATCCTCATCACTATCTTTATTTTTTCCCCATTTTTCATGTTTTTCTTTCATTTTATCATGGTGTTTTTTCATTAACTCCTTGTGTTTTTCCTTCTGTTCGGGAGTTAACAATTGATTGATTTTGATCCTTTCATCTATCATGATCATTTTCATATCAATTTTGAATTTAGAAATTTCTTCCATTTTACTTCGTACTTTCGCTTTATCAACGAAATCCGATGAAAGTAGGCTGTGTAGCTCTTCTTTCAAAGGTTTGATTTTTGACTTAATGGCTTCTCTTTGAGGTTTTGCTTCATCATGAATCTTTTTCATTTGTGTCTGTTGATCTTTTGATAAGTTCAAATGAGTTGTCATTTTTTTAATCATATCTCCGCCGTGCTCATGTGCCGCAATAGAAGTTGTTATGCCGAAAAGCAAAGCCAAGGCTGAAATTTTGTAATTCATTTTCATTATTTAATCTCCTTATTTAAGAATATATACCTAATAAAGAGAGATTAGGTTCCCAGGTTTCATAGAAATAATCAAAAAATTATGATTAGAGCGACGAAAAACTTTCAATTTACCACTTAATTTATTGATTCTGAAATAAATTCCTGCGAGTCCCATGCTGTCGCTTAGTGTTTCTTCAGAGTCCCAAGAAAAATAGATTCCATCGTGAATAATCATAAGGTAAATTAACTTGTTTTTTCTCTTGAGTTCTATCCTTATGTGTTCAGCTTTAGAGTGTCTGATGATGTTGGTCATTATTTCTAAAAAAATTCTTTGAATATTGAGGGCTTGGTCTTTGGATAAATATTTACTAATTATATTTATATGATGGGTGATTTTAAATTTATTACTTAACTCTAAACGTTCAATATACTTTAGAATTTCTGATTCAAGAATTTCATAATTTGTTTTTTGTTTACCTAGTAAATATACAATGTCTCTTATATTTATTAATAAATGATTCAGTTGAGCTCTAATCATTTTATTGTACTCAATCGGATTATCAAGACTTACTGTAGATTGGGAAATTATTGCAGTAAGTTCTGACCCTATTGAGTCATGAATGTCTCTAGCTATTCTACTTCTTTCTTCAGATTGATTATTATATAATTGTTTATATCGATATTCTAAAGATTTATAATCATCAGATATTTTTAAATTTTTTGCAATATTAATAGAATTCATTAATGTATGAATTAATATAAAAATAAACAATCCAATACCAAAATTAAATGAATTTATGTAGAAAAAATTGAAAAATTCATTTAATCCACTAATCAACAAGAAAATGAATAATATAGCATTAGAATAAAAAACAAAGTCCGAATTTAATCTTTCAGTTAAAAATAATTTTATACTTTTTATTAGGATATATAAACCAATAGTGAAGGAAATTATGAAAGAATATTGGAAAAGAAAAATTATTTGTTGAATTGGCACAACAAAAATGGAGACTAAAAACATTAACCAGAATAATGTGAAAATGTATACAAGAAATTTATTTATATCTTTAGGAAATAATGAATAATAATAAGAAAGTATTAATGGTGATAGAGAAATTTCTAATAAATAATGAATTAAAAGTAAACTATCTTGCCCTATACTTGGAAATAAAGCTGACCAAGCTCTAGATACTGGTAAAGTATAAATCGAAGCAATCAAAGAAAAAATTCCAAAATATAAAAACTTCTTCTTAGCTCTATACTGAAATGCTATAATCAGATTATAGATACCGATAGTAAATATGAATGAAAAAATAAAGAAATGAAATAGGTAACTCTGTACTATTTTACTTCTAGCTTGTTCACTCGTTAGGATAAAAATTGGATTCCTTAATCCGCCCCATCGCATATTTCCACGGAAATTTGCAATTTCGATTATTAAATCTATTTCAGAATCATTGACAGCTATGAATTCGTTGATATTATGATTATCAAAATTTGTATTTCTTAGTGTTTTACCTGGAATTCCGTTCCAAGCTTTCTTTTTACCATTGATCCAAATTGTGTAAATAGGCTGTAATTCATCTGTTAGAAAAATTCCTATATCTCGATTAGCACTAGGTAATAAAATTTTTAACTGATAAGTTGCAAAGCCTTGGGATCCTAAAGTTTGGTTGTTGATTTTTTTATTATTCCAAACACCAGGAACTTGGACAAAAATATTTTGATCGTTCTTTCCTAGATCTTTTTCTTCAGAATAGAGATTATTCCAATAGAATTTCCATTCACCATTTAAATTGACTTCTGGATATTGATCAAAATTCCATTTTGATAAATCTATGGAACCAGACTCAGCTATTGGATATTGAATATTTGCAGAATTATTGCAGCCTGCTAGAAGAAGAAAGAGAAAGAAAAGCTTAAATATTGAGCTTCCCATTCTTTATGATTCCGAGGCGTCGTCCCATAATGATAGCTTCAGATTTAGAATGAACATTTAATTTTTTATAAATCTTTTCAACATGCCTTGACACAGTATGAGGGCTTATATCCAATTCATCAGCGATATCATTATAAACTAAACCTAAGGATACTAAGTTAAGGACCTCTTTCTCTCTTTTGCTTAAACGATTTTCTTCTTCCTTCCCATCAAAATGATTCAAGAGATGGTTGAATTCATATATAATTCTAGCAGCAATTCTCGGTGTTAGTGGTGATCCACCTGATTGAATAACTTTTAACTCATCAATTATTTTGTCTAGAGCAGTATCCTTTAGCAAATAACCATTTGCCCCATTACGTATAGCATGCAGAATTTTATCTTCATCTTCAAAGACTGTATACATAACAAATTTAGTTTCATGGAGTTTGGGGCGAAGTTGATCTAAACAATACAAACCATCCTTACCTGGCAATCCAATATCTAGTAATGCAATTGAAGGAGGATTGAGAGTCATTCCTTCAATGGCTTTATCTGTCTCTTTATAAATCTCAAGTATTTTGAATTCATCACAATCACTAAATAAAGTAATGAGATTATTGATTACCTGTTCATTATCTTCAAGTAGTGATATTGTGAAAGGCTGAGCCATTAAAATTAAAACTTATACTCCAGCTTTTTTAAGATCTGCTTCCGTCATAATTTTCACTAGTTCTTTGAATTTCACTTTAGGTTCCCAACCAAGTTTTTGTTTCGCTTTAGCTGGATCACCTATCAAAAGTTCAACTTCAGTTGGTCTGAAATATTTAGGATTAATCTCAACAAGGACTTTGCCTGATTTTTTATCTAAGCCCTTCTCATCAACGCCGCTGCCTTTCCATTCGATTTCAATACCAGCAATTCTAAAGGACTCATCAATAAATTCTTTCACAGTATGAGTTTCGTTTGTTGCAACAACATAGTCATCGGGAGTTTCTTGTTGAAGCATCATCCACATCATCTCTACGTAATCAGGTGCGTAACCCCAATCACGTTTGGAATCAATATTCCCCATAACAAGCCTATCCATCTTGCCAGCTTTGATACCAGCTACTCCCAGTGTAACTTTTCTAGTTACAAAAGTTTCTCCTCTTCTGGGTGATTCATGATTGAATAAAATCCCATTGGAAGCGTGCAGATTGAATGCTTCTCGATAATTTACTACTGCCCAATAGGCATATAGTTTTGCTACAGCATATGGTGAACGTGGATAAAATGGAGTTTTTTCTGTTTGAGGGACTTCTTGAACAAGTCCATATAATTCAGATGTTGATGCTTGGTAGAATCTGGCTTTAACTCCTGTTTGTTTAATTGCATCCAAAATTCTAAGTGTTCCAACTGCATCAACTTCTGCTGTATATTCTGGAACCTCAAAGGATACTTGAACATGAGACTGAGCGGCAAGATTATAAATTTCTTCTGGACCAACCTTTTCTAGTATTCTATTTAAATTACTAGAGTCAGTTAAATCGCCGTAATGGAGAATCAATCTTGGATCTCCATGTAAATGTTCGATACGATCACGATTAAACATGCTTGTTCTTCTTACGATTCCATGAACTTCGTATCCTTTTTTGAGTAGTAGTTCCGTTAAATAGGAACCATCTTGTCCAGTTATTCCTGTGATAAGTGCTTTTTTCATATATTGCTCGATTTACGGATAGGATACAAATTGAGTCTAATTTTGAAACAAAAAATTGAATATACTATAAATAGTATAAATAAAATACTATTTAATCTTTGGTCGATTAGGAAGCAGTAAAGATTGTATTTCGTTGAGATTTAATTCAGCTTCTTGTTCCCCTTTTTTTATGATATCTTTGTGTTGAAAGAAATCGAATAATTGAAATTCTTCTAAATGAAAATTCAAGAAGAGATCCATTCGTAGTTTTTTAAGACGTGTGATTTCTCTGCCTTCTAAAGTTATAGTACGTCCCATAATTTTTAGAATAGGTGGGTATTTAATATTATCCAAAAGATATCGAAAGAATGAGGTTCCTGAAGCTTTTCGGTTTTCAAATAACTTAAGAGAGACAGTTTCTTGAAGCGGCGATACATTTACTCCCACAATTACATCTGCCCCTTTAGCACGTATTAAATCTTCTGGAACGTTATTGATAATTCCACCATCTACCAAAACCTTTTCTCCTAAGAAATAAGGTGGAAATGCTCCTGGTAAACTCATAGTTGCTATCAAGGCCTCTACGATTGGTCCCCTTTCAAATATATATTCCTTACCGCTTTGTAATTCTACTGCTGAAGTAATAAATGGAATAGGTAATTCTTCTATCCTTAGATCTCCAAAAGTTTCCTTGAGCATTTTACGCATCTTCTTTCCACGAAAAAATGATACGAATGGTATCGTTGGATCAAAAGCACTTTCTATTCCTCCAAAGAACCTCTTTACAAGAGACTCCATGGATTCTATACTATCGCCTCTTGCATATAAGGCTGCAACAACAGCACCAAAGGATGCACCAGAAATAAAATCGAATCGTAATCCTTCTCTTTGTAATATTCTAAGAAGTCCAACATGAGCAAGAGCTCTAGCTCCACCGCCACCTAAGGCTATCCCTCGAGTCTTAGATACAAGGAATCTGGCTAAAGCATCACCATAGATAAATTTCTTATGAAAAGTTCGAGAACTTAAGTTTGAAATAGAATTCTCAAAATCATTGGAAGAGAGATCAACTTGATAAAGTACAGTTCGTCCGTTAAAATTTCGAATTCTCTTTTGCCAGAAACTCAGAATCGTTTCTTTTAAGAGTAAATTTTTATTTGGTTCTTTCTCCCAGAATATAATCCAGTCGGATTGGAGAACTATAGAAGGAAGATCCACTGCAACTTCAGGTGTATCGAAATACAAATGAACTAAGGGTGTTTTCTTCCGAATTTCACTAAGTCTTTCTGCGAATTTTTCATGATTCAATCCTTTAAACTGGGAGATATTCAGTAAAATGGATTCAGAATTTTGTATTTCTGAAGCCTCGCCTATCAAACTATCCAATCTTGCTTTGAAATCATCCATAGGATCAAAGGGAATATGACAAAACAATCTTCTTGGCTGTTGCTTTTTTGAAATTACATCAACTTCATTATTTTCTTTCATTCTAGCGGAAAGAAGTTTCATAATATTTTGTGATAGAGCTCTATCTTTAAGAGCCAATTGCATGAAGAATTTCCCTTCAATTGCATAAACCAAACTATCAATCACGGAATAAGCTGAAGTAGAATGAGCAGCACCCAATAAAATAGAATTTTCAGAAATTACATCCCCAGGGCCCACATAAATATTTCCACGTCCTGAGAAACTTTCAATAATGAATTCTCCATATCGAATGATATAAATGTGTTCACTAATTTCATCTTTATAATATAAGAACTCATGGTTGCGTACCATTCGTTCTTCCATATGCTTCATGATGGATTTTAAATTAGGCAAGGACATTCCTTTAAAAAGCTCAATGCTTCTTAGGAATTTGAGAACTGCTTTTTCTTGCTCAGCCTTATTCATAAATTAATTAGAAAAGGCATAATTGATTAGTTTTCTAGATCAGAAATTTCTAAATCTTTTACGCTATCTAAATCATCGGACGCAATGTATTTTTCCAGAAATCTTTTTGCATCATCAGTAGATTTTAATGAGAACCATCGACCTTCAGGATAGCTAACTAATACAGGACCAAGTTCACAACGATCTAAACAGCCTGCTCTTTGGATTCGAATTTTTCCATTCCCTTTGTAGGCTGTTTTCGAGTTTTGCTTGAGGTATTTTAGAATTTCAGCGTTTTTGTCAGCACAAGAAATCCTCTCACCTGGGGCTCTTTGGTTTTCACAAACGAATATATGTCTTTCATAAAACATTAGTTAAACTCCTACTGAATATAATTGAGGCTCTATACCGCTAAATCCATAAAGAGAACAAAAGGTAGATCTCAATTAATGTAACCTAAATAAAAACACTTGCTTATATTGATTAAGCAAATTCTTCTATAGGAATACAGCTACAAATAAGATTTCTATCACCAAAAACATTATCTATCCTACCTACACTTGGCCAGAACTTACTTTGTTTAAGGAATGGAAGTGGATAAGCTGCACGTTCTCTTGCATATTTATGATTCCAAGAATCTGCAAGAACCATCTTCGCTGTGTGAGGTGCATTCTTGAGAGGATTATCTTGCTTATCTAAGGAACCATTTTCAATTTCAGTAATCTCATTTCTTATTTGGATCATAGATTCACAGAATCGATCCAATTCAGATTTGGATTCGCTTTCTGTTGGCTCTATCATTAATGTTCCCGGAACTGGAAAGGACATAGTTGGTGCATGGAAGCCATAATCCATCAATCGTTTAGCAATGTCTTCAGCTTCAACTCCAGATATCTTTTTAAAATTTCTGGTATCTAAAATACATTCATGAGCAACTAAACCATTCTTTCCTTTGTATAAAACGCTGTATTGGGATTCTAATTTTTTTGCCATATAATTAGCGTTAAGGATTGCTGTTTTAGTTGCTAGAGAAAGTCCATCCTCTCCCATCATCGCTATGTATGCCCAAGAAATTACATTAATACTAGCCGAACCCCATGGAGCTGATGATACAGCACCTGAAGGCAAACCAGTTCCATTGTCTACAAGATTATGACCAGGAAGGAAAGGAACTAAGTGTTCGGCAACTCCGATCGGCCCAACGCCTGGACCTCCCCCACCATGGGGAATACAAAAAGTTTTGTGTAGATTTAAGTGACAGACATCCGCACCTATGTCACAAGGACGAGTGAGTGCAACCTGTGCATTCATATTCGCTCCATCCATATAAACCTGACCACCAAAATCATGAATGATTTTACATATTTCAGTGATTCCTTCTTCAAATACTCCATGAGTAGAAGGATAGGTAACCATAAGAGCACCTAACTCATCTTTATGTTTCTCAGCCTTAGCTTTGAGATCATCAATATTAATATTCCCATTCTCATCACAAGATACTACTACAACTTTGAATCCAGCCATAACAGCCGATGCAGGGTTTGTTCCATGAGCCGAAATTGGAATCAAACATACATCTCGAAAGCCTTGGTTCCTTGAAAGATGAAAACCTCTGATAGCAAGTAAACCTGCGTATTCACCCTGCGAACCAGCATTAGGTTGTAAAGACACAGCAGAAAAACCTGTAATTTCGCAGAGCCACTTTTCCAATTGACCAAATAATTTACGATATCCTTCAGTTTGAGAATTAGGTGCAAAAGGGTGCAAGGATCCTAATTCGGGCCAAGTAACAGGATACATTTCAGTACTAGAATTCAGCTTCATAGTACAAGAACCAAGAGGAATCATTGAGTGAGTCAATGATAGATCTTTTGCTTCTAATCTTTTGATGTAGCGAAGCATTTCTGTTTCTGTGTGGTAGGAATTGAAAACAGGATGTGTGAGGAAATCAGAACTTCGAATTAATCCTTGGTTTAGGTCATTGCCCTCTAAGGAAATGAGTTCTTCAATTTGGAAAGGACAAGGCTTACCTTTGTGGAAAATTTCAAGTATGTCTTTGATATCTTCCAAGGTAACAGTTTCATCTAAGGAAATTCCAATAGAATGTTGGTTGAAATGTCGAAGATTGATTTCCCGTCCTTCTGCATAACTTATAATTTCAGCAGCAGTTAATTGCTCTAAGTCCACTTTGATAGTGTCAAAATACGGCTTGGATGTTACCTTATAGCCTAGTTTTTCTAAGCCATTTGCAAGAACCCTTGTTAGCTTATGAATTCGAGTTGCAATTTTGCGTAAGCCATTTGGTCCATGGTATACAGCATAAAAAGAAGAAATAACAGCGAGAAGGACTTGAGCCGTGCAAATATTACTTGTAGCTTTGTCTCTTCGGATGTGTTGTTCACGAGTCTGTAAGGACAATCTGTATGCTGGATTTCCTTGAGAATCTTTGGATACTCCGATCAAACGACCAGGTAGCAATCGTTTGTATTCATCCTTGGTTGAAAGAAAGCCCGCATGAGGCCCACCAAAACCAAGTGGAAGTCCAAATCTTTGGGTTGCACCTACGGCAACATCTGCACCCCATTCACCTGGCGGGGTAAGTAAAGTCAAAGCCATTAGATCTGTAGCAACAATAACCTTAGTCTCTGTAGTGTGCATGCTTTCCACAAAATTGCGGTAATCATGAATCGTTCCATCGGTAGATGGATATTGAACAATAGATCCAAAGAAATCTCGCGAAGGACTTAGTGTTTTGAAGGATCCTACGACTATTTGTATGCCAAGAGGCAAGGCTCGGGTTTTTAGAATTTCAATTGTTTGTGGATGTACCGATTGAGATACAAAGAAGCTATTCCCATTGTCATCCGCACGAAGTTGGTAACACATAGCCATAGCTTCTGCGGCAGCAGTTCCTTCATCTAACAGAGATGCATTGGAAACATCTAAACCTGTTAAGTCGGTTATCATGGTTTGAAAATTTATTAAGGCTTCAAGGCGACCTTGGGCTATCTCTGCTTGGTACGGAGTGTATGCAGTATACCATCCTGGATTTTCAAGAACATTTCTTTGGATGACAGCTGGAATAACAGCTGAGTAGTAACCCATTCCAATGTAAGAACGGAATATTTTATTCTTAGAGACAATAGCTTTTAAATCTCTAAGTAATTCCTTCTCGCCCTTGGGTTGTGGAAGAACTAATTTTTCAATTCTAAGAATATTTTCTGGGACAACATCGCGTATCAAATCATCGATATCACTATAACCAAGAAACGAAAGCATCTCTTGTCTTTCTTCTGCATTGGGACCAATATGGCGGTCACGAAATGCATCGGATTCTTTGATAAGGTCTTCTAACTTCAGGTGAAGTGTTTCTTGGTTGTTTTTAGTGATAGTTGTGCTCATTTATTATTCCAATCCAGCGACGTATTCTTTATATTTGGACGCATCCATAAGTTTGTTTAGTTCAGATTCAGAGAATCCTTTGATTTTAATAAACCAAGTTTCGAAGGGATTTCCATTGATAGAGGCTGGATCACTTGCTATGCCAGGATTAGTCTCAATTACTTCACCTGACATAGGTGCATAAAGGTCTTCTGCTGCTTTTACCGATTCTATGGTTCCAAAGGATTCTGATTGTTGGATGGTTTTTCCAGGTTTAGGAACATCAACGAATACAATATCGCCTAGAGAGGATTGAGCATAATCACTGATTCCTATGGTTGCAGTATCTCCTTCAATTTTTATCCATTCATGTTTTTCTGAAAAAAAGTAACCCTGTGGTGCGCTTGTTTCTGCCATTTTCTACCTACTTTTATTTGTTCGTTCGAACAGATCCTTCTATAAATTTTCCTGTATGTATTATAGCTTTTTTCTTCTGCCCTCGAATTTCTACTGAAATTTCTTGTCCATCTTGGATGAATTCCTTTTTGATAAGGGCAAGTCCTATGGATTCCTTTCTACTTGGAGAGTGTGTTCCAGAAGTTGTTTTGCCTATAGCGACACCATCTTGAGAGTAAATGGGAAAATCTTCTCGCATCACCCCTGGTTCCAGAAGTCGTATACCAACGATTCGAGCATAAGCTCCCATCTTCTTATCGTGCATGATCTTATCATAGGCGAGGAAGGGCTTTTTCTTTTCTTTGACGATCCAGGAAAGACCAGAGACTATAGGACTTCTATCTTCTAATAATTCATGTCCATACAAAGGATATTTAGCTTCAATACGCAGTGTATCACGTGCACCTAATCCAACTGGAACAAGTCCAAGACCTTTGTATTGTTCCAAGAGTTCCTTCCAAATTTTGATCCCTGTTGGTATACTTGTGTAGATTTCAAAACCATCTTCACCCGTATAACCTGTTCTTGAAACTAAGATCTTCTCATGATTGAAATCATAAAATGCAAATCTATAATAACCAAGTGGTTTTAAATCCAGCGAAAGATAATCTTCTAAGATAGAATTCGCTTCAGGACCTTGTAAGGCAAGTTGGTGCCAATTTTCTGAGTCGTTAGTAATTTTTACCTTAGGATCTGTGTTGTTCTCGTTGAAATGTTTTGTAACAGCTTCATAGTTGGTAGCGTTGGAACAGATAAAATATTTTTCAGAAGAGATTTTATAAACTGTGATGTCATCTACAAGTCCACCCATAGAATTTACAACTGCATTGTATTGAACTTGTCCATCAACTAAGCCTTCTATGGTATTGCAGGTAACTTTTTCTAAAAATGTTAAAATCGCAGAAGCATCACCTTCAACTAGAATCTCACCCATATGAGATACATCAAATAAACCTGCCTTAGTTCTTGTTGCTAAGTGTTCGGAGATAATTCCAGTGTATTGAACTGGCATATCCCATCCACCAAAGGGAACCATTTTTGCACCGAGTTCTTTGTGGACTGCATGTAGAGGAGTTTTTTTCATACAATATACCTTCCACTCCTAGATTAATTCATGACTCTAGGATTCAAATGGAAATTTATGAGACGTAACTAGGAAATAAGCAAATGGAAAGATCAGTTTACGAAGTTGAAACTAAAGGCAAAATCAGTGGCTTAAAATTAAAAAAAGAAGAGCTTCCACCACTTAAAGATACAGAAATCCAAATTAAAATTCATGCAATAGGATTAAATTTTGCTGATTTATTTGCCATTTTTGGCATTTATAGCGCAACTCCCCAAGGAAAATTTATTCCTGGCTTAGAGTTTTCAGGTGAAATAACTGCCGTAGGATCGTCAGTTAACACTTGGAAAGTGGGCGATCGTGTTATGGCAGCAACAAGATTTGGTGCTTATGCTACAACAATTCAAATGGAAATTGAATCTGTTTTTCCATTACCAGATGATTGGTCTTATGAGCAAGGCGCATCTTTTATTGTGCAAGCATTGACTGCATACTATGCTTTGAAAGTTTTAGGTGATTGCAAAAGAGATGATGTTGTTCTTATTCATAGTGCGGCAGGTGGAGTTGGTATCTTAGCGAATCGTATTGCAAAACGTTTGGGTGCTACGACAATAGGATGTGTTGGTAGTGAATCAAAGTTTTCAACACTAGAAGAAGAAGGATTTGATTATAAATTAGTAAGAACTAAGTCATTTAAACATGATTTAGGTAAAATATTAATCAATCATAAGCTAAACTTAGTCTTAGAATGCATCGGTGGTAAGATATTAAAAGATAGTTTTGATTCTCTATCACCTATGGGAAGGCTTATAACTTATGGAAGTGCTAATTTTACACCTTCAAGTTCAAGTCTTAATCCAATTCACACACTTATAAATTATATAAGAAGACCAAAGATTGATCCATTGCGAATGATTTCGGATAATAAATCTATCATGGGATTCAATTTAATATGGTTGTGGAATAATTTAAACTTACTTAGAGAACACTTTAATGATTTATGGAAGCTATCAAACCAACCACAACGCATAGGTTCTGTATATGAATGGAAGAATATACACTTAGCACTGAATGATTTTAGAAAAGGTAGTACAATTGGTAAGGTAGTTATTAAATTGTAATTTTTTTTCAATAAAATTTTAAAAAACTTTACAAACTTTTATATGCGAATTACTTATGTCACTATCAACACTTGAATTATGTCTCACTAAGTGATACATGGATACAAGTTCTGAAATTTATAAGGAGAGGTAACATCAATGGTAGCTCCTAAAAAGAAAAAAACTGTAAAGAAAAAAGCTGCAAAGAAAAAAGTTGCGAAAAAAAAAGCAGCTAGAAAGAAAAAGTAATTAAAGTCTGAAAAGACTTTGTCTTTCTAAAAGACAAACTTCATTAAACAGCCCGCAGTCTTTGCGGGTTTTTTATTTTAAAAAGGTCGATTTTACGTTAAGCGATTGCGCGAGCATCATTAGAATGCTGCTTTTTTTCGATTTTTCTGAAAAAAACATTCTTCTCGAGATTTTCTTTCTCAATTCCTAGAAAATAAAACTTCTCTCTTTTCTTATTTAAACCTAAGAAGAAGCCTTTGATTAAGGATTCCATGTTATTGCTAGTAATATTTCTAAAAACTTTGCGCTCTGCATCGCGATTCCATGTCTCTAAGTCTCTGGAGTTAGGAAGTTTGGTAATAATTGTCTTGAGATCATATCTTTTTAAGAGAATTTGAGCTAATTCTTGGAATTCTTGCTCAGAAAGCTTATCATTTCGATAAAATAACAAAATATAAAGAATAGAATAGTCCAAGACCTTTCCATTGTCTTGGTCTATAACCTTTTGCACACCATCCAATACTAGATAGTCTAGGTTCTTAGATTTAAGCCAATTCTTCATATCTTCATGTCGTTTGAGATTTACATCCAAAGAAAATTTCTTTTGGAATACAGTTGATAGAATAAAGCCAGACGAATCTTCCATGCTATTCATAATTCTATCAAGATTGAACTCTTCAAAGTCCATGTTGTTGTATTTATTGTATTTCTTCATAACTAATCCAATTAACGGCAAGATTATTCGTTCTAAAGTCAAATTTTCTAGATAATCTTATTATGAATAGGCGGAAAAAAATCTAAAATAACTAATTTTATTGTTTAGTAATAGAGAATTAAAGTATAGACTCTCTTTCTGGATTATGTATCCAAGAAAGTGATTTGGCATCCAGACTTTCAAAAATTTTCTTAGAACCTTCAGTCTGGCATACTAATTTTTCTTCTTCAGTAAGGGGAATCAATGCAAGAAAGTTTACTTTCTCACCATTTTCTGAAACCAATTCATCAAGATGATAATTTTGATCCGGTAAATGATATTCTTGAGGTTGAGAAAGGTTGCGTAGCAAGGTAGTCGTAAAGTTTAAGTAAAGTTGATCAGGATCTTTCCTATTCATTCCAAGAGTATGTCCATGACCGAACCAGTTCCCTGTATTCCAAGGAAACTTAATCATCTCTCCTAGAAGATGTTGGACCCATTCTTCGGATCGATCTGAATGTTCAGGTACATGAAAAAATAAAATCAATTCTATTCGTGTAAATTTCTGAAAGTCTTTATGATACATTTCTATGCTAGGTTGGTTCTGGGCACTCATTCCTATTGTAGAAAATACTTTGAGATGATTCGTCTTCTCCGATTGAAAGCAAGCTATACCTAATTGCGGGTATTTTCCACCATCTGCTGACCAGTACTTTGTATGTTTGCCAAATTTTGATTCTAAAAATTCCATTCTATGTTTTTGGATTTTATTCCAAGAATCAGATGTAGCTCTTAATTCCCAATACTTGCGAGCTTCCATCATTCTATCAAAGATAACACCATGTTTTGGATCACCCATAGGACTTGCTGTGATCGCATCTTCTTTGGCAGATCTCGCATAACCATGAAACTTTTGCAAACCAGACCAAGGCGGAAGAAAGGCTTCCATCTCATCACCTATGAATAAAAATAATCCATCGCCTTCTTCTAACCAAATAAAGTGAATCTCTTTGGGATCAAGAGAAGGCATTCCTTCTGATTGCATCAATTCAGATTGAACTAAAACGGGAGCAAGTCCTAAACCAAAATCATCAGGGTTTCTTTCTTTGGGTGCAGGGATGTGATTGCGAATCCAAAGAGATTTGATTCCCCATTCTGGATTGTTCTCGCATTGTAGGTAAAGATAGGTCGTTCTTTCATCTTCCTCTAAGAAAGCAGTGAATGAACCATATGGATTCGTCTCTTGGTAAATGATTTTAGGAGACATGAAGATTATGTTGTAAATTTGTGAGGAACGTGTTTCGCTTTAAAGCTCGCAAGCAGTTTATGAATTGTTTCTTCCATACCGTCTTCATGAAAAATTTCAGGATAATAACCAGAAGCGTTCAACAATCCAATCAGTTCGTTCTCTCGCCACTTACGGTAGGTTTTAATGACAGAAGTAATTTCTGGACTAATACTTGATCCAGTTTTACTACTTTCAATAAAGAGTTGAACGGCTCTTGTCGGAGTCAAAACTAAGTTATTGTACATCTTGCCTACAGAATTGCAGATGAGGGTTTTTCTTCCAGATTTTTTTTGATGAAAATAAAGAAAATAATCCTTTCCAAAGTTTATTTTTGATTTGAAAGAGGCTAAGTGACTACTCTTGTGTCCCCATGTTGCAAAGTTGGTTCGATGATTATTTACCACGCGCTAGAGCACCTGGCTTTGGTGGGATATTCCTTATTTCAGAAATTTTGGATTGTATAGCCGCAAATTCTTTCTTTTTAATCAATGCTACTTAGAAAGAAAACTAAAAGAAGATCTCTTTTTCAATAAGTTAGTACCCTACTTCCCAGACTTATGCATCTTTTCGGCAAGTTTATATTCCTCATGAGAAGGCAAGCTTACCTATTCACCAATTATGGAAATTTCTTGAGTAAAGTAATCAATGGTAACAATAAAATTTAGAAGAGAAGTATTCTTAGAATTTGTATAATAGTGGTGTTCTCCTTGGAAATAGAACCATTTTTCATTTCCTTTATCCTCCTCTCTAATAAATTCCAATTCAGAATCGGTATGAATCAAGGTCTGGATGATCTGAGAGCGAATTAAAAAGGGAAGTAGGAATTCTGGTTGCAAAACTTTTGGATTCTTAGCTTTTCCAATAATACCTCTCTCTAATTTGTTTAACTTTGTTGCATCTATGCGATTCAAATCAGAAAAATATTCATTGTCCACAATCACTTTTCTTTCTTTGTTACTTTGAAATAAAATTGGTTTATTTTCAAATAAGAATTCTTTATATTGAATTATTTCTATATAATTATTGTTAGGCTTAGCGGATTGAACTATTCTAGATTTTTCCTCTTCCTCCCAAGAGCTTGTGAATCCTGCCCAGGGGCTTTCTGATCTATGGGAAATTATTTTCCAGGATTTCATAGGAGTAGAGTTCTTAGTATCAAGCGCATGGCAAGAAAGAAGCATAGCAATAATTGTTAGGAAAGAAAAAATATTAGGAGCCTGTCCTAAAACTAACTTAGAGCTTTCTTTAAAATTATAATACTGCAAGCTAATTTGCATAATGCTAGATAATTTTTATATATTTCAAGCAATTTTTTTATTAAGTAATCTTGCTTCGATTTTTCTTTTGCTTAGAAAGTTGAATATTTTTATTGAATAAATATGCTTTTTAATGGCTTTTTGGTTAAAGTTAGTCGGATTTCCGCTGATGAGTAACCCCCTTTCGAAGAACATTACAAGCGCTGATCCATTGCCATTCTTTTGTTCCAAATTGAGAAGGTAAAATCTGTTTTAACTTAGATATCATATGGAACATTCATATGTCCATTACAATATCATTCTATTTCTGAAAAAGCTAGATTTGGGACAGCCATTTAGCGCCTTAGATCCTATTCATTAAAAATAGGATATGTTTTACAAACTTTACTATCTAATAGCTTTACTTTACTAACAAATCAGGAAACTGATTTTGAAAACCAAATTTGCATTCATCATTAATTCTAGTGCTAGCTTTTATAAGACCTATAGCGTCATTGTATTTCAATTCTCTAATGAAAGGAACCCATCTCTCATTTTCTTTCAAATTTTCATTATGATGAGAAAATTTATTCAGTCCTGGACAGATTATTGCAATAGTTCCGGTATTGAATGTCCGGGTTAAACTAGTTTGAAGGAATTCAGATTCAATAGCTCTAATTTGAATTGTATGCTTCCCAGGTGACATGACAATATAATCTCCCAATCCATCTGGAAAGCTTTCGCCATCTATTCCAATAATTAGTAAAGGACGTAAGTTACCCGCAGGAATACGAACCACTTCCGACTCAGACTCTTTTTCATTCACTTTAATATAAGTTGTCGAAATACAATTTAAAATTGTTAAAGAGGCTACCATAAAAACTAAAAATTTTTGTTTGATCATTTTTTTTTCCTTTATTTTTCATTTAATAAATGTGAATAATTCTCGTTAATATATAGTTTCATTTTTGCTAAATCTTTTTCATCTGAAACAGTTTTATAAATATTTCTATTTAAATTGATTTGAACTTTCGGTAAAACTGTAATGCTATTTGCATCTATTTCAATTTTATCTTTAGTTTTAGTAAAATAGGCGGTCGCAATTTTTTTTGATTTAAAGAAAATGATTTGTCGAACCAATAAACGGCAAGAGTCATTACGAGGGAGTTCTCCTGCTGGATATTCGAATACTACAAAACCACGACCATCTCCTACTAAATTTGTTTTAACTCCATCGAGATAAACATCAAGATAAGGTGGACCATAAAAAAAATAAAGTGGGTACATCCACCAACTTTCTGAAGGAACTTGCAAGCCTTTGTCATCAATAAACTCATATTGAAAAGCCACAAGCCCTTTAGATGGATCAATTTTTGTTTTATCAGTTAAACTGTATCTGGAAGTACCGCAATTAATAACTAAAATTAGTAAAAATAAAAAACTAGTTCTATTTTTCATTTATTTGCTGTTAAATTTTTCAAGTTGCGGGTTTAATCGACGAACGATTAGCTTCCATGATGAAATAATTAATGTTTCAGTATCACCACTATTCCCCAACCATGGAGCCAACCATCCCCACCAAAAAGTTAATTCAGGACCTTCAATTTTATAAACTTGGCTTGGTTTACCTGAACGAGATACATCAAAGTAAAAAATATGATATACTCCATCAATATAATAAGGTATGATTCCTAAAGTTCCGACCGATGCAGTTGCATTTAAGTAGCCAAGAAGCATTCTATACCATGGGGGATTGTGCACATCGATCTTTATTTTAATATGTGTATTTGAACTAGATCCTCCTTTGCTCAATTTGGCATCAGGAAATCCGCCTTCTTGCAAAGCTTTAAGCACCCATTCTTCTGTTTTTTTGAATTCCTCTGGACTTGCTTTGTAAGCCTCACCTTTGTTTAATATTTCAACCAATTCGAATGTAATTATTTCAGGTTTCTTTTGAGTTTCCAAATTGGGAATATCATATTCATTTATCTGAATACTATAACATGATAAAAGAAAGAGAATTAAGCAAAATTTAGAACGAACTAACATGTTTCTCGCGAAAACCTTAAATTGAAAAATTGAAACTTTCCGAAGTATTGTTACCATAGAATTAAAAACTATCATTTTGACCTCACTGCCTTTATAATAAAAAGGAAATGAAGTATCGTCGTCCTAAATCATGATTTAGGACTAAAAATGTTTCATTTGTCAAAAAAATATTTGAGAGTTTAGTTAAATACTTGTTTTTGAAATTCAGTAGGAGTCATTTTTGTTATTTTTTTAAAAATCGAATTAAAGTTTGATTTAGATTGGAAACCCACTGAGTAGGCTATGTTTAAGATATTTGTATCCTTATTTCTTAAAAGAATTTTTGCTTCATTGATTCGATAATTGTTGAGAAGATTAGTAAATGTTACTTTATAGTTATGATTGATGATATAAGAGACTTGGTCTTCTCGGATTTTTAGATGCTTAGCTAATTTTCGAAGTGTTAAATTTTCATCTAAGAATATTTTTTCATTTTCTAAAAGATTTTGCATTTTTTCAATTACTTCTTTTTCGTTTATATTAGAAATTCGAGATTTAGTTGACTCCTTTACACGATCTTCTCGTAAATTTTGAATCTCTTTTACATTTTGAATTTGAGTCTCTAAACGAAAGAATTGGTGAATTGAAAACTCACCCAATGGAAGTAAAAAACAAAACAATCCAAATGAAAGTAAAGGCACTTCAAGATTTTTTGATAAATAGGAAATCCCCAATTCTAGAAAAGCAAAAATTAGAAAAAGTACAAGTCCAAAAAGAACTCGTATTAAATTATAATTAGGATTTCGAAGTACAATAAAAAGAGGAGGAAAGAATATAAATAAAAACAAAATGCATATAATGTGAAAAGGAGTTAAAATCGAATCAAATTCAATTTCTAGAATCTGAAGGAAAAATAAAACAAATGATACTAATGCCAAGTAACCAAGACCTACGACTCTAAATCGCTTTCTCCAATTAGATCGCAATAGATAAGAAAGAAACCAAAGTAGTGAACCAGGTATCAAATAAAGGGAACCTAAAAGTGTAGAGATCCAATATTCTGTTGGAAAAGAAGGAATAAGCATTCCAAAAAGTTCATTTCCGATCGAAATACTATAAATTCCAGCTAACAATAGCAAAACAGAAAATGACAAGTAATGGAAATTTGATTGTTTTAAAAAAAATACGTATAATGCAAATATCCCAATCATCAAATAAAATAAACCAAACAAGATCAGAAACCCATCTTTCTTGATTTGATATTGCCACAGCTCAGACATGGATCCAATCACAACTGGATTAAGAACCATTGACTCCTTCTTACCAAAAATGGTAATTTTAAGTTCACAATTTTTCGTCTTCGATTCTAAAAAAAGATTTTTGGAGCCACTGGTTTTACCTTGAAGTGGATGTATGAGAATTTGACCACAAAATGATATCTTTGTTGGTGCATTAACACTTACCATAATATACCATGGTTGATAAGTGGAAGTAACATAATCCTTGCTATATTCTACAATATGAATAGAATCAGACTTAATTTTAGAAATATTATCCCATTTGATTTCGTGTTTCACTGTTTCACCAAAACAGGTGACAAAAAAGGAACAAGGTAAGAGTACGATTCCTAAAAACAGGAAAAAGTTCATATTTTTTCTCCGTTATTCTTTCTTTTTAGCCAATAAAGCTAATCAATTCTTTGGAAAATAACCTACTTTATAAATTTCTTTAAGTAGTTTTCTATTGATTCATCCTTCATATTGCTTGCATTTGAAAATTCACCAGCATTGGTGCTTGCTAGAATTTTATCATTTAGAGAAGGATCTATGATAACCAAAGAGGGAATTCCTTTATCTTGGGGACTTCCAAAGTTTTTAGCAAACTCTACATTTTTATCAAATTGTCCAACATCAATATTTAACACTACAAAATTAGAATGTATCAGCGAGCTTATATTTGGGTGATTTACAAAACGCTCTTTCAAGGAACGGCAATCCTTGCACCAATCAGCTCCAAAAACCAAAATTAGTTTTAAATTCTTTTCACGTGCATAATTGAGTGTTTCAAGATAGATTTCTTTAGTTTTGGAATCTTCTTTGATCTCTTTGCAGGAAGGAAGAAGTAGAAAGAAGATTAAGAAAATGTATGATAAGTTAATTCGAAGTTTATGAAAGGTCATAATTTATAATAAATTGAGAAGATTCAATAAAATACAACTTTTTATCTTTTTAATTTCTACAATAGAATTCAATTTCTTTCTGAAAAATTCGTTTGACTCTAGTGTCGTAAAAATTTGAAGATTACCAGAGTGTTCCTTTTCAAGAGATTAAGATTTCTAATTTTTTTAATATTGATTTTACTTCAATTGGAATGTGCATTTATGCGAAGTTCTAATAGATTACTAACGAATCAATTAGATGAATTCGTTCAGCCGAAAGAAACTTACCAAGAAGTCTTGCTTTCACCAATATTCA
The DNA here is from genome assembly GCA_002786225.1 of Leptospira sp. Taxonomy (GTDB): domain Bacteria; phylum Spirochaetota; class Leptospiria; order Leptospirales; family Leptospiraceae. The sequence goes on along the minus strand of PEQN01000007.1, from coordinate 11,044 downwards.
TACCTGTCGGAACAATTTCTCTATTAACCGATGCCTTACTTCTTCATCCCATTTCAGTAATTCCAAAATCATTGAGTAAGACTTATGAAATTATTTGGTTTAAACCCCAAGGTGGAGTGATTAGACAAAGTTTTTTGTTCCTACCTAAAATAGTACTAACTCCTATAACACTCATAGTTACATGGTTAGGTTATTCCATTTTCGATATATGATCTTTTTATATAAAATATTTAATTTCCATTGGATTCTTAGATGCCTTGCTGTAATATTTTTATTTATTAATCTTACGAATTGTGCAATCTTTCAACGGAAGAATTTAATTCTTGTCAATGCTGTAGAAGAAAATTTAGTTCCCAAAGATGATTCAGCCAAAATTTGGGCAAGTCCATTTTACATTCCAGTTGGTATTTTAGCTGGTGCATTAGATGTATTTGTAGTTCATCCTATTTCTGTTATTCCCAAGGCGGCAAATGACACCTTGAATGCTCTGTGGACAGACAGAAATAATCTACCTTATGTTACGCGAATGGGTGTTATTCCTTTTTCCTTATTGCTTTCAGGACCTATGTTCACACTTTCCTGGTCTTATCATTGGCTATTCGAAGATTCTACAGAAGAATCGAAAGGCTTTAGACCTAACAAAACATTAACTACAGAGGAATGGATTTCTAAATTAGAAATAGCCTTAGAATCAAATTCAAATGAAGAAATCGGGGATCTATTAAATCTATGTGAACTAAATACTAAAACGGATAAGCAGATTAAATTGCTGATAAAGGTTTATCAGAAATATAAATCTAATGCTAGATTAAATCTTTCAAGTATGGCTCTATATTGCTTACTTTCTAAAGGATATTATAACCCTACTATTGAAGATTTTGTTGTTCAAATTTTTCTAAAAGACCACTCTTTGGATATTATTTATAATAATAGAAATAATTTGGTTGCATACTTTATACAAAATCGATCTCAGAAAGGAAGCAAGGCATTGATTGAAATGCTTTCCGATGAAAGTTTAAATAATAGATGGATTCCGTTTATTGTCGATAATTTATTTATTTTTGGTTATAAAGAAGAAAAAGATGAAATTATTAACAGAGTTATAAAAAAGAAATACAGCATTTAAGAATAAGAGATAAATTTAAACCAGAATGAAAAAACTATCATCCATAATAGACTCAATTATTTTTTTATTACATCTACAAACCAAAGAATCAGATTTAGAGAATACAGAAGCAATTTTAATTCCAATAAAAAATGGTAAATTGAAGGCTGATGTCTACTATCCAACCAAGAAGATATACAAAGGTACTATTCTATCAATCAATGGACTAGCTCCCAAAGGAAATCGTGATCCTAGGATCATCAAAGTAAATCAATCCTTACAAAAAGCAGGTTATGTAGTAGTATGCCCATTCTATGAAGAAATCTGTAATTACAAAATCTCATTAAACAATATTCAAGATATTAAAGATAGTATTAGTTATGTTGCAGCTCAGAAGAATTTATCTCCAACTCATAAAGTATCAATTCTTTCCCCTTCTTTTTCAGGAGCACTTAGTTTAATAGCTGCTTCAGATGAAAAAGTTGCAAAGTTCATAAGTACAATTTGTACAATAGGTGCGTATGGTAATGTAGAGACAATACTTGAAAATCTATTTTCTATCCAGGAGTTGGATGAGTATGGAAGGATGATTTTGCTTTATAACTTTCTACCATTGTCGATTGGTAATAAACCTAAAATTATTAAGGCATTGTATTATTCTGCTTTGGACAATTATTATAAATACTTTGATCCTAGGCTAGATAATCATTTAGCCTCGATGTCTCAAAAGGAAAAAGACTTCTTCTTTCAAATAAAGAATGATCCAGATTTTCGGATGAAACATTGGACGGATATTGTTAAGAAAGGCGGGGAAAGTAGAGTGCTACTGACTGAGCTATCGGTATTGACTCATATCTCTAAAATCAACTTACCTGTTCTACTTGTTCATGGAAAAAAAGATGATGTTGTGCCTTCAGAAGAATCTATTTTAGTTTACCAGCATTTACAGAAAAGAAATGTAAAATCAAAATTATGTGTAACGAATTTGATTTCGCATGGAGACACGGGAATAGATGCTAAATCATTGATCCAGGTTCCCAAAGTTGTTAACTCTTTTGCATTTTTCTTTGAGCACATCAATTCATAATGTAATTTTTATTGTCTATCCAGTTTATAAGCATAAATTTCTAATTGTTTAAATGACTTCTTTTACTGAACTAAATATACATCCATCCATTTTAAAGGCCTTAGAAGCGGAAGGTTACACAAATCCAACACCGATTCAAGAAAAAGCTATTCCACTTATTCTCAAACACAAAGATATTCTTGGTTGTGCACAAACAGGAACAGGTAAAACGGCTGCCTTTGCAATTCCCATTATTCAAATTCTTTCTGAAGAAAAGATAGATCCAAATGTTAAGAGAAAATTAAGGTGCCTAATACTAACACCTACTAGAGAATTGGCGATACAAATAGGTGAGAGCTTTGCAAATTATGGAAGAAATTCAGACTTAAAATACCGAGTAATTTATGGTGGAGTTAAGCAACACAAACAGGTGGAAGCTCTACGACAAGGTGTAGATATATTAATAGCAACTCCCGGAAGACTTCTGGATTTAGTAGGTCAGAAGCATCTTAGTTTAAGTACTATCCAATTTTTTGTCTTAGATGAGGCAGATAGAATGTTAGATATGGGATTCGTTCATGATGTAAAGAAGGTTATTAAAATTTTGCCAAGCAAAAGACAATCCCTTTTCTTTTCAGCAACCATGCCGCCTGATATTCTAAAATTAGCAGGCAGCATTCTTGTTAATCCATCTAAGGTTGAAGTTACTCCCGTTTCCTCCACTGCTGAGAAGATCAACCAAGCAGTTTATATGGTAGATAAAGAAAATAAAAATAAATTATTGATCCATATCTTAAAAGATCCAGCCATTGAAAGGGTATTAGTATTTACTAGGACTAAACATGGAGCGGACAAGGTAACCAAGGAATTAATTCGAAACCAAATTCCTTCCTTAGCAATTCACGGGAATAAATCTCAAAACTCTAGACAAGAAGCGTTAAAAAAATTCAAAGCAAAGACGATTCGGGTTCTTGTAGCTACAGATATTGCTGCTAGAGGTATTGACATAGATGAACTAACGCACGTTATAAATTATGAATTGCCTAATATTCCTGAATCATATATTCATAGAATAGGAAGAACAGGACGTGCGGGAGCAAGTGGCATTACTTTTGGATTTTGTTCTGCAGATGAAAAAGAATTCCTTCGCGACATCGAGAAGCTCATAAAGATAAAAGTTCCAGTGATAGAAGAACATCCATTTCCTTTATTGAATCATCATGTCCAAAAGCCAGCCCCAAAACCGCAAAGACCGCCTAGAACTGAAAGATCTTCTTCCAATTCGGGTGCAGCTAAAAAGTCATCTTCTGCTAAAAAAAGATCCTTCTTTAAGAGGTAAGTATTTTTCAAATGATAGATCTTCGATTATGAACTGAAGTTATTTTAATCTTAAATTAGTTTAACTTTAGTTAAACTAATTTTTGAAATACATTATATTCTCATTAATAAGAAAAACTTTGAATCATCGATTTTTCTCTATCCATTCCCAACAATCATAAGCAATCTCTTCCCATCCAGCTTGTTTATGCAACAAATGCCCCCGTCCTTTGTATTCAACAAAATTCGTGATTCCTGATGATTTTGAATAAGCACTTTGAATATCTCTAACTAATGAGTTAGGTATAATTCTATCCTCATCAGCTGCAATCAATAAGAGAGGACCTCTTGGTTTTGCAAAATCTAATTTTCCTTCATCGGTTAAAATGGATCTTGGTAATCTTCTGGATTCAGGGACAATGAATTCTTTATAGAATTCATGGGCTTCTTTTTCACTCATTCTGTTTCCAAATTTTTTGATAAAATGCTCTTCATCCAAAAAAATTGGTGAATCGTCAGAGGCAAACGGATTGATTACTGGCCAGGAGGAAGTTACAAAAGTAATTCCGTGCTTTATAGCTGTAGCTTTAGAAACTACTCCTTTAGGAGGAGCAGAACTAAGAGCGATAGCTGCTGTTCCCAATTCATCGTTTAATAAAGACTGTACGACTAATCCACCCATTGAGTGTCCAATTAGAATTGGTTTTTCATCCAAACTCAAAATAAACTTCTTATAGTGTTCTTTTACTTTTGCAAATGTGAGTTTTGCTAATTCAGCATCTGGGTATTTATTTCTTAGTATTTCTGCTTCTAAATCATGAAGAGGATAAGCTGGAGCATAAACTTTAAAGCCTTTTTCTTTAAAATACTTTTCCCAATTTCCCCAAGACTTGGGCGTCATATACATTCCATGAACAAAAACAATAGTTCTTGATCCTTTTATTTTAATTGGTGTAGAAGGTGCATCATACTTTTTTTCAACGTATGAACAAAAGAAATTAAACAATAAACAAATACTAACAATAATTCTCATAGATACCTCTTTTTCAATATCTATCAGATTAACATGAATCGAATTGTTATGAAAGGGCCAAATGGCCTATACTTTTATAATTTTTTCTTTAAATCCAAGGATTATTGCAGCGGATCGACTTTTTACGCCCATTTTTTCATAAATATGAATTGTATGATGTTGAACTGTTCTTGATGAGATTTCTAAAAGATTCCCTATTTGCTTATTTGTATTTCCCTCAGCAATAAGTCTTAAAACTTCAATTTCTCTTTCTGTCAATGAGTATAAATTCTTTTTATAGGGACTCTTTTTATTTTTAATACCGAAATACTTCTCCAAATGAGGAAAAATACTTTTTTCCAATTTGCCATCTTGAGTTTCCGCTTTTAATATTTTTAAAATTTCTTGCTTGGTAAATGCTTTTCGATAGCTTCTTTCAGAACTAAGTGCGATGACTTTGTCAGCATAAATTAAAATAGATTGAGACAAGTTCAGATCTTTTATTCTTCTATGGTAGCCTGTTCCTAATAAAGTTTCGTGGTGAGAAATACAATAATCTAAATAAGGATTTAATATTTTGCTTTTCTTCAAGATCTGATAGGTATGATATGTGTGAGTTTCAATTATTTCTTTTTCTGAAGAATTTAATGTACTTTTCTTTTCTAAGATTCCTGAGGGGATACATACCATTCCAATATTCATGATTAAAGCAGAAATATAAATTTTAGATTGTTCTTCTTCACTTAATTTCATTGATTTAGCTAAGTAGAGAGCAAGTTCTGAGACTTTTTTGGAATGTGTTGGTGTATATCTCGACTTAAAATCTGGTAAGTATGAAATTAACAAAGCAACCGAATTGAGATGTTTTACATAGATATTAGGTGAGATAGATAATGCATCATCATAAATAGTATCGGAATTCATTAGTATATAAAGTTCATCTAGAAAGATACTTAATAGATCAACAATTTCGGGATCAAACATTCTTCCGCTTGCTGCCTTCAACTTCTTATCTATTTTTTTTATATCCATCACTTCTGAAAGACTAATGAAATATTGAGCGGCAGATATAATTCTAGTTGCAAAATGTATTTCATCTTTTTTCTTTCTATGAGGTATGCCTTTGCCGTCATACCTTTCATAAAAATCATTTATTATAAGACTTATTTCTGGATTTAATTGGATCTCCTGAATTAAAATGCGAGCAGAATCACAATGGGCTTCTATGATTTTTTTATATAAAGTTTTTCCATCCAATATCAATCGGAATTTCATTTTTAATTCATCCCATTGATTGCCAGTTTTTAATTTTCGCATATGGCTAAGCATATCTAAATGGTTGATTGAATCCACAGTTGAAAAAGCAGACTTAAAGCTAATATCATCACCTGAGAATATCTTAGCTTCATCTGGAGAATAAGAGGTGCATCCAATGGATTTCATTATAGATGATAAATAAACAAGTTCAATTTGTTCTTTGCTACAGTGGGAAAGCTTAGCTAAAAAAACTGAAACTAAGGCTAATTTTAATGAAAACTCGGGTTTCCTTCCATTAGCATGGTCAAGAGCTATAGATATACTTAATAATATCTCTTTGATATTTATCATCTTCTTTGGATACTATTTTTGTGCTTTAGATTTGAACAGAAAAAAGTAATTTCATCAACAGAGTGACTTCTTAAAAAATTTTCATTCAGTTGCATACGGAAACGGTTTTTTCGAAGCCATTGCTTTTGGAAATAATATAGCAGAAAGTCTTCCATAGGTATGAAATAAATAGTTTAAATTAAAAATTATCTATTGCATTTTTATAGATTATCATGATATAGTTTTATCTTTCGAATCATTTAATCAATCAAGGATTTTAACCATGGAAGATGAATCATTATTATTGATCCTAGGATTTGTGAGTTGGGGTTCAATTTTTGGAATAATATTTGTCTATATCCATTTCTTTTCATCTAAGAAACTGAAAATTAAGAAGAACCCATCCACTAATCTTTTGGAAGTATTCATAGGTAAAGATAAGATAGCTGACCTCAATAGTTCGATTATTCAAGAGATAAAATTATCTAGATTCTCAAGTTCATCTTCTAAGTCTAGTTCGACTAATTATACTTATTCGCTAGTTTTTAACGATAATATCATAGGTCAAATTCGTTCTAAATTTCCTAAGCTAGATAAGATGGAAATGGATTCTCTTAAACTTGGATTTCGAATCGAGACTTCTCCTGATTCAATCAAAATACGTGAAAGAGCTGAACAATTATCAAAATTCACAGGGATTCCTCTACAGAGCCAAGATGGAATACTAAGGCAAGCGACTGAACTTGATTCACCCTACCATGAAGTAATGAAGGGAAAAGTTGACTTAGATAGTTTTCCTCCTAGATATAAATTGGGAGATCCTTTTGAAGTTTCTTTAGGTAGAGAAGGATTAATTCTAAAAAGTCATTCTATAAATACCTTAATGTATTTTCCTCTTGGATTTTTTTTATTTATTTCAACTATGTTTTTTATAGCTTCTGGAAGTTATGAACTATTTTATATCGATAATCCAGATATTATATCTATAATCTTTGCTAGTATAATAAATTCTCATATCTTCTTTGCCTTATTCGTAGCAATTTATGTACCTTATCGAATTCATTTTCCAAAGGATTTAAGAATAAATAAAGGAACTTTAAAATATGGAAGAATGTCTATACCAGTTGCAGAAATTGAAGAAATAGTTTTTCAGAACTTTAATTGTAAATTTGTAACTGATAGAAAAATATATAGTATCTTTTTGCCTTTTTTCTGCCACTTAAAAGATTTAAAACTAGGTTCTGATTTAATTCAAAAATCAATTTTCTACCAAGGGTTGCGTTAATAGAATAAGATGAATACAGTTAGCTTCAATTGAAGATGACATGAATTAACTTAAAATTACATAACATAACTTAGATTAAAATAAAATTGCTTAGCTTAGCTATAAGGTAAGTTATTAGATGGAAATAATTTATCTTTTTCTATTTCAGAGGGAAACCTTGAAGCCAGGATTATAATAAGGACAGCTGCGATAATCATTGATTCTTGCTTTCCAGTTAAGAAAAAGAAAACTATGTTGATTAGGCTAGCACTTTCAATGACTGCCCATTGGATAATTTTTAAGGTTTGGTAACTTTGATCTCGATTTATTTGATCTTTCATTGATTTCGAGAGAATACTTGGTACAAAGAAGGCTACCATAGGAGCAAAAATTCCTATAATAAGTCCAACTAAATAGTAGACTTCATTTTCAATAAGCATTCGATCTTTCAATACTGTAAGGCAAATTGTCATGAAAATTATTGGTCCAGCCATTAATCCTATGTGCATAATTCTTAGTGTGAGAATATTGGATGTATTTGGTTGCATAAGTTTAATTCCTTAATAGTATAGATTCAAAAATTTGAAAAAAATTGACAACTAATTTATTCTTCTGTTGTAAAACTCCATTCCTTCTTCCAGATTCTTCCACCACTTATATTTCCTTCTGCGGTAATTGCATATTCTTCATTTGAACTTAGTGGATCTTTACTCATGATCCAAATTTCAGATTGTCCACCTATACCATATTTGTTATCTGAAGGTTGAATGATCCAAAGTGGAATATTTTTTCCAGAACTATCGGTCATTGTTGCTCTAAAATTCTTTAGATCATATGATCTTTCTTTATTAAATTTAATAACAATGGGAAATCCAACAATTTGATCTTCATCTTCTAGAGGTGTCGTGTTAGGAATTTCATTAATCATTGTTAATGGAACATTTTTTTGATTTTCGTAAGGATACACTTTTACAGCAGGTGCTGTATTTTGCATCATATTCATATATTGATAATTTAAGCCAACTACTCGTAGCACGGATTTACTTATATTGTTGTCTATTGTTTTAGAAAAACCAAATCCTACCTTAAGAAATCCTAGTCCTGTAATTGGTTTTCTATGCAATATAGTATGATGCCAAGTATCTATTGCTTGGTCTAGTTCAGCTTCATTAGAAGATAGAACTTCTCCTTGCGTTCCATATCTAAATTCTTTTTTAGCTCCTTCTTCTGAGTAAAGTGGCAGATTAGGATTCTGATTGTGGGCACCTAAACCTTTTATTGAGGGATGGTTCTTGTTTGCAATCAAATATCTGGCATGAGCTTCAGATGCCAAAGATAAGCGAAAATCCATCTCTAAAGGTGGAGCACCATTATTAACACGTAGACTATTGAGTTTTGTCATTGTTAAGCGATAAGTTTCTTTTAATCTTTGATTCGGAGTAGCCTGATTTAAATGAATGATGACTGTATTTGGTAAAAGACCTTTAATTTTCCTTAAAGCCTCTGGTGTAAGTGGATTTCCATCTAAGTGAATTGTTTTTAGTCCTCGCATCCTCTTAAATGAATCAGGTAGACTAGATATATTATTATTTCTTAAGCTTAAGTATTCAAGTTGTTTTAATTTTACGAATTCATCAGGAAGCTTAGATAATTTATTGTCACTTAAATCTAAGATATTCAAATTTTTTAAATTACCAATTGTGACTGGTAAAGAACTTATTTCATTGCCTCCAAGATAGAGTTCATTTAAAGAATTAAGAGAACCTATACTATCTGGAATTTCAGAAATACTATTTCCAAAAGCGGATAATACTTTAAGCTTTTGTAGACCTTTGAGATCTGATGGAAGGGATTCGATTTTGTTAAAGCTTACATCAAGAAGTTCAAGCTTACTTAATTTTCCAATAGTCCTTGGAAGGTTTGCTAATTGATTAAATGTTAAATATAGTCCTTTGAGATTTGCAAGGTTCCCTAAGGATTCAGGTAAGCTTTTTAATTGGTTGAAACTCAATTCCAAAACAGTTAATTTATTTAGAGCTCCTATTTCTTCTGGCAATGAAGTAATCTGATTTTGACGTATATGCAGAATCTCTAGAAGACTAAGGTTTTTTATTTCAGAGGGAATTGATTGAATTTGATTATTCCATAGATAAAGATGAGTTAGAGAATTTGTACTTGAAAAATTTACTGATAGTTCTTTAATTTGATTCGAATGCAACCATAGTTTTTGGAGGGAAGCTAAATTACTTAAGTTTAGATCAATTGAAGAAATACCATTATGCGAAAGATTGATTTCTTTTAGATTCTTTAGAGAGTTGAGAACTTGTGGCCATTGGCTAAATTTATTATCCATCAAATTTAAATCTTGTAAATTCTCTAGCTTTGAAAATTCAGACGGTAATCCTTCTAGTTGATTAGATTCAAAATTGATTCCTTCAATAGAGTTTAGCTTTGCAATATCTTTAGGAAGTGATTGAAGTTTATTCTCAGTTATAGTTAACCATTTTAGATTCATTAAATTAGAAATAACATTTGGAAATTTAACAAATTCATTTTTATTGAGATGAATGCCATTCAAATTTTTTAAATTTTTAATACTTTCAGGAAGAGATGAAAGACGATTCATATTAAGATCTAAAGTATTCAGATTATTTAATTCTCCCAACTCAGATGGTAAATCTTGTAGTCCTGAACTAATTTCCAACCTTTCGATATTTTTTAGAAGATGAATACTTGTCGATAATTCAGAATAATCTCCTAATAATTCTAAGTGCTTCAATTTTTTGAGAGTATTCAATTGTTCAGGAATTTTTGAAGACCTCGTATAGATTGTTAATCTTTCTAGATTTGCATATTTATCTATATCTAAAGGTATCTCAGAAATATTTTCTTTGGAGGTACCCAGAGTAAGTCGGCTTGCATTTAGTTTAGCTTGATCTGAGCCTTTTTGAGAAGGTTCTTGACTATGGATGGGTGTACAAATTTGAAAAGCCAAGTACAATATCAAGATAGAATTTAGTAGATTTTTCATAAAAAGCTCCTTAATAAATCGAGAAAACCAATTCTATTATTGAACATTCTGTCCATAAACTTGTCATCATTTTTATAAAAAATAAGAGCCAATTAAAATAGTAGAGTTATGTTGGGTTAAAATTATGAAATTACTTTCCTTTTTCGAAGCTTGGAATTCCAAAAATACCATCCGTAACCTAATAAAGTCCATTCATGTTCAAGATAAGGTGAAATTTGAAGTAAGCCTTACAAAAGCCAAAGAAGCTGGCATAATCCATGATTCTGCGTTCATACTTTTGTTTCTTGCAGGAACGGAAATGGAAGATCTCTTTTTCTTAGATTCTCTTCTCGCAGCTCCAATCGATCCCAAGGTCTCTGATGAAGCGGGAGTTCCTTTGATCCATTTCTATGTAGAGATGGGTAGAATTGAAGCACTAGAGAGAATATTAAAATGTGGAGCCAACCCAAATGCTAGAGACACACGTGGAGTCACCCCCTTACATGTTGCCAATAGTTATGATGGTTTAGGTGATATTTCTGATTTATTACTTAGTTTTGGAGCGGATCCCAATTTACGTGATAATATTGGCAAGCGATACCTAATGTAGATAGATTTCTAAGACTTTGGCTAATCAGTTAATAATTTAAAAAAATAATACTCAGTTATTTTTAAATATTGAT